>NZ_JAVDTY010000009.1:0-292260 GCF_031456075.1 Allobosea sp. BE125
GTCAGGTCAAAGCGAGCCATCTCAACCTCCAAGGCTGAGATCAATGAATCAGAACTCAGTCCCGCAGGGAATCCCGTTTATGAGTATGTGACCTAAAGCGGCGGCAGGCCGTTGCGCTTCTTGATGGTGGCCAGGGCGAAATTGGATTCGACCGACTGGATGCATTTCAGGCGCGTCACCTTCTGTTTCAGGAAGCGCTCATAACCCTCGATGCCGTCGGTCAGGACGCGCAGATGGTAATCCTGGCTGCCGGTCATCAGATAGCATTCGGTGACCTCGCTCCAGCTTTCGACCGCCTTTTCGAATTCGGAGATGTTCTCCTGCGTCTGCTGCGACAGGCGCACCGAGACGAAGACGCTGAAGGGCAGGCCATAAGCCTTGGGATCGACGATCGCGGCATAGCCCTTGACGACGCCGGTCTCCTCCAGCCGCTTCAATCGGCGCAGGCAGGGCGTCGGCGAAAGCCCGACCTTCTCGGACAGCTCCTGATTGGTGATGCGGCCATCCTCCTGCAGCACGGCGAGGATACGGCGATCGATGGAATCGAGCATGGTCTGCTCCCGTTCGGCTCAACATTGGCAGAAAGCTGCATCGAGGGCCTTTACGGCAATGATGATCGGTCATGCAATGCCGCCGCGAAAGGCGTAACCTGACGCTCACGAGCCATGGGCGAACCGTGCCGCCGCGGAGGACATAATCGATGAGCGAAGACAGCTATCACAAGGACCGGATCGCCAACCGCAAGCTCCATCCGGAGACGCTGATGATGGGCTTCGGCTATTCGCCGGCGATGTCGGAAGGCTCGCTCAAGCCGCCGATCTTCCTGACCTCGACCTTCGTTTTCGAGAACGCCCAGCAGGGCAAGGATTTCTTCGACTTCACCTCCGGCCGGCGCAAGCCCAAGCCCGGTGAAAAGCCCGGCCTGGTCTATTCGCGCTTCAACCACCCCAATATGGAGATCCTCGAGGATCGCCTGGCGATCTGGGACGAGGCCGAGAAATGCGCCGTCTTCGCCAGCGGCATGGCCGCGATCGCCACGACCTGCTTCGCCTTCCTGCGCCCCGGCGACACCGTCATTCATTCGCGCCCGCTCTATGGCGGCACCGAGACGCTGCTGAAGAACCAGATGGGCGCCTTCGGCGTCACCCCCTTCGGCTTCACTGATGGGCTCGACATCGCGCAGATGCGCGAAACCGCCAAGGCGGCCGCTGCCAAGGGCCGCGTCGGCATGATTCTGGTCGAGACGCCGGCGAACCCGACCAACGGGCTGGTCGATCTCGCCGCCTGCGCCATGATCGCCGATGAGCTGGAGAAATCCCAGGGCCATCGCCCGCCGGTCGTGGTCGACAACACCATGCTCGGCCCGAAATACCAGAAGCCCTTGAAGCAGGGCGCCGATCTCTCGCTGCTCTCGCTGACCAAATATGTCGGCGGTCACAGCGATCTCGTCGGCGGCTCGATCAGCGGCTCGGACGCGCTGGTGCGGCAGGTCAAGAGCTGGCGCGGTTCGCTCGGCACCCAGCTCGACCCGAACTCCTGCTGGATGCTGATGCGCTCGCTGGAGACGCTCGATATCCGCATGAGCCGCGCCAATGAGAACGCCAAGCTGGTGGCGGAGTATCTCTCCAGCCACCCGAAGGTGGCCAAGGTGCACTACCTCGGCGATCTCCGGGACGGCGACCCGCGCAAGGCGGTGTTCGACCGGCAATGCACCGCCGCCGGCTCGACCTTCGCCTTCGACGTCAAGGGCGGCGAGAAGGAGGCCTTCGCGCTGCTCGACAACCTCCAGATCATGAAGCTCGCGGTTTCGCTTGGCGGCACCGAGACGCTGGTCTCGCATCCCGCCGCGATGACGCATTCGGGCGTGGCGAAGGAATTGCGCGAAGAGATCGGTCTGACCGATGCGCTGATCCGCATCTCGGTCGGTATCGAGAACATCGAGGATTTGATCTCGGATCTGGCGCAGGCGCTGGAGGCGGTCTGAGGCGCTAGAGCCGGATGATTTCAGACGGGGTCACTTCGTGATCCCATCTGAAATCTGAATCCGTCTCTCATCCAAGAGTTAGAGCAGGATCAATGCGAAAAACCGGTTCCCACTTTTTCGCATCCTGCTCTCGCGAGCAGCGGCTTCAGAACCCGCTGCAGCTGGTTTCCTGAATCGCGCAGATCTGGTTGAGCCAGGCCCGGAAGCGGCCTTGCGGCAGCCCGCTCTGCGCGGCCGGCGCGATGTCGAGCCGCTGCCCCAGCGCGTCGCCAGCGGGCAGGGGGCCGAACTCGACCAGGGCCCATTTGCCCTGGCAGCCGATCAGCCGTCCCACCGCTCGCAAGCCGTCATTGTCGAGCGTCAGCCCGGTTTCGGTGCCAAGCACGATGGCGGCCTTCTCGCTGGGTTGAGCCCGCCCGGCCGGGCTTTGTGTCTTGACGGTCAGCTTCTGGCCGCTGACCCAGCCCCGCCCGCCATACATCGCCCGCTCCGCCGCGCCGGTCAGTTGCGCGTTGTCGCGGGCGTTGCGGATGCGGAACCAGCCCTTGGCGCTGGCCGTGATCTCGACCTCGACCATGACGGAGAGCCCATCAATCTCCTTGCTGAGCGTCACGGGTGGCAGCCGCCCGACGATGCCGAAGCCCGTTCCCGGCCCCGAGCGAACATTGAGGCCAGCGGGATCGGTCTCGGTGACGAAGGCGCCGATCGCGCAGGCGGCCTCTCCCGGCGGGGCCTCGATCGGGCGCTCCTGGGCGCCGGCCGCCACGACCGACCAGACCGAGGCGATGACGGCCGCGGGCAGCACCGGAAAGCTCTTTCGGACCGGCGGCATGGGCATGGCCTCAGCAGGCATGGCCTCAGCGCGCCGCGTTGACGAGCACGTAGAACAGCGAAGCCGGCTTTCCGACCGTCGCCAGGAACGCCTTGTAGCGGTTCGTCGGGATGGTCTGGCAGCCGGCGGACCAGGTGTCGGGCTCGAGCACGCTGTCCTTGCCGCCCTGGTGGATAAACATCGAGGTGCCGGCCTTCCTGGCGTCGATCCGGTTTGGGTCGGCAGTGGTGAAGCGCCCGTCGCCATCGGTGTCGCGCTCGACGACCTGGGTGATCTTGGTCTGGAAGGCGCGGGCGCCGACGTGGCCGTTCGGCTTCTCGTAATAGTGATAGGTGCCCTCGATCAGCCGGCCGAGATCCTTGATCTTGTCGTTGTTGCCGTCTTCGCCGTCGATCTTGTTGAAATGCACGCCGCCATAGCGCTGGTCCTGCCGGCCGCCGCCCGGCTTGCCGGCGGCGCGTTGCGAATACTGGGCGCCGGGCTCGGTGCAGATCGGAAAGATCGTCGACATCCCTGTCGACCCGATTCTGCGCAGGACGACGAGCCTGTCGTCATAGGAGCCCTCGCCGTGATGGGCGAGCGTGCTCGTTTCATTGCGCAGGGACAACAGCGAGACCATGCCACCCTTGAAGTAGGCGCGCGCCATCGGGCTGGCGAAACGCCGGAACACGGCGGCGTATGCGTCGAATTCCTGTTTCGGCGTCTGAAAATAGAGCTTGCCGCCATCGGGCCTGCACAGCCGCACCGCCTCGATCTGCTCGTATAGCACCCGGTTGTCGCGCCTGCGCAGCGCGGCCTTGGCCGCCTTGCCCAGGCGGATGTCGGCTGCCCGCCAGACATAGTCCTGAAGCGCCCAAGGCACGGTCTCGACCAGCGCCAGCCAGGCCTTGGCGTCGATCGGAGCGTGGCCCGCCAAGGCCTTGTTCAATTGCCGGCCGAAAGCCGCGAAATCGAGCGCCCGCTCTTCCAGCCAGGGTGGTGGGCGCTGCTCCTTGACCACGGGCTGGCCTTTGGCTGTGGGCTGGTCCGAGACGACCGCCAGATGCGCCCGCGCATCGGCGCGCGGCTTGATGATCCAGGAGGGCTGATCGCGCCCGCCGATCGTCAGATCAGGCCACGGCATGCAATCGCTCCGTCATTGCAGGCTGCCGGTCTCGGAGCCGGCCAGCTTCGGTTGGCAACGGGCCGAAACTAACCATGCGTCATAGGGCTGCGCAAGCGCGCTGGCGCCTGGAGGGCGTCATTCTCGGGCTTGCCCCGAGAATCTCATGACCAGAGAATCTCCTGACCAGAGCGCTCTGGTTTACGAGATGGGCGGGTCAAGCCCGACCATGACGCGCTTGGGATCCCGCGTCTCCGCTTCGCCTGGAATGACGCGGTGTTTCCGAGCTTGGGCCCTAAAAACCCACCCGTCCCCAGCCCGGCAGCTTGAGGGCGGGGTGGCGCAGGTCGAGGCCGGCGACGAGGCCGAGTAGGTTGACCTCCACGCCTTCGACCCAGCCCAGCGTCACGCCGGCGAGGCCATAAAGCGAGGCCTGCACGCCGGTGCGGCTCGGGGTGAGCCCGGCGAAGAGCCCCTCATCGCGCCAATCCTTGCCGATCGCCGTCGGCGGCAGGGCTTGGGCGAGCTCGGGCACCTCGGCCAGCACATGCTGGACGAAGCTGTTCGAGTTCGGTCCCGGCCAGGCGAGATAGCTGCCCGGCGCGGGATAGGCGTAATCGGCGACGGCGGCGCGGATGCGCGGGATCATGCGTTCGGCTTGCTCGCCTCGGATTTCGGCGACGGGCTCGGGCGCGTTGCCGAACCAGCGGCCATCGGCCTCGCGCAGGTTGACGCGCACCGGCGTGCCCCAGCCGACGACATCGAAGCGGGTATAGGTGCGCGCGCCCTTCTCCTTCACCACGATCCAGGAATGATGCGCGAAGATGCCGCGCCAGCGCCCGACGCGGGCGGCGAAGACATGGACCACCGCCTCCGGCTCGCTTGCGGCAGTCGGCAAGAGCCTGGCGCTCGACCAGTCGGCCCCGCGCCAGTCGCCGGCATTGGCCTGTAGCGACCACCAGGCGGCATGGGTCGCAACCGGCAGCAGGAACAGGATCGCAAAAAGCGTGACGAAGCGGCGCAGGTGACGCATGCGGCAGGATATGTGGCCGCCATGTTGCATCGCAAGGCCACGGGTAAGACGACTGCGCGTCATGCCACGATCACAATGACTTGAGGCGCGCGAGCAAGCTGCTAGCTTGCGCGGCGATTGCGACAAGGGGGAGTCGGGTTTCGATGACGGCGTGCGGTTGGCTGAGGGGAGCTCTTTCGGGCGCGGCGATGGGGCTCGCGCTTCTCGCTGGGGGCGCTGCAAACGCGCAGAACAAGGAGCTGCGGATCTATAACTGGTCCGACTATGTCGACCCCGAGGTGCTCGACGCCTTCAAGAAGGAAACCGGGATCACCGTCGTCTACGACACCTTCGACCAGATGGAGACGGTCGAGACCAAGCTGCTCGCCGGCAAGACCGGCTATGACCTGATCGTGGTCACCGCCTCCTTCCTGCCGCGCCACATCCCGCTCGGGCTTTATGCGCCGATCGACGCCAACAAGGTTCCGAATCTGAAAAACGCCTGGCCGGAGATTCAAGGGCGGCTCGCCAAATACGATCCCGGCAACAAATACGCCGTCGATTACATGTGGGGCACCACCGGCATCGGCTACAACGTCGCCAAGATCAAGGAGCGGCTCGGGCCGGACGCCGTGATCGACAGCTGGAAGATCATCTTCGAGCCCGAGCAGCTCAAGAAGCTCTCGAACTGCGGCGTGCATGTGCTGGATGCCGTCGAGGAGATGTTTCCCGCAGCCCTGCGCTATCTCGGATTGAACCCGGATTCCAAGGCCGAGGCCGACCTCAACAAGGCCGGCGAATTGCTGCGCAAGATCCGGCCGCACATTCAGAAATTCCACTCCTCGGAATACATCAATGCGCTCGCCAATGGCGATATCTGCCTCGCCGTCGGTTATTCCGGCGACGTGCTGCAGGCCAAGAAGCGGGCCGAGGAGGCCAAGAACAAGGTCGAGATCGCCTATGCCATCCCGAAGGAGGGCGCCTTGATGTGGTTCGATTCCTTCGTCATTCCCAAGGATGCCGGCAATCCCGAGGCGGCGCTGGCCTTCATCGATTTCGTCAACCGCCCGGCCATGGCGGCGAAGAACTCGGACTTCATTCAATACGCCAATGGCAACCTCGCCTCGCAGCCCTTGCTGTCGGCATCGGTGCGCGGCAATCCGGGCATCTACCCGTCGGAGGCCGTGATGGCGCGGCTCTATACGATCACGCCCTACGACCAGAAGGCGCAAAAGCTGGTCAACCGGCTCTGGACCCGCGTCAAGACGGGCAAGTGAGCGTGGCCCAGTGAGCGCGGCCAAGTGAGCACGGCAATGGGGCGGGGGGCGGCTCTCATGCGCAAGGCCTCGCCGGGCAGCGTGCGCCGCGCCTTCCAGCCCTGGAACGACCCGCAGGCGCGCCCGCTGGTGGAGTTCCGCAATGTCACCAAGCGCTTCGGCGCGGTGACGGCGGTCGATGGTTTGTCGCTGTCGCTCTATCCGCGCGAATTCTTTGCGCTGCTCGGCCCCTCCGGCTGCGGCAAGACCACGCTGATGCGGATGCTGGCGGGGTTCGAGCGGCCCGATTCCGGTGAGATCCTGCTCGACGGCATCGACATCACCACTGTCCCGCCGCATCTGCGCCCGGTCAACATGATGTTCCAGTCCTATGCGCTGTTTCCGCATCTCAGCGTTGCCGAGAATATCGGCTACGGGCTGAAACGCGAGGGCTTAGCCAAGGCCGAGATCGCCAGCCGCGTCACGGAGATGCTGGCGCTGGTGAAGCTGGAGGGGCTCGGCGCGCGCCGGCCCGACCAGCTCTCCGGCGGGCAGCGTCAGCGCGTCGCGCTTGCCCGTTCGCTCGCCAAGCGGCCAAAACTCCTGCTGCTGGACGAGCCCATGGCGGCGCTCGACCGTAAACTGCGTGAGGCGACGCAATTCGAATTGATGGATCTGCAGAGCACGCTCGGCACGGCCTTCATGGTCGTCACTCATGATCAGGACGAGGCGATGACGATGGCCGACCGCATGGCGGTGATGGACCATGGCCGGCTGGTCCAGATCGGCCCGCCGGATGTGATCTACGAGGCCCCGGTCAACCGTTACGTCGCCGAGTTCGTCGGCGACATCAATGTCCTCGAGGGGCGCGTCTCGCTCGTCGAGGGCGACCTCGTCAGGGTCGAGAGCTCTGTCGCGGGCCTGCTCGAACTGGATGAGGATGCAGGCAGCTTCGCGCCGGGCGACGCGCTGCTCATAGGCTTGCGGCCGGAGAAGATCGCGCTCGGCCATGACGAACCGGCGCAATGCCTCAACAAGGTCAGGGGCGAGATCTGGGACATCGGCTATCTCGGCGACGTCACCATGATCCAGGTCATGGTCGGAGGCGAAGGCGGCACGCTTTTGAAGGTCGCGCTGGCCAACCGCACAAGGCGGATCGAGCGGCCCTTTGCCTGGGACGACGTGGTCTGGCTGTCCTGGGACGTCGAAGCCGGGTTGGCGCTGGCGCCATGAAGAATTTCACGCTCCCTTCGACCGGAATGGGCGCGGGGAACCCTCTCCCGGAGGGAGAGGGCAGGGTGAGGGGTAGGCCGTTTGATGCCTTAGCCGTGACCTCACCGCTGCTTCGCTGTGAGGTCCGCGCTTGACTGGTCCAGTGGCCTACACCTCACCCCTGCCCCTCTCCTTACAGGAGAGGGGTTCCCCGCGCGTCCCGCGGCAAGCGGCACATGGGGGCTGTAGAGAGGGGGTGGTGTCATGAGCGCCGCCTCCCGCCCGCCGCGCGCCCGCCTCGTCGTGGCCATCCCCTATCTCTGGCTGCTCGCCTTTTTCCTCGTGCCCTTCGCCATCGTGCTGCGCATGGCGTTCTCGCATGCCGATACGGCGCTGCCGCCCTATGCGCCGCATTTCGCAGGTTTTGCCGCGATCGGAGAGTTCTTGGCGGCGCTCGATCTCGACAATTTTCGCCTGCTCGCCGACGACACACTCTATTGGCAGAGCTATCTCTATTCCTTGCGCATCGCCGGCCTGACGACCTTGCTTGCGCTCGCGATCGGCTATCCGCTTGCCTATGCGATGGCCTCCGCTCCCAAAAGCTGGCGAGGCGCCCTGCTCGTCCTCGTCATCCTGCCGTTCTGGACCTCCTTCCTGATCCGCGTCTACGCCTGGATTGGCATCCTGCGGCCCGATGGCTTGCTGGATGCGGCCCTCATCGGCCTTGGCCTTACGCAGGAACCGCTCAGGCTCTTGAACACCGAGGCCGCCGTGCTGATCGGCATGGTCTATTCCTATCTGCCCTTCATGGTGCTGCCGCTCTTCGCAACGCTCGAAAAGCTCGACCGCTCCCTGCTCGAGGCCGCCGCCGATCTCGGCGCCAGGCCATGGACGGCCTTCCTGAGCGTGACGGTGCCGCTTTCTATCCCCGGCGTGCTCGCCGGCTGCGCGCTCGTCTTCATTCCGGCGGTCGGTGAGTTCGTCATTCCCGATCTGCTGGGTGGGCCCGACACCATCATGATCGGCAAGGCGCTGTGGACGGAGTTCTTCTCCAACCGCGACTGGCCGCTCGCCTCGGCCGTGGCGGTCGTACTCCTCGTCCTGCTGGTCCTGCCGCTGGCGTTGCTCCAGCGCGCGCGCCTCGCGCGGGGAGGGGCGGCATGAACCGGCTCGGGCCCGGCCTCATCCTGGCGCTGGTCGCCGGTTTCGCCTTCCTCTACCTGCCGATCCTGGCGCTCATCGCCTATTCCTTCAATGCCTCGCGACTGGTGACCGTCTGGGGCGGGTTCTCGACGCATTGGTATGGTGCGCTCATGCACAACGAGCCGCTGCTCGACGCCGCCTGGCTGAGCCTGCGACTGGGCTGCGTCTCGGCGACGCTGGCCACAGTGCTCGGCACGCTCGCGGCCCTGGCGCTGGCGCGCCATGGCCGGTTCCGCGGCCGGACCTTGTTCTCCGGCATGGTGCTGGCGCCGCTCGTCATGCCGGAGGTCATCACCGGCCTGTCCCTGCTCCTGCTCTTCGTCGCGGCAGATATCGAGCGCGGCTTCTGGACCGTGACGATCGCCCACGCGACCTTCAGCCTGGGTTTTGCCTGCATCGTCATCCAGGCGCGGCTCGTCGGCTTTGACCGCTCGCTCGAGGAGGCGGCGCAGGATCTCGGCGCGACGCCGCTGATAACCTTCTGGACCGTGACCTTGCCATTGATCTGGCCCGCGGTCGCAGCAGCCTGGATGCTCGCCTTCACGCTCTCGCTCGACGACCTCGTGATCGCGAGTTTCACCACCGGGCCGGGCGCGACGACCCTGCCGATGCGGCTCTATTCGGCCGTGCGGCTCGGCGTCTCCCCCGAGATCAACGCCGCCTGCACCTTGATGATTGGCGCGGTCGCTGTTGCCGTGATCGCAGCCTCGCTCCTGCTGAAGCGCGAGCGGATGGCCGGTGGCTGAGTGGCCAGCGCGGATAAATAGCAGGTGAATGGCGGCCTCAAGCCCCGTTCAGCCCCGGCATGCGACTGTCCGGGTCAGGCGAGGGAGTGTCCTTCGCCGTCAGACAGGACAGGGACCATGTTCCGTACATTCGCCGGCCTCTCCACCCTCGCCATCGGCGCTGCGGCGCTGGCTGTTGCGAGCTTCGCGCCGATCACATCCGCGAGCGCCTTCGATGGCCGCTATGAGCCCGGCTATCAGCGTGCGGAGTATGGTTGGCGCCCGGCGCCGCCCGTCGTCCACGGCTATTGGGGCCGGCGCTATTGGCGCCATCAATATGAAGGCCATGGCTTCCGCGCGCCGCCGCCGCCTCCCTATGGTTACGGCTGGCGCTGACGTACAGCTTCCGGCGGCAGGCGCGCTTGTGCCTGCCGCTTCGCAAGCGTTGCGGCATGTTTCCCCAAATGGAACAAAAGCGCCAAGTGGAACAACAGCGCTGAGCGGAACAAAAGAGCCGAGCGGGAGGTTTCTGTGATGGAAAAGAGGACCACGATCATGATCCGCAAGACCCTAATCGCAGCCGCGACGACGCTGGTGCTCGGCGTAGGCTTCGTCGGCCTGGGCGGCGTGGCTGCGCCGAGCTCGGCTCAAGCTCAATGGCGCGACTATGATCGCCCTTATTACGGCCAGCGCCGCCATTATCGCGAACGCGCCTACCGCCCGCAGCGGCCGGCCTATAGGCGAGGTTACAACGTGCCCGCCGGCCCCGGTGGCTTGGGCCGCGCCGGGGTTCTACCGAACGGGCGTACCTTCTACACGCCGCCGGGCCGGCAGCTCCCCGGGGGGCAGACCTATGAGACCGCGCCGGGCAGGCAGGGGCAGGGCGGGTTTAACTGACCGCTCGCCGAACTCCGCGACCGATTTGCAGCCGCCGGGATTACTCGGCGGCTGATTTTTGCGCGTAGCCCAGCCGCTGATTGAGGTTTTCGAGCAGCTTCTCGGCCGCGTCGGCGATCACCGTTCCCGGCGGGAAAATCGCGCTTGCGCCGGCCTCGTAGAGCGCTTCGAAATCCTGCGACGGGATCACGCCGCCGACGACGATCATAATGTCGGGCCGGCCGGCCTTGGCGAGCGCGCGCTTCAATTCCGGCACCAATGTCAGATGGCCCGCCGCAAGCGAGGAGACGCCGACGATATGGACGTCGTTCTCGACTGCCTGGCGCGCCGCCTCGTCGGGTGTCGCGAAGAGCGGCCCGATATCGACGTCGAAGCCGAGATCGGCGAAGGCCGAGGCGATCACCTTCTGGCCGCGGTCATGCCCGTCCTGCCCCATCTTGGCGACGAGGATGCGCGGCCGGCGGCCATCGGCCTCCTCGAAGGCTTCCGTCATCATCTGCACGCGTGTCACGGCTGGGTTCATGGTGCCGACCTCCCGCTTGTAGACGCCCGAGATCGACTTGATCTCGGCGCGGTGGCGCCCAAAGACCTGCTCCATCGCCATCGAGATCTCACCGACGGTGGCTTTGGCGCGCGCAGCCTTGACCGCGAGGTCGAGCAAATTGGCGTCGCCCTTCGCGCCATGGGTCAGCGCGGTGAGCGCAGCCTGGACATCGGCCTCATTGCGCTCCGCCTTGAGCCGGCGGAGCTTGTCGAGCTGCTGCTTGCGCACCGAGGCATTATCGACCTTGAGCACGTCGATCATGGCCTCGTTCTCAGGCTTGAACATGTTGACGCCGATGATCGCCTGCTGGCCGCCATCGATGCGCGCCTGCGTCTTGGCGGCGGCCTCCTCGATGCGCAGCTTCGGGATGCCGGCCTCGATCGCCTTGGCCATGCCGCCGAGAGCCTCGACCTCCTGGATATGCGCCCAGGCTTTTGCCGCAAGCTCGGCGGTGAGGCGCTCGACATAATAGGAGCCGCCCCAGGGATCGATGATGCGGCTCGTGCCGCTCTCCTGCTGCAGCAGGATCTGGGTGTTGCGGGCGATGCGGGCGGAGAAGTCGGTCGGCAGGGCCAGCGCCTCGTCGAGCGCATTGGTGTGCAGCGACTGGGTGTGGCCCTGGGTTGCCGCCATCGCCTCGATCATGGTGCGTGGCACGTTATTGAAGACGTCCTGCGCCGTCAGCGACCAGCCCGAGGTCTGGCAATGGGTACGCAGCGGCAGGGATTTTTCGCTCTGCGCGCCGAAATCCTTGACCAGCTTGGCCCAGATCAGGCGGCCGGCGCGCAGCTTTGCCACCTCCATGAAGAAGTTCATGCCGATGGCCCAGAAGAAGGACAGGCGCGGCGCGAAGACATCGACGCCAAGGCCGGCGCGCTGGCCGGCGCGGATATATTCGACGCCGTCGGCGAGCGTGTAGGCGAGCTCCAGATCCTGCGTCGCTCCCGCCTCCTGCATGTGATAGCCGGAGATCGAGATCGAGTTGAACTTCGGCATGTTCTGCGAGGTATAGGAGAAGATGTCGCCGATGATCCGCATCGAGGGCGTGGGCGGATAGATATAGGTGTTGCGGACCATGAACTCCTTGAGGATGTCGTTCTGGATGGTCCCCGAAAGCTTGGCCGCCGGCACGCCCTGTTCCTCGGCCGCGACGATATAAAGCGCCAGCACCGGCAGGACGGCGCCGTTCATCGTCATCGAGACGCTCATCTGGTCGAGCGGGATGCCTGAGAACAGCGTGCGCATGTCGTAGATCGAGTCGATCGCGACGCCGGCCATGCCGACATCGCCGCCGACGCGGGGATGGTCTGAATCATAGCCGCGATGGGTGGCGAGGTCGAAGGCGACCGAGAGGCCCTTCTGCCCGGCGGCAAGATTGCGCCGGTAGAAGGCGTTGGAATCCTCGGCCGTGGAGAAGCCGGCATATTGCCGGATCGTCCAGGGCTGGTTGACATACATCGTCGGATAAGGCCCGCGTAGATAGGGCGCGATGCCCGGAAGCGTCTCGACGAAGGGCAGGCCGTCGCGGTCAACAGCCGTGTAGAGCGGCTTCACCGGAATGCCCTCCGGCGTCAGCCAGTCGGCGCCGGTCGCGGGCGCGGTCGTCGCAAAGGGAGCGCCGTCGGCAAAGGCCAGCGTCGTGAAATCCGGGATCGCGGTCATGGCTGTCTCCCGTCGGATTGGTCCCACCAATGGTGGAAATGATGCACCGGTCCGTGGCCGTGGCCAACCTGAACCTGATCGGCGGCGGCGATGGCCGCCGAGATATAGCGCTTCGCCTGGGCGACGGCCTCGGGCAACGTGAGCCCCTTGGCGAGACCCGCCGCGATCGCCGACGACAAGGTGCAGCCCGTGCCATGGGTGTTGCGCGTCGCCAGGCGCGGGGCGTTGAAACGCTGGCGGGCTCCGCCGGAAAGCAGCAGCAGGTCGCTGCTGACATCACCGGTGCCGTGCCCGCCCTTGATCAGAACGTTCGCGGCTCCAAGCTCGGCAAGCTTGCCGGCCTGCTCGTCGATCGCCGCGTCGGTCTCGGCAATGCCCGTGCGCAGCAGCGCGGCGGCCTCGGGCAGGTTCGGGGTGATCAGCGTCGCCAGGGGAAAGAGATGGCGGCGGATCGCGTCGACGGCGTCGTCCTGCAGCAGTTTCGCGCCCGACGCCGCGACCATCACGGGATCGAGCACGATGTTGCGGGCCTTGTGGCGGATCAGGCCGTTGGCGACGGTTTCGATCAATTCCGCCGTCGCCAGCATGCCGATCTTGACGGCGGCGACATCGAGATCCTCGAACACCGCATCGAGCTGCTGGGCGACGAAATCGGCCGGCACGGCGTGGATGGCGCGGACGCCGGTCGTGTTCTGCGCGGTCAGCGCGACGATGACGCTTGCGCCATAGACCTGATGCGCCGCGAAGGTCTTGAGATCGGCCTGGATGCCGGCGCCGCCGCTGGAATCGGAACCGGCGATGGTCAGGGCGATGGGGGGCGGTGTGCTCACTCGGCGGCTTCCAATGTGATCCTGAGCTTTGTGCCCGTGGCTCGGGCGTAGCGCTCCAGCGTCCGGGTCGAGGGCTTGCCCCAGCCGCTTTCGAGCCGCGCGATCACGGATTGAGTCGTGCCCATGCGCTGGGCGAGCTCTTCCTGCGTCAGCCTGGCGTTGGTGCGGGCGCGGATCAAGGAGGTCAGCAGGGCGAATTCCTCTTCAAGCGCGTCATATTCACGCTTGAACTCGGTGTCCTGCATTTGTTCGGCGACCCATTCGCGAATATCTCTCATGTCACGTCCTTCGCGCGTTCGCGGGCCAGATCGAGTTCGCGTTTTGGCGTCTTCTCGGTTTTCTTGATGAAGGCCCGCACGATAACGACGCGCCGCCCGCTGGCGGCGATATAGATTGCTCGCGCAATGCCATCGCGACCAGTCAGCCGCAGCTCCCAAAGTTTGTCGCCCAGCGGCTTGACCCATCCGAACGGCAAGGCATGAAGGCCGTCTTCCCGGATCACCTGAGTGAAGCGCGCAAAGCGCGCCCGGATATCGGGAAGGTAGAGCCGCGAGCTCCTGTTCGACAATGTGGTTCAACGCTTGAACCACCCATTGCTGTCCAACGTTCATAGCAAATTGCGCTATTTTGGCGATGCCAAGATGGCAAGCGCGCTTTCGAGCAGGGCGACGACATCGCAGCCGGCATGGATGAAGCCGGTCACGCCGGCTGCCCTGAGCGCGGCCTCGCTCTCGCCCGGCCGGCCGGCGAGCCAGATCGTCGCGCCGGCTTGCCTGAGCGCCGTGGCGGCTGCGGTTGCCTCCGCCGCATAGCGCTCATCCGAGCCGCAGAGGCAGGCGAAGCCCGCGCCCGATGCCTGATAGGCCGCAATGAGGGCCGCAAGATTGGTGGCGCCGTCCTTGCTGAAACCGTCTTTGGTGAAGCCATCTTGGCTTGGCGCCGCCAGTCCCCCGGTCTCGAACAGGTTGCGGGCGAAGCCGGCGCGCGCGGCGAAATCGGCGATCGGCCCCAGCGTCGCCAGGAAGACGGAGGGGCGCTCGGGGAAGGCATCGGCCTTGTCGCGCAGGGCCTCGAATGCCTCGGCCAGCCGGTGCGAGGGCAGGGGCTCGGCTCGCAGCGCCTCTTCCGGCGCGCTCAAGGCCTGCTCGCGCGCCGCGCCCTGCACCAGTTGAGCGATGAGATCGCTTTGGTCCTGGGCGCTCGCCTTGGTCTCAGGCGGGCGGGCTGCGCGGCGCGCGGCGGGCGCGACATCGAGCACGCTGACGGGGGCCTCCTTCAGATTGGCGAATTCGCTCGTGCCGGTGATCGGCTCGCGGCGCGTGGCGATCGCCTTGGCGCGCGCCTCTCTCTGGCGGGCGAGGCCGGCCTGGACATGGCCGTTCGTCAAGGCCGAGACGATGCCCGGCAGGCCGCCTTCTGCCTCGCGCTCGAGATCCTGGAACTTGCTCCAGCCCTGTTCGCAGAGCGCCTGGGTCAGGTTCTCGAAACTGCCGGCCCCGGCGGCGGGGTCGGCGACGCGCCAGAGATTGGCCTCTTCGAGCAGCACGAGCTGGGTGTTGCGCGCGACGCGGCGGGCAAAGGCGTCGGGCAGGCCGAGCGCGGCCGTGAAGGGCAGGACGGTGAGGCTATCAGTGCCGCCGATCCCGGCCGAGAAGGTCGCGATCGTGCTGCGCAGCATGTTGACCCAAGGGTCGCGCCTGGTCAGCGAGCGCCAGGCGGTCTCGGCATGAAGGACCATCGGCTTCGGTGCGAGCCCGCAGGCTGTCTGCACGCGCTCCCAGAGCAGACGGGCGGCGCGGAACTTGGCGATGGTGATGAACTCGTCGGTATCAGCGACGAGGACGAAGGAGATCGCGTCGCGGGCCTCATCCAGCGCCATGCCTTGTGCCTCGAGCGCGCGCAGATAGGCGACCGCCGTGGCGAGCGCCGCGCCGAGCTCCTGCGCCTCGCTCGCGCCGGCCTCGTGATATGGGCGGGCGTCGGCGGTGAGGAACGGCCCGTTGAAGCCGCGCTGCTTCAGCGCCCGGATCGTCTCCGCCAGCCTGCGGCCGATCTCCGGCCAGGACGCGGCGAAGACGCCTTCGCTGGCCAGAAGCCCGATTGGGTCGAGCCCGAAATCGACCGCGCCGCTATCGGGCGCGATGCCGCGCTTCTCGAACAGGGCCGCCAGCATGAGCGCATTGACGCGGCCTTGCGGGGCCGGGTCGAGCCGCAACCGGATCAGCTCCAGCATGACGCCGTCAAGCGCTGCATTGAGCGCTGCGACATCTCCTGCGACGAGCCCATGGCCGCGCGCGGCGCGCGCGCCGAGGAAGGACAGCACGAGCGAATCCGCCCCGCCCTCGAGATCGGCCAAGGCGAGCGCTTGTGCCTGCGCCGGCTCGGGATGATCGACGCGGGCCGAGACATGCCAGCGGCCGGCCTCAGCTCGCAGCGGCCTCCGCGTCGGGCTGGCGGCGGCGTAGAGCGGCTCGATGCGGATGCCATCGGCGCTGCGGCCGACCAGCCGCTTCTCGAAATCCGCGCCCTTCAGGACCTTGTCGACCGCCCCCCGCCATTGCTCCAGGGAGGGCGAGGGAAAGGCATTCATGAAAGGCAGCTCTGACAATGAAGGCAGATCTGACAAGGAAGGAAGGTCTGGCGATGCGGCCGCGTTCATCTGCGCTTGTGCTCCCTCTGCCCTACCATTGTGCAATCGCGAAGCGCTGATTGCCATGGGTGCGGGCGCACCGCCATGCCTAGTTCGTCGTAAGGGGCGTGCGCGAATGCGAAGAACTGGGTGTGGGTAGGAGGGAAGCTGGAGAACCGATGGTGTTGTTGGAGCTCAAGCCGTTAGGGACCTAGCATCGGTCCCTTGGGCTGGGCACGCCATGGTTTCGCTTCCCATTCAGTCTGCCAGTCGAGATTATCGTGATTGTATCCGGTGCGCAGAGCACTCTCGACTTTCGTCAGTCGTATGCTGCGGACACTCTGCCCGACCATATAGGTCATTCTCTGCGCCAGATGCGGGACGGCGTCGGATGACGTTGTCGCTGTGAAAATTCCGGCCTCCGCTTTCCACACGAGATGACCAGTGTTCCGTCTAAGGCTGAAACCTCCACCGGGGAAGTCGGAAGGCATTGGCAGAAGCACAACCTCAAAACCTTGTCGGGTTACTTCCCAAAGCTCGTCGCCAATACTCCAGCAGGGCACCAACGCGACGACCGGTCCCTGTGGTATGCGATGGAATTCAAGTGGGCTTTCTCTTTGTAAATCAGTTTGGCCACACGGAGTGCCGCTCCACTTGCCCGGCCACCCAGTGGGATGAAACTTTGCCAGCTCCGCCCATTTGGGGACGATCACAGGGTTACCGGGCTTGGCGGAGAAAAGCGTCACCGGCCGATCCTGTGCATTTGCGGTCGTCCAGGCAGACAGAGCAACCACGCATCCCAGAAGAAATCCGCTCACCTTCTTCGACATTATTCCATCCTCTGTGACGCTCGGTGAACGGCGGTTTCCTACTCTTCAGTCCCTCACTAACCACCGTTGCCAAACTATCGGAATTAGAAGATCGGCACGACAGCCAGGATCGTCCAGCGACCGTCGCCTGAGGCTTGTCAGCCAGCCGATGAGCATCCCGCAAGGCGGGCAGGCGCCCGCTTGGCCTGGCTCAGGATCCGCTTTATCGACCCGGTCGTCGCCCGCAAGGCCCGCCAGACCACCCGGCAGCATATCCCGGCTATGCCGGCGATCATCGCCAGCGCGGAGATTTTTGCCTTTCCAGGGCCGTTTTGCTACTCCTGTTCTGCTACTCCTGTGACGAGCTGGTTGCGAAGGAGCTGGATGATGCTGGATCGTTATGCCTTGCGGGCCCTGGCAGCTTGTTCGATCCTGCTCCTGACGCCCGCGCTCGCTCAGGCGCAGACACCGCGCACCCCAATCCGGCCCGATGCCGTGGTTTTTTTCACGGATCTGAAGGATGGCGCGGTCATTCCGCCGAAGCTCACCCTCAAGTTCGGCGCATCCAATTTAGACGTTGTTCCGGCGGCGGTCGCAAAAGCCAATTCCGGCCATCATCATCTTCTCATCGACAGCCCGGTGCCGGCGTTAGGCGAGCCGATTCCGAGCGATCCCGGCCATCTGCACTTCGGGCGCGGCCAGACGGAAGCCGAGCTTGTTCTCGCTCCCGGCCCGCATACGCTGCAACTGCTGCTCGGCGACCACGATCATGTGCCGCACAATCCTCCGATCATGTCCGCGGTGATCCACGTGACGGTGTCCGACAAGGCCACCGCGCCAGGGCGCACGGCGTCGCTGCCGGATTCTGAGGTCTATTTTATCGGCCTTCCCAACGGCTCGGTCGTCCCGCCAAACCTGACGGTCCGGTTTGGACTGCGCACTATGGGTGTTGCCCCGGCAGGCGTCGTCAAGGCTGGCACCGGGCATCACCATCTCATCATCGACCGGCCTGCGCCCGCTTTGGGGGAACCCATTGCCAGCGATCCGAACCATCTCCATTTCGGCCGCGGTGAGACTGAGAAGAAGATCACGCTTGCGCCGGGCCGGCACACGCTGCAACTCGTGCTGGGCGATCAGGACCATATCCCGCATGATCCGCCGGTCATGTCACAGCGGATCGAAGTGAGAGTGGTGAGGCCGCATAGGCAGCGGCGCTGGTAGACAGGTGCGGGCAAGACAGGTGCAGGAGAGACAGGAGTGGATGTCGAAAAACTTCGGCGCGGCGCGGGTAACTCTGATCCGGTGATTGTAAGATCTTTAGAATCTTGCCCCGCTCCCGGTATTTTCGCAGAAGATGGCAGTCCATGGCAGCTGAATTGAATTTGATCCTGGGCTCCGGCTTTCCGTATCTGACGCCTGCATCCAGGCTAAAGGCTGTCGCATTTGGCCTCATTGTCTGGCTGTTGCCGTATCCGGCTTCCGCGGGGGCATCGGCGCCGCGCCTTCCCGGCACGATTGTTCTGGCGCAGGCGCCCGCCACCCCGCCCGCCGCTGACGCAGGCAGCCTCGAAACCCGCTACTGGAATTCGATCAAGGACAAGACAGACCTCGGCGATTTTCGGATTTATCTCGATGCCTGGCCAACCGGGCTCTATGCGGCGGAGGCGCGCGCCCGGATCGAGCGTCTGAGCGGCAAGGCGCCGCCCCCTGCTGCGCCCCCCGCTGCGCCGGTCGCGCCTGCCAATGCTCCGGTGCAGGATTGCGCGGAGTGCCCACCGATGATTCCGATTGCAGCGGGCGCTTTCGCCATGGGGTCGGCAGAACCGTTTCGCTTCGAGGCGCCTGTCCACACCGTCACCATCAGGAAGCCGTTTTATATCGGCCGCACCGAAGTGACCTACGACGAATGGGATGCCTGTGTTGCGGCCAAAGGCTGTGCCTTCGCGCCGGACGATCGGGGCGCCGGTCGGGGAAGGCGACCGGTCGGCAACCTGAGCTGGGAGGACACGCAGCAATATGTCGCCTGGCTGTCGAAAAAGACCGGCCAGAGCTATAGGCTGCCGACCGAGGCCGAGTGGGAATATGCCGCGCGCGCAGGCCGGGCCACCAGTTATTTCTGGGGCAAGATGATGGAAAAGGCCCGCGCCAACTGTTCGGGCTGCGATGGTTCGCGCTCGACAGCTGCGGTTGCCGTCGCCACCTATCCGCCCAATGATTTCGGTCTCTATGACATGTCGGGAAACGTGGCTGAATGGGTCGAGGATTGCTGGAACGACAGCTACAGATCCGCGCCCGCCAATGGCTCTGCCTGGGTGAAGCCGGGCTGCAAGGAACGCGTATTGCGCGGCGGCTCCTTCAGCAGCGAGCCGCAGTATGTCCGTTCGGCCTCGCGCTTCAAATATGATTTCGATGTGCGCTTCCAGACCAACGGCTTTCGCGTTGCGCGGGAGCGGTAGGGCTATCTGGAATGGTGCGGCCGGCTTCATTCAGATGACGAGAGCGTCGATCTTCACCAAGTTTGACCCCGCTGTAACCCCAACAAGCTGGATTTGCGCTGCGCCATGGGTGCCCGATCCGCCCTGGCCGCAGCGATGTGACACTCAGCCTTGAGTTCCAGCCTGAACAAAGCGCCACTGTCCCTGCCGATATGCGTCCAGCGCTTTTGAAGCGTCGCCCCGATGAGGCTATAGGGTCGAACCGGCCTGCCGCCCGACATTGCGCCCGGAGGAGGGCTTTCCGCGCGGTCGGGCGTTCTGCTCGACTGCCCCTTTGATACGGACCGATACCCCATGCAGGCCCTGGAGCGAGTGCTGCATCACGCCATGCGGCGCTTGCCGATTGCGTTCGTCTCGAATCTCGGCGCCCGCTTGGCCTGGCTCAAGATCCGCTTCATCGACCCGGACGTCGCCCGCAAGGCCCGCGCCAATATCCGGCAGCATTTTCCGGCGATGGCGGAGACGGAAGTCGAGACGCTGGTCTGGCGTTTCGTCGACAATGTCGGGCGCTTGATGGCCGAGTTCTCCATCGTCCATCGCCTGACCTCCTCCAAGCGGATGGAACTCGTCGGCATCGAGGCCCCCCGCGCCAATCTCGGCAAGATCCCGACCATCGCGCTCTGCCTGCATCTCGGCAATTGGGAGGTGATGGCCGCGGCGATGCAGAAGATCGGTGTTTCCATCGCCTCGATCTCCGAGGTGCCGGAGAATGCGGCCCATCGCGACATCGCCGATGCGACGCGCAGCGGCTTCGACGTCGAGGTGCTCCCGCCCGACCGGATGAGCGCTCTGCGCGCCTTGTCCATCCTGAAGGGCAACGGCGTCCTCGCCCTGTTCCCGGATGAAAAGCGCGGCGGCACGATGATGGCGCCGCTGTTCGGGCGTCCGCCTCACCTCAATGGCAATCTGGCGCTCGCCGCCAAGCTCGCCAGGCGCACCGGCGCGCAGCTCGTCGTGGTCTATTGCGAGCGCCTGGAGAAGGTCCAGTTCCAGCTTCACTTCGAGGAACCGTTTTTCATGGATCCCGACAGCGACGACGCGCTCGCCGATGTCGCCTTCATCAACAGCCGGATCGAGCCGATCATCCTGCGGCACCTCGCGCAATGGTATTATCTCGATGATCCGATCGGGCCGATCGCGTAGCCGGCCCGCCTTGCGGTGGGCCGCCTGGCGCGCATTTGGAACCTCCAGCCTTCATTTTGAGGAGCCGGCCTGAAACAAATCGGGGCTATCAAGGGCTTCCGGTCACTTGGCATCACCCGCGCCGTCATTCCGGACAAGCCGCGTCAGCGGCGCAGATCCGGAATCCATCGGAGGGCTCTGAACCCTACGATGGATTCCGGGTCTTAGCTTCGCTACGCCCGGAATGACGATGCGGGTGATGGTAAGCGATCGGACGTAATTGATATCGCTCGATTCTTTCAGCCCTCATCCTTCGAGACGCCACTTCGCGGCTCCTCAGGATGAGGGCTGGAGTGTCCCGAGGATTCACTCACATGCCCGCACCGGTTGCGCGCTGAGCCGATAAACGGTTTACGGCCCCGGCGGACTCAAGCAAATGTGCGGGTGGGCGATGTCGAATGAGGAAAGCACTAAGACCATGACAAGTGAGGTGCCGCTGGTCACGATCGATGTCCTCATCGAGATGCTCAAGCAGGTCATCGCGGAAAACGCATCGCGCGGCCGGGGCAAGCTCGCGCCCGTTGCCTGGGGGCCCGAGACCTTGCTCGAGGATACCGGCTTCAACTCCTATGATTTCGTCGAGATCATCTTCAAGATCGAAGACCATTTCAACATCGAGATCGACTACAACGCCAACAACAACATCAACGATGTGAAGACGATCGGCGAGCTCTGCGACGAGGTCGGCAAGCTCGTGGCCAAAAAGCAGGCTGCATGAAAGCAGGCGATATGACGCGGATCGTCGTCTCCGGCCTCGGCATCGTCTCCCCCATCGGTTGCGACACCGGCAGCTTCTGGCAAGCTCTGCTGACGGGGCGCACGAGCGTGGGCGAAGCCTCCGCCTTGCCGGGCAAGGGCATCCGCGTGGCGGAAGTCCTGGGCGAAGACTTCATGGCGGGGCTGGAGCTGTCGCGCTCGGCCTGCGACCGCAACGCCCTGTTTGCCGTTGCGGCGGCGCGCCAGGCGCTTGTTGCCGCGGGACTCGGAACCGGCCTGCCACGCCCCGAGCGCGTCGGCGTCATCCTCGGCAACTCCGCCGGCGGGCAATGCAGCGTCGATGACCAGTATTCCCGGCTCTACCACCTGAACAAGCGTCCCCATCCGATGACGGTGCCCAAGGTCATGGTCAGCTCGTCGGCAAGCTGGGTTTCGATCATGTCGGGCGCGACCGGCCCTTGCTTCGTGACATCGAGCGCCTGCGCCTCCGCGAGCCACGCCATCGGCATCGCGATGCAGTTCCTGCGCGCCGGGCTCGCCGACATCGTCATTGCCGGCGGTACGGAGGCCCCGCTTTCAGCTGGAACCCTGATCGCGTGGGACGCCATGAAGATCATGTCGCGCAGCCTCTGCCGGCCTTTTGCTGCGGGGCGCGATGGACTGGTGCTGTCCGAGGGCGCCGGCGTCATCGTGCTGGAGACCGAGGCGCATGCGCGCAGCCGCGGCCTGACCCCCGCGGTCGAGGCGGCGGGCTTCGGTTTCAGCGCCGATGCGGGCGACATCGTCGCGCCCAAGGTTGACGGCATGGTGAGCGCGATGAGCCTGGCCCTGTCTGACGCCGGGCTGAGCGCGGGCGATCTCGCTTATGTCAACGCCCATGGCACCGGCACCCGCGCCAACGACCGGAGCGAGACGCTGGCCTTGAAGCGCCTCTTCGGCCATCAGCCGCTGCCGCCGGTCTCCTCGACCAAGGGCGTGACCGGCCATGCTTTGGGCGCTGCCGGCGCTTTCGAGGCGATTGCGACGATCATGGCCATCGAGAACGGCATGGCCCCGCCGACCGCCAATTTCGATGCTCCCGACCCTGAATGCGACTTCGACTGCCTGCCCAATCAGGGCCGGGCGATGCCGATCCCGTCCGCGATGTCGAACTCCTTCGCCTTCGGCGGGATCAATGCCGCGCTGATCTTCAGGTCGCTTGGGTCTTGAGAGCGTGATGAATTGCTCGCGACACAACGCCGTCGCTCGGCACTGACGGCGGTCAGTATGAGGGCAGGCTGCAATCAGATTGCGTCACAGCGCGTGTCATCCAGGACAAGCCGCGTTAGCGGCGCCGATCCGGAGTCCATCGCAGGGCGGCGGATCTCTACGATGGATCCGGGGCCTAAGCTTTGCTCCACGCGGGATGACGGTGCGGAGGTGGGCAAGACAAAGCCCGTCAAATCATTGGCAGCATTCCAGGCCGGCTCCTCAGGATGAGGGCGGGTGACCTGACGGGGCATGCCCAATAGAAGAGCCGCCCAGCCCCGGGGGCGGGGACCAGGCGTCTGATGCAGTCCCCTAGCGAATCGGATCCAGCAGCGCGGGCAGCATTGCCTTTGCCCTGTTGAGGTCGGCGACGAAACGCGCCGTTTCCTTTTCTCTTTGCGCTTCGTCTGGAAGCCGCAGCAGATAGGACGGATGCACGGTCGCGATCATCGGCGTGCCGTCCTCAAGGGTCGTTGTCAGGTCTCGGACCGACGAAATCGTTGTCGCCTTGCCCAATATCGACATCAAAGCAGTCGCGCCCATGGCCACGATCAGCCTTGGCCTGACGAATTCCCGTTCGAGACCAAGCCAGAAGCGACAAGCCTTGATCTCACCCGCATTCGGGCTCTCATGAATGCGCCGCTTGCCGCGCACCGTGAACTTGAAGTGCTTCACGGCATTGGTGACATAGGCGCGCCTGCGATCGAAACCCACTTGCGCCATCGCTTTGTCGAAAGCCTGCCCGGCGGGCCCGACGAAAGGCTTGCCAGCCAGATCTTCCTGATCCCCTGGCTGCTCCCCGACGAACATTACGGGCGCATCGAGCGGCCCGCTTCCGAACACGGTTTGCGTCGCATCCCGGCATAGGTCGCAACGGGCGCAACTTCGCGCCGCCGTTGCGGCCTGGTGCCAGTCCGACGGCGCCGAGGCGGTCCCGTACGCCGGCGCTTCCTGCCGCGACTGCCAGCGTGCATGTCGCACGGAGGGATGCGTCGGTTCGGCCTTCACCATGGCGGACATGCGCTGTGAGGCGCCGGCAATCAGTGGCGCGATCAACGCGGCTTCCGGCAGGTTCCGCCAGTACTTCTCCGGCATCTCGGCCTTCATGGCTTTGATCTTCAGTCGCGCTGGATTGAAGATATTGGCGTAATAGGTCCGCCAATACTCCTCCATGGCGTCTTCATGGGGAGCATCGGGCCTGGCAGCGCCTTCGGCGACCTGCAGCGTCGTGCCGTCCCAATGCAGCGAGGCCAGTGGCGTCAGGATTGCCCACCGCATCGATGAAAATCGGTTCACGAAAAACGCTGAGACACGCCGGACAATGAAATGCTCGGGCTCGAACCAGGCGACGAACATCGTCCCGCCCACGGCGTCGCGAACCTCCCTGAACCGGACGAATGCGGTCATCTTGTGCAGGTCGCGCCTGACCGTGCGCGCCATCGCGTTGAGGCGGTGGACGTCGGGATCTGTCACGACCTTCAGCAGATCGGGCTCCTGCCTCAGGCGCAGCAACAGCCGATAGAGCAGACCGAACCGCTCGGGATCGCGATGGCAGACGACCTGCTCGGCGAGATCGGGAAATTCGCGCGGCACGGTGAACCGCACATGCTGATCGTGCGCAAGGTCGTCGACGGCCTGGCCATCGAACAGGTCCAGCGGCTCATCGCCGACATGCCAGACGATGTCACCCGCCGGAATCTCCCACTGCGCCAGCACGCGGGCCTGCCGCCGCCAGCCTTCGAAATCCGCGGGCTCGGCGAGACGCGCGACGAACATTCAAAGCAGCGCCAATTGTCGAGGCTGCGGTGCGAGATGCAGCTTCAGTCGCTCGCTGTCGAGCAAGGCACCAGGCCGCCAGTCCTCGGTCACGATGAAGTTGCGCAGCACACGCAGCGAGCGAGCCAGCCGCGCGACATCCTCGAGCCGCAGCCTGCGGAACCGTCGCATGTCCAGGATACCTTTGACGCTGCGCGTTCCCAGCCCCGGCACGCGCAGCAGCGCCTCGCGATCGGCCCGGTTGACGTCCACCGGAAAGCGCGAGCGGTGGCGCAAGGCCCAGGCCAGCTTTGGGTCGACCGTCAGGTCGAGCATCTCTCCGGAAGCGTCGTCGAGAATCTCGCCGACCTCGAAGCCATAGAAACGCGTCAGCCAGTCGGCTTGATAAAGCCGGTGCTCACGCATCAGCGGCGGGTCGCTGAGCGGTAGCTGCGCCGACGAATCCGGGATCGGGCTGAACGCCGAATAATAGACCCGCCTCAGCCCGAAGCTGCCATAGAGCTGGGCGCTGCGTTGCAGGATGACGACATCGCTCGCGCCATCGGCGCCGACGATCAACTGCGTGCTCTGGCCCGCCGGCGAGAAGCTGGGCGCCTTGCGCGAGACAGCGCGCTCCGCCTTGCTCTCGTCGATACGCAGTTTCAGCGAGCCCATCGCCGCGCTGATGTCCCGCGACTGCTTCTCCGGAGCGAAACGCTTGAGCGAGGTTTCGCTCGGCAACTCGACATTGACCGAAACCCGGTCGGCGTAGAGCCCGGCCTGCGCGACGAGGTCCGGGCTCGCGCTCGGGATCAGCTTGAGATGAATGTAGCCGCGGAAATCATGATGGTCGCGCAGCATCTGCGCGACCCGCACCATCTCCGCCATGGTGTAGTCGGGCGAGCGGATGATGCCCGACGACAGAAACAGTCCTTCGATGTAGTTGCGCCTGTAGAAATTCAAGGTGAGGTCGACCACCTCCTCGACCGAGAAACGTGCGCGCGCGACATTGCTGGACGAGCGGTTGATGCAGAAGATGCAATCGTAACTGCAGAAATTGGTCAGCAGGATCTTCAGCAGCGAGATGCAGCGACCGTCGGGCGCATAGGAGTGACAAATGCCCGAACCGGTCGTCGATCCGATGCCCTTGCCCCCGACAGAGTTGCGCTTCGTCGTGTTGCTGGACGCGCAGGACGCATCGTATTTCGCGGCGTCGCTCAGTATTTCCAGTTTCTGCATGACCGACAGCTGGGCCAAGGAAAGCTCCCTATGTTCATGATTTGTTCTATAGCTTGAATTCCCGATCGCGCTGGCGGTTCCCGCCAAGACCAATTGTCGCAGGGCTGTTCAGGCAGAGGCTGGAGTCGAACCTCCGGATTCCGCCCGCCTGACCACGTCTGTAACGCGGTAATCAAGGCCGCCAGCTCGCGTTTTGTGCCCGGCACCCCGGACGAAATGCCGAACGTCGGCAGCCTTGCGCGCCTTGCGGTGTTCGGACCTCGATCGAGGGGCCTTGCTGCATCCCTCGGATACGAGGGAGTGCGTCCTGCAATTCTCGATGCCCGGATTCCACCAACCGAGGCTCTCGCCACGCCGGCCAGCACACTCCCCACCGCCCAACAAAAAAGCCGCCCATTCCGGGCGGCTTCGCTTGATGGTCACGAGGGTATCGCTCAGACGAACTGGCCGAGCCCGGGAATGGCGCCGACGATCGCGCCCATCGTGTCCTCGCCCGCCTTCTCGCGGCCGACCGCGAACATCTCCTTCGAGACCGACTGGATCTGGCCCATCGAGAGGCCGGCGCCCATCAACTGGCCGCCGAGCGCCATGACGCCGCCGCCACCGCCCATCAGGCCGCCGACCATGCCCATCAGCCCGCCCTTGGCGCCGCCCTCGGCATCGGCGAGCTCCTGCGCGCCGGGCAGGGAGGTCATCAACTGGCCGATCTCGGCCGGCGGGCCTTCCTTCTGCAGGAAGGCGAGAATGATGCCGATCGCCTTGCGGGCGAGCTCTTCATTGAGGCCGGAGGCCGCGATGATGCGGGAGATCAGTTCGTCCATGGGTCTTGTCCCTGTCTTTGGTGGTGCGGCATTCTTGATGGCACGATGCGGTTGCGCGATAGTTCACATATTAACAATCTAATCAAGCGGGCAGGGGCTTCCGTCAGAGCTATCGCATGTGCCCCCACAGCCCTCATCCTGAGGAGCGCTTCCACAGGAAGTGCGTCTCGAAGGATGCTCCAGAAGGCGTTTCCGGAGCAAACTGGAGCATCCTTCGAGACGCAGCCTTCGGCTGCTCCTCAGGATGAGGGCTCAAAAAACCAAATGCGATTCCCCTGAGGCTTCCGCCGGCTGGCGCGTTTCGCTACACCCTTGCCCTGACTTTTCGATAACACAACAGGCGGACGGCATGGCGAAAGCAGATCTCGTGGTGGAAGATGGCGCTATCCTGATCGGCAAGAGCTGGAAGGCCGAGAACCTCCTGCTCAAGCTCGCCAACCGCCACGGGCTGGTGACGGGCGCGACCGGCACGGGCAAGACCGTGACGCTGCAGGTGATGGCGGAAGGCTTTGCCCGCAATGGCGTGCCGGTCTTCGCCGCCGACATCAAGGGCGATCTGTCAGGGATCGCGGCGCCCGGCAGCTCCCAGCCGGCCTTCGTCAAGCGCGCCGCGGAAATCGGCGTGAAGTACGAGCCCGACCAGTTCACCACCGTGTTCTGGGACGTCTTCGGCGAGCAGGGCCACCCCGTCCGCGCCACCATTTCCGAGATGGGCCCGCTCCTGCTTGCCCGCCTGCTCGACCTCAACGACACTCAGGAGGGCGTGCTCAACATCGCCTTCCGCATCGCCGACGAGCAGAAGCTGCTGTTGCTCGATCTCAAGGATCTGCGCGCGATCCTCTCCTTCATCGCCGAGAACGCCTCGGATCTGACGACGAAATACGGCAATGTCACCGCCCAGTCGGTCGGCACCATCCAGCGCCAATTGCTGGTGTTGGAGAACCAGAAGGGCGATCTGTTCTTCGGCGAGCCGGCGCTCGACATCAACGACCTGATGAAGACCGACCGCGATGGCCGCGGCATCGTCAACATCATGGCGGCCGACAAGCTGATGGCCAATCCCAGGCTCTACGCCACCTTCCTGCTCTGGCTGCTCTCGGAACTGTTCGAGCAGCTTCCCGAGGTCGGCGATCTCGACAAGCCCAAGCTCGTCTTCTTCTTCGACGAGGCGCATCTCCTGTTCAACGGCGCGCCGAAAGCCTTGCTGACGGCGGTCGAGCAGGTGGTCAGGCTGATCCGCTCGAAGGGCGTCGGCGTCTATTTCGTCACGCAGAACCCGCTCGATATTCCCGACACGGTGCTGGCCCAGCTCGGCAACCGCGTCCAGCACGCCTTGCGCGCCTTCACTCCGCGCGACCAGAAGGCGGTGCGCGCCGCAGCCGAAACCTTCCGCCAGAACCCGAAATTCAAGACCGAGGAGGCGATCACGCAGCTTGCCGTCGGCGAGGCACTGACCTCGACGCTGGAGGGCAAGGGCACGCCGACTATGGTCGAGCGCACGCTGATCGCCCCGCCGATGGCGCAGGTCGGTCCCTGCAGCGTGCAGGAGCGCCAGCAGGCGATGAACGCCTCGGGCTTCAAGGGCAAATACGACACGATGATCGACGCCGACTCGGCTTACGAGGAGCTGATGAAGCGCAAGAACCTGCAGCCCGACGGCTCTCCGGTCGAAGCCTCGACCACGGGCGGCGGCGGCATCTTGGACACGATCGGCGGCTGGCTCGGCGGCGGCTCGAACGCGCCGCGCCCGAAAACCGGCCCGGGCAGCCGCGGCGGCGCCCTGCCGCAGAGCATGACCGAGAAGATCATCACCTCGGCGGCGCGCTCGGCCGCAACCTCGATCGGCCGGCAGGTCGGCACCGCGATCCTGCGCGGGGTTCTGGGCTCGATGATGGGCGGGCGGCGATAGGGGTGTGTACGTCATGCTCGGGCTAGACCCGAGCATCTCTGGACGACAGATTCTCGGGTCTTCGCTGCGCTCCGCCCGAGAATGACGCGCCAACTTCCCTTCTCCCCTCGCGGGAGAAGGGTTCCCTGCGCGCTGCCTGTAGAGGTTCAGGAGTGGCTCCCCGGGATGAGGGCTGCGGCAGTTACCAGCGGTTGCGGAGCAGGGGCGTCATGTTCACTAGGTGGCTGACGCAGCCCTCAAGCCTTGTCATGATGGCGCAACCTGAATCGGCTCTCGGATGACGAGGGCCCCAGACCAGTTGAGCGCCATGTCCAAGCTTCCTGCCGTTCTCTCCCGTCTCGATGCCGATCTCGACGCCTCGCTCGCGCGGCTGTCGTCCTGGCTCGAAATCCCCTCGATCTCGACGGATTCGGCCTATTGGCCCGATAGCCGGCGCGCGGCGGAGTGGCTGCGGGCGGATCTGGAATCGCTCGGCTTCAAGGCTTCGCTCGGCGAGACGCCCGGCCAGCCGGTCGTGCTGGCGCACCGGCCCAAGCCAGGTGCGCCGCATGTGCTGTTCTACGGGCATTACGACGTGCAGCCGGTCGATCCCTTGAATCTCTGGGATACCGAGCCGTTCAAGCCGGTGGTCAAGGAGATCGCGCCCGGCCGCAAGGTCATCGTTGCGCGCGGCGCCTGCGACGACAAGGGCCAGGTCATGACCTTCGTCGAGGCGATGCGCGCCACCATTGCCGAGACAGGCGATCTGCCGGTTGGGGTCACCATCCTGGTCGAAGGCGAGGAGGAATCCGGCTCGGTCAACCTGCCGGCCTTCGTCCGTGAGAACGCCGAACAGCTCAAGGCCGATATCGCACTGGTCTGCGACACCGGCATGTGGGACCGCGACACGCCGGCGATCACGGCCTCGCTGCGCGGCATGGTCTATCAGGAGGTCACGATCTCCTGCGCCGATCGCGACCTGCATTCGGGCCTGTTCGGAGGGGCTGCCGCCAATCCGGTGCATGTGCTCTCGCGCATCATAGCCAGCCTGCATGACGAGACCGGGCGCATCACGGTTCCCGGCTTCTATGAAGGCGTCGAGGAGCCGTCCAATTCGCAGAAGGCCGATTGGGCCGATCTCGGACTGACGGAAGAGGAATTCCTCGGCCAGATCGGGCTGAAGCATTCCATCGGCGAGAAGGGCCGCATGCTGATCGAGCAGATCCAGTCGCGCCCGACCTGCGACGTCAACGGCATCTGGGGCGGTTATACCGGCGAGGGCACCAAGACGGTGATCGCCGCCAAGGCCTCGGCCAAGGTCTCCTTCCGCCTCGTCGGCAAGCAGGACCCCGACAAGATCGCCGCCGCCTTCCAGGCTTATGTGCGCGCGCAATTGCCCGCAGACGTCTCGGCCGAGTTCATCGTCTACAGCGCTTCGCCCGCAATCGCGGTACCGGCCGATTCACCGGCGCTGACCAAGGCGCGGGCGGCCCTGACCGAGGAATGGGGCCGCAAGGCGGTGACGATCGGCTCGGGCGGCTCGGTGCCGGTGGTCGGCGATTTCAAGCGCTTGCTCGGCATGGATACGCTGCTCGTCGGCTTCGGCCTCGATGACGACCGGGTGCATTCGCCCAACGAGAAATACGACCTCTCATCCTTCCATAAGGGACAGCGCTCCTGGGCGCGCATCTTGCAGGCATTGGGTTCATGAAATCGGTTTGCGTCTTCTGCGGGTCCAATCCCGGCAATGAGCCCGTCTATGCGGAGGGCGCCCGCGCCATGGGCGCCGAGATCGCCCGGCGCGGCCTCGTCCTGGTCTATGGCGGCGGCGCGGTGGGATTGATGGGCATCGTCGCCAATGCCGCGCTCGAAGCTGGCGGCGAGGTTCATGGCGTCATTCCGCGTGCATTGCGCGAAAAGGAGGTCGGCCATCACGGCCTGACGCGGCTCGAGGTCGTCGAGACCATGCATATCCGTAAGGCGCGGATGGCCGAGCTCTCGGACGGCTTCATCGCCATGCCCGGCGGTATCGGCACCTTTGAGGAGCTGTTCGAGATCTGGACCTGGGGTCAACTCGGCATCCACTCCAAGCCGCTGGGCCTGCTCAATATCGCTAGCTTCTACGATCCGCTGGCGGCCTTCCTCGACGGCACGGTCGAGGCCGGCTTCCTGAAGCAGACCCACCGCGCGATGGCGATGACCGATACCGAGCCCGCGACCCTGCTCGACCGGATGGAGCAATATGTGCCGGCCGCGACGATCAAATGGGTGGAGAAGGAGCAGGCTTGAGCCGCCTGCACGTCGCATCGGATGATGCGCGCAAGCCTGTCTGTTCAAATATGCGGAGACCCGGTCGATGTCGATCAGAGTGATGTGGCCCATCGGCCGGATCTGCTGGCTGCTGCTCGCCGGCATGGCGCTCAGTGCCGGGCCGGCCGCAGCGGAATCCGCGCCCGGCATGCGCTACGCCCAGGCCGCGCCGGGCACTGTTGCGCGCCCGAATGTCCCAACTGTCCCGAGCGTGGAGCAACGGCAGGAGGATCAGCTCTTCGAGATCCTACGCGAACTCGGCAATGCCTGCGGCAACGCGGCCTGGACGCTCTGGCGCAGCAATTCCTACGATGATTGGCGCAATCGCAGGGCGCGCGTGCTCTCGATGCAGTATTCCGTGCGCTCTTATGAGAGCCTGCCGCCGCTCCCGGCCTCGCTGCCCGAGGCCCTGAAGCTGAAGGCGCAGCCCGCTATCAAGAGCGCGAATGAGACGCTGGCCGCCAGCGGCGATGTCTTCAAGGAGCTCTCGACCTATATCAACGCCAAGGACTACGAGGACGACAAGTTCAGGAAGGGCGACGAGCTCAATGCAAAGCTCTTGGCCGCCGGCAAGCGCTGCCACCAGCTCGACGCCGAACTCATGGATATTTATCGCGAATTCGCCGCGCTGGTGATCGAGCGCCGCAAGGCGGGCGCAGCCCGTCCCGAGATCGTCGCGGCGATGACCGCCGACTGGCAGAAGGCGAGCGCGCTGTCGCGCGAGCTCGGGCGTTTCGAGACCGCCGACCGCGCCACGCTGGAAGGGCTCGTCCGCGATCTCTCGGCTTTGTCGGATGAGCGCAAGGCGAATTTCGAGCCGCTGAAGCAAGCGTCGCAAGCAACGGTCAAACGCTTCTACGAAACGATCCTGCAGGATGACATCGCCGCCAAGATGCGCCGCCTGCTGCGCGAGGCAAAGACGCCCAAGGCCTTCAAGGAGGTGGCGCAGGACCGGCCCCGCTCGGAGTTCTGGAGCGTTCGCCGCGAGATCGACTACGCGCTGCCCGACGAGATCCTGAGCTATCTGCGCAATCCGGGATAGGCCGCGAGGTAAGCGTGTCAGGGGGCGAGGCCAATGGTGATGGCTTTTTGGGGCCTCGCACAATCACCGCTCAGGTGGCTGGCGTTCCAGGCGGCGGCGGGCCGGTCAGTTCCTTATATGGAAACTGCTTTGTCTCAATGATGTTGCCGGCAGGTCCCCAGGTGAACCTGAGGCCGTTCCAGCTGCCGAAATGCATGCCGGCGGGCTGTGTTCCCGTCCAATAAAATTGCAGATGGATGGAGGCGACGACTTCGGCGCCGGTGCGCTGCGCAAGTTGGTAGCAGAATTCGTTGCCGTCATAGCTGACGTGGCCATTGGCCTCAGAACACGCTCCTATGCGCGCCACCAGGCAGCTATGGAATTCGATGCGCCTGACCTTGCCACGCAATTGTTCGAGCTGCGCCAGATCGGTTCGGCAGATCCCGCCTTTCCCAGGGCCGATATAGAGATTGCCCTTTGCAGGATCGACAATCCGCGCCGGCAATGTCGGATGTTGAAACGCCCCCTTGCAGCATTGCACGAAGCCGGGCAGGCCGTGCGACATGATTTTCAGCGCAAGATTGCCGCCGGCCTCATCGCCTCGCTTGATGACGTTGTCGATCATCCATTGCAGCGGCGTGTCGCCGTTGACCTCAAGCACATCGCCAAGCGGCTTCCAGCCGAACAGGCGCACGTCATGGACGACGAATACCCTTGGCGGCCCGGATGGCGGAGGTGGAACTGGAGGCGGGGGCGTCGGGCCAATCGATGCCAGCTCCTGGTCGAGCGCCGCGATTGTCTTCTTGCCGACGATATCGTCGATCCGGCCGGCGTAATTCAAGATGCGGCGTTCTGTCTTGAAACGCCGCACGCTGGCGGTCGTCGACGGTCCGTAACGCATCTTGGACAATTCGTCTGCGGCGATGTCCCCAGCGCCGAGCCGGATCAGCGCCTGCTGAATCTTGCCGACGAAATCGCCGACGGCGCCTGGCATCACATGGCTGGGATCAGAGACCGCGCAGGCCTCCAACCGCGGATCGCCGGAGAATTCTTTTGATCTGAGTGGCATCGGCGTCCCATCGCGTCATGGACGAAGTGACAGTCGGACGCAGCCTCAATTCGGAAGCTCAACGGGTTACGATAGAAAATGGTAAGACGCCGAAATGCCGAAAGGGAATGCGTGTTGTATGGGCTTCGGGGCGCTTACTTTAAGCTGCTCCAGCCACTACAAATCGACCAGATGGGTGATCTGTCAATTCCGCTAAGCCTCATAGCGGACTAAATTCTGCATCGCGGCGAAACGACGGCGCTTCCAGTTCAGCCCGGAGGCGAAATCGTCCGCAGGACGTGCCTGAAAACGCTGGACTATAGCTGGAAGGCGCGCAAGGCCGCGAGTGGCGCCAGCGCAGCGCCGCCGAGCGGTGCAACGGACCGGCGCCGTTTCATGCGAGGCTCGCAGCAAAATCATTTGCGACCGCCCGGGCATAGCAGAGGGTTCCGGCGAGGGCGATTGCCGCCCATGCCTGACGCGATCCTGCCCTATCTCCGCAATCCGAATGAGGCCGCGATGTCCATTCAGCCTGCCCCTCAGCCCCTGAACGGGCTTAGCGCGAGAACCACCAGCTATAGCTGGCGGGTGGCTGGGGCGCTTCTTCCTGCCGTCCGCCGGCGCCGAGTGCGAGCAGGCGCGCGCTGGCTTCCGTGATCCAGGCGCGATGCTCGTTGATCGGCGTGATCGCGGTGAAGCCGCCGCAGATGCGCCTGGCCCGCGAGTTGAGCGGACCGCTCGACCAGCTGACGATGCCGACGAGATCGCGCGAAGCAGGCGAACCTCGCAGCACGGGGCCGCCGGAATCGCCGCGGCAGGCTCCGGCGCCCGGGCTTTCGCCCTTGGTCTGCGTGTCGACCGCGACCTTCACGGTGTTGGCCGTGGTGTAATTGCCGGCATTGACCAGGGGGGTCTCGCGCAGGCGCCGTGCCGTGCCCTTGTTGTCCTCGATCGCAAGCCCGTAGCCCGCCATGGTGACGGCCTCGCCCTGCCAGAGGCCGCCGCCGAGCGAGAGCGGCTCGATATCGGGCGGCAGCGGCGATGCCAGCCGCAGCACCGCGAGATCGGCACCGGGCTGTGTGCGCGGCGTCGTGCCCGGCACGAAGCTCGGATGCGGCAGCACGGCGATCACGGCGTGTCGGCGCGCGCGAAAATGGGGGTCGAGGCTGACGATACGGACGGAGCCGCCGCCCATCAGGCAGTGCGCGGCGGTCAGGACCAGCTCGGGCGCGATCGCCGCGCCGGAGCAGAGTTCGCCGCGGCTGGTCTCGACCCGCAAGGTCGAGGCTCGCATGCCGCCGGCGTCCCGCGATGTCGTGCCACCCACGACGGCGAGCGCAGGGGAGGCGGCGGCCACGAGTGCAGTGGCTAGTGCAATTGCGCGCAATGTCATGATGGCGACCAAGCTTGGAACTGGCTTCAATGTATGGGTTGCTGCTCGCCAGTCTAGAGGCTGTTAGGGACTCTCGTCAGCGGCGTGTTGTCCAGCTGGCGCTCTCACCCCAATTCGACAAGGTCCGGTCGATCCAGCCGCGTTGCGGGGCGACGAGAACGCCCTGGCTCAACAGGCCGCAACTCTTGCCCGACGGGCCGGTCGACCAGCTCGCGACGGCGACGACGCCGCCATCGGCTGATGTCATCGGTCCGCCCGAATCGCCCTGGCAGGCGCCGGCGCCCGCCTTCTTGCCGAGGCCGGCCGAATCGGCCGCCCAGATCAGGATGCGGCCGGGGCCATAGGGCTCGACGGTGACGAGCCCGGCCGAGCGGTAGGTTCCGGTCGTGCGGGCCTCGCCTTCGCGGGTCACGCCATAGCCGGCGAGCGTCACGGCGGAGCCGGAGCGCGGCAGGTCGCCATCGACTAGCGTCGCCGGAACGAAGCGGGCCGGCAGCGCGACCTGGACGCGCAGCAGCACGAGATCGATCGAGCGCCGGCGATTGGCGACGGCGTCGCCATTGAATTCGGGGTGGATGGCGACGCTGGCCGGGGCGATCAGCACGGGCTCGTCGCTGCCGCCCTCCTTCCAGTGAATGCGCAGATCCGTGCCGCCAGCGGCGCAATGCGCCGCGGTCAGGATGGTGCGCGACGACAGGACGATGCCCGAGCAGACGCCGCCGCGCGCATTCAGCACCATCAGGGTCGATGCGGCGGCCGGGCCGCCATCGCGACCGCCGACCACCGCGCCCGCCATTTGCGGAGCCGCCATCGAACCCAGCACCAGCCCCAAGGCTGCGATCAATCGTCCGAGGCCCATGGCGCGCTCCTTACTCGTCGGGAGGGCTGGATAGCCCGGCGGCCGGTCAATTTGAACCCGCAATCCAATTTGAACCCATAATCGCAGCCGCCGTGACGCTTCTCGCCCCGCACCTGTCCCGGTAAGGGAAGGCGGCTCGGTTCTGATCCTAAGCAGCGTGCTCCTGGAGCATCCTTCGAGACGCCCGCCCCGAATGTATTGTGCGGCGGAGGAGCTTGCCGATTTCGGATCGCCGCAGGCCGATGTCGCGCTCGTGATCGCGGGGATCAGCGCCGTGAGCGGGCGCGGCCATGAATGACGTGGACGGGTGGCGATTGCGTGACGTACTCTGCGCCGATGCACGCCATGGTATTCATGGTGTGTTCAGTCGGCCGGGATTAGCGCATGTCGATGATGCCCGTTGAACCCATCTTCGCGCTTGCGCTACTTGCAGCCCCGCTGCCGATCGTCCGGGTCGACGACCCGACGCCGATCTCATGCCTCTCCGCCGAGGAGATGCGCGACGCCATCGCCGATGGGCGCGTCATCCAGCCTGCGCAGGCCTCGCGCCATGCTCGCAATGCGGCGCCCGGCGAGGTCTTGCGCATTCGGCTCTGCCGCCAGGGCGATGAATATGTCTATGTAATCACGACGCTGAAGCGCGACGGGCGCGTCGCCCGCGTGACGCTCGAGGGCCAATCTGGCAAGGTCGCGACCATACGTTGAGCGCGAGGCCTCGCGATTCGAGCCCGGCCGGGCCACATATCATCGCCAATCAGGCAGATATTTTTGCTAACGAGGCAGATATCCTTGCCAACCAGGAGTACGCGACCGTGAGACTGCTCGTCGTCGAGGACGACAAGGACCTCAACCGCCAGATCGTCACCGCGCTGGAGAATGCCGGCTATGCGGTCGACAAGGCTTTTGACGGTGAGGAAGGGCTCTATCTCGGCGAGACCGAGCCCTATGACGCCGTCATTCTCGACCTCGGCCTGCCGAAGGTCGATGGCGTCGCCGTGCTGCAAGGCTGGCGCCGCGTCGGCAAGACGATGCCCGTGCTGATCCTGACGGCGCGCGACCGCTGGAGCGACAAGGTCGCGGGCTTCGATGCCGGCGCCGACGATTATGTGGTCAAGCCCTTCCATGTCGAGGAACTCTTGGCGCGCGTCCGCGCCCTGCTGCGCCGCGCCGCCGGACATGCGACCTCCGAATTGATCTGCGGGCCGGTGCGGCTCGACACGCGTGCCAGCCGCGTCGTCGTCGACGGCAACCCGGTCAAGCTGACCTCGCATGAATATCGCCTGCTCGCCTATCTGATGCATCACCAGGGCCGCGTCGTCTCGCGCACGGAATTGGTCGAGCATCTCTACGACCAGGATTTCGACCGGGATTCGAATACGATCGAGGTCTTCGTCGGCCGCTTGCGCAAGAAGCTCGGCGTCGAGGTCATCGAGACCGTGCGGGGCCTCGGCTACATCGCCGCCGCGCCCGAGAAGGTCTGATCCCGCGCGATGCCGTTGAAGTCGCACCGCTATTCGCTCGGCGCGCGGCTCTTCCTTTCGGCGGCGATCTGCTGCGCGCTGGTGCTGATGCTGGCGGGCATCGGCCTGACGACCTTCTACCGCCGCTCCGCCGAGCGCGGCTTCGACGAGCGTCTCAGCGTCTACATCAAGGAGCTCGTGGCCGATCTTGCCGCGCCGCCCGAAGCGGAGCGACAGGCGATCGGCGATCTCGGCGAGCCGCGCTTCGACCTGCCGCTGTCGGGTTGGTATTGGCAGATCATCCGGCTCGACGGGGAGAAGCCGACAATTCGCGCCTCGCGCTCGCTCGTTGGTAGCCAGCTGCCGAAATTGCTCGACCAGCAATTGACGCCCAATGCGCGGGGCCTGCGCGAAACCTATGTTTCGGGGCCGGACGACCGCGCCTTGCGCGTCCTTGAACGTGAGATCGATGTCGGCGAGGATGGCCGCTTCACCGTGGCGGTCGGAGCTCCCGCCGACGAGATCGACGGCGATATCCGCGATTTCCGCTTCGCCCTGACGCTGACCTTCGTCCTGCTCGGCCTTGCGCTCGTCGCCTCGACGCTCATCCAGGTGCGCTTCGGCCTGCGGCCGCTGGTGCGGCTGGGAACCGCTGTCGGGGCCGTCCGGACCGGCGAGGCGCCGCGTATCGCAGGCCAATATCCGCCCGATCTCGCGCCCTTGGCGGGAGAACTGAACCAGCTCATCGACGCCAATCGCGAAATCCTGGAGCGGGCGCGCACCCAGGTCGGCAATCTCGCCCATGCGCTGAAGACACCGCTCAGCATCATGCTGAACGAGGCGGAAGCCGGGGAGGGCGCGCTGCCCGACATGGTCAAGGCGCAGGCTGCGATCATGCGCGACCAGGTTCAGTATTATCTCGATCGTGCCCGGGCAGCCGCGCTGTCGGGCGCGCTTGGCGGGGTGACCGAGACCGCGCCCTCGCTCGACGCCTTGATCCGAACCTTCTCGAAGATCTCGCAGGGGCGCGGCATCACCGGCTCGCACAGCGTGCCGGCCGGAATCCGGTTTCGCGGCGAGAAGCAGGATTTCGAGGAGATGCTGGGCAATCTGCTCGACAACGCCTTCAAATGGGCGGATGCGACCGTCGAGGTCAGCCTTGCGCCGGCGTCCGATGCCGGTCTCGAGCGGATCGCGCTCCTGATCGACGATGACGGGCCGGGCTTGCCGAACGAGGCGATGGCGGATGTGCTGAAGCGCGGCCGGCGGCTCGACGAGACGATTCCGGGCTCGGGGCTGGGCCTGTCGATCGTCGCCGATCTGGCGAAGCTCTATGGCGGCGGTCTCTCGCTGCAGAAATCGCCGCTGGGCGGCTTGCGGGCGCGCCTCGTCCTGCCTTCCGTTTGAGACGAGCGGCTCTCCGAGATGAGGCGCCTGCGTGACCCTTTGTCGCCACCTTCGCGCGTGAAGCGTCGCCCGCGATTGTCTAAGAGTTCCTGATGCTGATCTGGATCATCTTCGCGGTCATGACGGGGGCGGCGGTTTTCGCGCTGCTCTGGCCGCTCGGCCGTGGCCAGGGCGCGGCTTTCGCCGACGGCTCGGATGCGGCGAGCCTCTATCGCGCCCAGATCAATGAGATCGACCGCGACCTCGGCCGCGCGCTGATCGGCCCGGCCGAGGCTGAAGCCGCGCGTGTCGAGGCCGCGCGGCGTCTGCTGCGCGCCGCCGACAAGGAGGGCGATCCGGCCGGCGAGACGGAATCGTCGCTGCGCCGCCGCCGCGCCAGCTCGGCGCTGGCCTTGTCCTGCGTGCCGCTGCTCGCGCTCTTGGTCTATGGCGCCTATGGCTCGCCGACGCGCCCCGACCAGCCGCTGTCGGCGCGGTTGCGGGGCGATCCGTCGCAGCAGGATTTCGCAGTGTCGCTGGCCCGCATCGAGGCGCATCTGGCCGCTAATCCGGCGGATGGGCGCGGCTGGGCCGTGCTCGCGCCGGTCTATCTGCGGCAGGGCCGGCCCGATGACGCGGCACGCGCTTTTGCCGCCGCGATCCGCAATGGCGAGGACGGGGCGGAGATGCGCGCCGGTCTCGGCGAGGCTCAGATCCTCACGGCCGGCGGCGTCGTGACGGCGGAAGCGCGCGAAACCCTCGCCGAGGCGCTCAAGCGCGAGCCAGGCAATCCGCGCGCCCGCTACTTTCTCGCCATCGCCAAGGAGCAGGACGGCGACAGCCAGGGCGCGGTCGCCGCGTTCGAAAGCCTGCTCAAGGATGCGCCGCCCGGCGCGGCCTGGGTCTCGGCCGTGCGCCAGAGGCTGCAAGCACTCGATAGCCAACTGCTTGACGGAGACACGGCGCGGGCCGCGATCGCCAAGCTGCCGGCGGCGGATCAGCAGGCGGCGATCCGTGGCATGGTCGAGGGGCTGGCCGAGCGCCTGAAGGCGGGCGGCGGCACGCTGGCCGAATGGGAAAGATTGGTCCGCTCGCAGAACGTACTCGGCGAGAAGGCCGCTGCGCGCGAGGCTGTCGCGATGGCGCGCTCGCGCCTGTCGCAGGACAGCGCCGCGCTCGTGCAGCTCGAGCAGCTCGCGGGCGAACTCGGGCTGAAGGAGCCGGCGCCATGACCGCTGCCGAGCCGTTACGACCCGCTGCCAAGCGCCGCTGGACCCGCAAGCAGCGCCGCCTGGCCCTGATCGCCGCCGCCGGCGTCGTGCTCTGCCTCGCCGCCGGGCTGGTGCTCGTCGCCATGCGCGACACCATCGTCTTCTTCTACGGACCGACCGAGATCGTCGAGAAGGGGCTCGCGCCCGGCACGCGCATGCGGCTCGGCGGGCTGGTGGAGACAGGTTCGGTCCTGCGTGGCCCAGGCCAGCGCGTCGTCTTCGCGGTCACCGACAGCAAGACCACACTCAACGTGACCTATCAGGGGCTCTTGCCCGATCTCTTCCGCGAAGGGCAGGGCGTCGTCACCGAAGGCGTCTTCGAGGGCGCGGGCCGCTTCCGCGCCGACTCGGTGCTGGCCAAGCATGACGAGACCTATATGCCGCGCGAAGTCGCCGACACGCTGAAGAAGCAGGGCCATTGGCAGCCTGGCGCGGCGAGCCCGAACCCATCCCCCGTCACACCATCCCCTGTCACCAAATGAGGCGCGCATGATCGTCGAGATCGGCCATTTCGCGCTTGCCTTGGCGCTTGGCGTCGCCGTCGTGCAGGCCCTGGTGCCGCTCTGGGGCGTGGCGCGCCATGACCGGGCGCTGGCCTCGGTCGGCACCGCTGCGGCGATCACCTGCTTCCTGCTGGTCGCGTTGGCTTTCGCGGCCCTGGTCGCGTCCTATGTCCGCTCCGATTTCTCGGTCGAGAACGTCGCTTCGAACTCGCATTCGGCCCAGCCGCTGATCTACAAACTGACCTCGGCCTGGGGCAATCACGAAGGCTCGATGCTGCTCTGGGTCTTGATCCTGACGCTGTTCGGGGCGCTGGTGGCGCTGTCGCGCCATTCGTTGCCGGCGCGGCTGCGGGCCGGCACGCTCGCCGCGCAAGGCACGGTCACGGTCGCTTTCCTCGCCTTCACGCTTTTGACCTCGAACCCCTTCCGGCGGCTCGACCCGGTGCCGGGTGAGGGCCAGGACCTCAACCCGATCCTCCAGGATCTCGGTCTCGCGATCCATCCGCCGCTGCTCTATGTCGGCTATGTCGGCTTCTCCATCACCTATGCCTTCGCGGTCGCGGCGCTGATCGACGGGCGCATCGACGCGGTCTGGGCGCGCGCGGTCCGGCCCTGGACGCTGCTCGCCTGGGTGTTCCTGACGCTCGGCATCGCGATGGGCTCCTATTGGGCCTATTACGAGCTCGGCTGGGGCGGCTGGTGGTTCTGGGATCCGGTCGAGAACGCCTCGCTGATGCCCTGGCTCGCCGGCACGGCGCTGATCCATTCCACCGTGGTGATGGAGAAGCGCGACGCGCTCAAGGTCTGGACGATCCTGCTCGCGATCCTGACCTTCTCGCTCTCGTTGCTCGGCACCTTCATCGTCCGCTCCGGCGTGCTGACCTCGGTGCATTCCTTCGCCAGCGACCCGGCGCGCGGGCTCTTCATTCTGGCGATCCTGATCTTCTTCGTCGGCGGCTCGCTGGCGCTCTTCGCCTGGCGCGCGCCCTTGCTGAGGCAGGGCGGCCTGTTCGCACCCGTCTCCCGCGAGGGCGCGCTCGTCGTCAACAACGTCTTCATCGCGACCTCCTGCGCCACGGTCTTCATCGGCACGCTCTATCCGCTGGTGCTGGAGATGCTGACCGGGGACAAGATCTCGGTCGGCCCGCCCTTCTTCAACGCGACCTTCGTGCCGCTGTTGGTGCCGTTGCTGCTGGTCCTGCCGCTCGGCCAGTCGCTGGCCTGGAAGCGCGGCAATCTGCTCGGCGCGGCGCAGCGCACAGCCGCCGCCTTCGGGCTCGGCATCCTCGTGGCCGTCGGCGTGCTCGCCTATATGCGCGGCGGCCCGGTCCTGGCGCCGCTCGGCATCGGGCTCGGCGTCTTCCTGGTCACTGGCGCGATCTTCGACCTCGGCGAGCGCATCGTCGCGCGCGCCAGCGGCCTGCGGGCCGTTCTGTCGCGGGCGAAGGGCCTGCCGCGCTCCGCCTGGGGCACGGCCTTCGCCCATGCCGGCGTCGGCTTGAGCGTGATCGGCATCGCCGCCGCCGCCTGGAGCACGGAGGCGATGGGCATCCTGAAACCGGGCGAAAGCCTGACCAGCGGCCGTTATACCGTGGTGCTGGAAAGCATCATCCCGCGCGCCGGCCCCAATTTCCGCGAGGATGTGGTGCGTTTCCGTATCCTGTCGGGCGACAGGCCGCTCAAGCCCGTCGAGGCGATGAAGCGCGTCTACACGGCCCGCGCCATGCCGACGAGCGAAGCCGGCATCCGCACCGACGGCCTGAGCCAGGCCTATGTCAATGTCGGCGAGATGGAGAGCGATGGTGGCATCGCCGTCAGGCTCTACGACAAGCCATTGATCCTGCTGATCTGGATCGGCGCGATCGTGATGGCCTTCGGCGGCGCGCTTTCATTGACCGACCGGCGCTTCCGGCTGGCGGCGCCGCAGCGCGCCAAGCCCACCAACACCAAGCCCACCGACACCAAGCCTGCCCGCGCCAAGCCCGTCCCAGCTGCGCCGCAACCGGCGGAATGAGGCCGATGCTGCGCGCCCTCGTCATCCTTGCGCTCTGCCTGGCCTGGGCTGCTCCCGGTCGCGCCGTCCAGCCTGACGAGGTTTTGCCGAACGCCGCGCTCGAACACCGCGCCCGGGCGATTTCCGGCGGTTTGCGCTGCCTCGTCTGCCAGAACCAGTCGATCGACGATTCCGATGCGCCCCTGGCGCGCGATCTGCGCATCTTGGTGCGGGAGCGGCTCGTCGCGGGCGACAGCGACGCGGCGGTGCAGGACTTCGTCGTCGCGCGCTATGGCGATTTCGTGCTGCTGCGCCCGCCCTTCACGATCCGGACGTTGGCGCTCTGGGCCGGGCCCTTCCTGATCCTGCTCTTCGGCCTCGCCTTCATCTGGCGCAGCGGCCGGCGCATGAAACCGGTAGGGGAGGCGGCAGCGCCATTGTCGCCGGACGAGCAGGCGCGCATCGCGGCGCTGATGAAGCGGGACGGCGAGTAGGCCGCCTCTCATACCAACGGCCTTGCCATCTGGTTTGAACCGTCATTGCGAGCGAAGCGAAGCAATCCAGGGGCGGGCGTGCTCTACATCCCCCTGGATTGCTTTGTCGCTCACGCTTCTCGCAATGACGGTTCAAGTCACATGGAGATGCCGCATTGGCTTTGCATTTCTCCTCGCATGGCCGGGCCGATCGGAGCGTTCCAATCCACGACGCCTGAGCGCAGCGGCGACGGCCGAAAGACCGCATGGCTCGTGAAAACGCGGGCAAAGCAATGGGCTCTTTCTCCGGAATAGCCGCGCTGTGCGGCGATCCTGACGCCCATTACATAGGCCCCGCCTTGCGATCGCGGTCCGGCATAATGGTTCCCGCCAGAAACGCGCGCCTGCCGCCGAACAGCGATATCGGCGAGCCGGTCGATCCCGCATCGGCTGCGTTGCTCGGCATTATAGGCGGGTGTCGAGGCCGCGTGCCAGTTGCGCCGCCCATTGGCCTTCTCGACGACGACGGCGTGTCTGGCGAAGACCTGCGCATAGCAGTTGGCGTTGGCATATCCTCGCCCCTGGGCTATCCGCAGCCCGGATTGATAGGCCGTGACAGTCTGCGCCAGCGCCGCATCGCTGCCGAGCAGCAGCATGGCGGCGACCGCATGTTTGAGAACGCTCATCGCCACTCCCCCCGCGATTATCGGTTCGCGGGCGGAGTGTTCCCGTAGCGTAAGTGCCCGTCAAGCGTGCAGGCATGCGTGGCAGCCCCAACCTTACGAAATCGTCATCTTCGCGCCAAATCCGGGTAAGGCTGCGCCCGTCATGGTCCCTAGCACAGACAGGGAAGGCCCTGCCGATCTGACCGAGGGTTTCGCCATGACGACCACCACCTCAAAATCCATTCTGAAGCGCGGCGTCCTGATCGCCGGCGCCGCCACGCTCGGCATCGGCCTTGCCGCCGGTCTCGCCGATGGCGCGCTGAAGCTTGATCACAGGGCCTTCGCCCAGCCGATTCAGCTCTCGGGCGTCCAGACGCAGCTGCCCTCCTTCGCCGACATCGTCGAGAAGGTGAAGCCAGCCGTCGTCTCCGTCCGCGTCAAGACCCAGACCGTCGCCGCCGCCGATGAGGACGGCCAGGGCAGCCTGGACGATCTGCCCCCCGGGCTGCGTCGCTTCTTCCGCCAGGACGGCCAAGGCGGCCAAGATGGCCCGCGCCAGGGCCGGCCGCAGCCGCGCCAGGGCATGGCCCAGGGCTCCGGCTTCTTCGTCAGCCAGGACGGCTATGTCGTGACCAACAACCACGTCGTCGAGAACGCGGTCGAGGTCCAGCTCGTCACCGATGACGGCAAGACGCTCGAGGCCAAGGTCGTCGGCACCGATCCGCGCACCGATCTCGCGCTGCTGAAGGTCAAGGATGGCGGCAACTTCCAGTACGTCCAGCTCGCCTCGGCCAAGCCGCGCATCGGCGACTGGGTGTTGGCCGTCGGCAACCCCTTCGGGCTCGGCGGCACCGTGACCGCCGGCATCGTCTCGGCCCAGGGCCGCGATATCGGCTCGGGTCCCTATGACGATTACCTGCAGATCGATGCGCCGGTGAACAAGGGCAATTCGGGTGGGCCGACCTTCAACCAGCAAGGCCAGGTCGTCGGCGTCAACACCGCGATCTTCTCGCCCTCGGGCGGCAGCGTCGGCATCGCCTTCGCCATTCCCTCCGCCACCGTCGAGCAGGTCGTCGATGCGCTGAAGAAGGACGGCTCGGTCGCGCGCGGCTTCATCGGCGTGCAGATCCAGCCGGTGACGAGCGAGGTCGCCGACGCGATCGGCCTCAAGGAGGCGCATGGCGCCCTGGTCGCGAGCGCCGAGCAGAACGGCCCGGCCGCCAAGGCCGGCGTCAAGCGCGGAGACACCATCATCGCCGTCAATGGCGAGCAGGTGAAGGATGCGCGCGACCTCTCGCGCCGGATCGCCAAGTTCGCGCCGGGCACCAAGACCAGTCTCACGGTCTGGCGTGACGGCAAGGAGCGCCAGCTCAGCTTCGAGGTTGGCCGCCAGCCGGCGGCCTAACGAGGGCAGGCTAGAGTCTCACGGTTCCTGTCGCCCCCACCGGGAGACCAGCCTTCACCGCGGCAGGCCGGATGCGTATCGTCCGGCCTGCCGTTTTTGCGTTTTGTAGGATAGGCTTATCCCATGCGACTCTTGATCGTTGAAGATGATGCCGAGGCAGCGGCCTATCTGACCAAGGCTTTCCGCGAGGCCGGCCATGTCGCCGACCATGCCGCCGACGGGCTAGAAGGCTACGCCATGGCGGAGGGCGGCGGCTATGACGTGCTGGTGGTCGACCGCATGCTGCCGCGTCTCGACGGGCTGTCATTGATCCGCTCGTTGCGCGAGCAGAACGATGTGACCCCGGCGCTGATCCTCTCGGCGCTGGCGCAGGTCGATGACCGGGTGAAAGGCCTGCGCGCCGGCGGCGATGACTATCTGCCGAAACCTTATGCCTTCTCCGAACTGCTCGCGCGGGTCGAGGTGCTGTCGCGCCGCCGCGCCGCGCCGGCGTCCGAGCCCACGACCTATCGCGTCGGCGATCTCGCGCTCGACCGGCTCGCCCATCGCGTCGCGCGCGGCGAGGAGGAGATTCCGCTGCAGCCGCGCGAATTCCGCCTGCTCGAATATCTGATGAAGCATGCCGGGCAGGTGGTGACGCGCACCATGCTGCTGGAAAACGTCTGGGACTATCATTTCGACCCCCAGACCAATGTCATCGACGTGCATGTCAGCCGCCTGCGCGCCAAGGTCGACAAGGGCTTCGAACACCCGATGATCCACACCATTCGCGGCGCGGGATATATGGTCCGTGACACGGCGCGCTGATCCCGGCGGGCAGGGCGCGGCTGCGCAGAGCATTCCGCGCAAGACGACCACGCATCTGCTGCCAAACCTGTTCCGCACCACCGCCTTCAAGCTGACGGCGGTCTATCTCGTCATCTTCGCGCTCTTCGCCGGCTTCGTGCTGGGCTATGTCGCCTGGAACGCCAGGCGCCTGCTCGACGACCAGATCCGCTCGACCATCGACGCCGAGATCCAGGGACTTGCGGAGCAGCAGCGCCAGGGCGGCATCAGGCGGCTCGTCAACGTCATCGAGCGGCGCTCGCGTGGGCCCGGCGCCTCGCTCTATCTCGTCACCACGCCGGTGGGCGAGCGCCTCGCCGGCAATGTCGAGGCCGTCCCGCCCGGCGCGCTCGACCGGCCGGGTGAAAGCGAGATCGAATATGCGCGCTCCGTCGACACGGTCGAGACGCCGAGCCGCGCAATCGTGCGCGTCTTCGTGCTGCCTGCGGGTTTCAGGCTGCTGGTCGGGCGCGATGTCGAGGAGCGCGAGCGTCTCGGCGTCGTGATCCGGCGCGCGGCCGGCTGGTCGCTGCTGCTGGTCTTCGTGCTCGGCTGCTTCGCGAGCTGGTTCGTGGCGCGCCGCGTGCTGAAGCGCGTCGACGGCATGACCGACACGGCCCAGTCGATCATGGCCGGCGATCTGAAGGGCCGATTGTCGATCTCGGGCACGGGCGACGAGCTCGACCGTCTCGCGCTGAACCTCAATGCCATGCTCGACCGTATCGGTGAATTGATGGCCGGCATGCAGCAGGTCTCCGACAACATCGCCCATGACCTGAAGACACCCTTGACCCGGCTGCGCAACCGCGCCGAAGAGGCGCTGCGCACGGCGAAATCCCCCGACGAATTGCGCGCCGCGCTCGACGGCTCGATCGACGAGGCCGACAACCTGATCCGCGTCTTCAACGCGCTCTTGATGATCGCGCGCCTCGAGACCGGCCGCATCCAGGACAGCATGGATGCGTTGGACCTCTCCGAGATCGTCTCCGGCATGGCCGAGCTCTATGAGCCGCTGGCGGAGGAGGTCGGCCTCTCGCTGGTCACCGAAGTCGCGCCGGAACTGCATGTCTCGGGCAATCGCGAATTGCTCGGCCAGGCGCTCGCCAATCTGATCGACAACGCTCTGAAATACGGCCAGCCGGTCGAGGCGGGCGCGGCGACGGTCGTCGTCTCGGCGGCTCCTGTCGGCTCCGAGATCGAGCTCGTCGTCGCCGATCATGGGCCGGGCGTCCCGGAGGCCGATCGCGGCCGCGTGCTGGAGCGCTTCGTCAGGCTCGACCAGAGCCGCAGCAAGCCCGGCTTCGGGCTCGGCCTGGCGCTGGCGGCCGGCGTCGTCAGGCTGCATGGCGGCCAGCTCAGGCTGGAGGACAATGCGCCGGGCCTGCGCGTGGTGATCTCGCTGCCGCAAGCGCAGCCGAAGCCTGTGGACATGCATGAGGGCGGCGCGCTCCCGGCCTCGACAGCGCAACCGAACCCTGCTGGCTTGCAGTCGGCTTGAGTCCGTTTGGAACCTCCAGCCCTCATCCTGAGGAGCCGCGGCACGCGGCGTCTCGAAGGATGCTCCAGATATCTCCGGAGCCTCCTGGAGCATCATTCGAGACGCGCTCCTGTGGAGCGCTCCTCAGGACGAGGGCTGAGCGAGTGTCCAGGGGGAGGCTCCGGGAGCAGCGGGACTGAGACGATGGACGGGCGGCTTTGTGATCGACTGAAGGCCGCGCCCGTGCTGCCGGCCAAAGCCCGCCGCGAGGCGCTGCTGACGCGCGAGCTGATCGAGCGCCTGCGCGACGATGAGGCCGCCGAGGCTCTGACGCAGCACTTCGCCGCCAATCCGGCATCAGTCGATCTCGTCGCCGGCATCCTGGCGCATTCGCCCTTCCTGACGCAGATCATGCGGCTTGACCCCGCAGCTCTTGTCTCGGCGCTGACGACAGCGCCGGAAGCACGACGCGATGCCTTGCTGGCCGAGATCGCGGCGACCGCCGCATCGGGCGTCGAGACGGCCGAGCTCATGCGCGCGCTACGCCGCTTCCGGCAGGCGATGGCGCTCCTGATCGCGCTCGCCGATATCGGCGGCGTCTGGGATGTCGAGACGGTCACAGCGGCGCTGACGGCGATGGCCGATGCCGCCGTGCGTCTTGCGACCGAGCATGTCCTGCGCCAGGCGGCCGATCTCGGCCGCATCCGCTTGAGCGATCCGACCGATCCTGGCGCGGGCTGCGGCCTCGTCGTGCTTGCGCTCGGCAAGCATGGCGCGGGCGAGCTGAACTACTCCTCCGACATCGACATCGTCGTCTTCTTCGATCCTGAAACCGCCGAGGCCGCAGGCGTCGCCGAGCCGTCGAGCTTCTTCGTCAAGCTGACGCAAGCCATCGCCCGCATCATCCAGGAGCGTACGCCCGACGGCTATGTCTTCCGCGTCGATCTGCGCCTGCGGCCGGACCCGGCCTCGACCCATGTCGCGGTCGCGCTGCCCAGTGCCTATTCCTATTACGAGACCGTCGGCCAGAACTGGGAACGCGCCGCGATGATCAAGGCCCGGCCGGTCGCGGGCGACCTCGCGCTGGGCAGGCGCTTCCTTGCCGATCTCGCGCCCTTCATCTGGCGCAAATATTTCGACTTCGCCGCGATTGCCGACATCCATGCGATGAAGCGCCAGATCCAGACGGTGAAGGGCCATGAGACGATCGCCGTCGAGGGCCATAATGTGAAGCTCGGTCGCGGCGGCATCCGCGAGATCGAGTTCTTCGTGCAGACACAGCAGCTCGTCTTCGGCGGCCGGCGCCCGGCCCTGCGCGGCCCGCGCACGCTGGAGATGCTCGGCGAACTGACGCATGAGGGTTGGATCACGCCCAGGGCGCGCGACGAGCTGGCCGAATCCTATCGCTATCTGCGCGTGATCGAACATCGCCTGCAGATGCGCCATGACGAGCAGACGCAGACCCTGCCCAAGGCGAAGGGCGATCTGGAAGCCTTCGCGCGCTTTTGCGGCTATCCCTCGACTGCGGCCTTCGGCAAGGCGCTGACGGCTCATGCCAGGCGCGTCGAGGGGCATTACGCCTTGCTCTTCGAGGAAGGGCCAAGCCTGGCCAGCGAAGCGGGTACGCTGAGCTTCACCGGCACCGAGCTCGACCCGGACACATTGGCGACCCTGCGCAAGCTCGGCTTTCGCGATCCCAACACCGCCGCCGAGACGGTGCGCGGCTGGCATTTCGGCCGCCGCGCCGCCGTGACCAGCGCCCGCGCCCGCGAGGTCCTGACCGAGCTCACGCCGGCGCTCCTGGTGGCGCTCGGCCGTACCGTCGACCCCGATGGCGCGCTCGCCCATCTCGACAACGCCTTCGTGCGCATGCCGGCTGCGGTCGAATTGCTGACGCTGCTGCGCTCGCATGCCTCGCTGCTGACGATCTTCGCCGATATCCTCGGCAGCGCGCCCAGGCTCGCCAAGGTCGCGGCGCTCTATCCCCATGTCCTCGACGGCATCATCGACCCGGCCTTCACCTCGGCCAATCTCGACACCGATGCCTTGACCGGTCGCATCAGGGCCGTCGTCGGCAATCCCCCGCCCAGCGTCGAGGACGGGCTCGACCGTTTGCGGGATGCGGCGCGGCAGGAGAATTTCCTGGTCGGCGCGCGCCTGATTTCGGGCGTCTACCGCGCCCAGCAGGCGGGCCAGGCCTATTGCGGCGTGGCCGAAGGCTGCCTGCGCGTCGCCTTCGACGATACGCGGGCCGCCTTCGCCGCCGATCATGGCATCATTGCCGGGGCGGAGACGGTGGTGCTGGGGCTGGGCCGGCTCGGCGCGGGCGAACTCACGCCATCCTCCGATCTCGACCTGATCCTGCTCTATGACCGGCCGGAGGACGCCGGCCCGAGCGACGGCGCCAAAAGCCTCGACCCCGTGACCTGGCATGTCCGCTTCACCCAGCGGCTGGTGGCGGCGCTGACGGTGCCGACACGGCGCGGCGGGCTCTACCAGGTCGATATGCGCCTGCGGCCGACCGGCAACAAAAGCCCGGCGGCGACCCAGTTCTCCGGTTTCGAGGCCTATCACACGGGCGAGGCCGAGATCTGGGAGGAGATGGCGCTGACGCGCGCCCGCGTCGTCGCCGGCGATGCCGGGCTGGCGGGCCGCGCGCGGGAGGCGATCGGCCAGATCCTGCGGCGCGAGCGCAAGCCGGCGAAGGTCGCAACTGCGGTGCTGGAGATGCGCACCCTGATCGCCAAGGAGAAGGGCGAGAGCGACCCCTGGGACCTGAAGCTCGTGACTGGGGGCCTGACCGATCTGGATTTCCTGGCGCAGTTCCTCGTGCTGGCCCATGCCGCGCGCCACCCTGGCCTGGTCGCGCCCGATACCGCCTCGGTCTTTGCCGCGGCGCGGGAGGCTGGATTGCTATCGGCGGCTGACGCCGCCTTCCTGATCGAGGCGCACAGGCTGATCGGCGATGTTCAGCTCTGGCAGCGTTTCACCGTCGAGGAGGGGATCGATCCCGCCGCCGTGCCGCTGCGCGTGCTCAAGCGGATCGCGACGGCTGTGGGCCGGCCGGACGCCAAGGTGTTGCGGGCGGAGCTGGACGAGATGCGCGCCGGCGTCCGCGCCCTGTTCCAGAAGCTGCTCGGCGCGGCCCGCGCCGGCTGAGTGTTCAGGCCGCCTGGGCGGTGATGCGCCCAGTGCCGCCATCCAGCGGCAGATGCACCATCACGATGGTGCCGGCGCCGATCGATGAGCGCAGGCGCAGCGAGCCGCCATGCAGTTCGGCCAGCGAGCGGGCGATGGCGAGGCCGAGCCCCGAGCCTTGATAGCTGCGGGTGAGGTCGCCCTCGACCTGCTCGAAGGGCCGCCCGATACGGTCGATCTTCTCCTTGGGAATGCCGATGCCGGTATCCTCGATGTAGATGTTGAGCGCACCCGGCACCTGGCGCAGCCGCACCGCGACCTGCCCGCCTTCGGGCGTGAACTTGACCGCGTTGTCGATGAGATTGCCGAGGATCTGGTAGAGTGCATGCGGATCGGCCTCCAGGCGCAGGTCGCGCGGCCCCTCGATGCGGAGAGCGAGGTGCTTGCGGTCGATTTCGGCGCGCGCCTTGAGGACGGCTTCGTCGATGACCAGGCCCACCGCGACGTCGGATTTCTCGAGCCGCATCCGGCCGGCCTCGATGCGGGCCATGTCGAGGACGTCGTTGATGACGCCGAGCAGATAGCCGCCGCTTGAGCGGATATCGCGGACATAGTCGAGATAGCGGTCGCAGCCGAGGCTGCCGAACAGGCCGTTCTCCATGATCTCGGAGAAGCCGATGATGGCGTTGAGCGGCGTACGCAGTTCATGGCTCATATTGGCCAGGAATTCCGACTTGGCCCGGTTGGCGCTCTCGGCCGCGGCCTTCTGCTCCAGATAGCGCTCGGCCATGTCGGCGAGCTGCTGCGCCTGCGCTTCCAGCTTCTGGCGCGAGGCCTTGAGGTCGGTGACATGCATCAGGAGCTGGTGCTCCGACTGGGTCAGGCGCTCCTCCTGTTGCTTCAGCTTGGTGATGTCGGTGCCGACCGAGACCGAACCGCCATCCTTGGTGCGGCGGCCGTTGATCTGCAGCCAGCGGCCGTCAGACAGGCGCGCCTCATAGGATGAGGCGCCGACCGTGCCGCGCATGGTGCGCACCGGCTCGCGGTCGATATTGGGCTGGGCGCTCAGCGCCATCAATTGATCATGGCCGATGCCGACCTGGAGCAGTTCCGAGGGGAGCTGGTGGAGCTGCTGGTATTTGGCGTTGCACAGGACGAGGCGGTTGTCGCCATCCCAGAGCACGAAGGCTTCGGAGATCGCCTCGACGGCGTCGCGCAGGCGGGCATCGGCTGTCGCCGTGCGCTCGGCCATGTTGCGCTGCTCGGAGATGTCGACGGCGATGCCGACGAGGTGCTGCGAATGGGTCCGGCGGTCGATCACGAGTTCGGCACGGGCCTTGAGCCAGACCCATTCGCCGGTGGCTCCGCGCACGCGGAACTCCTGGTCGAGATGCTCGGCCTCGCCGCGGCTGATAGCATCGGCGAGCGCGTAGAGATCGACATCGTCGGGATGGATGAAAGCGCTGACCTCGCCGAAGGACATGTAGTCGCCGGAGCGGTCATAGCCGAGCATGGCGTACATCGAATCCGACCAGTAGATCCGGCCACGCGCCAGATCCCAGTCCCACAGGCCGCAATGGCCGCGGTTCAAGGCGGAGTCGATGCGTTGGCGGACGCGGTCGCAATCCTCGTCGGCGGCCGAGGCCCGCCGCGATTGCAGGATGAAGGCGAGGGTGAGGGCAACGAGCACGAGCGCGGCAGAGCCGATCAGCGCCAGGAGCGCGCTGCGGCGCTGCTGCCAGGTTGCGAGCGCCCGGGACACGGGCTGCATCACGGCGACCTGGCCGAGCGGAGCGGGAAGATTGCGGACGGTCGCGAACACCTCGGTCGCGCCCGGCAGGGTGATGCGCATCACGCCGGCGCGGTCGCCGAACACGGTCAGCGGCTGGGTCTGGCCGAGGAGGTCGACCAGCGTGCGCTGGGTCTGGCCGATGACAGGCTCGCTGGCGATGACCTGCCCGTCGGCCGTGCTGACATGGACGATGCGGCCATGCGGGGCGAGGTGCCTGGAGGCCAGCGTTGCAAGAAGAGACGCAGGCGAGGCGCCGGTCTGGGCCGCGATCTCAAGTTCTCGTACGATCAGCGCCGAGACGAGATCGATGTCGCCTGCAGCATCGAGCAGGGCGTCATCTCGCATGGCCGAGGTTTGAACCAGGGCGCCAGCGCCCAGGATGAGCATGAACACGGCGACGAGCGCCGGCAAGACTTTACGAAAGATCGGTTCGAGGCTCTCGAAACGCCGATAAAGCGGGTGCGTCAGCGATCTGGCGACCCCCAGAATCGTGTCTGCGCGCATAGATGCGCAGCTCGCGTTGGCACGCGTCATGCCCGTCCCCCTTCGGATATTCGGTACCGTCAGTAAGATCGGGAGACGTGCCGCATCCCCTCGAATCACTTTGAGTTGAATCCGCGCGGGCCGGTTTGTCTAGCCTTGAGTTGAATCGGAACGTAAGAATTCGCCTCCAGGTTGCGGCGATCGAATCAATGAATCCTGTACGGGTAATGAAACGTTAACGTTTCGGGCAAGCGGCCCCTCGGTGCCCGTCTGGACATGTGAGCCCTCATCCTGAGGAGCCGCGAAACGGCGTCTCGAAGGATGCTCCAGATGAGTTCCAGAGCCTCCTGGAGCATCCTTCGAGACGCGGGCTGCGCCCGCTCCTCAGGATGAGGGCTCACGGAGTTTCGAACGGCCCCCGGCGCCGTTCAGAACAGGATGCGAGCAACCGGTTCCCGCTTTTTCGCATCCTGTTCTCGGCTTGTGGTTTGACGCGCTTTCTTCACGCGAACCGGCGTCCACTTCGCTCGAAAACGCTTTAGGCGAGTGCGCGCTCGGCGATATCGGCGACGTCCCGCGACAATCCAGGCGTCCGCGCGACCATCGCCAGAGACGCCTGAGCGAGGTCCTTGCGGGCGGGTTCGAGCATCTTCCAGCTCTTGAACGAGCCGAGCAGGCGCGAGGCGACCTGGGGGTTGGTGCGGTCGAGCGCGACGACCATGTCGGCGACGAATTCATAGCCCGCGCCGTCGGCCCGGTTGAACTGGGTCAGGTTCGCCGCGAAGCCGCCGATCAGGGCGCGCACGCGGTTGGGGTTGCCGAGCGAGAAGGCCTTGTGCTGCATCAATCGCTTGACGCGGTCGAGCGTGCCCGGTTCGGCGATCAGCGCCTGCGCCATCAGCCATTTGTCGAGCACCAGCGGTTCGCTGGCATAGATCTCGGCGAAGCGCCCGATCAAGTTCTCGCGCGCATCTCCGGGGATCAGCGTCATGGCCGCGAGCGCGGCCAGCCGGTCGGTCAGGTTGTCGGCGCTCGAAAACTGCTGCTCCACCAGCCGGGCTCCCGCCTCGGGGGCGGCGATGGCGATCAGCCCGAGCGCCTCGTTGCGTAGGGCGCGGCGACCGGCGGAGGCCGCATCGGGAGCGTAGACGGCCTTGGTGGCGAGTGTGTCGCGCAGACCGACCAGTGTTGCTTCCAAAGCCTGCCCGATCGCGCCCGACAGACTGCGATGGGCGCCATAGATCGCGTCGGGATCGACATCGCCGCCGATCTCGCGGGCGATGTCCGCCGGGGCCGGCAGGCGCAGCACCTGGGCAGCGAAGGCCGGGTCGGCAAGCCCCTGTTCGCGCAGGAAGCGGTCGAGCGCGCCTGCGATCTCGGTGGCCTTCGCCAGCAGGGTGGTGCGGTCGGTGCCGGGGCGCCCGGCCGCGACCAGGGCCCGCGTCGCCACGCTCTGCAGCGCCTGCCAGCGGTTGAAGGAATCGCTGTCGGCCGAGAACAGACGCAGCAAATCGGCATCGGCGAGATCGAGTTCGAGCCGCACCGGCGCCGAGAATCCGCGCAGCAGCGAGGGGATCGGCGCTTCCGCGACATCGCTGAAGACCACCGAAAGCGAGGGCTGGTCGAGCACGATCAACCCGTCGCCGGCATAGGCGCTCGATCCGGTCGTCAGGGGCAGGTCGCCATCCCGCCCAACGAGACCGAGCGCGACGGGCAACACCACCGGCTGCTTCGTCGTCTGGCCAGGCGTCGGCGGTGTCGTCTGGGCAAGGTCGAGCGTGTAGCTCTTCGCCCGCGCGTCATAGCGGCCCGAGGCGACGACGGTGGGCGTGCCGGCCTGCTCGTACCAGCGGGCGAAATGGGAAAGATCCCGGCCCGAGGTCTCGGCGAAGCAGTTAAGGAATTCCTCGATCGTCGCCGCCGTGCCGTCGCAGCGGATGAAATAGAGGTCCATGCCGCGCTTGAAGGCGTCCGCGCCGATCAGGACCTTGAGCATGCGGATCACCTCCGCGCCCTTCTCGTAGACCGTCGGCGTGTAGAAGTTGTTGATTTCCTTGTAGGCACGCGGCCTGACCGGGTGGGCGAGGGGGCCTGCGTCCTCGGAGAACTGCGTCGCGCGCAGCGTGCGCACGTCACTGATCCGCTTCACCGGGCGCGAGCGCTCATCGGAGGAGAACTCCTGGTCGCGGAAGACGGTGAGGCCCTCCTTCAGGCAGAGCTGGAACCAGTCGCGGCAGGTGATGCGGTTGCCGGTCCAGTTGTGGAAATACTCATGCGCGATGATCGCCTCGATCGAGGCGTAGTCGCCATCGGTGGCGGTCTGCGGGTCGGCCAGCACATATTTGTCGTTGAAGATGTTGAGGCCCTTGTTCTCCATCGCGCCCATGTTGAAATCCGACACGGCGACGACGTTGAACACGTCGAGATCGTAATTGCGGCCGAAGACCCGCTCGTCCCAGCGCATGCAGCGCACCAGCGAATCCAGCGCCCAGCCGGCGCGCCCGGCCTTGCCGGGCTCGACATAGACCGCCAACTCGACCTGCTGGCCGTCGGCGGTGACGTAGTCCTCGCGAACATGGTCGAGCGCACCGCCAACCAGGGCGAAGAGATAGGCGGGCTTGGGGTGGGGGTCGTGCCAGACGGCGAAATGCCGGTCGCTGCCGGGCACTTCGCCGGTCGCGACGCGGTTGCCGTTGGAGAGCAGCACCGGCGCCTCGGCCTTCGCCGCCTCCAGCCTGACCGTATAGACCGACATCACATCGGGCCGATCGAGGAAATAGGTGATGCGGCGGAAGCCGTCCGCCTCGCATTGCGTGCAATAGACCTTGGACGAGCGGTAGAGGCCCATCAGCTTGGTGTTGGCGGACGGGTCGAGCACGGTCTCGATCGTCAGGGTGAAGCCGCGCCGCGGCGGCGCATGAACGGTCAGCGACTGCGGGCCCGCAGTGAAGGCGCTCGCGTCGAGGCTCGCGCCGTCCAGCTTGATCTCGCTCAGCGCCAACTCGTCGCCGTCGAGGATCAAGGGTGCGCCTGGCTGGCCGGCCGGGTTGGGCCGCAGGCCGAGCAGGGCGCGCACGCGGGTCTGCTGCGGGGCGAGGCTGATGTCGAGATCGACCGTATCGATCAGCCAGTCGGACGGGCGATAGTCCTCGAGGCGGATCAAGGGGGTGTCTTCGGCGCGCATGGACTGACCTGACAGAAGCGACTCTTAAGCCTTGTGTGTAGCCCGAGCCTCCTCCGCTCGAAAGTCCGCGCGCGCCGCAGGCCTGGGGCGTTTCGGGGCCGGGCCCATGGTCTCTCCCATTGGCTTCGCCATGGCCCGGCTTCGGGTCAGAGGAGATCGGCAAGCATCCGGGCCGCCCGTTGAGCGCCGTCTGCCTCGACCGGCCTGAATCGCGGCGGTGCTTGCAGCGCTGCTACCATGGCCTGCGCGATCATGTCCGGCGTCGCGGTGGCGTAGTCCATGCGCTGCCCGGCGCCGTAACGGTCGAGGCGATGGGCGACGTGAAAATTCTGCTCGAAGTGATTGCGGAGCGGAAAGTAGAGAAACGGCGTGCCCGCCGCCGTCAGCTCCATGCAGGTGGTCAGCCCGCCCTGCACCAGCGCGAGATCGCACGCCGCAAGATGATGGTCGAGGTTCGGCACGAAGGCATGCACTTCGACGCCTGCTGGCGCCTGGAGCGAGGCGGGATCGATGCGCGGACCGGCGACGACGATCATGCGCAGGCCCGGGAGCCGCGCGCTGGCCAGCGCATGGCTTTGCAGGATGCGCCTGATCAGATGCCCGCCGATCCCCGAGCCGCCGACCGTCACGATGCACACGCGCTCGCCGCGATTGTAGCCGAGTCTCTCGCGCAACTCGGCCCGTCCGCCAAAGCTCTCGGGGTGCGCGCCGATGACGTAGCCGGCGAAATCGAAGTGCCTGGGCACCCAATCGCGCATCGCCGGCAGGTCCCGGCCGAACGACAACGGAGCAATATCCTCGGGATTGCCGACGAAGATGGCACGATCCCGAACAGCCGGGTGGCGTTCAATGTGCCCGATCATCTCGGCGTTGTAGTCGGTGGTCAGAAAGGCTTCGTGATCTCCTCCCGATGGCATGGGCACGTAGCCGACGAAATCGGTGAGCCAGGCGAGCTTGGCTCTCTTCAGCTCCGGATGCTCGTGCCAATAATGGTCGATGTCCCAGGCCTCATCGGCGATCACGAGATCGTAGCCGCCCTCGTCGACGGCATCCTGGAAGATCATGAAATTGGCGATCAGCACCTCATCCATCCGGCGGATGGCCTGGAAGGCATTGAGTTCGTGCTCGCCCGACTCCAGTTCGATGTGCCGCGTCTCGCTGGCGAGCCGAGGACTGAGCGGATGGATGCGCTCGCCATGCGCCTCCAGCAGGCGCGTCACCGGATCTTGCGCCAGCCAATCGACCCGCAGCTCCGGGTGCAGTTTGCGCAGCTCGCGGGCAATGGCGATGTCGCGGCGACCATGTCCAAGACCGATAGGCGAGGACAGATAGAGCGCCTTCCCTGTCTTCGCGCTCCGCCGCACAGCGCCTTCCCGGGCGGGAATGCCGAGCTTTAGGCCGAGAAAATCGACGATCAACGTGTTGCACTTCGCGGGATAGCGCCCGAACGGATTATGGCCGCCACCTGGAATCGTGATGAGCTCGGCGCCGGTCACCTCCGCCACCGCTTGCGCGCGCGAAAGGGGCTGAATCTGATCGTCTTCGCCGTGGATCATCAGCATCGGGCAGCGAATGCTGCGATACATCGCCTCGCTCACATCGAAGGCTGGCGGAAGTGAGCGCGCTTCCACGGTCTTGGCCAGAACGGAACCCGTGGTGTCGCTGGCCCAGCCGATTGCATCCTCGATCTGCTTGGTCGAGTGAGGATCAGAGAAGATGTTGCGGACGAAATAATCTGCGAAATCGGGATAGTTCCGAAGCCAGTACGTGCGGTTGTACTTGTTCCATCCCTCGAACCGTTCATGCCTGGCGAGAAAATGCTGCGGTGTCGCGTAAGCGTATCCGGGGCCTATGCTCGCCGATGTCCCGCCCAGAATCGCCGCTTTCACCCGTTCGGGGTGATGCGCGGCGAGCGCGCAGGCCAGCATGCCGCCAAAGGAAAGACCCACGAGGATGGCCTCACCCGCCTCGGCGGCATCCATGACGGCAAGCGCGTCGGCGAGGTAGTTGTCCAGCGCGTACGCAGCCACAGCGGCGGGCCTGTCGGACTTGCCGTTGCCACGGCCGTCATAGGCAATGCAGCGGAAGCGTTCGCTGAAATAGGGCAACTGCGCCTTGTAGACGCGGGAGTGCACGATGCTCCAGGGCGGCAGGAAAACAATTGTCTCCGGGCCGTCGCCATAAATCTCGTAATGCAGCTTCACGCCGTCGCGATCGACGAAGCCCTGCTCGCCGGGCAGCTTTGCGCGCATGATGTCACCTCTTCGGCGAAGCTCCTTCCGCCATGCGAATGAGATCGCCCACGCGCCGCAAGGATTGGCGCAGGGGCGAACCCTGCTTTTCCAGGCCGAGGAGATAAAGGCTCTCCGCCCCGATGAAGGCGTTGGCGACGAGGGCGCCGACCTCCTCGGGCGAGAATAGGCCCAGGCTGCCTATTTCAGGCTCGCTCCTGCGCACGGCATCCACGATGAGATCCACCCAGCCCATGATCCCGGCGCGAATGACCTCGGCGACGGCTTGGTCATGCCAACTGGCGGCGATGAGCTCCTGCAGAACGCGCACATAGCCCGAGCCGATATCGTCGTCGAGATATTGGCAGGCGCGGTCCCATCGCTCCGATAGCGTGAGTGTCGCGTCGCCGAACATGGCGTTCTGGCGATTGAGCAACTGCGCGTTCAGATACTCGAAGAGCGCGAGCACGAGCCCTTGCTTGGAGCCGAAGTGATAGTGAATCTGGCTCAGCGGCACGCCTGCGGCAGCAGCCACCTCGCGGGTCGACAATCCGGCATAGCCGTTCTGGCGCAGCACCTGCTTGGCCGCCTCGAGCAGCGTGACGCTGGTCTCCGGTTTCTTCGACAACGCGTCCGCCATGCCAATCCTTCCAACTCCCCGCCGGCACCTCATCCGAGAAGCGCCTGGGATCATCCGCCGCCGCTATGGGCGCTTCAACCCTGCGGGCGGCGTTTCAGGGGAGGCATCTGCGGCAGCCTTACGCCTGGGAAGCGGAATGAGCATCGATACCTGCTCGCGATAGCGGCGATACTGATCGCCGAACAACCCGATCAGATCGCGTTCCTCAAGATAGATTCCGATCAGGATGTAGCCGGTGGTCGCGATCGCAAACAGCAAATGCCCGGCCGTCATGGCGGGCGTTGCCCAGAAGGCCAGCAGGAAGCCGAGATAGATCGGATGCCGGACCTTCCTGTAGAAGAACGGCGTCTTGAACACCGGCTCGGGCAATGTTCGGCCGCGTAGCCGGGCATGGACCTGGCGCAGGCCGAACAGCTCGAAATGATTGATCAGGAAGGTGCTGATCAGCACGACGGCCCAGCCGACCCAGAAAATGACCTGCAAGGCCCCGGCGCCGACCGGAGCGGTCACCGACCAGACCAGTTCGGGCATCGGCCGCCACTGCCAATAGAGCAGTACCAGCGCCAGGCTCGCGAGCAGCACATAGGTCGTCCGCTCGACCGACTGCGGTACGAAACGCGTCCACCAGCGCTTGAACCCGGGCCGAGCCATGACGCTGTGCTGAATGGCGAAGAGCCCGAGCAAGACCATGTTGATCAGCAACGCCGGAGCGAGCGGCCCGGCTGCGCCGCTGTCGATCGTCTTGGGCACCGGCAGGTTGCCGACGAAGGCGATGGCGTAAAGGAACGTGCCCAGGAACAGCAGATAGGCCAGCACACCGTACAGAACTGAAGCGATGCCACCCATGGCGATGCCTCCTTGCCGTGGAGCTGCCGAAGGCCGCGATGTCGCGCCTTCGTTCGGTCGAACGACCGATGTTGCCTGAGCGTAATATCGGTCGACCGACCGAGTCAACTGTCGGATCGATCCTGTCGTTCCACGGATCAATCCGAACGGCTCTGGCATCGGCCCGAAAAGCGGGAACCGGTTTTCGGAGCAAGCCAATGCGGGATCAAAGGCATCGGCCCCAAAAGTGGGAGCCGGTTTTCGGGACAAGCCGATCAAAACCCTACCGCATCAGACCGAATACGATATTCGGCCTGATGCGGTAGGCGCGGGCTCAATGCGCCGTCAGAGCCTTAGGAACTCAACGCCAGCCGGCTTCCTTATCGCAGGCGGCGCGCGCCGCCGGGTTGCTCTTCTCCCATTGCGTGATCGAGCGGGTCTCGTTGTCGCTCATCTTGTTGTTCATGCAGACGCAATATTTGCGCACGATCGGCTCGGCCGCGCCGCCGGCATTGTCGATCAGGCATTGGCCGACCCATTTGGCGTCATCGGCGCTCTGGGCCATGGCGGCTTGGCCGGTAAACAAGGCGATTGCGATGGCGGCGGTCGCGAGAATGGCAGGCTTCATCAGTGATGTCCCTCGTCATGCCTCGCTGTTCGGAAGCGACAGCGTTTGGCGGCCGCAACCTCTCACCGGGACGTGGACCTGGAATGCATCAGCTGTGAATGGCGGTCACAATCCGGGCAGCGGATCGGGCGTCGTCACCATGCGCGCCGGCTCCGCATGGCTGACGAGCCGGCAGACCTGCGGGCGGGCGATCCGAACCGCCCGCTCGATCGCATCGACGGCGGCATGAACGGCCGCGACATTGAGCGCGGGATCGACGCGGCAATGATAGTTCACCACCAGCCCGTTCTCGGTCTGGCGCACGCGGACGCTGTGAATGTCGTGGATCGGCCCGCCGAGTTTCGAGGCTTCGCCCGCAAGGGCCTTGCCGATGTCCTCGACCGTCTCCCAGGCGGCGTTGTGGCCGGCCGGCGCACCAGTCTCCATCGGCTCGATATGGGTCTCGACCTCGGTCTCGCCGCCGAATTCCTCCCGGATCGCCGCTTCCAGCCGGGTCGCGATGTCATGCGCTTCGCCCAGGGGTAGTTTGGCGTCGACCTCCATGTCGAGGCTCACCGAGAGCCGTCCGCCAATGGTGTGGACGGTGACGTGATGCGCCGGGATCTTGAGCTTGAGCGCGATCAGCAGGACCTTCTCCAGCGCCGTCTCGTCATCGACCTGGATCGGGTTGGCGGCGATGGTGATCTCGGCGCCGGGCTCCTCCTTCTCCACGGCGTCGAGCAGCGCCTGCTTGATCGCCACGACCCGGTCGAGCGGCAAGGTGCGCGAGACGCGGATGCCGATCTCGCCATAGGTTCGCCCGCCGGCCGGACGGACCCTGATCCAGTCGATCGCCACGATGCCCGGCACGGCCGCCGCGATCTTGTTCAAGCGCTCGCTGACGCCTTCCGGGGCGGCATCCATCAAGGTGTTGATGGTTCGCCGGGCGAGCCTGAAGGCGGAAAAGGCGGTGAAGGCCGCGATCGCGAAGGCGGCGATCGTGTCGGCGCGCGGCGCGCCGGCCCAGACGCCGATGAGACCGGCCAGCACCAGCGCGGAGCCGACGAAATCGGTCGAGAAATGCGTCGCCTCGCCGGCCAGCGCCTCGCTGCCGGTCTCCTTGGCGACGCGGCTGAGCGAGCGCCAGCGCAGCGCATCGACGGTCATCGAGAGCAGCATCACGCCGATGACCACGGGCGTGACGGCGACATATTCGGCGATGCCGAGCCACAGTCGCGAGCCGGCCTCCCAGAGGATCGCGCCGGCGAGCGTGAACAGGATCGCGGTTTCGACCAGCGCGGCCAGCGCCTCGAGCTTGCCATGGCCGTAATGGTGCTCCTCATCCGCCGGCTTGTCGGCGGCATGGACGGCAAACCAGGTGAACAGGGTCGAGCCGATATCGACCAGGCCCTGGAGGGCGTCGGTCAACAGGGCCAGCGAGCCCGAGATCATCGCCGCCACGACCTTCGCGGCCGTGAGCAGGATGGTGGCCATCACGGACAACATCGCCGCACGGCGCTTGATCGCGCTGATCTGCAGGGCGGTCGGCGCCGGCCGCTCGTCTGCGTTGTCCGTTCTCGTCATGGCAAATCCCGTATCGGGCTGTCATCAATGGGTCAGAGCAGGATTTGGGGTCAAAACAGGGCTTGGTCCGAAAACCGGCTCCCACTCTTTGGTATCATGCTCTAGGAATGCGCAGGGTTTGGCCCGATCCGGGATCGAGATCAACCCGCCCATGATCGAAACAAGAGGCAGTCCACGATGCGCTATCTCCACACCATGGTCCGCGTCACCGATCTCGACGCAGCGCTCGATTTCTACGTGACCAAGTTCGGGCTGGTCGAAACCCGCCGCATCGAGAACGACAAAGGCCGCTTCACCCTGGTCTTCCTGGCCGCGCCCGACGAGGTCGAGACCGTCAGGGAGCAGGGCAGCCGCGGCCGCCCGACGCTGGAACTGACCTATAACTGGGATCCGGAGGTCTATACCGGCGGCCGCAATTTCGGCCACCTCGCCTATGAGGTCGACGATATCTACGCCACCTGCGACAAGCTCATGAAGGCCGGCGTCACGATCAACCGCCCGCCGCGCGACGGCAACATGGCCTTCATCCGCTCGCCCGACAATATCTCGATCGAGATCCTGCAGAAGGGCGATCCCAAGCCGCCGGCCGAGCCTTGGACGAGCATGCCGAACACCGGAGCCTGGTAAGGCGCGCGGTTGTCTCTGATATCAGGCCCTGATATCATCAGCTGATATCAGGGGATCTGATTATGGGAATTCTCATCAGAGACGCGCAGATCGATCGCGATGTCCGCGAACTCGCCGAACAGGATGGCTCGACGCTTCAGGGCGCGATCGGCTTGGCCGTGCGCCTTGAGCTGGAACGGCGTGCCGAAAGGCGCAAGCTCGTCTTCGCCGCCGCCGAGAAAGCGCGCGCCCGTCTGGCGAAGTTCGACCTCAAGGGCGACGGACTGTCTCACAAGCAGTTCTTCGACCGAGAATATGGCGATGCCTGATGTTTCTTGATGCCTCGGTGATTTTGGCTGTTCTGCTCCAGGAGCAGGAGGGCGACGCTGCTCTCGAAGCGATTGTCGTATCCGCGCGGATCAGATCCTCCGCTTTGGCGGTATTTGAGGCTTCGTCCCGGCTGGCGAGGCACGGGGCGACGTTCGATGAGGCTTTTGCCACCGTTATGGACTTCATCGGCGACGTGAAGGGCGAGATCGTGGATATCGGCGAACCGGCCATGAGGGCCGCCCATGCCTGCGCTGCCCGCTACCATCACCTCACCGGTCATGCCGCCCGTCTCAATATGGGCGATTGCTTCGCCTATGCCGCTGCCCGGACGGCGGGGCTTAAGCTTGCCTACAAAGGCAACGACTTCATCCACACCGATATTGACGGGCTGCGTTTCGGGCCGGAGACCCCGTCGGCTCGCTCATGACCGGCGTCTTCTCCCTCGGCATCGCCACGCTCGATTATGTCTACAGCGTCGAGACCATGCCGACGCGCGGCGAAAAATATCGCTCGCGCGATCTCGCCGTAGTCGGCGGCGGCTGTGCCGGCAACGCCTCGGTCGCGATCGCGCGGCTCGGCGGCCGTTCATGGCTGGCGACACGGCTCGCCGACGATCTGACCGGGGACCAGATCGTCGCTGAACTCAGAGGCGAGGGCGTCGACACCGGCTTCTCCCTCCGTGCTCCCGGCCTGCGCTCGCCGGTCTCCGCCATCCTGGTCGATGCCGAAGGCGAGCGCATGGTGATCTCCTATTCCGATCCCGCCATGCCGGTGACGCCCGATTGGCTGCCCGATAGCTTGCCGGAGGGGGCGGGCGCGGTGCTGGCCGATACGCGCTGGGGCGAGGGCGCACTCGCCGCCCTGGTCCTGGCACGCAAGGCCGGCCTCCCCGGCGTACTTGATGCCGACCGCAAGCCGCCCCATCCCGATCTCGTCGCGACCGCGAGCCATGTCGCCTTCAGCGCGCAGGCGCTGCGGGAGTTGTCGGAGGAGGAGGATCCGCGCCTCGGCCTCGCCAAGGTCGCCCGCGATGCCGAGACTTGGCTGGCGGTGACGCTCGGCAAGGAGGGGGTGCTCTTCGTCGAGAATGGCGAGATCGCACATATCCCCGCTTTTCCCGTCGCGGCGGTCGATACGCTGGGCGCAGGCGATGTCTGGCACGGCGCCTTCGCGCTGGCGCTGGCGGAGGGGCAAGGCGAGCGCGCGGCGATCCGTTTCGCCTCGGCGACGGCCGCGATCAAATGCACGCGCTTCGGCGGCCGCGCCGGCGCGCCGCGGCGCGAAGAGGTCGAGCGCTTTCTGGCGCAGGCCGGCTGAGCGTCGCTCTGTGGCGAGTCGCTGCCAAAAATTTAGGCAGACGGGCTCGCGCAAGCCCTTGCTCGGACAAGAGCCGCACGGAAGATTGGCTGCGCTCATTTGTTTCAAGGTTTGCCATGTTCGCGCCGCCCGTTCCGGCAGCCCATGATCCGTTGTTGCCGGCCTATGTGCGGGCCGATGGTGGCGTGCGGTTGCGCTTCGGCCGGGTCGGGGCGCGGACGCATCGTCTCGAACTGGCGGAATCGGGCGGCTACCGCGCCCGTTTTCCCACGACCTTCGACGCAAGCTGCGAGGCTGTGCTGATCAACACCGGCGGCGGCATGGCCGGCGGCGACGCGATGCGGGTCGCAGCCGTGCTGGAGGCCGGCAGTGACGCGGTCATCACCAGCCAGGCCGCCGAGAAGATCTATCGCAGCCAGGGCACTGAGACGCGCATCGACACGGCGCTCACGCTCAAGGCGGGCGCGAGCCTGGCCTGGCTGCCGCAGGAAAGCATCCTGTTCTCGGGCGCCAGGCTCGCGCGCAACCTGACGATCGATCTCGCGGCGGATGCCAGGCTCGTCGCCTGCGAGTCGGTCTTCTTCGGCCGCAGCGCCATGGGCGAGGCGATGCTGCGAGGCTCGCTGCGTGATCGCTGGCGCATCCGGCGTGAGGGCAGGCTGGTCTTCGCCGATGATCTGCGGCTCGAAGGGGCTGTGGCGGGGAGCCTTGCGCGCCCTGCGATCGCCGCTGGCGCGCGCGCCTCCGCCACGCTGGTCGCAGTGGGGCCTGAGCACCTCCTGGGGCTCGATGATGTGCGCGGGCTGCTCGCCGACGCCCTTCCCGATGTCGAGGCGGGCGCCGGCATCGTCTCCGATATCCTGGTGGTCCGTCTGCTCTCACCGGATGCACAGGCGCTCCGTCGCGCCCTCGTCACGCTGCTCGGGCATTTGACCGGTCGTGCGCTGCCGCGCACCTGGTCAATTTGAGGAGAGCATCATGCTGGCGATCCACGGTCTGAAATGCATCTATGACACCGGCGCTCGCGGGTGGGCGGTCGAGCTCGCTTTGAGCGGCGAGGGCGAGGAGGCGGTGCGCCGCTTCGATGTCGACGGTCCCGATGACGCGGAGATGCTGATCGAAGCCTTCGACGAATCCACCTCCAGCACCTTCGACCCCGCCACCGGCGAGATCGTCTTCGCTTATGAGTACGCCGAGCTTGACGGCGATGAGGACGAGGACGACGAGTCCGAGGAAGACGGCGACGAAGACGAAGAAGACGACGAGGAGGTCGCCGAAGACGAGACCTCCGAGGATAGAGACGAAAAGGTGAAGGCATGAATCTGACGCCGCGCGAAAAGGACAAGCTGCTCGTTGCCATGGCTGCCATGGTGGCGCGGCGACGGCTCGAGCGCGGCGTCAAGCTGAACTATCCCGAAGCCGTCGCGCTCATCACCGACTATGTCGTCGAAGGTGCGCGCGACGGCAGATCGGTCGCCGATCTGATGGAGGCCGGTGCCCATGTCATCACGGCCGACCAGGTCATGGACGGCATCGCTGAGCTGATCCACGACGTCCAGGTCGAGGCGACCTTTCCCGACGGCACCAAGCTCGTCACCGTGCATGAGCCGATCCGCGGCTCGGCCGGCAGGCTCAAGCCCGGCGAGGTCACGACGCTGCCGGGCGACCTGATCATGAATGAGGGCCGCGAGAGCCTGACGCTGACCGTCGCCAATAGCGGCGACAGGCCGATCCAGATCGGCTCGCATTATCATTTCTACGAGGCCAACCCGGCGCTGCGCTTCGAGCGCGACAAGGCGCGCGGTTTCCGGCTCGACATCCCGGCCGGCACGGCGGTGCGCTTCGAGCCTGGCCAGACCCGCGAGGTGAGGTTGGTGGCGCTCGCCGGCAAGCGCGAGGTCTATGGTTTCCGCCAGGATGTGATGGGCAAGCTTTGAACGGACTGGTTGGTAATGAGTGATATCCTGAACGAGGCCGATCTGCCGCCTGCCGAGGCGGTGGCGCAGCTCAGCAAGAAAAAGGGCGTCTGCGCGCTCACCGGCGTCGAGATGGCGCGCAAGAACCTCGTCGTCCTCGACAGCCTGCGGCCGACGCTGGCCGAGCATATCAGGCGCGATTTTCCCGAGCTCGAAGACCACAGCCTGATCAGCATCAAGGAGCTGGCGCGCTATCGCACGCGGTATGTCGAGGAGATCCTGCGCGAGGAGCACGGCGAATATTCCGATCTCGATCGCGAGGTCGCCGAGAGCATCGCCCGGCAGGAGACGATCGCCGAGAACATCGAGGATGATTTCGAAGAGCATCGGACGCTGGGCGAGCGCCTCTCCGACGGTCTCGCCAAGTTCGGCGGTTCCTGGTCCTTCCTGATCAGCTTCGGCCTTGTCCTGGTCGTCTGGATGGCGATCAATGCGATCATCGGCGAGGGCAAGGCCTTCGATCCCTATCCCTTCATCCTGCTCAATCTCGTGCTGTCCTGCATTGCCGCGATCCAGGCGCCGATCATCATGATGAGCCAGAAGCGGCAGGAGGAGAAAGACCGCCTGCGTTCCTCCAACGACTACCAGGTCAACCTCAAGGCCGAGCTCGAAATCCGCCATCTCCACGAGAAGATGGACCATCTCATCACCAGGCAATGGCAGCGCCTGGCCGAGATCCAGCAGGTCCAGCTCGAATTGCTGCAGGATCAGGCGCGGCCGAAGCCGAAGCGGCGTAAGCCGGCTGCGAAGAAGAAGCCGAAAGCGAAAGCGGAGGGCTCGCCATTGTCACCGGCCACGCCCGAACCGGCCTGAGTCTTGCTGGCAGGTTTTTAAGAAAACAGGGATCCGAGAACCCCCATGCCCTTTCCCTTCCCACGCAACGCCTACGCCGCGATGTTCGGCCCCACCACCGGCGACACGGTGCGCCTGGGCGATACCGAACTCGTCATCAAGGTCGAGAGCGATTTCACCACCTATGGCGAGGAGGTGAAGTTCGGTGGCGGCAAGGTCATTCGCGACGGCATGGGCCAGAGCCAGGTCCGCAATGCCGACGGTGCGGTCGATACCGTCATCACCAATGCGCTGATCCTCGACCATTGGGGCATCGTCAAGGCCGATATCGGCATCAGGGCAGGCCGCATCTGCGCCATCGGCAAGGCCGGCAATCCCGACATCCAGAGCGGCTTCGGTAATTTCAACCCGTCCGAGACCATCATCGTCGGGCCCGGAACCGAGGCGATCGCCGGCGAAGGCAAGATCATCACGGCCGGCGGCTTTGACAGCCATATCCACTATATCTGCCCGCAACAGATCGAGGACGCGCTGATGAGCGGGCTGACCACCATGCTCGGCGGCGGCACCGGCCCGGCCCATGGCACGCTGGCGACGACCTGCACGCCCGGCCCCTGGCATCTCGGCCAGATGATCAAGGCGGCCGACGCCTTCCCGATGAACCTCGCCTTCGCCGGCAAGGGCAATGCGGCGCTGCCCGGCGCGCTGATCGAGATGGTCGAGGCTGGGGCCTGTGCGCTCAAGCTCCATGAGGATTGGGGCACGACGCCGGCCGCGATCGACAACTGCCTCTCGGTCGCCGACGACTATGACGTCCAGGTGATGATCCACACCGACACGCTGAACGAGTCTGGCTTCGTCGAGGACACGATCAAGGCCTTCAAGGGCCGCACCATCCACGCTTTCCATACCGAGGGGGCGGGCGGAGGCCATGCGCCCGACATCATGAAGGTGGCGGGGCTGCCCAATGTGCTGCCCTCCTCGACCAATCCGACGCGGCCCTTCACGGTCAATACGCTGGATGAGCATCTCGACATGCTCATGGTCTGCCACCACCTCTCGCCCTCGATCCCGGAGGATCTCGCCTTCGCCGAGAGCCGCATCCGCAAGGAGACGATCGCCGCCGAGGACATCCTGCACGATCTCGGTGCGCTCTCGATGATGTCGTCCGACAGCCAGGCCATGGGCCGCGTCGGCGAGGTCATCACCCGCACCTGGCAGACCGCCCATAAGATGAAGCTGCAGCGCGGGCCGCTGCCGGAGGATGCCGGCACGGGGGCGGATAATTTCCGCGCCAAGCGCTATGTCGCGAAATACACCATCAACCCGGCGATCTCGCATGGCATCTCGCGCCATATCGGCTCCATCGCCGTGGGCAAGCTCGCCGATCTCGTGATCTGGTCGCCGGCCTTCTTCGGCGCCAAGCCGGACATGATCATCAAGGGCGGCATGATCGCGGCAGCCCCGATGGGCGACCCCAACGCCTCGATCCCGACGCCCCAGCCGGTGCATTACCGCCCGATGTTCGGCGCCTTCGGCAAGGCCGTGACCTCGACCTCGCTGGTCTTCGTCTCGCAGGCCGCGATCGCCAACGGCTTGAAGCAGCGATTGGGTACCGACAAGGAGATGGTCGCGGTCGAGAACACGCGCGGCGGCATCTCGAAGAAGAGCATGATCCACAACGACGCCACGCCCGACATCCAGATCGATCCGGAGACCTATGCCGTGGTGGCAGATGGCGAATTGCTGGTCTGCGAACCCGCCAAGGAACTGCCGCTGGCGCAGCGCTATTTCCTGTTCTGAGAGCCGCGAGTTTTCTGCCTAACCTCGCCGTCATTCCGGGCGTAGCGAAGCGAAGACCCGGAATCCGTCGTAGAGGGCAGAGCTTTACGATGGATTCCGGATCGGCGCGGCTTGCGCCGCTTGTCCGGAATGACGGCGAGGATGGCCACTAGGTGCAACCTCGATCTTAGCAGCACAAACGTCGATCTGTGCTACTAAGCCTCACGAAAGCGCAATGATATCAAAGCAGTCTGTGGTCACGCCGCCTTGGGCAGGGTCGGCTTGAGCGCGGCGGCGGCCTCCTGCGCGCTCGCCAGCGCCGCCTTGCGGTGCTCGGGGCTGAAGTTGATGCCCTCGGCGCGGACGAACTCGACATCGCTGATGCCGATGAAGCCGAACACGGCGCGCAGATAGGGCTCCTGGAAATCGAACGCTGCAGCCGGCGCGCCGGGCCCGTAGAGATTGCCGCGTGCGATAGCGATGATGACGCGCTTGCCACCGGCCAGGCCCTGGGGACCGTTCTCCGAATAGCTGAAGGTCTTGCCGCGGACGGCGATGCGATCGATCCAGGCCTTGAGCTGGGTCGAGATGGTGAAATTGTACATCGGCGCGCCGATCACGACGGTATCGGCGGCAAGGAACTCGTCCATGATCGCCGTGCTGGTTGCGACCTCGCCTTGAAAGTCCTCCATGCCGGGCGCGCCGGCTGCGGCGGCGAGATAGGCGCCCGAGAGATGCGGAACCGGATTGGCGGCAAGGTCGCGATAGGTGACCTCAAGGCTCGGATCGGCCTGGCGCAGACGGGCGACGATGGCTGCCGAAACCTCGCGGCTGGCCGAGTTGTCGCCGAGGATGCTGGAGTCGAGATGAAGCAGTTTCATGGGAAGCCTCTCTGGTATATGTTTGATACTGAGGCTATGTACGAGCCTGCCTAAACCACGACAAGGAGGCACATTTTTGGAACAGGGGCACACGGATGTGACCGATAGCTGCCGCGTTGTGGCACCGATCCTGAACCGCATCGGCGACAAATGGACCGTCCAGGTCGTCCGTCTGCTTGGCGATGGTCCCAGGCGCTTCAACGAGATCAAGCGCATGGTCGATGGCGTTTCGCAGCGCATGCTGACCCTGACCCTGCGCGGGCTCGAGCGCGACGGGCTGGTCAACCGCACGGTCTTCCCGACGATCCCGCCGCGCGTCGATTATGAGCTGACCGATCTCGGCCGCTCGCTTTGGCTGCCGGTCCAGGCGCTCGGCCTGTGGGCCTATGAGCATCATGGCGAGATCAGCCTGGCGCAGAAGGCCTTCGACAAGCGCGCCGGCATCGGCGAGGAGCAGCCGCGCAAGATCGCAGCAGTGGGCATGGCCGGACGCTAGATCACGCCGCATTCGGACGGAAACGTCCGAATGCGGGCATCGCTCCTGCGAAAAACCGGTAGCCACTTTTTTGCGCAACGCTCTGACGCGTCTTTTTTGTTAATCTTTGGTCAACCATGCAGCTTGTGCTGTTGCATCCGAATACAACGTCGAGATGTAGTCGATGAATCAGGCAACCCTCGATCGTTCCGGAGTTTCAGGCCGTATGTCCGATCCGATTATCGTCATCGCCCGGGCGCAGGTGCTGGCCGAGGCGCGCGCCACATTCACTGCCGCTGCGCGCGACTGCATCACCACCACCCGCCGCGAGCAGGGCTGCCTCGCCTATGACATGCATGAGAGCCTCACCGAGCCTGGTCGTTTCCTGACTGTCGAGCATTGGGAGACGCGGGCCGACATCGATCGGCACATGGCCGCGCCACATCTCGTCGCCTTCCTCAATGTCGCAGGGGCTTGCGTCAGCGCCCCTCCGGTGATCGAAGTGATCGAACCGCGATCCATCGATCGCCTCTGATCCACCATCGTCACGGGTTTAACATCATGCTGCGTGCCACCTCCGTCGTTCGCAAGGCTGCAGTCAAAGCAGACAAGATCGTCGAGACGCTGACGCTCGACCATGAGGATCGCAATCGTCGCCGTCTTGCGCTCAAGGGCGATGGCGGGCTCGACATCCTGCTCGACTTGGACAAGCCGACCGCGCTCGGAGACGGCGACGCGGTCAGGCTCGAAGACGGCCGATTGGTCGTGATCAAGGCCGCCGCCCAAAGCCTGCTCGAGATTCGCGCCGAGAACCCGCTGCGCCTGATGCGGCTGGCCTGGCATATCGGCAACCGCCACACTCCGGCTGAGATCAGCGGCGACGCGATCTATATCGAGAACGACCATGTCCTGGCGGAGATGATCCGTGGCCAGGGCTGCGCCATGAGCGCCGTGACGCGCCCCTTCCAGCCCGAGCGCGGCGCCTATGACCACGGCCACGACCATCACGACCACGGGCATGACCATGGCCACGCCCATGCGGCGGATGCTTGCGGCTGCGGGCACGACCACCATGCCGGCCACGGTCACGATCATGCCCATGACGACCACGCCCACCATGATCACGGGCACGGCCATGCGGGCCATGATCACAAGGCTCATGACCACAAGGCTCATGACCACGCCGCGCATGCTCACGGTGATGACTGCGGCTGTGGGCATGATCACGGCCACAAGCATGGCACTGAGCATGGTCACAAGGGCCACAGCCACGACCATTGAGCGCTGCTCATGTCGTCGGCCCATCTCCCGCTCATGGTCTGGCTGTCGCCGTCCTTCCCGGTCGGCGCCTTCGCCTATTCGCATGGGCTGGAATGGGCTTTCGAGGCGGGCGACCTTCACGACGCCGCGACGCTGCGGGACTGGCTCGAGGTGCTCGTCGTCCATGGCTCGCTGCGCAACGACCTGATCCTGTTCGCCAGTGCCTGCCGCATGGTGGCTGCCGGCGACGATGCAGGCCTCATCGAGACTGCGGAACTGGCCCTGGCGCTGGCCAATTCGGCCGAGCGCCGGCTGGAAACGGTGACGCAGGGCAACGCCTTCATCGCAGCGGTGCGCGCCGCCTGGCCCTGCAGCGCGATCGAGCATCTGCGCAGCATCTGGCTGGGCGATATTGCCTATCCCATCGCCGTCGGCGTGGCTTCTGCCGGTCACGGCCTGCCGCTGCGGCCCTCGCTGGAGGCCTATGGGCTCGGCTTCGTCGCCAATCTCGTCTCGGCCTCGGTGCGGCTCGGCATCGTCGGCCAGACCGATGGGCAGCGCATCACGGCCGGTCTCGTGCCGGCCTTGCATGAGGCTGCGGCGGCAGCCGAGATAGCGACGCTCGACGATCTCGGCGGCTGCGCCCTGCGCTCCGATCTCGCATCTTTGCGACATGAAACCCAGTATTCGCGGCTGTTCCGCTCGTGAGCATGGCGGTCGCGACGGCTCTGGCGCTCGTTCTGGCCGCGATTGCAGGCTTGCATCTCTATTGGGGGCTGGGCGGCCTCTGGCCGGCCTCGACCCAGCAGGGCCTCGTCAGCGCCGTCGTCGGCGATGCGAGGCTGAAGCGCATGCCGTCGCCGCTCCTGTCCATCATTGTCGCTGCTGCGATTGCGCTCACGGCGCTCTGGCCGTTGCTGCTCGCCGGGGCTTTCGCGGGCGCGGCGCCCCGCCTGCTCATCATGGCCGCGGGCGTCGCGATCATGGCCGTGTTCTTGCTACGAGGGGTCGCAGGCTATGTGCCGGCCTGGCGGCGAAAGCATGCGCTCGAACCTTTCGCCACGCTCGACAGGTGTTGCTACGCGCCTCTATGCCTCGCGATCGCCGCAGGCTACGCGGCTCTGCTCTTCGAAGGATTGTGATCGGTGACACGCTCTCCCCACGGCCCCCTGCGCGTCGGCATCGGCGGCCCGGTCGGCTCCGGCAAGACCGCGCTGATGGAGGTGCTCTGCAAGCGCATGCGCGACACTTATGATCTCTGCGCCATCACCAACGACATCTACACCAAGGAGGATGCGCGCCTGCTGACGGTGGCGGGTGCGCTGCCGCAGGAGCGCATCATGGGCGTCGAGACCGGCGGCTGCCCCCATACCGCGATCCGCGAGGACTGTTCGATCAATCTCGCCGCGGTCGAGGAGATGCGGGCTAAGTTCCCCAATCTCGACATCATCCTGATCGAGTCCGGCGGCGACAATCTCGCCGCGACTTTCTCGCCCGAGCTCGCCGACCTGACGATCTACGTCATCGATGTCGCGGCCGGCGAGAAGATCCCGCGCAAGGGTGGGCCGGGCATCACGCGCTCGGACCTGCTCGTCATCAACAAGACGGATCTCGCCCCCCATGTCGGCGCGGATCTTGCCGTCATGGACCGGGATTCGCGGCTGATGCGGGGAAAACGCCCCTTCGTCTTCACCAATACCAAGGAGGGCGAGGGCGTCGACGCCGTGGTCGAGTTCATCGAGACCGCAGGCGGGCTCCGGGCTGCCCCGGCCGCCTGAGGCCTAGCGGGCGCTGGCCTGACTCTTGCTGGCTTTCCAGCCTGTCGACACCGGCGTAACACCTGTGGGTGGAATGCCGGCGCCCCCTTGCGGACCATGAGACCAGACCTGAAAATCCTGATCGTCGATGCCAATCCGGTGCGCGCGGCCATCATCGATGAGGGCCTGCGCGAGGCCGGCTTCACCGATCTCGTCCGCATCGGCGCGACCAACGGGCTGGTTGCGGCCATCGAATTGCATGACCCCGACGTGGTCGTCATCGACCTCGAGGATCCCAGCCGTGACGCGCTCGCCGACATGTTCCTGGTCAGCCGCCATGTCCGGCGGCCGATCACCATGTTCGTCGATCAGTCGGATTCGGCCTCGATCGAGGCTGCGGTCGAGGCTGGCGTCTCCGCTTATATCGTCGACGGGCTGAAGAAGGAGCGTATGCAGCCGATCCTGCAGACCTGCATTAGTCGCTTCAACGCCTTCCGCAAATTGCGCGAGGAACTCGACGAGGCCCGCTCGCAGCTCGAGGACCGCAAGACGATCGACCGCGCCAAGGCCATCGTCATGCGCATGAAGGGCCTGCCCGAGGAAGAGGCCTATGCGCTCCTGCGGCGCACGGCGATGAACGAAAAGCGCAAGCTCGTCGACATCGCGCGCTCCATCATCACAGCCGCCGAGGTGCTGAAATGACCCTGCACTTACGCGTCGGTTTCATGCCGCTGGTCGATTGCGCTCTCGTCATCCTGGCGAAGGACGAGGGTTTTGCCGAGGCCGAGGGTCTCAACCTCGAACTCGTGCGCGAGGTTTCCTGGTCGAACCTGCGCGACAAGCTCAATGTCAGGCTGTTCGACGCCGCCCATATGCTGGGGCCGGCCGCCATTGCCGCGACATTGGGCGTCGGCGGCGTCAAGGCGCCGATGGCGGTGCCGCTGGCGCTCAATCTCGACGGTGCGGCGATCACCCTCTCGGTACGCCGCTACGAGGAGCTGGCGCGGCTCACTGAGGGCGACATGGCCGACACTACGGTTTCCGCCCGGGCGCTGGCCGCCATGGTCGAGCGCCGCAAGGCCTCCGGCCTGCCACCATTGACGCTTGCCGCCGTCTTCGGCTTCTCCAGCCACACCTATCTGCTGTGCGAATGGCTGGCCAAGGGTGGGCTCGTCCTCGGCAAGGACATCCGCTTCGAGGTCGTGCCGCCCCCGCAGACGGTGGAGGCGCTGACCAGCGGGCGGGTCGACGGGTTCTGCGCGGGTGCGCCCTGGAACACGGCCGCTGTCGCCGCCGGCATCGGCGCCATGGTCCATTGCAGCGTCGATCTGCGCCGCAACTGCCCCGACAAGGTGCTAGCCTGGCGCGCCGACGATGCGGACCGGCGGGCGGCCGCGGTCTCCAAGCTCAATGCCGCGATCCTGCTGGCGAGCGACTGGGCCTGCCAGCCCGCCAATTTCGGCCGCCTCGCCATGCATCTGTCGAAGCCCGATCGGCTCGCATTGCCCGCCGATATCCTGGAGCCGGTGCTGCATTGGGAGTTGCTGCAGGGAGCGGGACGGCCGCCCCGCAATGTCGAGCGCTTCATCCGCTTCGACCGCGAGGCGCTGCGGCCCGATCCTGAGCATGCCGACTGGATTCTCGCCGGCATGGAACAGGCCGGCCAGATCATCCGCAGCCCCGAAATGACGGAGCAGGCCAGGGCCGTCTTCCGGCCTGCTCTCTTTGCGGGCAGTGGCCATCACACGTGAGGGTTTGCGCATTTTTTGTGCGAGTGCGGTTGAATTGTGCGGCGCAATAAGGCGCGCCGCGGTCACTACCGGCAGAGGCCGGCTACCTCTAAGTTGTTGAAATTATAAGAATTGTTCTGACCTGGGCCGGTTGGCACGATCCTTGTTAGCGTTGACCTAACGCGGCCAAGGCTGCCCGCGCCCAATTTCAGATCGAAACGCACAGCAACGCCGCTGTCGAACGTGCCTCACCCGGGTGCTTTCGCGCGGCGTTTTTCGTTCTGGCGGCGCAGACGAGTTCGACCCAGACCCCAGCTTTAAGTCCAGCAGAGAGGCGATCGATGACCGAGACAGTCGAGACCAGGGTGAAGCCGGTGAAGACCGCCGCCAGCCGCCGCCAGCTCCTTCAACTCTCCGGCGCGGCCGCCTTGCTCGCCGCTGCCAGGGTCGCGCTGCCGTCGGGAGCCTTTGCGCAATCAGCTGGACCCGAGCTCAAGGGCACGCGCCTCGGCTACATCGCCTTGACGGACGCGGCGCCCCTCATTCTCGCCAAGGAGAAAGGCCTCTTCGCCAAATACGGCCTGCCCGACATGGACATCGCCAAGCAGGCCTCCTGGGGCGCGACGCGCGACAACATGGCGCTCGGCTTCAAGAACAACGGCATCGATGGCGGCCATATCCTGCGCCCGAAGACGCATCTCTACTCGACCGGCAAGGTGATGCAGAACGGCCAGCCTTTGCCGATGTACACGCTGCTGAACCTCAACCAGGACGGGCAGGCGATCTCGGTCTCGAACGAATACAAGGACCTCAACGTCCAGAAGGATTCCTCGCCGCTGAAGCTGGCCTTCGAGCGCAAGAAGGCGGCCGGCAAGGAGCTCACCGCCGCGATGACCTTCCCGGGCGGGACGCATGATCTCTGGATCCGCTACTGGCTCGCCGCCGGCGGCATCGACCCCGACACCGACATCAAGGTCATCACCGTGCCGCCGCCGCAGATGGTGGCGAATATGAAGGTCGGCACGATGGACTGCTTCTGCGTCGGCGAGCCCTGGAACGAGCAGCTGGTCAACCAGAACATCGGCTACACCGCGCTCACCACCGGCGAGCTCTGGTTCAAGCATCCCGAGAAGATCCTGGGCATGCGCGCCGATTTCGTCGACGCCAATCCCAAGGCGACGCAGGCCATCCTGATGGCCGTGATGGAAGCCCAGATCTGGGCCGACAAGATGGAGAACCGCCAGGAACTCGCCGAGATCGTCGGCCGTCGGCAATGGTTCAACGTCCCCGTCACCGACATCAACAAGCGCCTCCAGGGTGACATCAACTACGGCAATGGCCGCGAGGTGAAGGGCACCAATCTCTACATGAAGTTCTGGGGGCAGGGCGGCGAGGTCTCCCATCCCTTCAAGAGCCATGACAGCTGGTTCGTCACCGAGAACATCCGCTGGGGCAAATTCGAGCCGACGATCGACATCAAGGCCCTGGTCGACAAGACCAACCGCGCCGATCTCTGGCGCGAGGCCGCCAAGACGCTCGGCGTGGCAGGGGCTCCGACCGCGGATTCACGCGGCGTCGAGACCTTCTTCGACGGCATGAAGTTCGATCCCGCCGCGCCGCTGGACTATCTCAAGGCGCTCAAGATCAAGCGGGTGGCCTGATCGCATGGCCGAGCCGCTGATCATCGTGGGGAAGGGCATGGCCGCGACGCGGCTGGTTGACGAGCTCAGCCAGCGCGCGCTCGGTCGCTATTCCATCGCGGTGATCGGCGCGGAAGGCCGGCTTGCCTATAACCGGGTGCTGCTCTCGCCACTGCTGGCGGGCGAGATCGCCGAACCCGACATCGAGTTGAAGCCTGCCGCCTGGTGGCGCGCGCGCGGCGTCTCGATGATTTATGGCCGCGCCGTTGCCGGCATCGACCGTGCGGCCAGGACGGTCACGCTGGAGGATGGGCTGGCCCTGCCCTACGGCAAGCTCGTCCTCGCCACCGGCTCCAAGCCGCTGAAGCCGCCTTTCCCGGGCGGCGATCTGCCGGGCGTTGCGACCTTCCGCGACACTGCCGATGTCGGGATGATGCGGGCCTATGCGCAGCGTGGGGCGCGCATCGTCGTCATCGGCGGCGGCCTGCTCGGGCTCGAGGCCGCCTATGGTCTGTCAAAAGCCGGCGGGAAGGTCACGCTGCTGCATCTGGTCGAGCGCCTGATGGAGCGCCAGCTCGATGCCGAGGGCGCGGGCCTGCTCGCGGCCGCGATCACGGCGCGCGGCATCGATGTCCGGTTGAGCAGCGCGACCAAGGGTTTTGTCGGCACGGACAAGGTCGAAGGCGTCGAGCTTCAGGACGGCACGATCATCCCGGCTGATCTCGTCGTCATCGCCATCGGCGTGCGGCCCAATACCGATCTCGCCAAGGCGGCGGGCCTCGCCGTCAATCGCGGCATCGTCGTCGACGATGCGATGGCAAGCGAGGACGCCAATATCTTCGCGATCGGCGAATGCGCCGAGCACCGCGGCCAGGTCTATGGCCTCGTCGAGCCGGCCTATGAGCAGGCGCGCGTGCTGGCGATGCGGCTTGCGGGCCAGAAATCCGCAGGGGTGGAGGCGGCTTATGCCGGCTCGCTGCTGGCGACCAATCTCAAGGTCAGCGGCGTCGGCGTCTTCTCGGCCGGCGAGTTCGAGGCGGGCGAGGGCGCCGAGATCCTCGTGCTGCGCGATCCCACCGCCGGCATCTACCGCAAATTCGTGCTGCGCGAGGGCAGGCTCGCGGGCTGCGTCCTCGTCGGCGATACCCAAGGCGCGCTGTTCTATCTCGGCCTGATCCGCTCAGGGCAGGAGATCTCGGCGATCCGCGCCGATCTGCCCTTCGGCGAGCCCTATTGCGCCAATGGGCGCATCGGGGAGGCGGCCTGACATGCGCATCGACGACGCCGCGCTCGGCCCCGGCATTCCCGATCCCGCTATCCGCACCACTTGCCCTTATTGCGGGGTTGGCTGCGGCGTTCTGGCGACGCGCGATGGCAAGGGCGGAGCCGTGATCGCGGGCGATCCTGCCCACCCCGCCAATCTCGGGCGGCTCTGCTCGAAGGGCTCGGCACTCGGTGAGACGCTCGGCCTGGGTAGCCGCGTGCTGCACCCGCTGAAGCGCAATGCGGCGGGCGGCTATGACCGCGTCACCTGGGAACTCGCGCTCGATGCGGTTGCCGAGGGCTTCCGCTCGATCATCCGGCGCGAGGGCCCCGAGGCTGTCGCCTTCTACCTCTCCGGCCAGCTCCTCACCGAGGATTATTACGTCGCCAACAAGCTGATGAAGGGGTTCATCGGCTCTCCCCATGTCGACACCAATTCGCGGCTGTGCATGTCCTCCACGGTCGCCGGCCACAAGCGCGTCTTCGGCTCCGACACGGTGCCGGGCAATTACGAGGACCTCGACAGTGCCGATCTGATCGTGCTGGTCGGCTCGAATACCGCCTGGTGCCACCCGGTGCTGTTCCGTCGCATCCAGCAAAACCGCAGCGAGCGCGGCGCCAAGGTCGTCGTCATCGATCCGCGCGTGACGGCCACCGCCGAGGATTGCGACCTCGTCCTGCAAATCAAGCCGGGCTTCGACAGCGTCCTGTTCGCAGGGCTGCTCGTTCATCTCGCCGAGCACAGCCTGATCGATGCGACTTATCTCGCGCGCCACGTCAGCGGTTTCGAGGCCGTGCTGGAGAATGCGCGCGGCATCGCGCCCGACATCGCCGCCGTCTCCGCGCGCACCGGCCTGAGCACGGCCGACATCGCCGCCTTCTACGCGCTCTGGGCCGGCACGCCTGCCGTGGTCACGGCCTGGAGCCAGGGCGTCAACCAGTCGGCACAAGGCACCGACAAGGTCGCCTCCATCCTGCATTGCCACCTCGCCACCGGCCGCATCGGCCGGCCCGGCGGCGGGCCGTTTTCGCTGACCGGGCAGCCCAACGCCATGGGCGGGCGCGAGGTCGGCGGGCTCGCCAATATGCTCGCCGCCCATATGGGCTACTCGGCCGTCGAGATCGACCGCGTCCGCCGCTTCTGGAATGCGCCCAACATGGCGCAGCATGAAGGCTTGAAGGCCGTTGCCATGCTCGATGCGGTGGCGGAGAAGCGCATCAAGGCGCTCTGGGTCATGGCGACCAATCCAGCCGTCTCCCTGCCCGACGCCGACAAGGTCAAGGCGGCGCTGTCGGGGCTCGATCTCTTCGTCGTCTCCGAGAATGTGCTCTCCAACGACACGCTTGCCGCCAGGCCGCATTTCATCCTGCCGGCGGCGGCCTGGGGTGAAAAGGACGGCACGGTCACCAATTCCGAGCGCCGCATCTCGCGCCAGCGCGCCTTCCTGCCTTTGCCGGGCGAGGTCAGGCCTGATTGGTGGATCATCTGCGAGATCGCCAGGCGGCTGGGCTTCGCGGCCGGCTTCGGCTTCGCCGATGCTTCCGAAATCTATGCCGAGCACGCCGCGCTGTCCGCCTTCGAGAATGACGGCAGCCGCGATTTCGACATCGGCGCCCATGCCGATTTGCGCAAGCGCGGCTATGATGCGCTCAGGCCGGTGCAATGGCCTGTGCCCGCCGGTCAGTCGCAGGGCACGGCGCGCCTCTTCGCCAATGGCGGCTTCTTCACGCCCGATGGCTGCGCCCAGATGAAGCCGCTCGCCATGCCGGCGCTGGCGGCTGAGCCGAGCGAGGCGTTTCCGCTGCTGCTCAACACCGGCCGCGTCCGCGATCACTGGCATAGCATGACGCGCACCGGCCTGAGCCCGCGCCTCTCAGCCCATGTCAGCGAGCCCAGCGTCCATGTGAATCCGGCCGATGCCGCCCGTTTCGGCCTGGAAGAGGGCGGTTTCGCCCGCATCGCGAACGCCCATGGCGCGGTCGTGCTCAAGGTCCTGGGCGACGAGGGCGTGCCGGCCGGCTCGCTCTTCGCGCCGATCCACTGGTCGGCCGAGACGGCGTCCGATGCGCGTATCGGCGCGGCCGTGCAGCCCTTCTGCGATCCCTATTCCGGCCAGCCGGAGATGAAGGCGACGCCCTCATCCGTCGCGCCCGTAAGCTATGCCGCACAAGGCTTCGTGCTGTCGCGTGAGGCCTTCGCTTTGCCGGCGGGAAGCTGGTGGGCGAGTGTTGCGGTCGAAGGCGGGCAGGGCCGCCTGTTTGCGACCGACGCCTCGGTCGATGATCTGATGGCGGCCGTGCGCTCAGCCTTCGGTGAGGATGGTCTCACCGAGATGATCGACCGTCAGGGCGGCGCCTATCGTTGCGCCGTGACGCGTGAAGGCAGGCTGATCGCTGCACTCTTCGTCGGCCCCTCCGGGCGCGCACCGCTCTGGGACACGGTCAAGCTCGCCTTCGCCGATGCCGGCCTTGCGCTGGAAAACCGGCTCGCCCTGCTCGCCGGCCGCCGGCTCGATGGCGCGGCCGATCCCGGCCCCACGGTCTGCGCCTGTTTCGGCGTCGGCCTCAATGCGATCCGCGCGGCCTTCGCCAATGGTGGCGCGATGACGCCCGAGGATATCGGCCGGCAGCTCAAGGCCGGCACGAATTGCGGCTCCTGCCTGCCGGAAATCCGGCGCATCGGCGCGCAATCGCGCGAGACGGTGGCGGCATGAAGGACGCGACGGACCAATTCAATCAGAGGAGTATCGGGATGGGTCAGACTGTCTTGAAGAATGCGACAGCGGGCGCGAAGGTCGTCGCATTGTCGGCCGTGCAAGCCGAGGTGGTGACCCTGCCGGCGGTTGCGGGCAAGCCGCTGCGCGAGCGGCTAGGCCTCTGGCTCAAGGCGGTTCTCGTCAATCTCCTGCCGCCGCTGATCACGGTCACGCTGATCCTGCTGGTCTGGCAGCTCACCGCGCATGGCCCGCAATCCTCGCTGCCGCCGCCGACCAAGATCTGGGCGGAAGCGAAGGACCTGATCACCGAACCGTTCTTCTGGAACGGCTCGCAGGATATCGGTCTGGGCTGGCGCATCCTGGTCTCGCTCCAGCGCGTCGCCATCGGCTTCAGCCTGGCGGCGGTCGTCGGCGTGCTGCTGGGGGCGCTCGTCGGCCAGTCGGTCTGGGCGATGCGCGGGCTCGATCCGGTCTTCCAGGTGCTGCGCACCGTGCCGCCGCTCGCCTGGCTGCCGCTTTCGCTGGCGGCCTTCCGCGACAGCCAGCCCTCGGCGATCTTCGTGATCTTCATCACAGCGATCTGGCCGGTGATCATCAATACGGCGGTCGGCATCCGCAACATCCCGCAGGACTACCGCAATGTCGCGCAGGTGCTGCGGCTGAACCAGATCGAGTTCTTCTTCAAGATCATGGTGCCCTCCGCCGCACCCTACATCTTCACCGGGCTTCGCATCGGCGTCGGCCTGTCCTGGCTCGCCATCGTCGCGGCCGAGATGCTGACCGGCGGCGTCGGCATCGGCTTCTTCATCTGGGATGCGTGGAACTCCTCGCGCCTGTCCGACATCATCGTGGCGCTTATCTACATCGGCGTCGTCGGCTTCGTGCTCGACCGCCTCGTCGCCTTCATCGGCACCATCGTCACCCGTGGCACCCTGACCAATTGAGGAGGATGCGATGAGCTATCTCAAGATCGACCATGTCGACAAACGCTTCCAGCGCGGCGCCGCCACGACCGAGGTGCTCAAGGACATCAACCTCGTCATCGACAAGGGCGAATATGTCTCGGTGATCGGCCATTCCGGCTGCGGCAAGTCGACCCTGCTCAACATCATCGCGGGTTTGACCCCGGTCAGCGCCGGCGCCGTGCTGCTGGAGGGCAAGGAGGTCAATTCGCCCGGGCCCGAGCGCGCCGTCGTCTTCCAGAACCATTCGCTGCTGCCCTGGCTCACCGTCTACGACAATGTCGCGCTCGCCGTGAACAAGGTCTTCGGCCGCCAGAAGAGCAAGGCCGAGCGGCATGACTGGATCATGCACAATCTCGACCTCGTCCAGATGGGCCACGCCAGGGACAAGCGCCCGGCCGAGATCTCGGGCGGCATGAAGCAGCGCGTCGGCATTGCCCGCGGGCTAGCGATGGAACCCAAGATCCTGCTGCTCGACGAACCCTTCGGCGCGCTCGACGCGCTGACGCGCGCCCACCTGCAGGATTCGATCATGCAGATCCATGCCGCGCTGGGAAACACCATGATCATGATCACCCATGACGTTGATGAAGCCGTGCTGCTCTCGGACCGCATCGTGATGATGACCAACGGCCCCTCGGCCCGCATCGGCGAGGTGCTCGACGTCCGGCTCGAACGCCCGCGCAAGCGGCTCGATCTGGTTGCCGACCGCACCTATATCGCCGCCCGCGAGGCGGTCCTGAAATTCCTCTACGAGCGCCACCGCTTCGTCGAGGCGGCGTGATGATGGGTGTGATGAAGAGCGCTGCGCTCCGCGCTTCCTTCTCCCCTGGGGGGAGAAGGTGGCAGCGCGAAGCGTTGACGGATGAGGGTAGGATGGCAGCTCGCTCAACCGGTCTTCCCTCATCCGACCCGGCTTCGCCGGGCCACCTTCTCCCCCGAGGGGAGAAGGGAGGGCGGCAGCCATGAGCGACGATTTCAGCCCGGACCAGAAGCGCTACCTCGAAGGCTTCATGAGCGGCATGCAGTCCGCGCGCGCGGCGCGCGGGCTTGGCCCGCTCGGCGGGGCTGCGGGCGCTGGCGCTGCTGCGCAGGCCGGTCCCGACAAGGAGCATCAGGAGGCGCAGGCGCGCATCGTCGCCGGCGGCGGCAAACTCGTTGATCAGGAGAAGTGGAAGGCGGCCGAGCACCCCTTCGACGCCTATGCCCGCTTCAAGGCGCAGGCCGAGGCCGGCACCTACCCCAAGCCCGAGGATAATTTCCGCTGGCGCTATCACGGGCTGTTCTACGTGGCTCCGGCGCAGAACAGCTATATGTGCCGCCTGCGCATTCCCAACGGCATCCTCAAGGCCTGGCAATTCGAAGGCGTTGCCGATCTCGCGGAAAAGCTCTGCGGCCCCTACGCCCATGTCACCACCCGCGCCAATCTGCAGGTCCGCGAGATCAGCGCCGAGAATGCGCCGCTGCTGCTCGAAGGGCTTGCCGATCTCGGCCTCACCGCCAAGGGCTCGGGCGCCGACAACATCCGCAACGTTACCGGCTCGGCCACCGCAGGCATCGACCCGCTTGAACTGCTGGATACGCGGCCCCATGCCCGCGCCTGGCACCACCACATCCTGAACGACCGCGCGCTCTACGGCCTGCCGCGCAAGTTCAACGTCGCCTTTGACGGCGCGGGGTCGATCGCGACGCTGGAGGACACCAACGACATCGGCTTCCAGGCGATAGAGCTGGGCGAGGGCGCCGCTTTCGAAGGCCATCCCATCGAGCCCGGCATCTGGTATCGCCTGGCGCTGGGCGGCATCACCGGCCATCACGACCTCGCCCGCGACACCGGCGTCATCGTCGCGCCATCTGACGCCGTCGCGGTCGCCGACGCGATCGTGCGCGTCTTCATCGCCAATGGAAACCGCACCGACCGCAACAAGTCGCGCTTGAAATATGTGCTCGATGCCTGGGGCTTCGAGAAATTCCTCGCTGCGGTCGAGGACAAGCTCGGGCGCAAGCTGGTCCGGGTCGATGCGAGCCTGGTGAAGCCGCGCCCGGTTTACGACCGCCTCGCCCATATCGGCGTGCACAAGCAGGTCCAGGCCGGCTTGAATTGGGTCGGCGTGGCGCTGCCGGTCGGCAAGCTCACCGTGGCGCAGATGCGCGTCATCGCTTCGATCGCCAAGAGTTGCGGCGATGGCGATATTCGCCTGACCGTCTGGCAGAACCTGCTGATCTCCGGCGTACCGGACGCGAAGGTCGAGGACGTCGTCGCCAATCTCCAGGCGATCGGCCTCTCCGCCGAAACCTCGATCCTGCGCGCCGGTCTGATCGCCTGCACGGGCGCGACGGGCTGCAAATTCGCCGCCGCCCACACCAAGGAGGATGCGCTCGCCATTGCCGCCCATTGCGAGCCGCGCATCACGCTGGAGACGCCGGTCAACATCCACCTGACCGGCTGCCACCACTCCTGCGCCCAGCATTATATCGGCGATATCGGCCTGATCGGCGCCAAGGTGCCGGTCAATGAGGAGGGCGACACCGTGCCCGGCTACGACCTGCTCGTGGGCGGCGGCTATGGCGTCGATGGCGGCATGGCGCGGCCCTTCCGCGAGAAGGTCAAGGCGCAGGATGCTCCGGCGCTGGTCGAAGCGGTCCTGCGTACCTGGCAGATTCATCGCGCCGCGCCCGATGAAAGCTTCGTCGCCTTCGCCCGCCGCCACGAGATCGAGGCGTTGCAGGCGCTGGTCGCGCAAACCGGAGACGCGGCATGACCGTCCAGTCCCCGTCCCCCATCGTCCAGGTCCTGCCCGAGACCGCGCCGTTCTCCGAGGAGCAGCGCTCCTGGTTGAACGGCTTTTTCGCCGGCCTGCTTTCGCTCGACAACGCCGGCGTCACCGCGCTCTCGCCCGCCGAGAATGCCGCCGTGATGGGCGCGGCCGATGACGGCGCGCCCTGGCACGATCCGGCAATGGAGATTGCGGAGCGCATGACGCTCGCCGAGGGCAAGCCTTTGCCGCGCAAGCTCTTCGCCGCCATGGCACAGCAGGATTGCGGCCAGTGCGGCTATGTCTGCGAGACCTATTCAGCCGCGATCGCCTCCGGGCAGGAGCCGCGCCTGAACCTCTGCGCGCCCGGCGGCAAGGATACGCTGCGCATGCTGAAGACGCTGGTGGAGGAGGGCGGCGCCGCTCCTGCCGCGCCGATGGCGGAAGCCGCGCCAGTCGCACCTGCCGGCCCGGTCGGCCGTTCGCGCGGGAACCCGGCCATGGCGACCTTCCTCTCCCGCCGCAAGCTCAATGGCGAGGGCTCGGAGAAGGAGACCTGGCATGTCGAGTTCGATCTCTCGGAATGCGGGCTCGACTACATCGTCGGCGACGCTTTCGGCATCGTCGCCCAGAACGATCCGCGCCTGGCCGATGCGGTGATAGCGCTGCTTGGCGCGCGGCCGGACGCGCCCGTCAACGGCAAGACGCTGCGTGAGGCGCTCATCAGCGACTGCGCACTCGGACCGGCGCCCGATGCGCTGTTCCAGTTGATCTCCTATGTCACGGGCGGCGAGACCCGCGCCAAGGCCAAGCGCCTGGCGGCGGGCGAGGATCCCGATGGCGATCTCGACCGGCTCGACGTGCTCGGCACCTTGCACAAATTCGGCCAGGCCAAGCTCTCGGCCGAGGCCTTCGTCGAGGCGCTCGACCCGTTGCAGCCGCGGCTCTATTCGATCTCGTCCTCGCATGTCGCGACGCCCGGCCGCATCACGCTGACGGTCGACACGGTGCGCTACAAGATCGGCACGCGCCCGCGCTGGGGCGTGGCCTCGACCTATCTCGCCGAGCGCGTGCAGCCGGGCGACAAGGTGCCGGTCTATGTCCAGCGGGCGCATGGCTTCGGCCTGCCGGAGAACCCCGCGACGCCGGTCATCATGTGCGGCCCCGGCACCGGTATCGCCCCGTTCCGCGCCTTCCTGCATGACCGCAAGGCCACAAAAGCGCCGGGTCGGAACTGGCTCTTCTTCGGCCATCAGCGCCGCGCCTCGGATTTCTTCTACGAGGACGAATTGAACGCGATGAAGCAGGAGGGCGTCCTCACCGGCCTCACCTTGGCCTGGTCGCGCGACGGCAAGGAGAAGATCTACGTTCAGGACCGCATGCGCGAGCGCGGCGCCGAGCTCTTCGCATGGCTGGAGCAGGGCGCGCATTTCTATGTCTGCGGCGACGCCAAGCGCATGGCCAAGGATGTCGAGCGGGCCATGGTCGATGTCGTCGTCGAGCATGGCGGCCGCTCGGTGGACGAGGCCGTGGCCTATGTCGCGTCGCTGAAGAAGGCCGGGCGCTATCAGGCCGATGTCTACTGAGAGCAACAGCGGGATGCGAAGGAGCGGGCACCGGTTTTTCGCATTGATCCTGCTCTCACTTTTAGATGAGAGACGGATTCAGATTTCAGATGGGATCACTTCGTGAGCCCATCTGAAATCATCCGGCTCTCGAGCATTTTCGAGCGACGTGGATTCCGGTACGCGTGAAGAGAACGCGGTCAAACTGTGATCTAGATCAATTAAGCAATGCGTTTTCCTGGTACAAACAGCGTTCCAGCATCCGAGCGCGGCCAATAAGCAGGCTGCGAGAGAAATTGTAACATTGTTGCAATCGGAACGTCGTTCGCGCTTGACCAGCGAGTAATCGCCCTGGCGTCGGCCGACCGAAATCTCCGATTCGTTACGGAAACCGGAAAATGCTCCTGACGATCCAAAATGGAACAGACCGGCTCTTCTTATGTTACGATAGTCAAGGACCGCTCAATCGGGGTCTATCTATCTTTGACCGCCAATTTTAGCATTGTTCTAAAGTGGTGTTGTCGTGATTGATTCGAGACAGAGTATCTGCGGCGCAGATGCCGCGAAGCGCGTCGACACTGGATCGGGGGGTCCAATGCTGACAATCTTCAACGAAGACGAGGGCTTCGGTGAAACCTTGCGCTTCATCGAGGAGCGGATTCCGCTTGGTATTTTCTCGATGGCGCTGCCGTCGCGAAAGGTGCGCTGGTCGGCCGGCATGTTCCGCTTGCTGGGCCTCGATCCGGCAACGCATCAACCGTCCGAAGAGATGTTCCATGCGCTGATCCACCCGGCTGATCTCGGCCCGCGTGCCGAGATCGAGTTGAGCTTGCGCAACGCCATGCCGCTCCACCGCGATATTCGGATCCTCAACCCGAAGGGGCAATTGCGCTGGGTGAGGGTCAATGCCGAGTTTCTGCTGGACGATCGCGGCAGGCCACGTCGTCTGGTCGGATCCTTCCTTGACGTATCCGCCGAATACGAGGCGCGGCAGCTGATCAAGGCGAGCCAGCGCCGCTTCGATGCTATGGCTGCGGCCTGTGCCCCGGTCTGGTGGAGCGCCGGGCCGGATGGGCGGATTGAATGGCTCGAGGGCTGGGAGGAGCTGACGGGACAGGCCCCCGAGCAGAGCCGTGATTGGGGCTGGGTCGCGATGCTTCATCCCGACGATGCCGAACGTGTCGTCGCCGAGCGCAAGACGGCGCTTGAAGCCGGTGGCGTGTGCGAGATCGAGATGCGCGTTCGCCTGCGTGACGGAGGCTATCGCTGGGTGCGCTCGCGCAGCGTCCCGGTCCGTGACGACGCCGGCGAGATCACCGAATGGGTCGGCGGCAGCGTTGACATCCATGCCAGCAAGGAATGGCCCGTGCCAAGCTGCGCGACAGGGGGGCTCACCGGCGCCCAGATCCGCGGTGGGCGCGGCATCGTCAACTGGTCGGTGAAGCAGCTTTCGGAAGCCACGTGCGTGCCCGTCTCGACCATCCGCAGGATCGAGGAGTTTGACGGCTTCGTCGGCTCGCATGCGAGCGCAGTCGAAAAAATCCATCACGCTCTCGTGCGTGCGGGAGCAGATTTCGTCACTCCGCCGAACGGCAAACCGGCAGTGCGCCCGGCCTGAGGCCGGCACAGCCGTTTTGGACCGCAGATAGAGCAAATTTCGCGTTTGGCGTGTATTATTAGCCAGGAGTTAACGCAAAAATTGCTCGTACCTGCCCCAAATGGCAGGGGCGGGCTGCAAAGATGGTAAATAGCCCGTCAATGTCCTGAGCCTAGCTTGGTCCTGTCGGCTGCTGACGCCTTCAACAAAGCAGCCACACGGGGGACTGACATGGCGACAAAATCCTTGGAGAAGCACCCTGGCGCAACGAAAGCGCAGTCGCGCGGTGACGAGGCCGGCGTTTCCGCCTGGCTGTCGGCGCATGCGATGACGGCGCGCAACGAACTGCACGGGCTGGCGACGCTGTCGCAGGCGCAATGCGAAACGGCGGATTATGTCGCCGAACTGGCGCAGTCCCTGGCGAGCATGACCCGCAAGAACGGCCTGCGCTCGCTCGCGGATGTGCTGACCATCGTCGCCCATGAGGCCGGAGTGATGGCCAGAACGGGCTTTGCGATCGTCGATGAGGTGCGTGAGGAGCCGCCTCGCGCGCAGATGGTTTAGCAAGGCTCGCGGGGCGGAGGCGGGCGTTGCGCTCGATGGGCATAGTAGAGCTCAAACCCGGAAAAGCGGGCTCGGTGTCTGGGGGACTCCCTTGGCTCCAGCCCCGGCCCCGCCACTGGCTCGGCTCTATCGACGGCAAGAACTCTATTGATGGCATCAACCGCCAGGCACGCGCTGGAGCGCGGCCGTTCAAATCCCGGCTGATCCTGCGGGCGGGCCTGAGCCTGCTCGGCCGCTCCCGGCACTGGCGCGGCCACCGCAGGCTGATCCGCCAGCGGGAACGCCGTTAGAGCATTGCGCAGACCTCTTGAGCCCTCATCCTGAGGAGCGCCGCAGGCGCGTCTCGAAGGATGCTCCAGTTGTTTCCGGAACCTCCTGGAGCATCCTTCGAGACGCCGCTTCGCGGCTCCTCAGGATTAGGGTTGGAGATTCCAAGCGGGCTTTGAGAAGCCAGTCGATTTGAATTGGCGCCCCGGAATGACGGGAGCTCCGCTCCACGAACCCTCAATACCGCTTGGTCGAGAGCACGTCGAAGGTCTTGCCGATGGTCGCCAGGGCCTTGTCGTAATCGGCCAGCGACAGGCAGGCGATCAGTGCGTCGATGATGGCGAGCTGGGCGATGCGGCTGGTCATCGCCTCCGTACGGAACTGGGTTTCGCGCGCCATGGTGTGCAGCACGATATCGGCATAGGCGAGCAGCGGCGATTTGCCGAAATTGGTGATGCAGATCGTCGTCGCGCCGGCCTCCTTGGCGAGCTTGGTCGCCGTCACGGTCTCATGCGTGCTGCCGGAATGGGAGATGGTGATGACGGCCACATCCGGCCCGGTCAGCGAGGCGCTGATCGCCTGGACATGGGAATCGACCACCACCTTGGCTTCGACGCCGATGCGCAGCAGGCGGTAATTCGCGTCCTCCGCGATCGGGGCGGCGCTGCCGATGCCGTAGAGCTCGACGCGGCGCGCTTTCAGGATCGCGGCGACGGCCGCCTCCATCGCGCCGGTGTCGAGCACCTTCATGGTGTCGTGCAGCGCCTGGAGATCGCTGCGGAAGATCTTTTCGATCACCGTGCCGGTGTCGTCGCTGCGAGCGAGATCCTCATGGATGAACTGGACCGGCTGCACCAGATCGCGCGCCAGCGCGATCTTGACCTGCTGGAAGCCGCGCGCGCCGAGCTGCTGGCACAGGGAGATGACGCTGCCTTCGCTGGCGCCGGTGCGCTCGGCCACTTCGGTGACCGACATGTGCACCACCTCGCTGGCGTGACTGATGAAGAAATCGGCGATGCGGGCGGCGGTCGGCGGCAGATTGGTGCGCAGCGCCTGTAGGCGATCGAGCGCACCCTCCAACCCTTGGGATGACGGGCTCTTGCGGATCTCTGCAGGCTTGGAGACGGGCTTCGCGGCTGTCATGCGCTCAAGGCCAATGCGCCGGTGCTTTCATGCTGGGGCGGGGCGCTTCCAAGGAGCGGAAACACCCCGTCGCGGATCTCGAAATAGCGCAGGCCGAAGCGCCGCGCACCTTCGCCGTCGGTCGCCGGATTGTCGCCGACCATCATGACGGCGCGCTTGGGCAGTTTGAGCAGGGCAAGCCCGGCCTCGAACAAGGCGGGCTCGGGCTTGCCGATGACGCGGTGCGGTACCGGGCCGGTGCAGGCGAGCAGAGCCGCCAGCAGCGCGCCTGTCTCCGGCACGATTGCACCATTGGGGCCGGGATGGACGAGGTCGGGATTGGCGGCGACGAGCTCGGCGCCGTCGCGCACTGCATTGGCCGCGATCGTCAGGCGCTCATAGGAGAACTGCCGGTCGCGTCCGAGGAAGACGATGTCGGGTCGTTCCTGCACAGGCACGAGCCCCTGGTCGCGGGCATGGGTCATCAGGCTCTTGCTCGCCATCATATAGATGCGGGCGCGCGGCAGGCGCAGTGCGATCTCGTCGAGCGCTGTCGTTCCCGCAAGCACGATCCGGCGCTGGCCGACCGCCAGGCCAAGCCGCTTCAGGCCGCGCGACAGCTCCAGCGGCGTATGTTCGGCGTCGTTGGAGACGATGACGAAACGGCCCTCCAGCGCCTCGAGAAAGGCGCTCGCGCCCGGCAGGGCCTGCTGGCCGCGCACCAGGGTTCCGTCGAGATCGACGAGACAACCGCGAACATCCTGAAGCGAGACCATCGTGCGAATCTCAAAATCTGTCGGCGAGAGGCCCGCAGCCATGAACTGAGATTAGCTCAGTGTCAAATCTGATATTTACTGAGCTAAGTTCATCTTCCTGTCATGAAGCACTGCCACCACATCGCCATCGCAGCAAGGGTCCAACGCGGAAGCCGGGCAGCGAATGCGATGTGCCGTGGCAACCCAGGCAGGGGGAAGACATGCTCGAATTCCTCACGAGCCGCGTGCTGCGGATGGCGATCACGCTCTGGGCGATCGTCTCCGTCGTCTTCCTCGCCACCCGTCTGACCGGCAACCCGATCGACTTCCTGATGCCTGAGGGGCTCGATGCCGCCTCGCGGCGCGAGATGATCGCCTATTGGGGGCTCGATCGCACGGTGATCGAGCAATACTGGCTGTTCTGGCGCTCGCTGCTTTACGGCGATTTCGGCCTCGGCCTGATGGAGCGGCGGCCAGTCGCGACGATCTTCACCGAGCGGCTCTGGCAGAGCGCCTCGCTCCTGGTTGCGACGCTGGCGCTGACGATCGGCGTCGGTGTGCCCGCCGGCATCCTGGCGGCGATCTGGCGTGGAAGGCCGGGCGGAAGCGGCGTGCTCTTCGCGGCTTTCCTTGGTTACGCCATCCCGAATTTCGTCCTCGCCATCCTGCTGCTGCTGGTCTTCTCCTACACGCTGCACTGGCTGCCCAGCGCCGGCTCCGGCACGCTGCTGCATTACATCATGCCGACGATCGCGCTGTCGGCCTATTTCATCGCGGCGCTGGTGCGCTACACCCGCAACGCCATGCTCGATGTCCTCTCCGAGGACTATATGCGCACCGCCCGCGCCAAGGGCTTGTCCGAGCGCGCGATCATCCTCGAGCACGGCCTGCGCAATGCGCTGATCCCGGTCATCACCGTGCTCGGCCTGCAGATCACCACGCTGGTCTCGGGCGCGGTGGTGGTCGAGACCGTCTTCGCCTGGAACGGGGTCGGCGATCTCCTGGTCGGCGCGACGATCAGGCGCGACTACCCGGTGCTGCAATTCGGTGTCCTCGTCGTCGCGAGCGCGGTGATCCTCGTCAATCTCCTGGTCGATCTCACCTATGCGCTGGTCGATCCGCGCGTGCGCCTGGCTGGAGCCTGACCGGTCATGACCGATATCCTCGATGCCAAGGTTCTGGACGCCAATATTGCTTTTCCGCCGCAGCCCAAGCCGCGTGCGCAGCCCCAGTCGCGCAGGCGCTTCGCCTGGCCGAAGGGCGTCAGCATCCTCGTCGCAGGCGCGGCGCTGCTGGCGCTCATCCTCGTCCTGCTCGCGCTGTTCGCACCGGCGCTCGCGCCCTTCGAGCCCGACCAGCAGAAGCTGCTGGCCCGCTTACGCCCGCCGATCGGCTTCGAGCGCGCCAATCCGGCGCATTGGTTCGGCACCGACCAGCTCGGCCGCGACCTGCTCTCGCGCTGCCTCCATGGCCTCAGGCTGACGCTGGCGCTTGCCCTGTTCGGCACGTTGATCGGGCTTGCGCTCGGGGTTTCGCTCGGGCTCGTCGCCGGCCTGTTCGGCGGCTGGGCCGATGCGCTGATCATGGGCTTCGTCGACATCATGCTGTCGCTGCCCTTCACGCTGGTCGCGCTCCTCGTCATCGCGCTGGCCGGGACCGATGTCGCGGTGCTGATCTGCGTGCTAGGCATCGCCTATTGGGCGCATTTCGCCCGGCTGGTGCGGGCCCAGGTGCTCGGCCTCCGGGAATTGCCCTTTGTCGAGGCGGCGCGGGCGGCCGGCGCGACGCGCTGGCACATCGCCACCGTGCACATGATCCCCAACATCGTCTCGCCCATCGTGGTGATGGCGAGCCTGAACTTCTCCAACCTGATCCTGCTCGAATCCGCGCTCTCCTTCCTGGGGCTGGGCGTCCAGCCGCCGACAGCGACGCTCGGCTCCATGGTCGGGCAGGGGCGCGATTACATGGCCTCCGCCTCCTGGATCGTGGCGGTGCCGGCGCTGCTGATCGTGCTCGTCAGCCTGGCCGCCATGCTGCTCGGCGATTTCCTGCGCGACCATCTCGACGTGCGCCTGCGCGAACGCTGACGGCCACCTGCCTTTCACGCCTGCTTGCCACGCCTGTTCCTCTCCCGTCTCGAAAGGGCTGAAACCATGCTCAAGACCTTGCTGAAGACCGCGCTCGCTGCAGCGCTCGCCACCACAGCGCTGACCGGGCTCGCTGCCGCGCAGGAGCTCAAGGTCGGCGTTCAGAACATGGCGCCCTGGCTCGATCCCGGCCGCGATTTCTCCAATGTCGGCTCGCAATTCTACTTCAACGCCTTCGACCCGCTGATCGGCAAGGACGCCAACCGCGCCGAGAGCGTCTGGCAGCCCGGCATCGCCACGAGCTGGAAGCAGGTTTCGCCGACGCAGATCGAATTGAAGATCCGCCAGGGCGTGACCTTCCACAATGGCGACCCGATGACGGTGGAGGACGTGGTCTTCTCCTTCGACCGCATCATCAACTCGACCTTCCCGCCCTATACCGTGCGCAAGCGCGACACGTTGCCCAATATGGCCAAGGTCGAGGCGGTGGACGGCGAGACGGTGCGGATCACCGCCACCAAGCCCGAGCCGCTGTTCGAGACCCTGCTCAATGTGCAGCAGGGCATGATCGTGCCGAAGAAATACGTCATGGCACTGACCGGTGATCCCAATGTCGCCGAGCCCAGCGATTTCGAGGCCTTTGCGCTCAAGCCCGTCGGCACCGGCCCCTACAAGATCACCGAATTCGTGCCCAACCAGAAGCTGGTCTATGAGCGCTATGATGGCTTCTGGGGCGAGAAGGCGCCGTTCCAGAAGGTCACGGTCCAGCGCATTCCGGAGCTCTCGGGCCGTCTGACCGCGCTGAAGAACGCCGAGGTCGACCTCATCACCAATATCCCGCCCGACCAGCTCGACACGATCGCGTCCGATGCCAAGCTCAAGGTCGAGGGCATGCAGACGCCGCTCTTCCACGTCGTCATCTTCAACACCCAGAACCCGAAGATGGCCAATCCGAAGCTGCGCCAGGCGCTCTCCTACGCCATCGACCGCAAGACGCTGAACGAGGCGCTCTGGTTCGGCAAGGCGAAGGTTCCGACCTCCCATACATTCGCGCAGTTCGGCCCGCTCTACATGCCCGAGCTCGACACCTTCGAATACGATCCCGCCAAGGCCAAGGCCCTGCTGAAGGAGGCGGGCTATGACGGTTTCCCGATCCGCTTCGACACCCAGGCCGCCTACTACACCAATGGCCTGCTCGCCGCGCAGGCGATCCAGGAGATGTGGGGCGCTGTCGGCGTCAAGACCCAGCTCAACGTCACCGAGCAATGGACCGGCTCCGAGCCCGCGATGATGGCGCGCAACTGGTCGAACCCGATGTATTTCCCCGATCCCGCCGGTTCCTTCGGCATCATGTGGGCGCCGACCGGCAACTCCGCCTCGGAAGGCCGCTTCAAGGCCGATGAAGCCTATATCGCGCTGTGGGAGAAGTTCCGCTACTCGACGGATCTCGCAGAGCGTAAGCAGGCCTATGCCGGGCTGATGCAGATGATCAAGAACGATCCGCCGGTGCTGCCGCTCTACCAGCCCTATGAATCCTACGGCATGAAGCGCTCGCTCGCCTGGCGGCCGCTACCGGGGCACATCCCCTATGTGCTCGATTTCCGCGCCGGCCGCGTCACGCTGGCTGCCCGCTGACGCCAACCGTCATTGCGAGGAGGCGCAGCCGACGAAGCAATCCAGGGACCGCCGAGCGAGCCCTCCTGGATTGCTTCGCTACGCTCGCAATGACGGTGAGCGGTGTCCGCTTCCACACCCACCCCTCCTTCATCCGTGAGCCCCGCCATGGCCAAAGCCCTTCGCCTCGCCTTCGTCGCCGATATCCATCACGGCGAGAACAGTTTCACCAAGATGGGCGCCCACGCCCTGCCGCTAATGGCCGAGTTCCGCCGCTTCGTCGCGCAGGCCAGGCCCGACGCCGTGATCGATCTCGGCGACCGCATCTCCGATTGCGACCATGCGACCGATCTGCGGCTGGAGCAGGAGGTCGCCGAGGCGTTCTCGGCCGTCGCCGCGCCGCGCTTCCATCTCTGCGGCAATCATGACCGCGACCATCTCAGCGTCGCCGAGAACGAGGCGATCCTGGGCCAGAAGCTCGGCCATCGCATCGTCGATCTCGGCGATTGGCGGCTCGTGCTCTGGGCCGCGGATTCGAAGATCCACCGCCCCGGGGGCTTCGTGCTGCAGGAGGCCGATTTGCTCTGGCTCGCCGCGACCGTGAGCGCCGCCGACCGCCCGCTGGCGATCATGAGCCATGTCCCGATCTCGGGCCATGGCCAGACCGGAAACTATTATTTCGAGCGCAATCCCGAATTCTCGACCTATCCCGGCGCGGAACGGGCGCGTGCCGTGCTGCGGCAGGCGAATGTCCCGGTCGTCTGCCTCTCCGGCCATGTCCATTGGAACACGCTGACGACGGTCGACGGCATTCCGCATCTGACGCTGCAATCGCTGACCGAGAGCTTCACCACCTTGCCGGAGCCGGCCGGCTCCTGGGGCCTGCTCGAACTCGATGACGCGATCACCTGGACCGTCCACGGCAAGGACCCGTTCTCGGTGCGGATCGAGGCGGCGGAAACCCTGCGCCGCTGGATGACGCCGCTGCAGCCCTTCCACGAGCATCCCGAACTGCGCCTGCGCCGTCTGGCGCTCGCGGCGGAGTAGCTGGGCTATCGGCGAGAATCCGCCCAGGGGAAGCGAGCGAGTCGAGCCCCAAGGTCCCGCTCGCTCGCCTCCGGCGTCTTGACTATGTGGCGCCGGATCGGGGCGACCACATGCCCCTGACCGCCGACGACACGGATTTACGAGAGCGGCATCGAGGCGGCCGCCGCGATGCTCTGGGCGAACCTGCCGGACATTCCCTCATAGGCGGTGTTGGTCATCGAGATGACGCTTCGCTTCCTGGCGAAGTCGATACCCCACCAATTGCCGTAGGTTCCACCCCAGGAAACCGAGCCATTGCTCCATTGGCTGCCGGTCGATGCGGGGTCGATCACGACGGCGCCCATCCAGGAAAACCCCCATCCCGGCCCCATCGCCTGAGCCTCCGCACCAACTCTGGGCATTCTCGCCGCCTCACGCAGATCGTCGCCCAGGAAGGCGCCCGTGCGATAGGCCTCGAGCAACGCCAGCACGTCGCGGGCGCGTCCGGCCATCCCGGCGCCGCCCGAGGGCCAGGCGGTCGCGTCTCGAATGCGCTCCGGATCGAAGCGAACGCCCGGCCCCTCGCTGTAAGGCTGCGGCACCTCGACGCCGACGGTCATCCGCACCGGCGCCGGTTTGCCGTCGCGATAGGGGACGGCAAGATCCTCGTCCGGCCAATGAAACGCCGCACTCAGTCGCAGCGGCTTGGAAACTAGCGTGCGGATGGCTTCGTCAAGGCCCATGCCGGTGACAGCCTCGATCACGCCGCCCAGAACGTCGGTCGCAACGGAATAGCGCCAGCCTTCGCCGGGAATGCGCTCCAGCGGCACGCTCGCGATGCGGGCGAGATTGGCTTCAAGCAAGCCCCGGCTCTCATCAAGACCATCCGACACACCAGCACGGGCATAGGGTCCATCCGCAGGTTGCTGGGAGCGGTAGTCCAGGCCGGCCGTATGCGCCATCAGATGACCGATCCTGATGTCGGCGATCGAGCCATCGCCGAGACGAGGCGCAAACCCCGGTAGATAGGTCGTCACCCTGTCTTCGGGCGACAGGCGGCCGGCTTCGATCAACTTCAGGATGGCCATCGTCGTGAAGGCCTTCGTCACAGAAGCGAAACGGAAGGGCGTCTCGATCTGCATCTGCCTGCCGGTCTCGCGGTCGGCGTGGCCGGCTGCCCGCTCGTAGACGATCTCGCCATTCTCGGCGACGAGCACGACGCCTCCAGCGATGCGGCCCTCGGAGAGAGCGTCATCGATTGCAGCATCAAGCGCGTTCGACAGGCTCGGGGTCCTTAAATCTTGCGTCTTTGAATCTTGGGTCATTGGGAACTCCTGTTCGGAAGGATGCTGTCCCAGATGCGCCATCTTGATCGTGAAGTTGAGCTAGGCCATGCTTCATGGGTCTTGAAGTCAGGTTTAATGATGGGGCCCGACCTTTTCTCGCTGCTGCCTGCCTTCCGACTGGTCGCAACGACCGGTGGCTTCACCGCTGCCTCTGGTCGATTGGGCATGACCCCGTCTGCGGTATCGCAGAAGATCCGGCAGATCGAAGCTCTCGTCGGAGCCCGGCTTTTCGAGCGCACCAGCCGCAGCGTCCGGTTGACCGAGGCGGGCCGCCTCCTCCTACAAGATACGGACCGCGCTTTCGGCGACATCGCCGATGCGCTCGACCGGGTTCGAACCGTTGGGAAACGGCCGGCAGGCAATCTGCGGATCAACCTGTCGCGGCTGGCGGCCCAGCTCTGCATCTTGCCGCGACTGGCTGCCTTCATACGGCACTACCCCGACATCGCGGTTGAGCTGGCAACGGACGATCGATTGACCGATATCGTTGCTGGCGGTTTCGACGCGGGCATCCGTTTCGCAGATACCCTGGAGATGGACATGATCGCTCGCGCTATCGGTCCACCTCTGCGCCGCCCGGTGTTGGCCTCGCGCTCCTACCTGGAAGCTGCGGGCATCCCCCAGCATCCCAACGATCTCGGACATCACCAGCTTATCCGCTACAGGTTCCCGGGGAGCCAGCGATTGGAGCCGTTGACCTTCAATGTCGACGGTCAGGTATTGCGCCTCGATCCGCCACCGCGGCTGGTGTTCGACGACAATCAGCATTTCGACTTTGCCGTTCGCGCGGGCCTGGGTATCGCTCAGCTCTTCAGGGCGGCGGAAAACCCTGCCACTGAGACGCACGAGCCAGTCGAGATTCTGACGCAGTTCGAGCCGCATCCCCTCCAGTTCCGGCTGTATTATCCCACGCGGAATCAGCCACCGAAACTGCGGGCGTTTATCGAGTGGTTTTGCGGTTAGTTCCGGTACCCACGGCCAAACGAGGAAGTACAGCGTCGTCGAAAACCCTCTCGCCGACCGGTTCAACAGAGAACGATCAACGCCTAGAACACAGCCAGGATGACGTGGGCCTGAATTTTGGCGGCAACTTCGCCGCTGCCATGTCTGTCTGTGATTGCGGATGTGGCGTAGTCGGTTGCGGCGTCGAGTTGCCCCGCGCCTCTGGCCTCGATCTCGTTGCGAAGGGGCGTTCCCTGGCAATAGGCAACGGCCGCAAGCCGCGGCGAGGCTGCGCGGCTCTGCTCGGCTCTCGTCTCGATCGCCACATCGGAGAAACCCGCCTCCTCCAGTTCGCTGCGGATCAGGGCTGTGTCGTGGTAGCCATGGGGCGTGCGCGCCATAAAGCGTGGCGGATCGTTCGGAAAAAGCCTTGCGAGGGCATGCGTCACTTCATCGGCAAAGACGTTCTCCTCGATGCGGTCCCAGACGTTGAACAGGAAATGTCCTCCGGGCTTCAGGACACGCCTGGCTTCGCGATAGGCAGATATGCGGTCGGGAAAGAACATCGCGCCGAACTGGCAGCAAACCAGGTCGAAGGCCGCTTTTTCAAATGGCAGCGCCAAAGCATCCGCCTGGCGCCAGGTGATGCGCCCGTCGGGAGCCTGCCGCGAGGCGGCGTAGTCGAGCATCGGCTGGTTCAGGTCGGTGACGACATAGCTCGCATTAGGGGGCAGTTTTGGCGCCAATGCGCGGGTGACGACCCCGGTGCCCGCGGCGATTTCCAGGACGGCGCTTGGCGACAAGGAGGCTGCGCGCCGGGCAAGGTCTGCGGCGAACGGCTCGAAAATCAGCGGCACCATATAGCGGTCGTAGTTTTCCGGAAGCGAGCCGGCGAAGACCTTGTCCGTTTCCAACATTGCGATCCCCGCCATCGGTTTGAAGCCTCGCGAGATCAGCCTGTGCGAGACCGGCATATGATCATGCGTGCTGGTGGCTTTCGACCGGAAGGCACCCAACAGCATGCGGGCTTATGTCGGCTCTAGCTTTGCGACAGCGGAGGTAAGGTCGGGCTGTCGAAAGTGATCATAACAGCCGTGGCAGATTGCCAACAGCGCCCAGGCGGGTGATTCAAGCTCCCAAACGGGTGTGTCTCATCGTCCGGAACCGGGCAGCGTCAGAGCCGGGAGAGGCGACGGCAAGGCATATTTCGTTGGTGCTCTGAGCCTGTTGTGTCATAGGCAGTCCTGAAACGGAGACACAATGGCCGAGATAACGATCACGCTGCCCGACATCGCGACATGGACAAAAGCCGTCCTCGTCGAGGCAGGAATTCCAGCTGGGGCAAAATTTACGTCGGTCCGCTTCCTGAAAGGCGGCACGAAGATTGGCCAGTCGACAGGTATGTCGGACACCTTGATTGCGCGCCTGATGTGCATCAAGCGCGGCGGCGGCGTCACGGACGCCAAGATGAACAAGGTTCTGAGCGGCTATGTGTCGTGCACCTTGGTGGCGATGATCGACTGATTGTCGCTTTGCTGGCCGCCTCATTGCATGAGGGCGAACCATTTGCCCCGTGCAACCATCTGCCGCGTGATTGACAGTGGCCCAGGCCATCTCAATGCCGTAAGGCAGTCATGTCGCTCGCTGCTGGCCTGCTCTGGCCAGACTTGCGGCATCCTAGGTTGAGCTACCCTTAGCTCCCGATGGAAGGCGGCTCCGCAGTGATGCGGGGCCGTTTTCGTTGTGCGCCCAGCATGGAGCGAGGCGCGCGCTCCTGCGGAAGCGCGCGATTGCAGCGTCAAGTCAGCGGAAGACGGTCGATGGCGGCCGCATTGATCGTGATCGAGATCACAACCGCCGCATCACGATCGGATCCGGGCGGAGGTGAACCATCTCGGAGAGACGACGTGGCCGGGACATCATCCCATGATGGCATCTCACAATGGAATTGTGATCACTTGGGTCCAGCGCCACAATAGCGGCATGCTCGACTTGCACGCCCCGGCAGGCTCCGGCTTCGAAAAGGACCGATCGATGACGAAGGTTTGCAAATGGCTCGTCGCAGCCGGCCTGGCGCTCGCCGCGACCGCGATGCCCGCGCTTGCGGGGGCAGACCGCTTCGTGGTGGACCTCGCAGCCGAACCTTCGACGCTTGATCCACAGGTTCAGTGGAATCCCGACAGCTACTACGTCTACCGCAACATCTTCGACAATCTCGTCACGCGCGACGATGCGGGGCAGATTGTGCCGGAGATCGCGACCGCCTGGCGCAACCTGTCCGACACGGAGATTCTGTTCACGCTGCGTGGGGATGTGACCTTCCATGACGGTTCGAAACTCACCGCCGAGGATGTCGCCTTCAGCATCAAGCGCATCACCGACAAGGCCTTTGCCAGCCCGCAGCGCGGGCAATTCGACAAGATCATCGAGGCGGTTCCGCTCTCAGTGACTGAGGTCAAGCTCGTCACCGACGGTCCCTATCCCGCTCTGCTTGCCCAGCTCGTGAAGCTCTCGATCGTGCCGAAGAAAGTCGTCGAGCAGATCGGCAACGACGCCTTCAATCTGAAGCCGGTCGGTAGCGGTCCCTATCGTTTTGAGAGCTGGCAACGCGGCGTCGCGGTCACGGTGAAGCGCAATGATGGCTATTGGGGCAGAAAGGGGCCGTTTCCGACCGTGCTCTTCCGGGCCGTGCCGGATGGTGCGACACGCGTCGCCAACCTCCAGGCCGGCAGCTCCGACCTTGCCGTGGGGCTCGACAGCGACCAGCTTGCCCAATTTTCTGCCTCGCAGCGGGTCAAGCCTCTGACGGCGTTGACCGAGCGCCTCGCCTATCTGCGCCTCAACCCGAACCGGCCGCCCTTCGACAATCCGAAGCTCCGCGAAGCCGTGGCGCGCGCTGTCGACAAGCAGGGCATCATCGACGGCATTCTCAGCGGGCAGGAGAAGCCGATCGCCCAGATGCTGACGCCGGCGCATTTCGGCTGGGCCGAGGGCATCACCGGCCCCGCCTACGACACGGCGCGCGCCAAGGCGCTTGTCGCCGAGGCCGGGGCCGGCGCCAAGGTCTCGATTCCGCTCACCACCGCGCCGTTCTTCGATCAGCGTGTCGTCCAGGCGATCCAGCAGCAATTGCGGGATGTCGGGCTCGACGTGACGATCGAGATGGTGGACACGCCGAGCTTCCTGCAGCGTACCCAGCGTGGCCCCGTCGACTCGCCCGTGCTGGCGATCAGCCGTTCGTCCTGTGCCTGCCAGGATGCCGACGGCGCGCTCTATCAGCTGTTCCATTCCGGCAATGGCTGGACGATCGTCGAGAACAGGCAAGTCGACGGGTTGCTCGACCGCGCCCGTGCGACGCTCGATCCGGCGGCGCGGCTCGCCGACTACCGGACAATTCACGAAACGGTTGCCGCAACGCTGCCGGTCGTCCCGCTCTACCAGACCGTCGCGGGTTATGGCGCCGCCAAGCCGCTGCAGTTCACCCCGACGCCGAACGAAAGCCTGTTCCTCAACCGCATGCGCTGGGCGGACTGAGCGAGGCTTCGAGTTCGACCGGGTCTTCTCCTCTGAGAGCCCGTTTGGAAACTCCAGCCCTCATCCTGAGGAGCCGCGTAGCGGCGTCTCGAAGGATGAGGGCTGGGGGAACTCCCAAACGGGCTCTTGTTTCCCCCAAAGCCCTTGCGATGATCGGGCCGCTTCATACCTTTCAACAGACGTATCCTGCTTCTGCAGCCGCGCCCGGCTTGCGCATGGCACTGCGTCCTTTCAGGATGGAATGATGAGTTTCGGCCCGGCTTTGCAATCGATCGTGGGCGTTCGCACCTCGATCCCGGAAGACGCCTTCACGGCTGCCACCCTGGGCACCCGGAGGGAGGGCAGTGGCGTGGTCATTCGGGACAACGGGCTGGTGCTCACCATCGGCTACCTGATCACCGAGGCTGAGGACGTCTGGCTGACGACCCAGACCGGCCGCGTGGTTCCCGCCCATGCGCTTGCCTATGACCAGGAAACCGGATTCGGCCTGGTGCAGGCGCTTGATCGGCTCGACCTGCCCGCCATGGAGTTCGGCGCCGCAACCCAGGCCGAAATCGGCGACCCCGTCGTCCTTGCCGATGGAATCGGCCAGGTGGTGCGGGCGAACATCGTGGCCAAGCAGGAATTCGCCGGCTACTGGGAGTATCTGCTGGATGAGGCGATCTTTACCGCCCCTGCGCACCCGTCATGGGGCGGCGCCGCGCTGATCGGAGAGGACGGCAAGCTTCTGGGCATCGGCTCGCTGCACCTGCAAATGGGCCGGGGCGAGGAGATATCCGAGGTCAACATGATCGTGCCGATCGATCTGCTTCCGCCGATCCTGAACGATCTGCTCGCCCGGGGCGGCGTCGACAAGCCGCCGCGCCCCTGGCTCGGTGCGTTCTCGGCGGAGAGCAACGGCGAGGTCGTGGTGATGAGCGTGACTGAGGGAGGCCCAGCGGCCGAGGCCGGCATGCGTCCTGGCGACATCATCTCGGACGTTCGCGATGGCGAGATCGATGGTCTGGCCGATTTCTACCGGAAGCTATGGGCGAGCGGGCCGGCAGGATCGGAGGTTCCCATCAGGATCGTCCGCAATGGCCGCGAAACCTGGCTTCGCGTGAAATCGGCCGACCGCGGCAGCTTTCTGAGAAAGCCGCATCTTCAGTAGCCTGCAGGGTGGCGCTGTGGCTATGGCCTCAGCACGGCTCCATCGTCATTGCGAGCGCAGCGAAGCAATCCAGGGGACGTAGAGCGAGCCCTCCTGGATTGCTTCGCTGCGCTCGCAATGACGGCAAGGTTTCCACGCATTGGTTCTGGGTTCCGGGCTCGATCCCTCGGATCGCCCCGGAATGACGGCGGAGCCTCGACCATAAGTCGGTGTCAAAAGCCGTTGGCATTCAGACCCTTCATCTCGGACGCGGAGATCCGCATTGTCCCGGCAAGGACCTCGCCATGTCCAAGCATGGCGAGTTTGCCGTGTTGCGCGAGCTCGCAGCGATTATGGGCGTCCGGCATATGGCTGACCGGCTCGATGCAGACGAAATCGCGATCCGGCCCGACATAGAGATGCAGGTTTGAAAAGGCCTCCTCGCCACGGACCTTGATCGAGAGGCCCGCGCCCGGCCGGTCCAGCTCGACCAGCCGCGGCTCCCAACCGGAATAGTGAGCATCGAAGCCGGCGACATCGGCGAGCGCGATGCCGCCGCCGAGATCAGGCGCGGTTTGCGCGGGCACGAAGCGCAAGGGCAGGTATCGCTCGTCGGATTGCGAGCGTTGGGCGGCGTTGAAACGCAGCCTCGCGCCAGCCTCCAGCCGAAAATAGGGATGCAGGCCGATGCCGAAGGGCATCGTCGCGCCGCGATTGGTTACGGCAAGCCGCAGCGCCAGGCCCGCGGCGTCGATGATGACGTCCTGCACCAGATCATAGGCGAAAACATCGCCGCGATGGCGATGCAACAGGCTGATCGCACCTTCCCCCTGGGACAGGATTTCAAAGGCTGCGAAGCGCGAGAACCCGTGGATCGCACATCTGTCCTGCGGCCGATTGATCGGCAGCGCGTAGTCGCGGCCGGCATGGCTGAAGCTGCCGCCATCGATGCGATTGGCGAAGGGCGCCATCGGAAAGCAGCCGACGGGCGAGGGTTCGCTTGGGATGAGCGCCGTGTCGTCGCAGCCGCGCAGAATATCGATCAGCCGGCCGTCGGGATGCCGCCAGCTCAGAGCCGTGAGGTTGGCGCCGTAATCCGGATTGACGGCGAGTTCATAGCCATGGGCCGAAAGCGTGATCCGCGACATGTCGCCCCTCAGCCGCGCCGGCTATAGCCGATGCCGCAATGAGAGCCGCCCTGGAAGCGGCGGGTGACCTCGTCGCCTTCCTCCGGCGCGACCTGGTCGACAAAATCCTCGGCATTGTCCTGCGGCACGAAACCGATCCGATGCGCGTCGTCGCCTGTCCACCAGCGGCGCGTATTGGCCGAGATGCCCCATACGACGGCGTAGCCGACATCCGGCGCGGCCAGCGCGGCAAGCACGAGGCGGACGAGATCGGGATAGGACAGCCAGGTTGCGAGGTTTCGCGTTTCCAGCGGCTTGGGCAGGCAGGAGCCGATGCGCAGCTGGACGCTCTCGACGGCGTGCTTGTCATGGTAGAGCCGGCCCAGCGCCTCGGCATAGACCTTGGAGACCCCGTAATGCCCATCCGGCCGGTAGGGGTCGGCGATGGTCAGCGGTTGCTGCGTGCGCGGATAAAAGCCGATTGCATGGTTTGAACTGGCGAAGATCACGCGCGCACGGCGCTCGCGCGCCAGTTCGAAGATATTCAGCGTGCCCCAGATGTTGATCCGCAGGATCGCCTCGGGGTCCTTTTCCGTGTTGATGCCGCCGAAATGCACGATGTCGGTCACGTCGTCGGGGCAGGCGGCCGCAAGAGCTGCCCTGTCGGTGATGTCGGCGGCCGCAAAACGCGCTCCATCAGGCATCGGATCGGGAAAGGGCAGGAGGTCGTTGAGGCGTAAGCGATGACCGGCGGCAGCGAGGCCCGGCGCGAGCACGCGCCCGAGCGTGCCCGACGCCCCCGTCAGCAGCACATGGCTGGCCTCCGCCGGGCGATGTTGTGTTGCTGGGGCCATCGTCAAAGCCCTTTCATGCGCGCGATCGGCACGCCAGCGACAGGAGCCTCCGCGATGAACAGGTCGCCATCGCCGGGGCCGGGCAGGGGGCCGATGCTGAGCGATGTCACCGCCAACTGCCGCAATCCCGGTCCACAGAAGCCCGGCATGGTCGGCGCCTTGCAGGGCACGCGGTGGCGCGAGACCAGCGTGCCATCCGGGGCGAAGCGGTTGAGCATGCCGGCCGAGACCCCGGCGCTCCAGTAATGCGCCTGCACATCGCAGGCGCCGCCATCGGGCCTCCCGGTTGCGTCGTCCAGCGTCGCGAAGCGGCGTTTGCCGGATAATTCTCCGGTCTGCGGGTCGAAATCATAGGCGTCGATGGTGGGCCCGCGTGAATCGCTGTGATAGAGGACGCGGCCATCCGGCGACCAGGCGAGGCCGTTCGAGACCGTGATCCCTCCGAAAAGCGCCTTGACCGCGCCATCGGCCGAGATCTGGTAGAGGGCGCCGAGCGGCTCCTTCTCCGGGCGGTCGTCCATGCTGCCGAGATAGAAGCGGCCGTCAGGCCCGACCTTGCCGTCATTGAGGCGGTTGGTCTCGGACTCGGGCGTCCCGGCAAAGGGGCTGAGGCTGCCGCTATCGGGGTCGAACAGCGCGATCTCGCGCCCAAGAGCCAGGATCAATCGGCCGCTCTCGGTGAGGCCGAAGGAGCCGACCGGTTGCGCGAAGCTCCAGCTCGCCTTGCGGGTGCCGTCGAGCGCGATGCCATGGATTGCTGGCGCCAGCACGTCGCAGATGAAGAGGATGTCGCGCCGCTCGTCCCAAAGCGGACATTCGCCGACGCGGCAGCCGAGGACGGAAAGCGTGCGGAAGGCGATCACAAATCGGCCCGCCTCGTCTTCTGGATGATCGCGTCGGGATGTTCGAGCACATAGGGGCTGAGCTCGAGGCCTAGCCCGGCGCCTGCGAAGGGGTAGACATGCCCGTCCTCGATGCGCGGCATCACCGTAACGAGGTCACGATACCAGGAGGTGTAATAGGCCCTGACGGATTCCTGGAAGATGGCATTGGGCAGGTTCATCGCGAGATGGATCGAGGCGGCGAAGACGACCGGGCCGGTGCAGTCATGGGGCGCGACTGGGCGCTGGAAGGCTTCGGCCATCGTGCCGATCTTCTTCGCCTCGCTCAAGCCGCCGCACCATGACACATCCAGCATGACGTAGTCGGCTGCCCCCTTGCGCAGCAGTTCGAGAAACTGCGACCGGGTTGCGACGGTTTCGCTGGCGCAGACCGGCAGGCCGGAACGCTGCGCATAGATGGCAAGCGCGTCCGGGTCCTGCATCTTGATCGGATCCTCGGCCCAGAACGGCCGGAATTCCTGCAGGCCGCGAGCGATCGCCAGCGCCGATGGCAGGTCCCACATCGAATGCAGCTCGACCATCACCTCCATCCTGTCGCCGACGGCGTCGCGGATCTGGCGGAAGGGCAGAAGCGCCTTGTCGAGATCGGCCCGGTGGATGAAGTTGCCGCCGCTTTCGACCGCGTAAGGGTCGAAGGGCCAGATCTTCATCGCCGTGATGCCTTCCTCCAGCAGGCTTTGCGCCAATGCGCCGGCATCGCGATGGAAGGCGATCTGGTCCTCATAGGGACCTTCCGCCCCCTGGTCGCCGGCACCGATGTAACGGCGCGCTCCGCTCTTGTTGTAGGTGTATCCGGCGCAGGTGTTGTAGGTGCGGATGCGCTGCCGCGAGAGACCGCCGAGCAACTGGTGGATCGGCTGGTTCGTCGCCTTGCCGAAGAGATCCCAGAGCGCGATGTCGACGGCGGATGCCGCGCGCATCTCGACACCCGAGGAGCGGAACCCGACATAGGTCTCGATCAGCAGCTTCGAGATCGCGTCGATTTCCAGCGGATCGCGGCCGATGAGGAGCGGCGCGACGTCCGAGTGCAGATAGCGGGCGACCGCATCCGCGCCGCGGAAGGTCTCGCCGAGGCCGATCAACCCCTCATCGGTATGGATCTGCAGCCACAGGATATTCTTGAGGTAGGGGAGCTGAATGGTTTCGAGCGCGGTGATTTTCATGGGCCGGTATCCGTGAGAATGCGGGCGAGGTCGGCGCGGAGGCAGACCTCGCGATGGTGCCGGGGCGCGTGCCTCCCAAGGCGCCGTTCAGGATGACCGGCAGCCGTGACGGGCATGATCGCACGCGCGGGATGCGATGGCGGAGAGGCGCCCGCCGCGACGGCGGACGCTCCATGGCGAGGCAAGGCGGCCAGGCAAGATGGGTCAAGCAAGACATGGCCATCATGCGGGGGGCAGCCGTTATTTGGAGCCGATTTCTTCGTCCCAGCGCCGGAAGGCCTGGACGAGTTGCACGGGCTCGAGTGGCAGTTCCTTGGGATTATCGGCGATCAGCTTCTCGTATTCCGGCCGGCCGTATTCGGCGAGCGTGTCCTGGCTTGCCTTGGGCGCCATCGAGAGCGGCACGTCCTTCACCGCCGGGCCGGGATAGAAATAGCCTTCGTCATAGGCATAGGCCTGCTGATCTTTCCTGAGCATGTGCGAGATCAGGTCGACCAGGATGGGAATGCGCTCCGCCGGGAGACCCTTCGGGATGCTGAGATAATGGGCGTCCACCACCCAGCGGAACCCCTTCAGGGTCTGGATCTTGGCGTCCTTCGGCACGATGCCGAGCGCACGCGGATTGATGTCCCATCCTGTCGTGGTGACCATCATGTCGCGCGTGCCGTCGCCGAACTCCTTCATCACGGCCCCGGTCCCGGTCGGGTAATACTCGATCTGCTTGTGCAGCTCCTTCAGATAGGTCCAGGTCTTGTCCCAGCCTTTGACCGGATCCTTCGGGTCGGTGTCTCCAAGCAGATAGGGCAGCCCCATCAGGAAGGTGCGCCCGGGCCCGGAATTGGCGGGGCGCGCATAGATGAACTTCTTGGGGTTCTGCTTGGCCCAGTCGAGCAGTTCCTCGGCCGTGGTCGGCGGCGTCTTAACGCGTGCCGGCGCATATTCCAGCAGCGGACCGGACGGATAGTAGCTGATGACGACGCCGCGGCCCTTGGCCAGGGCCTGCATGCGCCAGGCGGGGTCGAGATAGATCGATTGGAGATCGGGCAGGTTCTTCGCCTGCTCGCCGATAAGATCGTAGTAGATGTCGTCGGCGAGGCCGGCGGAGAGCGCGTCTGGGCCGATGATCACAAGATCGATGTCGACGCGGTTTGCGCCCTGCTGGGCCTTGATCTTGCTCGGGAGCTCGGGCGCGGGAGCCTTGGTGAAGGCGATGCGCGAGACGAGCTCCGGATTGGCCTTGCGGTAATTGTCGAAGGCCGGCTGCGTGAGGGCAAGGTTGCCGGCAGCATCGACCACGTTCAGCAGCAGCGGGGATTTGGGCTTGGCCACCTGAGCTGCAGCGGGATGTATAGCGAGCCCGCCGAGCCCGGCCACGCCAAGCCCTGATACGCCAAGCGCGCCGCCGATCAGATGCCGTCTGGAAATGTCATGCGTCATGTTTCCACCCTTTCTGGAACATTGGAAGATTGGTCCGCGGGCGTTGGCTCGTCCGTCGGGGGCCCGTGATGGGCTTCTCGTTTTCGTTGCCAGAGCAGGATGCGAAAAAGTGGGAACCGGTTTTTCGCATTGATCCTGCTCTCACGTCTCTATGCCGTCTGCCTTTCCGTTCGCGGCGAATGGCTTTTCCGTCCGTGCCGGCTGACGCCGTCGCCGGGTGCCGATGAGGCCGAAGTTCCGGCAAGCGTTCTTCCGACCCGGCCCAGGTTCATTGTCTGTCGTCCAGCCGGGCACGACCGAAAACCGTCTCGATATGGCGCTGTCCGGATCGGACGATGTGGTCCCGCATGATCCGTTCGGCGGAATCGGGGTCTGCCAGCGCGATCGCCTCGAGAATGGCCCGGTGCTCGGCGAAGGCGCGACCGCGCTCATCGGCGTCCTGGAGCAGGCCGACGCGCGTCGTATGATCGTAGATCTGCTGCCGGCTCTGGAGACGGCGCAAATATTCGCAGCCCGAGGCCTCATGGATCTGGCCATGGAAGAGCTCGTTGAGCTCGATCAGCCTTTCGACATCGCCTTTTCGCGTCGCGGTCTCCATATCGGCGACCTGGGCCCGCAAGACGTCGATATCCGCCGGCGAGGCGCGTTTGGCCGCCATGCGCGCGATCATGCTTTCAAGCGCGGCGCGGGCGAGCGACATCTCCTCGGCCTGCTGTGGGCCATAGGTCACGAAAACGCCGCGCCGCGGTTCTGTCCGCACCAGGCCCTCAGTCTCGAGCTGCCGCAAGGCCTCCTTCAGCGGCGTGGTGCTGACACCGAGATCGCGCGCAAGATCGCGCTCGTTCAAGCGCTCCTCATCGACGAGCCGGCCGGCAATGATCGCCTTGCGCAGATTCTCGTGAACATGGTCGCGCAGATTGATCAGGAAGATCGGCTGGACCGGGGTGACGCGCTCGCCGTGATCCATGCTGGCCTCCGCGATCGTGCCGCCGATGGTTCCTAATATGAGATATCTGATATTTCAGCAACAGCCAAAGACAAGCCGCTTCCTGCTCGCGATAGCTGGGAAAGCCTGTATTCGCCGATCGCGGTTTTACTCTGAGGCATCGTTTGAAAATTGAGCCCTCATCCTGAGGAGCTGCGAAGCAGCGTCTCGAAGGATGCTCCAGATGGTTCGGCAGCCCCTTGGAGCATCCTTCGAGACGCCATTCCCAAGGGAATGGCTCCTCAGGATGAGGGCTGAGGTGGGCTCAAACGGGCTCTAAGAATCCGGCTGGCCGAGCAGGACGCCGGCGAAGAAATCCTCGAGCGCTCGGAAACCGTCCAGCGGGATGACATGCGCGACATATTGGTCCGGCCTGACAACCACCAGGCAACCCTGCTCGCGATCGATGCCGCGCAAGTCGAAGATGTCGTGACCGCCGCGAAAATCGGGGCAGAACACCTTCTCGTAGTCGACCAGGCCGAGGCGGCCCTTGCGGGGCAGGAGCAGGCCAGGCAGCGTCTCCATCGAGACGTCGCGATGCGCCTGCTGGAGGATCGCGCGAAGGTCGATGACCGCGTCGATATCGTCGCCTGGCCGCCTATGCCGGCGGATGGGCGATGAAGGCGAGGTCGCCAGGACATCGCAAAGCGCCCGGAGCCGTGAGGTTGCCGAGGCCGGATCGGCCCTGTCGGCGAAGGCATAGAGGCGCCAGCGACCATCGGCCTCAGCGACATGGCCGAGCTGGACCGGCTTGGCGTCGGCAAGGCGCAGCACCGGCGCGGAATGGAAGCGCGCGCCGATCGGAAACCCTGTCGCCAGCCCGGCATGGCTCGGCTTACCAGTCAGCACCGAGGCAGCGTAGCGGGTCGCGGTTCCTGCCGTGTAGCGGCCATGCCGGACGAAATACGCTTCGACCGCCTTGGGATCGACGCCGTCCCCGGTTTGCGAGGTTTTCAGCGGCGCGCTCAGCATCTTCGCCCATTCGCGGTCGAAATCGATCAGCTCCCTGGCGATCGCCTGGCGTTCAGCCGAGTAGCTGTGCAGGAGTTCCGGCGCGCATTGCCCGCGCAGGACCGCGGCCAGCTTCCAGCCCAGGTTGAAGCTGTCCTGCATCGAGACGTTCATGCCCTGGCCGGCTTTCGGGCTGTGGGTATGGCAGGCATCGCCGGCGATGAAGACGGCGGGCAGGCGCTGCTCCACCTCACCCTCCGGCACATCGTCGAACTTGTCGCAAAGACGCTGGCCGATCTCGTAGACCGACCACCAGGCGACCTCTTTCACCTCGAATGTGTAGGGCCGCAGGATCCGCTGTGCCGCGGCGATGAGATGCTCCACCCCGATATTGCGGCTCGCGACCCGCTCGTTCTCGCTGAGCTTGTCGAGCTCGACATAGATCCGGATCAGATAGCCGCCCTCGCGGGGGATGATCAGGATCGTGCCTTCACTGGCGGACTGAATCAGCGCCTTCAGCCGGACATCCGGGAAATCGGTGACCGCGAGCACGTCCATGACGCCCCAGGCCTGCTGGGCGGAATCGCCATCCAGCCTGCGCCCGATCGACTTGCGCACGGCGCTGCGCGCGCCGTCGCAGCCGACGACATAGCGCGCCTTGACCGTCTCGATCTCGCCCTCATGGGCGGGATCGAGCCGCTCCAGCTGCACGGTCACGCGGTGCGATGGAACGCCGCCATCGGCCGTGGGACTTGAGTCGATCTGCAGATCGAGCAGGCGCCTGGAATAATCCGGCTCCAGCCGGCCAGGCGAGCGCCTGATGACGTCGAGGAAGAAATCATGCACCCGCGCCTGGTTCAGGATCACATGCGGGAATTCGGAGAGCCCATCCTCGACATCCTGGATCCTGCCGCTGCGGATGATGCGCTCCGGCCGCGTCGCGTCGGGTTTCCAGAACACCGTTTCGTTGACCCAGTAGCTCTCCTTGAGGACACGCTCGGAGAAGCCGAAGGCGTCGAACATCTCGATCGTGCGGCAGGCGATGCCGTCGGCCTGGCCCAGTTCCAGCGGTCCGGGCTTCTGCTCGACGATGCGCGTCGTGATCTCGGGAAAGGCCGCCAATTGCGCAGCCAGCGTCAAGCCTGCCGGGCCGCAGCCGACGATGAGGACGTCGACCTCACCCGGCAAGGACGCGCTGGTCGAGGAAGCCGCAAGATCGGCGGCGGGCTCGCAGATGGTGGGATCACCGGTTCGAAAACCGTTGAGATGAAATTGCATGGAGGCCCCCTTCAAACGAGGCGGGATGATTGAGGCGCTGCGTCAGGCCGGGCGCTGTCAGCGCCGGCGGGCGCGGGCCTGTTCGAGCCACATCTCCCAGGGGCGATGGACCTGTGCCTCGATGCTCGCGACGCAGGCGCGGCTTTCGCCTTCGGTGAGATAGGTGACCTCGCCGAGCTGCATCGCCTGGAGCTGATAGCGTGCGTTGAGCTCGGCATAGACGGCCCGGTAGACCGCCTGCTTGATCGAGCCGCCGACCACGGTCGAACCATGGCCGCGCATCAAGACGATGTCGTGGCCGTCGAAATGCTCGGCGAGGGCGCGGCCGAGATGATTGCTGCTGATCAGCAGATCGGTCGCGTCGCCCCCGGCCTCGCGGATCTCGAAGACGGGCGCGCCCTGGCCGACGAAGCCGGCCATATGGAACATCGCCTTGAGCCTCGTGCCCTTGACGACGCTGAGCGGCACGATCGAATGCGAGTGGCTGTGAACCACGGCCATCACGTCGGGACGCCTGCGGAAGATCTCGGCGTGGATGAAGCGTTCGAGATAGACCTTGCGGCCAGCCGCGTTCACCGCCTCGCCATCGAGCGTGAATTCGACGATGTCTTCGGCCGCGACCCGGCTCGGCGCCATGTTGCGGGCGAGCAGGAAGCGATCGGGCCGGCCATCATGGCGCACGCTGATATGGCCGAACGCATCGACGACGCCCTGATCGAACAGGATGTGGTTGGCTGCGACGAGGTCCTCGACGATCTCCGGGGAGGGCGCGACCGAGGCTGTGGCCGTATCGGCCAGATCGACGGCGATGGGGTGGTTGCCATGGTCCGAGGTGCACATAGGTCGGTCTCTCCTCGCCTTGATCGCAGCGTTCTACAGGCCAGCCATTGGATAGCGGTCGCTCCGCCGTGCCAGCACAGACGATCGGAAGGGATCGATGAGGATGCGAAGCTGCATGCGGCACCGCGGATTCCCGAAGCCGGAAATCGCAGCGCCATCCTCCCCATCTGCTCGATCTCTGACGGATCGTCCGTATACTGATTAACAGGATACGCGCGGATTTTCCGCTGTCAATCGGCCGGCGGCACCGGCATAGCGCCGTTCGGTCCGGGCAGGGCAGGGGGACGCGATTGGATGATCGGGATACGGCGTCGCTTCAGACTGTCGCGCGCGCATCGATGTCGGACGTCGCCTTGGCAGTGCCTGCGGAGGCGAAGCGGCGGGAGCGCCGACGTCAATTTGGCAGCTCCGCGAGCCCTCATCCTGAGGAGCCATTCCCTTGGGAATGGCGTCTCGAAGGATGCTCCAGCAGGCTTCGGTGATGGCTCTGTCCTGGCCACCCACGCCGCGTCATCCCAGATCGGCGCGGCTTCGCCGCTTGTCCGGGATGACGGCGTGGTTCTGAGGGCAAACGGCATGCTCCAGGAGGCTCCTCTGCGAGCTGGAGCATCCTTCGAGACGCCGCTTCGCGGCTCCTCAGGATGAGGGCTGGAGGTTCCAAACAGGGCTCTGAGAGCAGTTTGACCGCTTACGGAATGAAAGCATACGATCTATAGCGGAAACGGGCGATCCGGCCGGGCAATATTCGCTTGTACGGGCTGAGATCGCGGACATTCGAGCGGCGAGACCTGCTGCTGTCTCACTAGGGCAAAGCGACGATGTCGATGGATGATATCTATCTCAAGCCTGGCCATCTCATTCGGCGTGCGCAGCAGATTGCCGTCTCGATCTTTCTTGAGGAATGCGCGCCGGTCGATCTGACGCCCGTCCAGTACGCAGCTTTGGTCACGGTGCGCGAGAACCCCGGCATCGACGCGACCCGCCTGTCGGCGCTCGTCGCCTTCGACCGTTCGACGCTCGGCAATGTGCTGGAGCGGATGGAGGCGAAGGAGCTTATCCTCCGCTCGGGCAGCAAGGACGACAAGCGCATCAAGGTGCTGCATCTCTCGCCAAAGGGCGAGCGCGTCCTGAGGGATGCCGAGCCGCTGGCGCAACGTGCCCAGGAGCGCATCCTCGCGCCGCTCGTGGCCGAGGATCGCGAGGTCTTCATGCGGATGCTGGCGCAGCTCGTCGAGCTCAACAATGACGCTTCGCGCGTGCCGCTGCGGCTTGCTGCGGTGCGTCCTCCCGACGCGGCCTGACGGCCCGGCCTTTCCCGAGATTGCGGTCGAGGCGGTTTCACGAATCTGCGTTCGTGAGCTTGCGGTTTGACAGAGCCAAGATGCGGTGCATACTGATAATGAGTATGCGTTCTTATATCGCGAGGTGACCTGAGCCCGCAGTCCCTGGCGCTGCCGGGCCCGCTTCACGACGGGATCCTGATCGCAGACCGCCTTTTCGACCTGAAGCGAGAACCGCCAGCAAGGCGGCCGTATCTGGAGGAAGCCCTGGTGATCATCACACGACGTGCGGCCCTGATGGGGCTCGCCGGCAGCGCGCTCGCGCCCCGGACCAGCTTTGCTCAACGCAAGATCGTACGGCTCGTCGTGCCCGCCGCCGCGGGCGGCGCCATCGACGTCATCGGGCGGCTCTACGCCCAGCGCATCGCGCCTGCGCTCGACGAATCCTGGGTGGTCGAGAACAAGGCCGGCGCCAGCAATACGCTCGGTGCGGCCGACGTTGCGCGGTCGGCGCCCGACGGCGCGACCTATCTGACCAATGCCGATATCCACATCATGGCGAAACACGTGATGCGCAACGTGTCCTATGATCCACTGACGGATTTCACGCCGATCTCGCGCTTCGCGACCTCGCCGATGGTGCTGATCGGCTCGAGCAAGACGCCGCAGACCATGCCGGCGCTGATCGCCGATATGAAGGCCAGGCCCACCGAGTACTCCTTCGCCAATTCGGCGCTGGGCAGCATGGGCCACCTCGCCACCGAGAGCTTCAAGCGCCGCACCGGCACCAGCGCGGAGCTGGTCAATTATCGCGGCACGGCTCCGGCGATCACCGATGTGGTCGCCGCCCAGGTGCAGCTGATGGTCGCTCCGCTCGGCTCGGCCCTGCCGTTCATCAGCGATGGCAAGGTGCGCGCCTTCGCGATCATGGGTGCGCAACGCAGCAAGCTCCTGCCGAACGTGCCGACCGCTGGCGAGCTCGGGCTGGCGGATTTCGACTTCACGCTCTGGTACGGCCTATGGGGGCCGAAGGGCCTGCCGGCCGCGACGGTGCAGCGCGTCAACGCAACGGTGCAGGCGGCGTCAAAGGATCGCGAGATCGTCGACAAGCTGACCGCACTCGGTGCCGAAGCCGTGACGGAGGACGCGGCGAGCTTCGCGCGCTTCATCGAAGCCGAGACCCTGCGTGCCAACCGCGTCGTCGAAGAGGCGGGGATCAAGGCGGGCGGCTGACAGAGCTGCGGTCGCAGCGGTTCGGTCGACCTCATGGTTCACAACTGCCTCTAAGCTGCGCCGTTGCGGTTTCGCGGCAACGGTCTCGACGACCGGCTTCTTGCGCTCCGGCCAGCGGGCACAAGTGGCCTTTGTTGCCTCTCGGACTATCCACTCCTCGCCAGCCCAGCACTCGGCGGGGCTAAGAGCTCGTTTGGAAACTCCGCGAGCCCTCATCCTGAGGAGGCATTCCGGTAGGAATGGCGTCTCGAAGGGTGCTCCAGGAGGCTCCGGAACCATCTGGAGCATCCTTCGAGACGCCGCGTGCCGCGGCTCCTCAGGATGAGGGCTGGAGTTTCCAAATGGCCTCTAAGAGATCATGAGACCCGCTCCATTGGACACAGCCTGTGACGATACGTTATGCCATCAACCGTGGTCTGGCTGCGGTTGAGGATATGTTTTGGAAGCTCTGACCCTCCTCGGCTTCGTAATCATTGGCTTCCTCATCGCCGTCCCGTGGGCGGCCTTCTCTGCAAGCGGGCGAGCCAACAACGCCCTCGCACTTATTGCCAGGCAGCAGGCTGAAATCGACGATCTGCGATCGGCGGTAGCGGCGCTTCGCAGAGCCCTTGTGGAACATAGCCAGCCGGAAGCCGACAGCGAACGCGCTGCCACACAGTGGTCCGCTCACGATGCCGCTTCGCCCGCGGATGCTGTCGTTCAGGCTGAGACCACCCTGCCAGCGACGCCGGATAGTCCACCGGAACCCGTCACCGCTCCCCCGCCGCCGCTCGACGCATTTGAGGCGCCGTCGCCCCCTGTGGACGAGATCGCGCCGTTGGCCGAGGCGGCCCGCGATGCCGAGCTCGAGCCGGAGCTCTCGCCCCAGACCTTCGAGGCACAGGTCGAACCCTCGGCATCACCGCCTGCGGCTGTAATCGCGGAAGTGCCGGTGCCTGCGCCAGTTGCTCCACGCCGCGATTTCGAAGAGGCGATCGGCTCGCGTTGGGCGGTTTGGGTGGGCGGTATCGCACTCGCCTTTGGCGGGCTCTTCCTGGTTCGATACTCAATCGAGGCCGGAGTCTTTGGCCCTGGCGTGCGCCTGTTGATGGGCGCGGGTTTTTCGCTTCTCGCCGCAGCCGCCAGTGAATATCTGAGGCGCTCCGATCGGGTCCACGATCTCGGCCCAGTTTCCGCGGCATTCGGACGTTTGGGCGGCGCCAACATCCCCGGCGTTCTCGCCGGCGTCAGCGTGCTCAGCGGCTTCGGCGTCGTCTTTGCGGCGCATGCGATCTATGGCTTCATCGGGCCTGGTGTCGCCTTCGCGTTGATGGGGCTGATCGGCCTGGCCGCGCTTGCGGCATCTCTCGTCCATGGCCCAGTCCTTGGATTGTTCGGCCTCGTCGGCTCCTATGCCACGCCCATGCTGGTCGCCAGCACCGCGCCGAGCTACGCGTCGCTGGCCATCTTCATCGCCTTCGTCACGACGATCGCCTTCCTTCTGCATGCGCGGCGGCCGAGCCGGGTGGTCACGCTGGGCGCCGTTGCCGGACATGGCATCTGGACCCTGCTGATCGCACTGGCGGGTCACAATCCGGCATGGGCCTCCTTCCTGCTGATCGTCGGCGCGGTGCTGGCTCTTGTCCTGCTCAAGGAATGGCCCGCGCTCAGGGGCCGAGCAGCCCAGGGCGTTTGGACCGTTCTGGGCTTCGACGCGATCGGCCTCATCGCCATCGCCGTTCCGCTGGTTCTGTCCGGGGTCATATGGACAGCCGATGGTGGTCCCGCACCGCTGCACGCAGCCATTCTGATATCGGTGCTGGTCGCAGCGCTCTCATCTGCGCGGCACCGTGACCTTGCGCCGCTGGCGCCTCTGGCTGCGGCCGCGGCGGCGGGAATGGTCTTGCTCTGGCCGAGCCGGGAGGCCGCTTTCGGCATCTCGCCGCACCTCATCCTCGATCTCATCAGGCTGAGTTTCACGGGCAATGCCGGTCCGGGAATCGGCTGGACCGCTGCCTTGCTCGCTGCGCTCGTCGCGGGGCTTCCCTTCTATGCCCTGCTGACGCGCCAGGGCTCCGGCGCAGGCGGATTCATCATCCGCAGCTGCCTTGCCTTCGCCTCCGCGCTCGGACCGATCTGTTTGCTGCTGGCGGCAGCTCTGCGCAGCAACGGCTTTGAGCGCTCGACCGGCTTCGCTGTGCTCGCGCTCTTGCTGTCGCTGGCGCTGTTTGGCGCTTCGGAAATGTTGCTGCCCGTCGAACGGCGCAACACGCGGTCGCGGACCAACCCGCTCGCACTCATCGGCTCGGCCGCCTATGCCGCCGGCGGCGCGATAGCGCTCGGCATGGCCGTCGCCTTTGCGCTGCGCGAGACCTGGCTTGTGGTCGGGCTGGCCATCGCCGCGGCAGGCGTTGCCATCATCGCCAGCCTGCGCCCGATCCCGTTATTGCGCAGCATGTCGGCCGCTTTGGCGACGGCCGCATTCGCGCGCCTGGTCTGGCAGCCGATCGTCACCGAGATGGGCTCCTGGCCCATCGTCAACTGGGTGATCCCTGCCTATGCCGGCCCGGCGCTGTGCTTTGCTGTTGGCGCGCTCGCGCTGCGCGCAAAGCAGGACCGACCCCGCAGCGTGCACGAGGCTTTGGCCGTCGTCTTCGGTGCGGCCTTCGTCTTGCTCGAGATCCGGCAGTTCTTCGCCGAGCCGGACCTCGTGCCGAACAGCACGCTGATCGCAGGCCATTATCTGGGGGAACCACGAAACAGGCTCTTCGAGGAAGCCGTGACGCATGTCGTGGCGATCGGCCTCATCGGGGCAGGGTTGCAACGCCTTGCTCGCCGCCTGGCCGGGCGCATCTTCGGCCCGGCTGCAGACATCGCTGCGGCCGCCCTGATCGTGCTCAGCCTCGGCGGGCTTTGTGGCCTGCTCAATCCGCTCTTCGATGGCACGCAGGTGCTCGGGCCGCCAATCTTCAATCGGCTCATGCTCTATGTGCTGGCCGGCCTATCTCTGGGCGTGCTGGGTTTCGGGCTCGATCGACATGAAGCACGCTCGCGCGTCGGCGAAAGTTTGACGGCCTGTGCGGCCGTACTGGTGTCACTCGGTGCCATCCTCATCGTCCGGCACGCCTTTGCGGGCCCGCAAATGGCTCCGCGATCCGTTGAGACCGTCGGCTTCGTCGAGGCGGTCATCGTGACGCTCGTGCTGCTCGCCCTGACTGCGGGCGCGCGGATCTGGCACACAGCCGCAAGCAATCGCGTGACCGACTATGCGATGCGCGCGCTGGCCGTCCTGGCGATCGGATGGGCGATACTTGCGCTCGGTATCGTGCGCAATCCGATGATCGATCACAGCGGCGTCTCCGGCCCAGTCATCTTCAATCGGATCCTATGGGGATATGGCGCAGCAACCCTTGCCTTCGCCGGCCTGGCCTTCTGGACGCGCTCCGCCCGTCCAGCAATCAGTCAGGCCTTCGCCAAGACCGCAATCGGCGGGGCGGTTCTGTGCGCTTTCCTGCTTCTGAGACATGGCTTCCACGGGCCGCTGCTCGTCTCCGAGGTGCCGGTGACGCTGGCCGAAGCCGGCTGGTACGCGTCGCTCGGCTTCATCGCGGCCATTGCCGTCATGATCGCCGGTTCGGTCAGGGTGTTCGGTCGCCCTGTCCTGGTACGCGCGGAAAGCGCGGCTCTTGCCTCCAGCATCGCCTTCGGTCTTCTCTCGGGACTGCTCGCCAATCCGCTCCTGACGGAGGTGCCATTGGCCGGGCCGATCATCCTCGACAACGCCTTGGTCGGCTATCTCATGCCCTCGCTTCTCGCCTTTGCCGCAGCGCGCTGGACAGGCGAGTACATCACAGCCCCGCTGGCCAGGCGCATCTTTGGCGCAGCAGCGATCACAGGTGGCCTGATCTATGTGCTGATCGAGGTGCGGCGCTGGTTCGTCGGCCCCGACCTGCTGGTCGATGGTGGAAGCGCAACCGAACTCTACGCCTACTCGGCGGCGCTCCTGCTCTATGGTGTCGCCCTGCTGGCGCTCGGCTTCCGGCTGCAATCGAAAGACCTCAGGCTGGCCTCCCTTGCCGTCGTCACGGTCGCGATCTGCAAAGCCTTCCTCGTCGATATGTCGGGATTGGAAGGCCTCTTGAGGGCGTTGTCCTTCATCGGCCTGGGAGCCTGCCTCGTCGGGATCGGGCTCGCCTATCAGCGCCTCCTGCGGCGCGAATTTGCGCAGCAGGAGAAGGTTACAGGCGACGCCTCCGTCTCACCATAACCTTGGGAGCTTCGGAGCAGACGCGGCGTTGCACGCCGAAAGGAGACCGTCCGCGCCGTTTCTAAAATCTAGAGAGACGCATCCATGGCCGGGGCTTCATGCTTTCGCTCGATCGCCGATGGCGGCCACTTCAGCAGCGCGGCGCGGCCGGCCTCCGTCAGCGCGTAGACCCCGCGATCGGCGCGTTCGAACCAGCCATAGACATTGCGATGCAGGATCTTCTGGGCGTCCGGGCAGGCTGGCTTGAGATCGCGCGGCCGCAGCGGCGTTGCCATCATCGCCGCGGCGCAGGCAAGCGCCTGTTGCCGATAGGCGGTCATGATCGGCATTTTCGTGCCGCCGCCTGCGACCGGATCGCCCTGGCGCCGTTTGTGCTCCTCGACGAGCTTCGAGCGGCGCTTGGGATCCTTGCGCGGCGTCGGCGCCGCCGGGGAGACCAGCACATCGACGCGCCCGGATGAGGCGACACCGAGCAGCCCGAAGCCCAGGCGCCGGCACAGGTTGCGGTACCTGGCATCGCTCTCGCGCCCCTTGCCCCTGGCCGACAGGCGGGCGGCCAGCCAGATCTCGTCGCCGACGCTCATCCGGTCCACGCCTTGCAGGACAAGCTCGAGATTGAAGCTCAGCTTCAACTCGCCGATCACGACGACAGACGGGTCTCCCTGCTTGAGCCCGACAAGGTCGCATCGCCCGATCTCGCCCTTCACGGCATAGCCGAGGTTTTCGAGAAAGCGCTTGACCGGCAAATAAAGGGTCGTCTCCAACGCGAAATCTCCGGATGCAGCCAAACGCCACTCCCGGAATCGGCTTTCAGGAGAGGGGCTGCTGCCGCGACTATGCGGCGGCAGTCGTTTCGGAATGACAAATGGCCCTGGATGCGGGCTCTCAATAGGTTGCCCGGGGGCGGGGGAAACGCATCGGCGGCATTTCGAGCGGCTCGGCAGCGCCGTTCATGCAGGCGTCGGTGTCGGGTGGCGCTTCACGATGTCATTCGAGACCGTGTCGATGATCTCGCCGGAAAGCGCCGGATCCGGCACGGCGCGGGAGAGCACGACCGATCCGATCATCTCGGCAAGAACGGCGATCGCTGTACTGCGCTTGGCGGCCGGGTCGTTTCCTGGCACGAGCCTGGTGAGAAGCGCGATATAGTTGCTGACGATACTGCCGAAGACCGCCCCCAGCGCCGGGTCGTCGTGCCGTGCCGCGTCGCCAGCCAGCGAGGCGAGGCTGCAGCCGTGCCCCGGATCATCCCTGTGATCGTTCGAGACGTAGTGGCGCACGAGCGTCCGCAGCGGATCATCGCTGGCAGCAATGCGGCGCGCCAGATCCGCGCTCATATCGTCATAGGCCCGCTTGACCGCCTGAACGACGAGGTCGTCCTTCGACTTGAACTGCCGATAGAAGCCTCCGGGGGTGAGTCCGGCCGCCTTCATCAGGTCGGCAAGGCCAATCCCGTCGATCCCTCTTTCGCGGAACAGCTTTGCGGCGGTGTCGATCACGCGCTCGCGATTCTGCTCGACCGTTTCCTTGCTCACCTTCACGTCCGCACTCCTCGTCGATGGTGCCGGTCACATATCGGAGCGGGGGGCCTGTTTTCGCCAGGCCTCGCTGTCCGCCCGAAATTGGCGCTTGACAATGATTATGATCATAATCATACACGATTAATGATTACGAGCGTAATCATTAATTTCGCTGACGAGGGAATATGGGATGACACAGGGTCAATCGCGCGCGGCGGGTGAAAAGGTCGCGCTGATCACAGGCGCCTCGGGGGGCATCGGGCTTGCGGCCGGGGTCGCGCTCATCCGCGCGGGGTATCGGGTCTTCGGCACCAGCCGTCAGGCAGCGCCCAATGAGGTGCGCCAGGGCATTCACATGCTGCGCTGCGACGTCACCGACGACGAGTCGGTCAAGCTGGTCGTCAAGGAGGTCATCGGGCTTGCAGGCCGGATCGACGTGCTCGTCAACAATGCGGGCCGCAGCCTGATCGGCGCCGCCGAGGAATCGTCGATCGGCCAGGCCCAGAGTCTGTTCGACATCAATGTCTACGGCATCCTCCGCACGACCAAGCAGGTGCTGCCGATCATGCGCAAGCAGGGCAAGGGCCGGATCATCAATATCAGTTCGGTGGCCGGGTTCCTGCCGGGCCCCTATACGGCGCTCTACAACGCCACCAAACACGCCGTCGAAGGCTATTCCGAGTCGCTCGATCACGAGCTTCGTACGTTTGGAATCCGCGTTTCCCTGATCGAGCCCGTCTTTACCCGCACGGCGCTGGGCGATCACGGAGATCAGCCGGACCAGGTTCTGAGCGTCTACGACAAGGGCCGCGCGGCAGCGAATGAGACCTGGCGCAACGGCATCGCGAATGGCGACCCGGTGGAAGCCGTGGCGGAGAAAGTGGTGCTGGCCGCCACCGAGAAAGAGCCGAGCATTCGGTACACGCCCGGGACAATGGCGGGCCGTCTGCGCCTCATGCGGCGCTTCATCCCCGAGAAGATGTTCGAGAAGAGCTTCCGCAAGCAGATGGGCGTGATCGATTGAGCCCTCAAATCGCGGCACGGCCAAGCAAACGGGCATGTCCCATTCGCTGAGGAGCGAAACAATGAAATACTACCTCTGCAAGTATATTCCGCCCCGTGCGGACTTTCTGGCGACGATGACCACCGATGAGAAAGACTGGATGAAGCAGCACGGGGCCTTCCTGGATGCGCTGCTCGAAAAGGGCCAGATCGTCGCGCACGGCCCCGTAATGGACCCGACTGGTGGCTACGGGGTGTCGCTCTACCGGATCGCCGATGACCTGGAGATCGAGACGATCACCTCGGAAGACCCCATCGTCAGGAATGGCGCCGGTCACTACGAGCATCATCCAATGCTTCATCTGAAGGCGCGCGGCTGACCTCTCGCCTCAGCCCCTTTTTTCGCAACATCGACCCAAGAGACCATCCATGACGACAGCACTCGTTACTGGCGCTTCAAGCGGCATCGGCGCAGTCTATGCACGCCGCCTGGCCGCACGCGGCCACGACCTTGTCATCGTCGCTCGCGCGACCGACAGGCTCAACGCTCTTGCAACCGAATTGCGCAATGCACATGGCGTTGCGATCGAGGTCATCACGGCCGACCTGATCGACTGTGCGCAACGCGAACCGGTCCTCCAGCGTCTCCGTTCCGATCCGCCGATCGACATTCTCGTCAACAATGCCGGCGCCGGCCTGATCGGCGACTTTGCGACGGCCGATCCCGCGGAGATGGACAAGCTGCTGCGGCTGAACGTCCTCGTGCCGACCTTGCTCGCCTCTGCCGCCATCGGCGGCATGGTCGAACGGGGCAATGGCGCGATCATCAATATCGCATCCGTGCTGGCTCTGCTTCCGGAATACTCACGCGGCATCTATCCGGCGACGAAGTCCTATCTGATGACGCTATCGCAAGGGCTCGCCGCCGAAATGGCGTCGAAGGGCGTCTATGTGCAGGCCGTGCTGCCCGCGGCGACACGCACGGAAATTTACGAACGAGCCGGTGGCGACATCAGCAAGGTTCCCGACCTCATGGAGGTTGAGGATCTCGTCGATGCGGCTCTGGTCGGCTTCGATCGTCGGGAACTGGTCACGATTCCGCCCGTGCCTGACGCCGCGGCATGGGAAGCCTTCGAGCAGGCACGCGGCATCTTGGCGTCAGGCTTCAGCAACGCCAAACCGGCCGCGCGCTATCGAGGTTGAACCCCCAGGACTGTCCATTCCCGGGCAATCTCCCAATGTCCGCGATTTTGGCGCAGAGCTGACCTCAATTGCCAATACCGATCAGCGTCTTCGTGAGCGCGCCAACTGACCGCTGCTCGGGGCGGTAGCGGATGTCGATGAGATGGCGAGACATGCTGACGGGTAGAACGGCGACGAGGATATGAAACAGCGAGAGCACGAGTTTTTTGGGCAGTGAGAAGTATTCTCGAGAGACGACCCCGATCAAACGGGGCAGCTGAAAATACCGATTGGCCTCTCCCTTGATCGAGGCAAGGATCAGCTTCTTCTCCAGATAAAAGAACGTTCGCTTGACATCGAGTTGCCGCGATTTCGAATCCTTGGGCATGATCATGTTGAGATGGTCGATCAGGTGCTCGAAGCGCTTCATATGCTGTTCGATCTTATCAGTGTCGATCGTGCGCCCCACGCCCGACATGTTGCGGGTGTGGACACGGTAGAGCCCGAGCTCCACCGGGAGGGATACGATCTCGCCGAAGAAGGGGGCGGCGAGAATGATGATCCCGTCGACTGCATCGTCATAATCGGCGTCGCGCAGCAATTCGCAGAGATCGCGCCTGAACACGTTCCCGGAGGTCGGCGGGCTGACATAGACGCCTGTCCTGCGAACACGCTCCCTGAGGTTGCCGGGCTCGCGAATGAGCTCGGGTTCAGGAACCGCGGAGCCCAGGGAGGCGTTGCCGCCGTCGACACGGCTCAGGCAGAATTGCACCTTTGCGACCGACGGTTGCAGATGTGGGACGATCGCATCGAGCGCACCCGGAACGAGTTCGTCGTCGGCGTCGAGGAACAACACGAATGGCGCCGTCGTCTGGTCGAGACCAAAGGCGCAGGCCCGGCGCTGGCCGCTGTTCTCGATCCGGTAGGCGGTGACCCCCGTCCGGCTGATCACCTCCCATGAGGCGTCCGTCGAGCCGTCATCTATGACGACGAGTTCGCAATCGCTGCGGTTCTGCGCAACGACGCTGCGGATCGCGCGCTCGACATATTCGGCGTAGTTGTAGCAGTTGATTATCACCGCGATCTTGAACATCGAGCCGGTCATGCGCCGCTCCGCTAAAGCTTCGATCCCGGCGCCGTTCGCAGCAGTGGCATGGTGCGCGCCACCCGACGTCAAGCATCGCTTGGCGCAGACATTGCAAGAGCTGTACCGCAGAGCTGACCAGCTTGCAGGCTTGGGGTGATGGCGATCGGGAGCGCGATGTCGGGCAGGAAGACCAGGCTTCTCTACATCGTTCCGCCGACCCGTTCGTTCGCGGGTATTGAGCGCGTCACCGACTCGATTTGCTCGGCATTGGCCAGCAACTATGAGCAGGATCTCGAGGTCTCCGTCCTCTACACCTCGCCCTTCGAGCAGATCATTGGCCAGCAGCGTCCATACGACGTCATTCTGAGTTTCTCCAAGGGACGGCTCGATCTGCTGCGACGGGTCCGGCGAACGGTCGCCAATGGACAATTCGACCTCGTGATCGTGCCGCAGGTCGAGCCGACGGCGGTGTTCTGGCTCTGCTGCCTCGGCATCCGGCGCCGCTTCATCCTCTATCTCCACGGAAATCCCAGGCTCGAGCGTCGCTCGCTCAAGGCGAGCCTGCTGTTCGAGGCGATGCGATACCTGGTGCTGCCGCGGCTCGCGCGCATCTTCGGCACGTCGCCGCGCCAGCTCGAAGCGTTCCGGGCCGACTATCCCAGTCGAATCGAGCATGTCTGGGTGCCCAATCCGGTGCGCTCGTTTGACGTGCCGGTCCCGGCGCTGAAGCCAGCCCTGGACGGTCCGGTCCGCTTCGTCACGGTCGGCCGCTTCGCTTACCAGAAGGGCTACGACATCCTGCTGCGCGTCTTCGCCGCCTTCTGCAAGGAACGCGAGGGCGCCGAGCTCGTCCTCGTCGGCTATGGCGAAGAGGAGCCGACGATCCGTGCCTTGATCGACGAGCTCGACCTCGCCGGTAAAGTGACGATCGAACATCACCCCGACAGCCCGGCGATCCCGCTCTCGCGCAGCGACATCTATCTCTCGGGCGCGCGCTGGGAGGGCTGGTCGCTCGCCATTTGCGAGGCGCTGCGGTTCGGGCTGCCTGTGATCGCCTTCGACTGCGAGTTCGGGCCGAGCGACATCATTATCGATGAGCGGATCGGCCGTCTCGTCGCGCTGGGGGATATGGCTGGCTTCGTCGCCGCGATGGTGTACTACCGCGACCATGCCGTGTCCGAGCGCCGCCATGCGCAGTATCGGGCCGACTACATCAATCGCTTTAGTCTCGACAAGGTCGTGCATGCGCATGCACGAGCCCTGCTCGCGGCCGCCGGGCGCGTCGAGCAGCCGCCGCTCGACACGGTGAACGCCGAACTCGCCGGAGCATCCTGAAGACGGAGCGGTTGCTGCTCACACCCGGCGATAGATGTCCTCGTAGCGAACGATGTCGTCCTCGCCAAGATAAGAGCCGGACTGCACCTCGATGATCTCGAGCAGGATCTTGCCAGGGTTGGCCATCCGGTGGACGCAGCCGATCGGCAGATAGATCGACTCGTTCTCGTGCACGAGGATGGTCTCGTCGTCGCGCGTCACCTCCGCGATGCCGCGGACCACGACCCAATGCTCCGCACGATGGTGATGGCTTTGCAGGGACAGCTTCTGGCCGGGATCGACGACGATGCGCTTGACCTGGAAACGAGCGCCGAGATCGAGCGTCTGATAATAGCCCCATGGCCGATAGACCCGCCGGGAGCTGACAACGGCCGGATGCCCGTCGGCCTTGAGCCGCTCGAAGGCGCCCTTGACCTCTTCGGCGCGATCGCGCTTCGTCACCATCACCGCATCGTTCTCGACGATGACAACGGCGTCCTCGATGCCGACCAGCACGGTGAGCGGGCCGCTGCTCTGGACATAGCAATTGCGGCTGTCGACGAATTCGACATTCTCTCCGCCGACATTGCCGGTCTCGTCTCGCGCCGAAGCCTCCCAGACGCTCGACCAGCTGCCGACATCCGACCAACCGAAAGAAGCGGGCACGACACTTGCCAGGTCGGTCCGCTCCATCAGGGCGTAGTCGATCGACTTGCGCGGCGCGGCGCCGAAACGCTCGGCGTCGAGGCGATGGAAGCCGATATCCTCGCGCGCTTCCGCCACCGCTGCTATCGCCGCACTCGCCATGGCCGGCTCGTGCTTGGCGAGTGCGGTCATGAAGCTGTCGGCGCGGAACACGAACATCCCGCTGTTCCAGAGATAGCCTTCGTCGAGATAGCGCGCCGCTGTTGTTGCATCAGGCTTCTCGACGAAGCTCACCACCTTGCGGGCGCCGTCGCTGCCCGGTTCCGGCCGGATGTAGCCATAACCCGTAGCGGGCTTGTCGGGGACGATGCCGAACGTCACGATCCGGCCCTGGGTGGCAGCTGCTGCGGCAGTCTCGACGGTGGCGCGAAACGCCGTGAGGTCACCGATCAAATGGTCGGAAGCGAGCACGAGCACGAGCGCGTCTGGATCTCGCTTCTGGACGAAACTGACGGCGGCCGCGATCGCGGGCCCGGAATCGCGGCGTGCCGGCTCGAGCAGGATCTCGCCGGTCATCCCGACCTGCTTCATCTGGCTCATCACAAGGAAGCGGAAATCATCATGGGTGACGATCACCGGGGCGCGAAACAGCGGGTGCCGGATTCGGCCGAGCGTCTTCTGGAACAGCGATTCCTCGCCAAGCAGTGAGATGAACTGTTTCGGAAAAGCTTCCCGCGAGGCGGGCCAAAGGCGCGATCCTGCTCCGCCGCAGAGCACGATGGGCACAATCGTATTGGCGATATTCACGACAGTGGAGGGGGCGGCGGCGGCTATCGACGCCTGCGTAAGGGGGGTGAGCTTCACAAGGCCCTCACAGATGGTTTGAGCCGCTCCAGACCAGAGACGAGCAGCAGGCCGAGGCCAAGTCCAACGGCCTTGACCAGGACGTCGTGCAAGGTGCCGTGGCGCGACGGTACCCAGGCCTGGGCAAACTCCAGCGTGACGACCGCGGCAAGACCGATGGTGAAGATCGCAATCCGTTGCCGAGGATAGCCGAGTGCGAACGCCGCCGCAGCGGCCAGGAAGGCAAGGCTGCGCTCGACATCGGGCATCAGCCACGGCACCGATGGCCGCTGCTCGATGCCGGACACCGTCGCATAGACGATGACGGTCAGGAGCATCCAGGCGGCGAAGCGGGAAAGACGCCTGATCACCGCCATCCGCGCCCGCACCACGCGCAGGAACCACGTCAACAATCCGCCCGAACCTGCCCACTGGCGTAACGCGCCGCCAACGCCCGAAGCCTCGATCTCGACGCGCCAGGCGGCGAGCATCGAGCTTTGCGCCTGCAATTGTTCGAGCCGGTGGAAGGCCGCCATCATCTGCGCCTCTGCCTCGACCAGATTGGCCTCGTCGGCCGGCTCACGGTCAAAATAGATGCCGTCCTCATTGCCCATGAGCGCTGCCGCGCGGGTGCGGGCCTCGTCGAGCCGGCCTGATAGCCCGGTGCGTTCGCCTTCGATCCCGGCAAGGGCCTGCCCGAGATGCCGGTACAGCGGTCCGAGCCTGTCGAGATCCGTCTGGCGGTCTCGATGCGAACTACGAAACCGCTCCGGAAGCATCATTGCCCCGTCTCCCATAGCAATGGCGGGCGGCGGTCCAAAGCGCGATTGCGCCCGCCACCCTTGCGGGGATGATCAGCAATTCATGTGCCAGACAATCGGTCGCGCGGCCGATCAGCGCCGCGGGCGGGGCCCGAGGATATCGAGGACGCCGCGCGGCCGTTGCTCGTCGCTCGTCGCGGCCCGAGACCTGAGGGCGGTTAGAACGACGGCCAAAACAGCGACGATCGCGCTGGCGACAACGGCGGTGGCGATCAACGCAACCAGCAAGCCGTGGGCCCACGTCAGCCAGAGGGTCAGTGCCCCGCTGGCAAGGGCCGCCAGGAATAAGACGATCAGCATTACTCGTGCTTTCGCGGCTCGCTATCGGCCAGTGACTATAGCTTCGCTCCTCTGCCCGCGAAAGGCTTCAGGGGCGCAAGGGATATCCATGAGACTGCGCCGTCATGGTTAAGGGCGCGCTAACGCTCCGCGCTGAACTGGCAAAGGATTTGCTAGGGAGCAGTCGAAGTCTCTGCAGTGGAGTGTTTCGTGAGACATCTCACCCTCCCTAACCGTTTTTTGGTGAAGTGCGCCCGAGCCTCTGGCCGAGCGCTCGCGCTGCTGGTTGCGGCGTTGCCTCTGGTTTTCGCCACCGGCGGCGACCTGCAAGTCAGCGCGAGCGAGTTCGAATACCGTGTCGCCGCGCAGGATCGGCTGAAGATCAAGGTCTCGGAATGGAGGCCGAACTCACGCGAGCTTTTCGAATGGTCGGCGCTCAGCGGCGAGTTCGCCGTCAGTTCGACCGGCATGCTCTCGCTGCCTGTCGTGGGTACTTTTTCGGTTGATGGAAAGGCGCCCGCCGAGATCGCAGCGCTGATATCGGAACGGCTGAAGGGCACCGCCGGGCTTGTGAATGCGCCGGCGGCAGCCGTCGAGATCGCGCAGTACCGGCCGATCTATGTGGTCGGGGCGGTCGAGAAGCCCGGGGAATACGCCTTCCGACCGACGATGACTGCGCTGCAGGCGGTCGCCATTGCCGGCGGATTCCAGCGCCTGGAGCTCGCTCTTGGCCGCTTCGAGCGCGAGACGATCATCGCTGAGGGTGAAATCAATGTGCAGCAGACACAATTGCTCGCCTTGCAAGTGCGTCGCGACAGACTTCTGGCAGAGGCACGCAAGGCTGAGGCGATCACCTTCTCGGATGACATCCGCCGGGGTTTGAACGATGGCGCCGCTCAGGCGATGCGCGAGGAAAATGCGTTGTTCGCCTCGCGTCGCAAGGCCGCCCGGTCACAGGGTGAACTCCTGCAGCAAATGCGCTCCCTGCTTGAAGAGGAGTCGCGCATGCTCGACGCCAAGGCCGTGACGCAGCAGCGTCAGCAGGATCTCATTCGGCGAGAACTCAACAATATCAACAGTCTGGTCAGCAAGGGGCTGGCGGTGAGCCCGCGCCAGCTCGCCGTCGAACAGAATCTCGCGCAATCCGAGAGTCAGGCGCTTGACCTGATGCTCGCAACGGCCAGGGCAAAACAGGAGATCAGCCGGATCGACCGGACGCTGTCCGATCTCGAGAACCAGCGGGAGATCGATATCGGGCGCGAATTGCGCGAAACGCAACTGTCACTCAGGCAGACCGATGACAGGATCATCGCGCTGCGCGCGCTGATCCAAGAATCGACCACGCTCGCGCCGAAATTGCAGAACCAGCAGGCGAAGCAGCTCGCGCGCATGCGCTTCAGCGTTCAGCGACGCGAAGGTGGCGCGATCAACGAAATCGCGATCGAGGAAACGTCGCCCATCCTGCCCGGAGACATCGTCAGGGTGGAGCGGGCCTCGCTGCAATCGATCATCTCGTCGCTACCGCCGACCGCGGCGGGTGCGCAGAACTAGCGTATCGCGGACATCACCAGCCGATCTGTGATCGGCTGCCCCCGGGCTCCCGTCCATATGGAGGTTGGCCTATGCTGCCATTCGAGCGGCCCGCTCGCATTTTCCTCGCAGACGAACACCCGATCTTCTTGGCGGGTTTGCGATTTTGCCTGGCTGAGCAACCTCATGTCGACGTGATAGGGGAAGCTCATTCGTCTGCCCATCTCGCGCAAGTCATCGAGAAGGCCGCTCCCGATGTCGCGGTGGTGAGTGAGAGTTTCAACGGCGTCTCGGTGGCCGAGGGCATTTTGAATGATCTTCCATCGCAGCGGGTGCTCGTCGTGGCGGAAGAACTCGATAATACGCGGGCGCACCAGTTGCTGGCCTTGGGTGCGCGCGGCTATGTCCTGAAACAGTCGCCAGGCTCCGTTATATGCAAGGCGATCGCAACAATTCTTCGCGGCGGCCAATTTCTTGATGCCGCCGATACCGTGCAGACTCCAGCGGGGAGGCGGCGCGGATCGGCCCTGACCGACAGGGAGCAAGAAATTCTGCGCCTGATCGCCCTGGGGTTCAGCATTCGTGAAGCAGCCGAGCGTATCGGGATTACCACCAAATCGGCCGAAACCTACAAGGCGCGCGCGAGCCATAAGCTGAGCATCGCCAGCCGCCAACAGATCGTGCAGTACGCCATCACCAAAGGATGGTTTCAGTAGATCGATCGAATAATTCCTCAGATTGATCGGGACGTTCTCAACGAACCTCCATCTGCGTCAGCGGGACGCAGGCGCAGACCTGTTCAGGTTTGATGGTCTGCTTGCCGAGATGCCATAGAAAGGGGCGGAATCAGACAGGATTTGTCAGGGAAATTACTGACAACGCCCAAGTCGTGACCGATTTCAAAGTGCCATGAACAAACATGGTGCAGTGCAAAAAACCCTATTGTTATGTATTCGTGTCGCGTTAATAATCTATTAAGATGCGGTCTACGTGTAGGGTGCTGCAATGAGCCGATTTCCGGACTCTCAAAATTTGCCGGTGTCCTTCTCTCTACCTCTGCGTGCATCGCGGGGTGAGTACAAGTTAACTAGGTTTTGGGTAAAGCGCGCGTGCGATCTTGTAGCAGGCGTGGCTCTGCTCTTCCTGCTGGCGCCGCTTATGCTTCTGATCGCCGGCCTGATCAGGGCAGGCGACGGCGGTCCTGCGTTCTTCCGGCAGGCGAGGGTCGGTCGCAGTGGCAAGAGTTTCCGCTGCTGGAAGTTTCGCACCATGGCCAGCAACGCCGAGGAAGCGCTCCAGCGTCTGCTCGCTTCCGATCCGGCCGCAGCGCAGGAGTGGGCTGAAAGTCAGAAGCTGACCCGTGACCCGCGGATTACGCCTGTCGGCGCGTTCCTGCGGCGCTCGAGTCTCGACGAGCTGCCACAACTCTTCAACATCGTCTCCGGCGATATGAGCTTCGTCGGGCCGCGCCCGATCGTGGCGGCCGAGCGCGAGCGCTACGGCGAGGCCTTCAATCATTGCTTCTCGGTCCCGCCCGGGCTCACAGGCCTCTGGCAGATCAGCGGCCGCAGCGACTGCTCCTATGCCACCCGTATCTCTCTCGACAGCCAATATGCCTCGGACTGGCATCTTCTGCTCGACGCCAAAATCCTGGTGAAGACGGTGCCTGCGGTGCTGATGCAGAAGGGCAGTCGTTAGGAGCCGTCCCGAGCCGCGAGCCTGCCAAGCAAATTCACGCCCAGACCAAGTCGGTTCCCTGGAGTTCATCGGGCCATGAAAGTCGCAATCGTTCACTACTGGCTTGTTGGCATGCGCGGCGGCGAGAAGGTGATCGAGGCGCTGTGCCGGATGTATCCGGACGCCGACGTGTTCACCCATGTCTACGTGCCCGACGCTGTTTCCGAGGAAATCCGGCGCCACAAGGTGGTGACGAGCTTCATCGGTCGGCTGCCGCGCGCAGCGAAGCTCTATCAGCGCTATTTGCCGCTTATGCCTTTGGCACTCGAACAGCTCGACCTGCGCGGGTACGACCTGATCATCTCCAGCGAGTCCGGACCGGCCAAGGGCATCGTGCCTCCGCCAGGCGCCATGCACATCTGCTATTGCCATTCGCCGATGCGTTACATCTGGAATATGTTCCACGAATACAGGGAGCGTTCCGGGCCGATCACACGGTTCGTCATGCCGGTGTTGGCACATTACATACGCAACTGGGACAGCGTCTCCGCCAATCGCGTCGATCACTTCATCGCCAACTCCGAGACGGTCGCCGCCCGGCTCCACCGCTACTATCGCCGCGCCTCGACCGTGATCCATCCCCCGGTCGACGTCGATGCGTTCGAAGTGCTCCCGAGCGACCTCATCGAGGACTATTGCCTGATGGTCGGCGAGCTCGTCGGCTACAAGCGGCCGGAGCTCGCGGTCGAAGCCTTCAATCGCACCGGCCGGCGCCTGGTGGTGATCGGCGGAGGCGAGATGCTGGCCGAACTGCGCCGCATCGCCAAGCCGAACGTGACCGTGCTCGGGCCGCAGCCTTTCAGCGTGTTGCGCCACCATTATTCGCGCTGCCGAGCCCTGATCTTCCCCGGCGAGGAAGACTTCGGAATCGTGCCGGTCGAAGCCATGGCGAGCGGGCGGCCGGTGATCGCCTTCCGCCGCGGTGGCGCGACCGAGACGGTGATCGACGGCACGAGCGGCGTCTTCTTCGATGAGCAGAGCGTCGACGCGATCATAGCCGCCGAGGAGCGAGCACGGGTGATCAGCTGGCAGCCGCGCGAGATCGCAGCCTATGCGCGCAATTTTTCGACGGCGGTTTTCGAGAAGCAGATGGGGCTTCACATCAACCAGCTGCTCAAACCGTTGGCCGGGACGATCTCGATGAACAAGCCGGCGGCGCAGCAACGCCCCGCCCTGGTCCAGAGCTTGGCGTGATCGACGCTGCCCCCTCGCGACATCCGGAAAGAATCCAATGCAGACGATTTACCAGAGTGAAGTCTACGCCGATTTGAATCCGAGCTGGCACGAGGAGGATTCGCCGTGGAAGGCACGGCAGATCGAGACGATCCTGCGCAAGAACGCGATCAGCTTCGATAAGGCGTGCGAGGTCGGCTGCGGGACCGGCGAGATCCTGTTCAATCTGGCGAAATCGTTCCCGACGGCGCGTTTCCACGGCTATGAAATCTCGCCGCACGCCTATCAGCGCGCCAAGTACAAGGAGACCGACAAGGTCACCTTCTCACTCGGAGATTTCACGACAGAGGGCGCATCGGATTACGATCTGCTCGTGATCGCTGACGTGATCGAGCATGTCGAGGATTACATCGCCTTCATCAAGGCGCTGCGCGGCAAGGGCCGCTACAAGGTCTTCCACATCCCGCTCGATCTCTCCGTCCAGTCCCTGCTGCGCGGCTGGCCGATCACCAAGCTGCGCGAAAATGTCGGTCACCTGCATTACTTCTTCAAGGAGACCGCGCTCGCGACCCTGGCCGATTGCGGCTACAAAGTCGTCGACCACGCCTATACGGCGAGCCGGCTTGAGTTGCCGAACCAGACGCTGAGCAGCCGATTGATGCGCTGGCCGCGCCGGTTCTGCTTCTCGCTCAACCCCGATCTGACGGTGCGCGTGCTCGGCGGCTATTCGCTGCTGGTCTTGGCCGAATGACCATGGCTGGCGGGCACGACCGGAGCGGAGGCTGGCGGTGGTGGCCGCAGCGAAAGGCGCGGGCGCCATGAGCATCGCTTTGATCGGGGTGCTGACCCTCCTCATCGGACTGGCCTGCCTGATGCCGGGCACGGGCGCGCTCGTCCACCGGCTGGCGATCATGGCAGTCCCCGGGGCGGCCGCAGCCATGCTCATCGGCAGCCTCCCCATCGGGCCGATCATCGATCAAGGCTTCTTCTGCATGCTGGCCGCGGCGGCCGCGGCGATCAGGCCGCAAGGCTCGGATGTCCCCAAGCCTGTTCCTTTGGTCACCGGAGCAAGGCTATGACGGAGAGCTTCGCGGTGAACGGCCGCTTCCTGTCGCAGGACATGACCGGCGTCCAGCGCTACGCGCGCAACGTCGTCGCGGCGCTCGATGCGAGCCTCTCGGCGGCCGGCCAGAAAGCCGCCTTGATCGCGCCACCGGGCGCAGACGCCATGGCGCTGCAGGCGATCGACATCGTCCGCGGCGGGCGATTGAGCGGGCATGGCTGGGAGCAGCTCGAACTGCCGCGGCTCTGGCCGGGGCGGCTCCTCAACCTCTGCAACACCGCGCCGGCACTGAAAGGCGACCAGATCGTCTGCATCCACGACGCCAACGTCTTCACTGCGCCTGAGAGCTATGGCCGCGGCTTTCGCACGGCATACCGGGCGTTGCAGCCGCTGCTGGCGCGCCGCAGCGCGCGGATCGCCACCGTCTCGCAGGCCTCGGCCCGGCAGTTGGTGCGGCATCTGCCGCTTCGCGCCGCCGATATCGCCGTGCTTCCGAATGGCCACGAGCATGCGCTGGCCTGGGATCCTGCCAAGGCGGATCAGGCTCGGGGGTTGCTGGCGGCGCGAGCCGATGCCGAGCGGCCCTTCGTCCTCGCTTTGGGCTCGCGTGGGCGCCATAAAAACCTCGCGCTCCTGGTCAAGATCGCGCCGCAGCTGGCCGATCTTGGCCTCGACGTCGTCATCGCTGGCGGCGGCGGCGGCATCTTCGCGGAGGAGCGGCTTCCGCAGGCGGCCAATGTCAAGCTGCTGGGGCGGGTCAGCGACGACGACCTCGCCTTCCTGCTCGAGCGCGCGCTCTGTCTCGCCTTCCCGTCCTGGACCGAGGGGTTCGGCCTGCCGATCCTCGAGGCGATGGCGTGGGGCTGTCCGGTCGTCTCGTCCGATCGCGCCAGCATGCCGGAGGTCTGCGGCGACGCCGCGTTGCTCGCATCGCCAGCGGACCCGGCCGCGTGGGTCGGGCATGTCAGGATGCTGGCGGAATCGGCAGCCCTGCGGCAGGAATTGAGCGAGCGCGGCCGCGGGCGCCTGCCGCTGTTCTCCTGGCGCAGCACCGCCGAGGGCTATCTGGATCTGGCGCAGTCGCCGAAAGCGCGCCGCGCCGCGCCGACGCTGCCCGCGACTCCGGCCCCGCGCATCGCGGCTGTCATTGCCACCCGTGGCCGGCCGGAGGTGGTGACGGAGACGGTCCTGCACCTGCTCGCCCATCAGACGCTGAAGCCTGACAGCGTCATCGTTTCCTGCATCGATCCGGCCGATGCCGGCGGCCTGCAGGGCCGTAACGATGTCGTGGTGCTGACCGGGCCGGCCGGGCTGGCGGCCCAGCGCAACACGGCGCTCGCGCATCTGCCACGCGGCACCGAGATCGTCGCCTTCTTCGACGATGACTTCGTCGCCCATGAGGACTGGCTGGCCACGGCGGCCCAGACGTTCCGCGACGAAGTCGGCATCGGCGCCTTCACCGGCCGGGTCCTGGCCGATGGCGCGACCGGCCCTGGCATCCCGCTTGCAGAGGCGATGAGGCTGGTTGCCGCCCCGCCGCCGAGCGACTGGTCCTGGATCGAGCCCTACAGCCCATACGGATGCAACATGGCCTTTCGCCTCGCCAGCATCGGAGACCTGCGCTTCGACGAGCGGCTGGTGCTCTATGGCTGGCTCGAGGACCGTGATTTCGCGGCGGCTTTGGCACGGCAGGGCGGCGGGCGTCTGGTCAAGTCCGCCGGCGCGATAGGCGTCCACATGGGCGTCAAGGGCGGGCGCATGGCAGGGGAACGCTTCGGTTACTCGCAGATCGTCAATCCGCTCTACATGCTGCGCAAGGGCACGATGACGCTCGGCCAGGTCGCCGACCATCTCTTCCGGAACATGTCGAGCAATCTCGGACGCTCGCTACGCCCCGAGCCGTTCATCGATCGTCGCGGCCGTCTCAGGGGCAACCTGCTCGGGATCGCCGACATCCTGCGCGGTCGCTTGCAGCCTGAGCGCGCCGCCGCTCTGCAGCCGAGGGGGAAATTCAGATGATGTTGGGAAAGCCGGGCGCATCCGGCGCGTCATTCCGGATCCTGCCCCAACCGGAACCTCTCACGTCACAGAGCAATGATGGCCCGGTCGCCTTGCTCCGCACGATCGGTGCCGCTGGTCTGCGTCACAAGGGCAAGCTGGCGATCTGGGTCGCACTCTGTCTTGTGGCGGCGGCGGCCTATGTTCGAACGACGCCGCCGACCTACACGGCGGCTGCAACGGTGCTCCTCGAGCCGCGACGGCAGGTTCCGAGTGTGGCGCGCGAGGTCGCCGCGCCGAGTTCGCTCGACCTGAACGCCGCCGACAGCGAACTGCAGGTGATCCGCTCGGAGCGCCTGTTGAGCACGGTCTTCGATGCGCTGGCCTTGAGCAACCATCCGGAGCTGGGTCCGCAGCCCCCGGGGCTGCTGCGGAGGCTGGCCAACCACGCCGGCGCCGCCCTTCACAGTATCTGGACCACATCGACCGGCGCGGCTCAGACGGAAGCCTCGCTTCGCGTCGATCCGCGGCGCAACGCCTTCGAGAATTTCGCGCGACGCTTTTCGGCGCGGCGCATTGGCCAGTCCTATGTGCTCGAGATCAGCTATTCGTCGGCCGATCCAGAGCTGCCCGCCCGGGTCGCGAACGCGGCCGCTTCCGCCTATCTCCTGCAATCGGTTGCGTTCAAGGCCGATGCCGCACGCAGCGGCGCCGAATTCCTTCAGGGCCGGCTCGATGCGCTCTCGACCCAGGTCGGATCGGCTGCGGCCGCGGTGAAGGCCGGAGCCCTGCCGGCGCTGCCGATCCCTGATGCCGATGCACGGCTCATCGGGGCCGCGCAGGCGCCGCTCGGCCCTTCGGCGCCACGCGGTAGCCTGATCATCGCGTTCGGGGGTGTCTTCGGCCTGTTTAGCGGCATCTTGGTCGTGGCACTCGCCTCGGTTTTTGACAGGCGTGTGCGGCACCCGCAGGAACTGGCGCGTGAGACGGGCCTTACCTGCCTCGCCGTCGTTCCGGAAACGGGCCGCGGGCGTGGGATGTCGCGCGTCTTCGCCTTTGATAGGGCCATGCTGGTGGGCGAGAACGCCGGCGCATTCGCGGATGCGATCCGCGATCTGCGCGCCGCGATCGAGTTCGCCTGGACGACGAGTCGCACCGAGGGCAACCCGGTGGTGGCGATCGGCTCCTGGCGACCGGGCGTTGGCGCTACGCTGTTGACGATGAGCCTGGCGCAACTGCTCAATCATCGTGGCCGGCGGGTCAGCGTCTTGAGCGCCGCTGCACCTTCGTTCCGTGGGGAGGATGGTAGCCCTGGCGGACAATCGCTGACCGACGTGATCGCCTCTGGCGGTACGGTGCAGGCTGCGTTTGCCAATATTGACGGGGTCCGCCTGCTTCCTATCAGCTCGGCAACGCCACAGCTGAACCGCTTCGTCGATTTCCGCGATCCGCGTGCGGGGCAGGTCATCGCGCAGGCAAGGCAGCGTGGTGACGTCTTGATCGACCTGCCACCGCTCTGCGGCACGTCCGATGCCGTTGCGCTCGCCACCCATGCCGACATCGTCGTGCTCGTTGCCCGCGAAGGCGTGACGAGCTTCGACGAATTGAACGATGCGCTCGCCCGCTTGCAGCGCGCTGGCGTCACCGTGATTGGCGCGGCGATCAATCGCAGCCGGCACTAGAGCATTGATCCTGCTCTAACTCCTTGATGAGAGACGGATTCAGATTTCAGACGGATCACGACGCGACCCCGTCTCAAGTCATCCGGATCTGGCAGCCCCTGCGGAAACGCCGCGGCGACCGAGTGCCGCGCGATATCCCGGCCAAGGCTCTCCGATGCGGGGCGCCTCACGCGGGCGCGCTGCTTCAGCATCCCGGCGTCGGGCGGCGTCCTGGGCAAAAGGTCCGGAACCGCTGACGCGTTGCACTCATCGAAGGGGCTTGCCTGATCGCTTCGAGCGACCCGCGCTCGCTCCGGGAAAGTTGCAATCGCAGGCGCAGTTGGAGGGGCCGCTTATCGCCAGGCCTGAACGCCTGGCCAAATGCGGAACGGAACTCGAAGAGAAGATGGGTTTGGCTGGCCGGCCGTCGACAGGATCTGCAGCGATGCCGAGGTCAGCGCTTGGCCATTCCGGCTGCTGCAGTCGCATCGCTCTCATCCGGCATGGCGCACGCCAACGCGGCCATAACATAGAACATGAAGCCTTGGTCGACAGTCGGCGCGGATACGAGGCCGCCAACGATGAGGCTGAGGCAGCCGTTCCGGGCGGCCATCCGCGTATCAGCCGCCATCCGCGTATCAGCGGAGTATGTCGGCCGCTGAGCGCGGGTGACGCCAAAGGCCGACAGGAGGAACAGCAGGTAAAATATCGCGCCGGGAATTCCAAGGTTCGATAGCACCGCGAGCGGAAAACTCGAGGTGCGATTGGTCCCGAGGCCAACTCCCAGCCCCCAGGTGTCAAAGAAATTCTGAAGCGCATAGGCATTCCACGACGACCGCTCCATGCCGGAGTCCGTATTCGACTTGTTCAGAATGAGGGTATCGACATAGCTGAACAACACTCCATAAATATCGTTGTTAAGCAAAATAATCATCGATGCAAACAATAGGATTGGAGGAGATAGAATCAGTATCAATGACGTATGCTTGCTGCAATTATTATTTATCGCCAGATTAAGTGCCGTTATGTAGAGTATTGCCATAATCAGCGGAGCGGCGAGCAATCCTGTAGACGAGGTCGAAATCAGGATCAAAATCAAAGATATTAATGCGAGTGGCCCGGTCAGGCCGGGCTTCCGTCCACACACCCATAGCGTTCCGGTAAAACCAAGCACGCCGAGCGACGTTCCGGCAAAGGCTGAAGCTTCGGGCCATGACCCAACAATACGCTTCATAGACCCGACAGATTCTTCATGATGCATCGTATAACTGGCGTTGCGGATGAATTCCAGTAAGAACTCCGTTCCGCTGGCGGATGTAACGAGATCCAGTAATGCAAAAATGATATTGGCCACCGTATAGGCCAGTAGGCCAGTGACAACAGCATCAAATCCTCTTCGACTTGTCGAGATTGCCGATGTGACGGCGAAGCATATGACTCCTGCCGTAAGATAGATCGATTGGGTGAGGTTGCTGGAAATCGGCCCGACAGGAACTTGTTTCCCTTCGAATTCAGAAGCGCCGAGTGGAATGATCGTGGTTGAGCCGGCGAACAGGCGCGGCCAGAACATCGCCGTCAGGACGCCGTAGACCAGAAAGCAGAAGAGCCAGAACCCAGGGGCAGGGGGGCTGATCGATTTGATCGCGGCATCGGCATTGGCTCGCCAGCTCAGCGTCGAGAAAGCAAGAAAAACAAGAAACAGATGTGCAGGCTGGATATTGTTCGAGCCGACGAGTACGGCTGCGGCAGATCCGAGGACCGTCAGACAGATAAACGCGATCAGCATCGCCCTGTAGCCGAGCGGCAGGCAAAGCAGTCCAATCGCAATCGTTATCAGGCCGATCGGCTCCAGACTCATTCGAATATGCTCCGCGCACCGACGCGCAAGACACCTCCTGGCCGCTCCCGATGCCTTCGGCTAGCAGTCAGCGATATCAAGCGCACTCATCCTCCAGAGTGCATCGGCACGGTTGCAGCTCGGACCGTCCCGACCAGTGACATTCGTTCGCCCGGCATCGTGGCTCCTTGCCTCATCGCGATCCAGGTCACGTTCATGCAATTCGATTGCCAGAGGCCTTGCTGTACGGAGCGCCGCCTGCGTCGGCGTGCAGGACCGGCAAGCGGATGAGCGTCTTCGGGTTTCGACAAGATGCCGGCTCCACAGCTGACGCGCTCTGGAGGCGCAGGCGCTCGTGGCGCGACGATGCCGGAAGCAGCACGTCGATATCTATGGATTTTCACGGCCCTGGCTAGGATCCGGGCTTTGAAGTCGCTTCGGAGCCCAGCGGCTTTTCAGCCCGGTTGCGAGAGCCTGATCGCATACGGAAAATAGACCGTCACGGAGAACGGAGTATCGAAGTTCGAGTTTTTTCAAACGTTCACGTAGCAGGAGCGCTCGCTTTTCGATCATGTGCCAGGAAGCGTATGCGACAAGAAAGACAATCGGTGCAGATACGATCAAATTAAACCACCAGTGGCGGAACTCCGGAAATGCCGCGGAGACGGCTTGCTGGATGGGAAAGCCATATAAAAATATCCCGTACGAGTAATCCCCACTGGAGACGATGGGCGACTTCGGCGGGTTCATCAGGCCGAGATAAACCGTGAGATATGCGAGCGGAAGGGCCGCAAGCGCATTGATGATGGGAAAGTACAGGAGCAATGATCCAACCGCGGTGCTCAGCGCGAATAGATTGAAGCTCCACGCGATTATATGCCGAAGCCTGTACAGGAGCGAGCCATACAGGAAAGACAGGACGAGTACCGGGCCGCGCACCGTGCCTTCGTCGACCTGTACACGCGTGTATATGAGAATTATGACGGCAATCTGGACCGCTATACAGGCGGTGATCAACAGGGTAGTCGACTGATAAAAGCGAAAAACAAATAATAGAGAAATCGCGATGTAGCAATATAACTCGTATGGCAGCGTCCATAATTGGGCATTGACTTGAGTTGTCGGGTTTTCGAGAAAAACGCCCGGCAGGTAATACCTGATTATTCCAAAAATATTTGAAGTATACGCCCAGAAATTGCCATCCGTCAGATATTGAGCGAGCGTATAACTGGTGAATATCGAGCCAAGAACCACCATGGCGACCAGTGACTCGACGGCCAAAGCGGGGAGGAGGCGCAGCAAGCGAAGCCCGATGAACCCGAACAGCGTCCGTGATCGCTCCAGGCTTCCGGAAACCAGAAAGCCGCTGAGCGCGAAGAACATCGGAAGTAAAGCTGCCCAAATCGGTCGGGTCGGACCAAGGGCGAGCGATCGTTGCCCATCTATTCCGTATGATACGATAACGGTATGCCAGGCGACGATGGCGAATGCCAGGGCGACGCGCATATAGTCGAACCCCGACGGCCGCCCTTGCGTCGCCTGTAGACGGTCACTGAGTGTCATTGGCTGCCTGCCCCCTGGGTCGAACGGATAGCCGCATCGTTAAGCATGCAAGAATCATGGCGTCCCGGCAGGTGGCCGAGCCTGTCGTGATTGGAGGGGCAGACCCCTGTCTCATCGCCACCAGCGATCGGCCAGCTCCAGGCGCCCGGCGCCAATCGTGAGCCACATGCCGCAGGCGAGCAGGGTCAGCCCGTAGAGCAGTGCGCCGAGTGCCGCGACGAGTGCGAGTTCGGCCGGCGCCGGCAGATGCCAAGCGGTGAGGATACCACGCAGGCCGAGCACGCCGGCCGTCATCACGGCCGCCGCAACGGCAATCTTCCAGAGATTGAGGAGCTGCTCGGCGATACCGATAGAGAGCAGGCTGCGGAGCCAGCGCAGAAAGAAAGCCGCCATGATTGCAGCCGCGATGAGCCGACCGGCCGCCATGCCGACGGCGCCCCATTGCAGGAAGCCGATGACGACGGCGGGAGTGCGAATGGCGAGATCATAGAGATTGAGCCGGAAGATCACCTCAGGCCGGCCGAGCGCCAGGCTCAGCGAATACAGCGTCTGGAAATAGGGCGTCGCCATCACCGAGAGCGACAGCAGGCTCAGCAGCCAATCGGCGCCATGCCATTTCGGGCCGAGCAGCACCTCGACGATCAGATCCGACGTCAGTGCGATTCCCAGGCTGCAGGGCGCTGAAGCGAGCATGCTGAAGCGTGCCGCCTTGAGGAAGGCCAGCCGCAGGCGCTGATCCTCCGCCTTGATCCGGGCGAACGCGGCCATGATCGGTTGCAGCGCCGGCCCGATCAGGCTCTGGGTCGGCATCACCGACAGGTCGGCCGCGACTGCATAGCGGCCGAGCGCCTCCTTGGCGCCGCCGAGCCCGAGCAGGATGCGATCGAATTGCCAGTTCACCGCTGAGACGAGCTGGGAGCAGGTAAACCAACCAACGAAACTGGCAAAATCCGCCATTCGGGACAGCGACAGCGCCGGTCGATAAGGCGCGAGCAGGTAGGAGATTGCGCAGCCGAAGACGGGGGCGGCGACGAAATTGACGACCAGGGCCCAGTAGCCGCCGCCGAGCAGGAGCGTCGCGATGGCGAGACCGAAGGCTGCGAGCTTGCCGCCGGTCTCAAGCAGGAAATTGCGCAGGAAGCCGAGCTCGCGGATGAACATGACGAGGCCGGGGCTGGCGAGGCCGCGCGCGATCGGAGCGAAGGCGAGCGCGAGAATGACCGGGACGAGCCGCGGATCGCCGTTCATCCAAGCGAATGGCCAGGCGACGGCGAGCAGAATCAGGGAAATTGCGAGGCCGCGCAGCGCGCCGAGCGTGAAGCCGGTGTCGAGATGCGCCTTGTCGACATGAGGCAGGCGGACCAGCGCCTGCGTCACCGGAATCTCGAGCACCACGTCGACGATCGCGACGCAGGACAAGGCGAGCGCCGTCAGGCCGAAATCCGCCGGCGTCAGCATCCTCGCCATGATCAATAGCGTGAAGAAGTCGATGAACCGGCCGAGGAAGCGGGATGCGACCAGCCAGCCAGCGCCTTGGAAGGCCTTCATCGCCAACATGGCGATCCGTCCTCAAAGCTGTGCGGCATGCGTAGCCACAGATCTCGGCCTGCGCTGAGCGCTCTGGGAAACGCCTGGATCGCAAGGCATCCCATCAGCGGTGGAAACCGGTGGAGAGTCCGCGCAGAGCATGAAAGGCTTCGACCGCCGTCAGCAACGGCAAGCGCGAGCGCGGAAAGGCCCGCACGATCGCGCCTTCGCGCCAAAGCTGGGTGCGGATCGATGCCAGCCGGGACAGCGCGCTGCCCGGCAGCGCTACGCCATCTCCGACAGTGCCGGCCCGGCCGAAATCGACGGAGCGTTCGCCGATAGCCAGCGCCGCGAGGTCGGCCTCGACCGGCCAGGTGACGGCCTGCCTGAGCCGCGGCCAGGCGCGGGCCGCATCGGCCAAGATCGCCGTTCCGCTGTCTACGTCGTCGATATAGGCGAGGGCGCCGGACAGAAGCGGATTACCGGCGGCAGGATCGACGGCCCCAAAGGCAATGTCGCCGGAGTTGCAGATGATCGCGCCGTCTGCGCCTTCGGCGAAGGATCGTACAGACGCAATCGCCGGCTCGAACAGGCTTTCGATCAATTGCCAATAGCGCAGCACCGTCGACCGGACAGCGAGGGGGCTGTAGCGGCTGCGCTCGACGGTAAGCCCGACGACGCGCGGAAAATGCTCTTCGCTGAGGCCCTTGTAGTTGCAGCGCGCGAGTTGGATGGTCTCGAAGCGCAAATCCGGCAGGCCGACTGCGAGCAGGCGTTGGGTGCTGCCGTAAAGCCCCGTGTCGCAGAGGATGATCCGCTTTGCGCCGCAGCTGGTCGTGGAAAGATGGCGTTGGAAGAGAGTGTTCTGCCTGTCGATGTCGGCGGTGACGGCTGCACCGGCCGGCCTGTCGAGCATGGCGAAGAAGCGCTCTGGCACAAACCGTTCATTCCATGACTCGAGCAGCTCATAGCGACCGCCACCCAACGCTGTGGCGACGTCGGCGAAGCTGCTGCCGCGGAATTCGCGCCCGAGTTCGTCGAGAGCTGCCGGGCTGCGGATCATGACGGCCGCTCTTGCCGCAACCAGGCGCGAAATCATCAGGTTCTCGCGGGGCATTGCGAGCGGCAGGTTCAGCCGCTCCGCGACCCGCTCGAACGCTGCCCGGATGCCGAGCCCGCCGCGCGCGCAGAACAGCAGGGCCGCGTCGCCGCGCTTGCGGGCCTCGTCGGCGTAGAGCCAGATAGCCAGGCAGAATTCGGCCACGATCGGGCCCAGGACCTCGCGCCCGAACGCGTGGGGATCGTGAGCATGTCCAGCTGGCGTGCCGGCATGGGCCCGTCGCCTTCGGATGATGCGGCCGAGCTCGTTCACCCCGCCGTGAAGCCGCGACAGATGACGCTTCAGCTTCGGGCGCGGGACGTGGAGCGTGCGCAGGCCGAGAGAGGACGGTACGACGTGGTCGGCGAGCCGATCGTCGCCGATATGCAAGGTCCGCCCGGGATCGACGCCTTCTGCTGCAAGGACGGCATGGAAGAGCTCGCCACGCCGCTTGGTCAGGCCGAGATCGGCGCTGGAATAAATCCGGTCGAGCAGCTCTGGGCCATGAAGATGGCTGACCAACGCGCCGAGCACCGAAGTCGGCAATCCGATGTCGCTGATCGCGATGACGCGCCGGCCTTCTCCGCGAGAGCGGCGCAGCAGTGCTGCGAGTTGCAGGTTCGGGCGTAGCGATGCCTTTTCGATGTCGAGCTCGATCGCGAGCCGCGTCTCGCACAGCGCCGCCATTCGCGTCTTGGGCAAGCCGAGAATGGCGAGCTGGCGCGCGATGACGTCGCGCAGCATGACCTCGCCGTCCTGCTCAGCCATGTCGAGCGCGCGATAGGCCAGCCGCTGCGCCTCCAGACGGGCTTCGACCAGCCAGCTTTCCGAAACCGGCAGGCCCTGTTCGACCAGGCTGCGGGCGAAGATGCGCTCGCCGGCGACGATCCGAGCGCGCTCCGAGCGCAGCGTGCGCAACAGCAAGGTGTCGAACAGGTCGGTCGAGACCAGATCGATCCCCTCCAACAGCTCTGCCTCGTTCGGATGTGGCCAGCCCGGCATCATACGCTCCGTGCCCAGACGCAATGGTTGACGCTGCCGTGACGAAGCGACAGCTGCATGCGAAACCGCATGTCTTACGCAGATGAAGCAGGGACCGTGCCAGTTCAGGATGGTTACTTCGTCGCACCGAGGGCGCGATTGCTCATTCTGATTGCATTCGGCGCATGATTGAGCGGGAAAGGGCGCTGTGTGCCGGCGAGTTTTGCTTTCGGCTGATCTTGAGGGGGGCTAGCCTTCGTTCACACCCGGTCAATGAGGCTCGGCAATGGAAGAGGTGATCCAGCAGATTGGCGATGCCGACAGCACGGCTGCCGAGCGCTGCGACGTCATTGTCCTGGGCGCAGGCGTCTCCGGCCTGGTCTCGGCCTCGGTGCTCGCACAGCAGGGCTGCAGGCGGATCGTCGTCATTGACGAATATCCGCACATCGGCGGCAATCACATCGCCTGGTCGTCGGGCGACTACACCTTCGACATCGGGAGCCTGATTTTCCAGGACGACTCGCCGCTGCTGCAGCATTTCCCGGAATTGCTGCCACTTTACGTGCCTATCCAGCCGCGTTGGGCAAGGCTGAATCCGCAGCGCCTCATCACCGCATATCCAATCTCGGTGAAGGACGACATCCTGCGCGCCGGGCCGCTCGAGGTTGCTCGCATCCTGGCATCGGCGGCCTATGCCCGCCTTTTCAAACGGCGTATGCGCAACGCCCGCGAGTTCGCCCGCCATTGGATTGGGGCCCGGCTGCTGCACCGCTCGGGCCTCGACGCCTACATGACCCGATTCTACGGCATTGCGTCCGATCAGATCGGCATCGAACTGGCGCGCAAGCGCATGCAATGGATCAGCGAGCACGCTTCGCTGCGCGCCATGCTCGGCCGCCTGCGCCGAAGGAAGCCGTCGCCGCCGGGCAATTGCCAGTTGGCCCGCCCGCGCGAAGGCTTCGAGGCGCTCTACGCCACTGCGGCGGCGACGTTATCGGCGCGTGGCGTCAGCTTCCTGATGGGGGCAAAGCTCGACCGGATCGAGAAGCTCGACAATCGTTTCCTCCTGTTCCGCGAGGGGCGGGCGATCGTCGCCGATCGCGTCGTTTCGACGATTCCAATCCCGCAACTGCAGGCACTCTGCAACCTGCCGGTCTCGCAGGAGCTCGAGACGATCACGCTGCTGGCGCTCTATTTCAGCTTCGACGGCGCGCGCGGCTTCGATGAGGAGATCATCTACAATTTTTCCTATGACGGCGCCTGGAAGCGCCTGACGATGTATTCCGACTTCTACGGTCGCGCGAACGGGCGCGAGTATTTCGGCGTCGAGGTGATCGCAAACCATATCGGCAAGTCAGTCGCCCAGGCCGAGGCGGATTTCCGCGCGCATGTCGCGGCGAACGGACTCTTTAGCGGCGATCTCAGGCTCGAAGGCAGCCAACTCCTCGACAACGCCTATCCGATCTATCGCAATGGAGCAGACGAGAGCGCTGCCGAAGCGATCAAGGCCCTGAAAGCCTTCGGGATCGAATCCCTGGGGCGCCAGGGCGGTTTCAATTACCAGCCGACGGCAAGGGTCTCGACGATCGAGGCCGAAGCGGCGCTGCGGAGCACTCCCGCGGTCTCGGCACAGTAAATGCAAGGCCGTTGCGTCCAGCGGCGCAGAGGCGCGAGCGCAGGCGAGTTGGCGGTCCGAGCATCGTGATGGGCCCATGCGTATCCTCCATTTGCTGAATCACACGACGCAGTCGAACGGGCATGTCCACGCGGCGGTCGACCTTGCCTGCGAGCAGGGCCGACTCGGCCATAACGTCGCTGTGGCCAGCGGCGGGGGCGATTTCGATGCGCTGCTCGCCCGCAATGGCGTCAAGGTCTTCACGATCGACCATCGGCGCAAGGCAGCGACGCTGTTGCGCTCCGCCTGGGCGCTGCGGCGGCTGGTCCGCTCGTTCGGCGCCGATATCGTCCATGCCCACATGATGACCAGCGCCGTGCTTGCCTGGCCGATCTGCAAGCTCGCCGGTATCCCGCTGGTCGCGACGGTCCACAATGAATTCGAGAAGAGCGCGATTCTCATGGGGCTCGGGACCCGTGTCATTGCGGTCAGCGCCGCGGTCGGCGCATCGATGCGCCGGCGCGGCATCCCGGCTGCCAAGCTGCGCGTCATTCTCAACGGCACCATCGGCTCGGCTCGCGTCGGAAACCGCGAGACCACCCCGATCGCACTCGCCTCGCCAAGCATCCTCTTCGTCGGCGGGCTGCACCCGCGCAAGGGATTGGCCGATCTGTTCGCCGCCTTCGATCTGGTTCATCGCCGGCATCCGCAGGCGCGCCTGCACATCGTCGGCGATGGACCTTTCGCGCAGACCTACCGCGACATGGTCTCCGGTTTGTCCTGCCGCGAGGCCGTGCGCTTCGAAGGCAGCAAGGTCGATCCCTTCCCCTGGATGCGCGGCGCCGATATCTTTGTGTTGCCCTCTCATGCCGATCCCGCGCCGCTTGTCCTGCCGGAGGCGAGGGAGGCGGGCTGCGCCATCGTCGCGACGCAGGTTGATGGCATTCCCGAATTGCTGGAGGGCGGGGAAGCGGGCCTGCTGGTTCCGGCCCGCGACCCCGAGGCGCTTGCCGCCGCTCTGTCCGACCTGATCGCAGTCCCTGGCGCGATCGGTGATTGGCGCGAGAAAAGCCAGTTCCGGATCGACCATCTGAGGATCGCCCGCGTCGCCCGCGAGACGCTCGACCTCTACGATGAAGCGATCCTGCAGCTCGGCCGGAGGGCCGGCTCGGCACTGCCCCGTACGAATTGAAGACGCGGGAGCTGCTTGCGGCGCCCTGACAGCCACATGGAGATGAGCGATGCCGATCATGCCGTCTCGCCGGACGTTCCTGCGCGCAGCCGCGGCTCTCGCGACAGCGGCAGGCGGCCGCCCCAATTCGGCGGGCGCACAGCAGGATGCGCCGGATCCGACGCTCGGCCGCAAGCTCATCTTCGATGAATCCTTCGCCAGCCTCGATCCGGCCATCTGGCAGGCCGGCCCCAAGGCGACCACCCATGAACCTGGATTCTATGGTCGCTCGGCCTTCAGCCGGCGCGGCGGCGAGGAGGGTTTCGACCCCTATGCGATCGTCGCCGATCCGCTTGCCTCCGGAGGCCACGCCCTCGAGATTTCGGCACGCTATCTCGGACGAACGATGAACGTGCCGGCCTATTACGGCAACGCGCTGCCGGAGTTCCAGTGGATTTCCGGCAATCTCCAGACGGCACGCCGGGACGGGACGATCCTGCGAGGCTGGCGTAACGGCTATTTCGAGGCGCGGATGTGGTTCCCGGCGCATCCGCTGAGCTTCCCGGCCTTCTGGCTGATGAACGGCCGCAGCATCCTCTTCCCGCAGACCAGCGTCGAAATCGACATCGTCGAGCACAAGGGCTGGGAGCATAGGCTCTACGGCGCCTATCTCCACGAATGGGGGCAGCCGGGCGAGCGGCACGAGGGGGTCGGCGTACCCACGGAAGTCGATCTCACCAGCGGCTATTTCCGCTATGGCGGGCTGATCGACGGCGATCGTTGCGTGCTCTATTTCGAGCGCAAGCCGATCCGTGATCCGAAGACCGGCGCCGCGCTCGCGTGGCGGATCGGGCGTGCGAGCGAGATGGATGCGCAGAGCGATGTTTTTTGGCCCCTGATTACGCTCGCCTTGCGAACCGACGTCCCATTTCCGCAGCCACTCAGACCAGAAGATCAACAGGCTCGGCTGCGGGTCGACTATGTCCGTGTCTACGGTAGTTAGCTGGATTGCCCGGCCAATCTCCGCTTTCGGGCAGATAGGAACCTCGGCAAGTCTACAGACTTCCCCCTCAGGGTTCGATCCGCCTGCCCGAATTCCGGAAGCCCTGGCCGCGTCCCAATCGCACCGCAACGCCGATGCCGATCGAAGGATACTCCAGGAGGCTCCCATGCACGCTGGAACGCCTTCGAGACGAAGCTTGCAGCGCTCCCAGCATGAGGGCGGGCATTTCCAAACCCGCTCGTCGATGAGGGCAGGATCGATACGAAAAACCGGTTCTCAGTTTTTCGCATCCTGCTCCAGCTTCGGCCAGTTGGCGTCGGCCCTGGCGATGTAGCTCTGTGGTTTTGCCAGCCAGGTCTTGCGGACTCCGAGGTCGTAGTTGAGGTAGAGCCTGCCATCCACGATCGACCAGGCCTCGGGCTCGATCTTGACGAGATAGCCCCGCGAGGTGCCGTAGGCGCAAAAGCCGCCATAGGCCGGCAGGTAGCGCTGCGGATCGACCTCGAACAAGGCCTTGTGCTCGGCGCTGGTGAAGCGCCAGGTGGCGCCGTCGTGTCGCACCGAGAATTCCGCCTTGCCGAGGCGCGGGCCGCCATTGCGGAAATAGGCGACCGGATCATAGCCGCGGATGGCGACGCCTTCGCTTGAGCCCAGCGTATTGACCGGCTGTCGGGCCTCGGCCCAGCAGCCGGTTGTCGCCAGCGGCACCACCGCAAGGCCGAGCAGTCGCATGAAATCTCGCCTGTCGAGCATGGCGTCTCTCCCTGTCCTGCCGGGGCTCAGGCCCTGCGCGCTTCCAGCGCCTCGAAGACATAGGCCGCGAGGTAGCCGTAGATCGCGTGGCCGATGAGGCTCATGACGGAGAGGCGCGGCACGTCGTTGAGCAGGAAATGCTGGCCGGCGAGCGGCGCGAAGAAGCCAAGCGCGATGAAATAGGTGATCACGCCCCAGATCCAGCCATCGGCCGGCATGCCGAAGCTCTTCACCCAGCGGGTCAGCCCGTAGTAGCCGAGCGGGTAGAACAGGAAGCCGGTGGTGAAGTGCAGCAGCTTGGCCGTCGGCGTCGAGATGGTGAGGCCGAGCTGATGCGCGAAGAGCGACTTGACCAGCTCCGGCGGCTCCAGCGGATATTCGGCGAACCAGGCGGTCGGCACGGCTGAGAACAGCTCCCAGAAACCGAGTGCGGCAAAGCCGCCGAGAGCGAGGTTGAGCACGGTACGCGTCGAAGGCAGGGCAAAGCCGCGGGTCATGGTGGCGGTGGTCATGGCATGAGGTCCTGTCGCGAGGGATCCAAGGGGTCCAAGGGACTAGTGGGCGATGGCAAGTGGCGTGGCCGCGACCGCAAGCGCGGCGGTACGCCCGCTCGGGCGGCTGTGCAGCTGTGTCAGCCTGCGGCTGGCGTAGAGATTCCAGCCGCCGCGCCGGGCGAGGCGCTCGCTGAGGATGTGGTTGGCCCGGTCATGATTGCCGGAGCGGATCAGGCTTTCGATATGGGCCTGCTCGAACAGGTCGCGCTGGGCATGGCTGCCGCCGATGGCGACAAGCCCGCTGCGGGCGCTGCCGAGCAGGCGGGAAGCCTCGGCATAATCGCCTTCATGGAAGGCGATCAGGCCGAACGCCGCGAGCGCGCCGTTGCGGGCGGCTTCGCGCCGTTCGCCGCTCGGATGCGTCTGGCAATCCTCGACCAGCCCGCGCGCGATGGTTTCCGCCGCGTCGTGCTGGCCGGCGCCGAGCAGCGCGAGCGCGTAATGCAGGTCGGCGAAGACGAGGCGGCCGTCATGAACGCGGCTTTCGGCCTTGGCCGCGAGCTCCTCCCAGCGCGAGCCGACATCGACGCCGGCATAGTCGAGCCGGGCCAGCAGCGAGGCGCCGTTGGCGATGTCGCGGTAGTCATCGGTCTGCTCGCCGCGGATGTCCTCGTCATAGAGGCGCAGCACCTCAGCGGTCTCACCGCGCTCCAGCCGGAACAGAGCGAGGTGCCAGACGATGTGGAAGCGCAGATTATTGGCATGAGCCCAGTTGCGGCTGTCGCCGAGCCAGGCGACGCCCTCCTCGCTGCGGCCGGTCATCTCCAGCACATGCGCCACCGCATGGCGGCCCCAGGCGTCGCGCGGGCTCAGGGCGACCGCGCGGCGCCCGGTGCGCTCGGCCTCGGCATAGAAGCCCTGCTCCTCCAGCGCGAAAGCGTAGCAGCCATGGACATAGCCGCTGAGCGGATGGCTGTCCGCGAAGCCGGGGGCGACGCGGCGCAGGCTCGCGAGCATCTCGGCCTGGTCGCCAAGCATGAAGCGCAGGCCGTGCGAGAGCTTCAGCGCCAAAACGTCGAGGGGATGGCTCTCGAGGATCGCCTCCAGGCGTTGCGCCGCCTGGCGCGGCGCCTCTGCGAGCCAGAGCGCCAGCGCCTCGGTGACCATGCGCTCGCGCCGCGTCACCGGGCGCTGCGTCATGGCGGTTTGCGCCTTCGCCAGGCAGTCGCGCGCCGCGCCGAGCAGCTCGGGCCGCGCCAGCGAGAGCAGCATCAGGCCCTTGGCCGCATGAGCGAGCGCGAAGCCGGGGTCGGCCTCCAGCGTGCGGGCGAGATGCTCGGGCGTCGCCGCGGCATGCGCCAGCAGCGCCTCCAGCGTGTCGTTCCAGGCCAGCCTTGCAGCGTCGTTGCCGACGGTGACGCGGTCGCCCGAAAGATCATGACAGGAGAGATCGTGATACATGAGGCTGCTCCATTGTCGCGCCCAACAGGGCGCTCATCGGGGAGTTCGCAGGGCGCCGTTCAAACGGACATCAACTCGCTTCACGGACGCGTGTTGGCAGGGCTGCGGCTGGGGCCGGCTCGTCGCGCCGCGTCGGCTCGGGCTTGGGCTTCGGCTCCAGCTTGGGCGCCGGCCGCGCCCAGGGCTGGCTCTTGAACCAGCCGACGATGGCGGCAACCGTGAGGATCAGCGCAAAGCCTGACAGGTTGAGCAGCGCGACGCTGGCCTCGCCGCGCCCCAGCATATCGGCGGCCGTGCCGGCGAGGCGCGCCAGCACGACGCTGGCGAGGAAAGTCGCGAGCGACTGCCGGCCGATCAGGATCAGGAGATGGCCCGCGCCGCTGTCGAGCCGCTGGCGCCAGGGTTCGATCAGGCTCAGCACGAGATAGGCCAGGGCCAGGAAGTGCAGCACGCGCAGGATATGCAGGTTGCTCTTCTCGGCCTCGGGGATGATCAGCGCGCGCAGGGCCTGCGCGGCCGGCCAGTGCTCCAGGATGCCCCAGAACGAGAGCGGCACGCTGAGCAGGACGAAGCCGGCGGCGGCCAGCATCAATCGCCTGTCGCCGAGCCGCGGCACCGGCAGCCATTTCATCGCGATGAAGAAGCCGATGAAGAAGACGAGCTGCCAGGCGAAGGGGTTGAGGAACCAGCCGGCACCGTTCCAGGGATTGCCGGTCAGGTTGAGTCCTTCGGTCCAGACCAGCGCGTAGAGCAAACCGGCCAGCAGAAAGGGCAGGGCGGCGTGGAGGCGCCTGAGCACCATCATGACCGGCACCAGCGCCAGGATGACGAGGTACATCGGCAGGATGTCGAGATAGTCGGGCTGCCAGGTCAGGGTCGCCAGGCCGACAAGCGCGGTCTCCGCGTCGCTCAGCAGCGGCGGGAATTGCCTGGCGAGCTCGGCCAGGCCGAAGGCGCGGTCGAGCAGGCCTGCGAGTGCGATCAGCGCCAGCACGAGGCCGAGCTGCGCCCAATAGACCTGCCAGATCCGGTAGGCGATGCGCGCCGTGCCGAGCAGGAGGCCGCGCCGGACGAAGACGCTGCCGAAGGCGAGAGCGCTGGCGATGCCGGAACAGAAGACGAAGAGCTCCGCGCCGGAGGAAAAGCCGAAGCGCGCCGGGATGAAGGCGTTCCAGCTGTTCTCCGGCAGATGCGCCACGAAGATGATCAGCATGGTCAGGCCGCGGAAGAAGTCGAGCCGCTCGTCGCGCGGCCGCTTCGACGCTTGCGGCGAGGGGCCGGCTGCGGTCGCGGGCACTGTGTTCTCGGCGCTCTCTGGTGAACTCGTCGCGTGGCGCATGCAGGGTCTCCGGCAGGCCGCGTCGGTGGCTGCGAGAGAGAGATCGCAGCGGCCGGCGCTGCGGTTACATCTTCACGGAAATGTGAGGCTGGCGCCGGTGCGCGCGGGCGGCGCCTCCTGCGGCATGATCAGCTTCCAGGCGCGCTCGACCCAGGCGGCGGAGGCGATGTGGCCCCCGCTATGCAGGCAGAGCTCAAGCCGCGCCGGGCCGTCGCAGTTGCTCGCCAACCTGCAGGTGAGCTCAGGAGGATCGGCAGGCGCTTCCCTGTCGGCGGCTCGAGCGTCTGCTGCCCAATTATCTGCCGCCCAAGACGCGGTGCAGCCGCCAGGCGCCAGAATCGCCAGGCTCTTGAAGACATCGCCTTGCTTGTAGCCGGAGCGCAAGCTGCGCCCGGCCAGCGGCACGGTGGTGTCGCTCACGCCATGGACATGGATCAGGTTCGGGCGCGGACCGGCGCAGCCGCTCGGCAGCGGCTCCCAGAAGGCGCCGGCGATCGGCGCGAACCCGGCAAAGCGCGCCGGCATCCGGCAGGCCAGATACCAGACCATCGATCCGCCCTGCGAGAAGCCGCTTGCCATGATCCGGCCGGGGTCGACCGGGAAGCGCCGTGCGACATCGTCGAGAACGTGGCCGACATAGGCGAACTCATCGCGGTTACGACCTGGCGAACCTGGATAGGACCAGGTGCGGCCCAGGCCTTCTGCGCCCATGCCGTCGGCCGCGATCAGGGCGACGCCGAGGCGTTGCGCCACGCCGACGAGCCCCTGATCGGCGATCGTCTCGTCGGCCGAGCCCTGATAGCCATGGAAATACAGGATCGCGCCGCTGCGCCGCCCGGCCGGCACCTGCGGCAGGATGATGCGGTAGGAACCGGCATCGACCAGACAGCCACCTTCGGTCGGGCAGGAATCGACAGCTTTGCGCTCGGCCGGATTTTGCGCCGGCGCAGGGCCGGTCAGGGCAAAGGTGGCGGCAAGGGTAGCAGCCAGGGTGGCGGCAAGCGCCACCAGCCACCGGGCAAGAGGCTGTCCCGCAGCCAAATCCCTCGCGCTCATGTCCGAGGCTCCTGTGCATGCGCGCCGACAGAGCGCCTCCCGCAGGGGCGAGCCTATAGAGTAGGCCAGCGGGGTTCATCGCCAGATCACGGGCTTGTGAGCCCTGTGACGGCGTGCGACGGAATAAGCCGGAATTTGCCTCGCCATCCCCAAAAAAGCGCACAGCCTTGTCGCTCGCCGAACTCGAAACGCAGCTGCGCCCCGTCTTCCTGGCTGCCCTGGCCGGCGATGCCGCGGCCTATCGGCTCTTCCTCGACACGATCAGCCTGCGTCTGCGCGGCTATCTCAGACAGATGCTGGCGCGCGCCGGCCGCAGCGAGCCGAGCGAGGCCGAGGACGTGCTGCAGGAGACCCTGCTGGCCCTGCATCTCTCCCGCCACACCTATGATCCCGCAAGCCCGGTGACGGCCTGGGCGCATGCGATCGCACGCTACAAGCTCGTCGACCATCTGCGCCGCAGCGGCCGTCACGCCGCAAACCTGCCGATCGACGAGGAGGTGTTTCAATTGGCCGCGCCCGACAGCGCTGCCCCGGATGCCAGGCTCGATCTGCAACGCGCGATGCAGGCTCTGCCGGAGCGCACGCGCGCTCTGATCGACCGGGTCAAGCTTCAAGGGACAAGCGTGGCCGAGGCAGCCAACGCCGCGGGAATGACCGAGACGGCGGCCAAGGTCGCGATCCATCGCGGCTTGCAGGCCATGGCCAAGTTCCTGTCGAAGCGTGGGACACGACCGGCATGAGCCCGATGCAAGATCGATGCGCCGTAACCTTTCGCCGGCTTGCCGCGAATTCCCTCCTGAACCGAACCTGCCCGCACGATCAGAACCGATAAGATCAGACATGCAGACCCAAGGTCACTCATGCAAACCAACGACCTGATCTCCCTCATGGCCGCGAGCCACCAGCCGGTGGATACCGGTTGGCTGAGGCGCGCGACCGGGATCGCCGCGCTCGCAGCGCTTGCGGTCACGGTCGGGCTCGTCCTCGTCACGCTCGGCACGCGGCACGATCTCGCCCGCGCCTGGACAACGCTGCCGGTCATCGCCAAGGCCGTTTTCGGCGCCAGCGTCGCGACCATCGCGCTCGTGCTGTTTCAGAGGAGCCTGCGTCCCGGGTTGAAGGCGGCGCGGCTCCTGCCGATGGTCGCGGTTCCGCTGCTGGTGGTGGCGGCTTGGGCCCTGCTGACCCTGAACCAGGCGCCGAGCGAGCAGTGGAGCGCGCTGGTCTTCGGCCGTTATTGGCGCGCCTGCCTCATCGCCGTGCCACTCTATGCGCTGTGTCCTCTCGTCGTCCTGCTGCTGCTGGCGCGCCGGGGCGCCCCGACGAACAGGCGTCTCACCGGCGCTTGCGCCGGCCTTGCCTCGGCCGGCCTCGCCACGGTGGCGTACAGCCTGCATTGCCCTGACGATGCGGCGCCATTCCTGGCGACCTGGTACACGCTCGCCATCGCGATTATGGCCTGCCTGGGCGCGCTCACCTTTCCGCGCCTGATACGCTGGTGAGGCTGGTTTCAGGCGCCAGCTTTGGCTAGCAGTTGCGAGTTCTGCAGTTTCAGTTGCGATATCTTGACCCACGGCGCATTGCCGATGGCGCTGGGCGGAAAGCTGCTACTCGAACCAGCGCTTGAATTCGCCACATTGTACCCTTACCGATTGTGAATCGGCGACGATTCGTTCGGCCGGCTTCAGTTGCGCCTATCAAGCGCGGAGCCCGCTGCCGTATTCATCGAAGTTTGACCGCTGCCCGAATGCAGCGTGCCGCTGCGCCTAGGCGCACGCCGATTTCCCTAAAACGCAACTGCTGCGCGGCTTAGCCGCGTCGCGAATGGATTCTTATGCATCATATCTCCCAAACCAAGCCTGCAACCGGGCGCTCGCGCCCCAACATGACGAGCGCGGCAACCGCCGCAACCCCAAAGTCCGATCCGAACTGGAAGCCTGAGCCCTGCGGCCTTAGCCGGGCGGAGTTGCGCAAGATCGTCGCGGACATCCTAGGGTGAAGATCCCGGGATCAAGATCTCACGAGACTGCACCACACCCGATCATCGGCTTCACCGACCGCTCACACCTAGAGCGTCTTGAGGTATTCGATCATATCCAGACGCTCCGTCTCGCTCAGCGCTCGGCCAATCACGTGATGGCTCCTCAACACTCATGGTTGGGTAATCTGATCCATTACAAGTTGGTTCATCGCGCAGATGAATGATGATAGCATGTAGCCATCATGCCTTGCGAGCGCCGTATCGAAGGCCCTCATATTCCAGAATGGGTCATTTGCTCGCGTGATCGCCGCCACGCCGCCGAGGCTGAAGCCGTGGATAAATTGAAGAGCAGGCGCCGACTCTCCAGAATCGATGCTCGTCCAGTACATCCCGCTACTTCCAGGGTCCTTTATGGTCATTACTCTCCTGGCTGCCGACAGCCAATTTCCTGCAATCGGGCAAGATGCATTCGGCCCGATTATCTCCTCGTAATCGAGCGGGACCTCTCGCGATAACTCGTTCGATTGGTTCTTGCCCGTGTTGGGAAATTTGCGGGGGGGCCTGGCCACGTTGCTTTCCAGCCCTCGAAGCTCGTGTGTCGTACCAAACGGGCGGCCGCTGACATAGTAATTCGAGAGGGAACCCATTGGCGCGCGGGGCGGGTCCAGATTTCCGATTGTCCGAGTTTGCTCAGGGTCAGTCTGCGTGAAAGGCAAAACCCGCATAAACGCGCTAATTCCAATGACCGGGAGATTGATGGCGGACCGCCACCACGAATCCTTGACGTGATCGCACTCATTGTGGGGATCGTGGCCAGTTGCCATACGTATGAGACTGTCAGCTATTGGTCGCAAATCGCCCTTGAATGCCGGAAACATGTCATAAGTCGCCCAATCGTAATCAACTCCTCGCAACACCAGTTGGTCACTTTTCTCCGCCTGGTTATTCGCAGAGTTTATTTGCTCGGATGACAGTTTAGGAGTGGCGGTCGACGTCGATGCGGGCGAATTTGGAGTGCTTGTTGGCAATGGAGTTGGTAAAACACAATCCAGTGCTCGTCTCCCACCAGGCGGCCAATCCAGCGCTGAGGTGACGGATACGACGACTGGACGCTGATCGGATCTAAAAAATCTGTTGGAGCGCTCATATTCGTTGTGAACCCTGCGCTCGTTTTCAGCGATAGGTAGCTTCCTCCATACCGCTCGCTGAACATCTGTCCATTTCTTTGCTTCCGCGGCCGGATTTAGCAGCACCACCAGATCACCGAGAACCGGCTGCATGGTGTCGTTTGGCTTATGGAGTTCAACTTTTTTGATTAGGTCGTCTTGCAAAGCTGTCGCAAGCAGGTTCCCGCCGAGCGAGTGACCGAACACGATCATACGATTTGGTCGAATGACTGGGCCCTCGGGGTCGCCGGACGATCTCCTGCTATGCATGCCCAGTTTTGATTCAACTGCACGCAGCCCCGAGAGAACTGACGGCGCGATGGCCTCGCTGACCGGTTTGCGGTCGAACAGAGTCAAAATGGCAGAAAATGTTCCGACCCACTCACCAACTTTGCCGAACCGATGTCGAAGCCAGGTTTCGTCGGTTCGCGCTCCGCGCCATCCGACAAACAGGGCTGTAACGCGAGGTTTGGGTTGGGTGGGATCAAGATCGTGCCGATCTTCAAGAAAACGCGTCACATGTGCGGCGTATTGCCTAAGTTCCGATACGTTGCTGTCGCCAATGCTGGCGTCGTGTCGCCAGCCATGAATAAAGACGACTACATATTGCGGTTCTGGGCCGTTTAGTGTTGCCAGTATCCTATTGAGTTGCGAGCGCTCCCCGAGGCGAACCAGGCCAAACCCCTCGTCCCTGCACGCATCGCTTGGTTTTTCGCAAAGTTCACGAACTGCGTAAGGTTTCCCATCTTCCTGAAATTCTAGAAATGCCAGATTATATTCAAGATCGGTTTCTCGGCCTGAAGGCGTCTTATAGCCGTGAATGATGTGGCGTTGCACCGCGCATGACAAGCGAGTGCGGAACTCGGGCATGACCCTGATGGCCTCCCATTCATCGTTAGCGATCTGAAGCTTCTGTTGGGGAGAGGCGGGGTTGGCCGGTGCGAGAACGTCGGTGCCGTCTACCGCGATCGTGCGGCATTCCTTCGAGTCGGGATCAAGCGCGCGATAGGGGATGCCGCGAGCAGAATGAAAAATCAGATTTCCCAAGAACATCAAAAGCAATATCAGGCCTGTGCCCTTCAGAGCTGTAAATGTGGTGAAGCCGATACCCCGCCATGCCTTGATTATCGCCCGTCCGATTAACAGGCGCGTGCCTTTCCTACGAGGTGATCCGAACAGCATCAAAAGGCCCCCCCTTTTTGCACCGAGACGAAAGCCTGGCTAAAAAGTTGTCAGCTTCCTACTTCATAATGGCAATCCATCGCAGGACTTGCAATCGAAAGTTGTTGTTACGAACTCTACTCATTGGCTACTCAAGGAATGGGGAATGGGTGGTATTACGGCGGATACCAGATCTGACAGATCATGGAAGCATCGGCCAGTGCCCTAACGTCTCTGCTCCCGCAGGCTGAGAACAGCGGCCGCGCCTGCGCTGCGCGCGCGACAAATAGGGCGTGAAGTGCATTGATTCCGGATACGTATCGCGGCGCAGCGTCTTCCAATCTTTGTGACCAGTGACCAACGCAACTTGCTCGATCGTGAAACCGGCGTCGAACAATCGGCTCGTCCCTTCGTGACACACATCGTGCGAAATCGTCACCCGCCTGAAACCACATGTCAGCTGTTGCCCGACTTCGGGATCGACCAATCCTCGATTGCGATCGAAACGGTCTTGAGGCGCCCATGCTGGTCGGCCTGCTCCGACAGCGGCCGCCGCCCTCGAACGATACCGGCCGATCCGCGCTAACCGCGTCAATCCAAGCAAATTCGATGTCAACTAGCGTATTGAACGGATGCAAACGGAGCTATTGATTGTATTTCCCTTGCGGAATATCCGTGGCTTTGATCAACTGATCAGGCGGCGACAGCTTGATCATTTGCTGTGCAATGGACGGCACGCGGCAGGGGGCGGAACATGATGTCGGCTCGAATGATATGGGCGCTTGCCGCCCTGGCTGTCTGGCCATGCGCGGGTCAGGCTCAGACCTCCAGCTTTGCCGGCCTCGGCTTCATCGGCGGAGGCGTGGTGGCGCCGATAAGCCTGGCTATCGGAACAAATGCCGACGGTTCCGTGGTGGTCGGCTACGGTCGCAACGCAATCGAGCAGAATGAAGCCTTTCGCGGGCAGGGCGGGACGATGACCGGCCTCGGCTTCATCGGCGGGGACGAGAACGGCACCCGCCTCCACGCTGGAGCCGCGGTCCGCTGGATCTTCTGACGAATGGCGGCCGTCTTTTCCAATTGCGGATGGCGCGCCTCGGAAGGCGTCTCGGCCAATGCAGCGCTCAGATGCCTTCCGGCTTCCCGAGCGGAGCCCCGGTGCCTGTGCCTTCGGTGATCAGGCCGTCATGCTCGAGGCGGCGATGGCGAGCGAAGTCGGAGCACGAGTCGCTGCCTTGGAGCGCAGAGGCGCCTTGCCGAGGCCGCAGATGTCGTTGATATGAGGGTCGTTGAGTGCCCCGCATGTTTCCAGGCGCGATGTGTGACGCGTGCGGAGCCTCACCAGGATCAACTCGGCGCTCGGCTCCGGTGGCACGCGAAACGCCGCGTATGCACTGATTTGCAAGAGAAAAATGCAGGACTATCAACTACATAGATTTTCCGTGGCGCCGATGATGGATTGGACTGATCGGCATTGCCGCATCATCCATCGCCTGATGTCGCGTCGCGCCCGGCTCTATACCGAGATGGTGACGGCGCAGGCCGTGATCCGGGGCGATCGCCAGCGCCTGATCGGTTTCGACGCCTTCGAGCATCCCGTCGCGCTCCAGCTCGGCGGCAATGATCCTGTCCTGCTGGCGCAGGCTGCGCGGATCGGCGCCGATTTCGGTTATGACGAGATCAATCTGAATTGCGGCTGCCCCTCGGACCGCGTCCAAGGCGGCGCCTTCGGGGCCTGCCTGATGCGCGAGCCGGCGCTCGTCGGCGATTGCGTCGCGGCGATGAAGGCGGCCGTCTCCATCCCTGTGACGGTGAAATGCCGCATCGGCGTCGATGATCAGGATCCGGAGCAGGCGCTCGATGCGCTGACTGCGGCGGTGCGCGCGGCCGGCGTCGACGCCCTGACCGTCCATGCCCGCAAAGCCTGGCTCCAGGGGCTCTCGCCGAAGGAGAACCGCGAGGTGCCGCCGCTCGACTATGAGCGCGCCTACAGGCTGAAGCAGGCCAATCCCGAGCTTGTCGTCACCATCAATGGCGGCATCCGCGCGCCGGAGGAATGGAGCCGCCATCTCGCCCATCTCGACGGCGTCATGATCGGCCGCGAGGCCTATCAGAACCCCGAGATCCTGCTCCAGGTCGATCCGCTGCTCTTCGGCGAAGCCGCGCCGGTCGCGGATGCCTTCGCGATGCTGGAAGCGCTGGAGCCGCACATCGCGGCGCATCTGGAGCGGGGCGGGCGATTGCACGCCTTCACGCGCCATCTGGTCGGGCTGTTCCCGGGCCAGCGCGGTGCGCGCCTGTTCCGCCGCCATCTCGCCGAGCATTGCGTCCAGGCGGAAGCCGGGCTTGCCGATCTGCGCGCGGCAGCGGCGCATGTTTCGCGCTATGAGGATGCGGCTGTCGCAGCCGCTTAGGAGCTTTCATGCCGGATGTCTCGCCCCCGCAGGAGGATATGGCCCGGCGCATCGCCGACAGCTTCGCCAAACAGGCCTTCATGACCACTCTCGGCGCGCGCTTGGTTCGTGTCAGCCCCGGCGAGATCGAGATCGACTTGCCGGTCTCGGCGCATCTGACCCAGCAGCACGGCTTCGTCCATGCCGGCGCGGTCGCGAGCATCGCCGATTCCGCTGCGGGCTATGCGGCGCTGACGACGATGCCGGCGGGGGTGGGCGTGCTGACGGCCGAGTTCAAGATCAACCTGCTTGCGCCGGCCGCCGCCGAGCGCCTGCTCGCCAGGGGCAAGGTGATCAAGGCCGGGCGCACCTTGACGCTCGCCATGGCCGAGGTTTTCGCGATCTCGGGCGGCACCCCCAAGCTCTGCGCCATGCTGACCGCGACCTGCATGACGATCGCCGGGCGCGAGGGCGTGTCCGACTAGAGCGGTTTTTGAATCAACTTGATCGGAAACTGCGCTAGCTCTTTGTTTCAACAGGTTTTCTTCGCACGAACCGGTGCCGGCTGCGCTCGAAAACCCGCTGGAGCAGCGTCTGAATCAACTTGATCGAAAACTGCTCCAACTCTTTGTTTTAACACGTTTTTTTTGCGAATCGGCGTCCACTTGGAGGGGCGGACATCAAGGTCTTCGTGGCGCACCTAACCTTGTGCGCGTGCAAACTGTGCCAGGTTGGCCCTGACCACGAGGTGATGAAACGGCCTGATCAGGCTGAGATAGGTCAGGCCGAAGGCATTGTGAGAGTGCACGACGGTTGTCGCGATGAGCTGCGTGCCGGTCGGAGACTTGCGGCGGAGCAGCGACAGTCGGAAGTCCAGGTGACGATCATCCTCGCCCAGCACGATCTCGTCCTGGCCTTCCCATTGCACCGGGAAGAAGTCGACGCGTTCGGTGTCGGCCCTGGACGCTCGGACCTCGGCGGAGGTTTTGACGCCGAAGGGCGTCACCATGGCGTCGCGCAGCGCGACCAACGCCTTGATCCACGCCGGCTGATCGCCGACTGTCCGGGTCGCCAGCACGCGCATGCTGTGCTGTTCCGATGAACTCAGATCGATGCTGTAGCTGTCGAGCAGGCTGGCATTCTCGTACCAGCTTGCAACGACGCTTTCAGGTGGCGGCGTGGTCCGGCGCACCGGCGCTTTGCGTTCTAAACACATGCCGAAAGCCCGATCATGACAGTATCTGCGACAGCTGGCCGGTCCATGGCGGTGAGGGTACATGCCTTGGAACCAAGCCGGCCGGGACCGATATGATGTCGCGCGTGAGCGCCATACACGTGATTTATCCGATGATGCATACGCCCTGATAGAGCCGTCGCTGTCGCAGCCCAGGCGGCGCGATCGCTAGCATCCTGCTCCAGGCTTATGATGGATCTTGATGTCGGGTCAGGCGCTCAGCGCTTCTGGTTGTAGACGTCGAGGCAGACCGCCCCCAGCAGGACGAGGCCCTTGATCACCTGCTGATAGTCGATGCCGATGCCCAGGATCGACATGCCGTTGTTCATCACGCCCATGATCAGCGCACCGATCACCGCCCCCGAGACACGCCCAACCCCGCCATAGGCCGAAGCGCCGCCGATGAAGCAGGCGGCGATCACGTCAAGCTCGAAGCCCAGCCCCGCCTTTGGCGTTGCTGTGTTGAGCCGCGCCGCGAAGACGAGACCGGCGAGCGCCGCCAGAACGCCCATATTCACGAAGGTCAGGAAGGTCAGCCATTCCGTGCGCACGCCCGAAAGCTTGGCGGCGCGCGCATTGCCGCCGACCGCATAGATCTGCCGGCCGATGCTGGTGCGCGTCGTCACGAAGGCATAGAGCGCGATCAGCACTCCCATCACCACGAGCACGTTCGGCAGCCCGCGATAGGAGGCGATGAGATAGGTCGCGTAGAGGATGATCGCGGAGAAGGCGAGGTTCTTGGCGATGAAGAGGCCCTGCGGCTCGACCGGGACGCCATGGCTCTGCTGGCGCCCGCGGCTCTTGAGATTGAGCACCACGAGCAGGATCGCGAGCGCAGCCCCGATCGCCAGCGAGGTCGGGTAGAGTGCGCCGGCTTCCGGCATCAACTCGGGGATGAAGCCCGAGGACAGCTTCTGGAAGGTCACCGGGAACGGCCCCAGCGACTGGCCCTGCAGGATCGCCAGCGCCAGCCCCTTGAAGACGAGCATGCCGGCAAGCGTCACGATGAAGGAGGGGATCTTGAAATAGGCGACCCAATAGCCTTGCGCTGCGCCGATCAGCGCGCCCAACGCCAGGCAGATCAGAGCGGCTGGCACGAAATGCATCTCGTAGCGCACCATCAGCACGGCGGCGACCGCGCCGACCGCCCCCGCCACCGAGCCGACCGACAGGTCGATATGGCCGGTGACGATGACGAGCAGCATTCCCAGCGCCATGATGACGATGAAGCTGTTCTGCAGCACGAGATTGGTCAGGTTCAGCGGCCGCAGCAGCGTGCCCCCGGTCATGACCTGGAAGAACAGCATGATCGCCACCAGCGACATCAGCATGCCGTAGTCGCGCAGGCCCGTCTTCAGGTGGTGGCCCGCCGGACGCACAGGCCCGCCGCTCAAGGTTTCGCCGCTCATGCTCTGGCCTCCCCGTTGCGCATGATGGCGCGCATGATTTTTTCCTGGCTCGCATCCTGCGCCGAGAATTCGCCGACGAAGGCGCCCTCGTTCATCACGCAGATGCGGTCGCAGATGCCCAGCAGTTCCGGCATTTCCGACGAGATCACGATGACGCCGCGCCCGGAATCCGCGAGCTCGTTGATGATGCAGTAGATTTCGTATTTGGCGCCGATGTCGATGCCGCGCGTCGGCTCGTCCAGGATCAGGACTTTTGGCTCGGTGAAGAGCCATTTCGACAGCACGACCTTCTGCTGGTTGCCGCCCGAGAGCTGCCCGGTCTCCTGGTAGACGCTGGCGCTGCGGATGCCCATGCGCGAGCGATAGCCCGTCGCCACCTTGAGCTCGGCCATGTCGTCGATGACGCCGCCGGGAGCGACCGCCGCCAGGTTGGCCAGCGTCATGTTCTTGCGGATGTCCTCGGCCAGGATGAGCCCGAGCTCCTTGCGGTCTTCGGTGACATAGGCGAGCCCGGCATCGACGGCGCGCCGCACGCTGGAGAGATCGACCTCGCGGCCCTCCAGCCTGGCGCGGCCGCTGATATGGCGGCCATAGGAGCGGCCGAAGACGCTCATCGCGAATTCGGTCCGGCCTGCGCCCATCAGCCCGGCGATGCCGACGATCTCGCCGCGCCGGACCTGGAAATCCACGCCCTTGATCACGCGCCGCCCGGCATCCTGCGGATGGAATACCGTCCAGTCCTCAACCTCGAAGATCACCTCGCCGATCTTCTCTTGGCCTATCCTGGGCTCGCGCCTGGGATAGCGATGCTCGAGATCGCGATCGACCATGCTGCGGATGATGCGGTCTTCCTCGACCGGGCCGGCGCGGCAGCCGAGCGTGTCGACGGTGCGCCCGTCGCGCAGCACGGTGATGTGGTCGGCGACGCGCGCGACCTCGTTGAGCTTGTGCGAGATCAGGATCGAGGAGATGCCCTGCGCCCGCAATTCGACCAGCAGGTCGAGCAGCGCTTCGCTGTCGCGCTCGTTGAGGCTCGCGGTCGGCTCGTCCAGGATCAAGAGCCGGACATCCTTGGACAGCGCCTTGGCGATCTCGACGAGCTGCTGCTTGCCGACGCCGAGATCGATGACGCGGGTGTCGGGCGCCTCGTTGAGGCCGACCTTGGCCAGCAGCGCCAGGGCGCCGCGATAGACGGCGCCCTGGTCGATCACGCCGAATTTCGTGGGCGGGTTGGCCAGATAGATGTTCTCGGCGATGGAGAGGAGCGGGATCAGCGCCAGCTCCTGATGGATGATGATGATGCCGAGCGCCTCGGATTCGGTGATGTCCCGGAAGCGCCGCTCCTCGCCGTCGAAGATGATGGCCCCGTCATAGGAGCCGTGCGGGTAAACGCCGCTCAGCACCTTCATCAGGGTCGATTTGCCGGCGCCGTTCTCGCCGACGACGGCGTGGATCTCAGCCGTCTCGACCGAAAACGAAACCTCGCTCAGGGCCTTGACGCCAGCGAAGGCCTTGCTGATGCCGCGCATGGCCAGGATCGGGTTCATTCAATCTGCTCCGCGACCGGATGGATCGACGGCCCCGCCCAAAGCAGGGCCGCGCGGGATGGGGCCGCGTTACTTGATCTGCCCGGCCTTGTAGTAGCCCGAGGCGATCAGGATCGCTTCCCAGTTCGACTTGTCGACCGCGACCGGGGTGAGCAGATAGGACGGCACGGTCTTGCGGCCGTTGGTGTAGGTCTTGGTGTCGTTGACCGGCACCTCCTTGCCGCTGAGCATGGCATCGACCATGTCGGCGGTGACCTTGGCGAGCTCGCGGGTGTCCTTGAAGATGGTCGAATACTGCTCGCCGGCGAGGATCGACTTGACCGAGGGAACCTCCGCATCCTGGCCCGAAACCAGCGGCATCTTCATCGAAGCGGAGCCGTAGCCGACGCCCTTCAGGGAGGACAGGATGCCGATCGAGATGCCGTCATAGGGCGAGAGCACGGCGTCGATGCGCTTGTTGTTGTAGAAGGCACTGAGCAGGTTATCCATGCGCGCCTGGGCGGTTGCGCCGTCCCAGCGCAGGGTCGAGACCTTGTCCATGCCCATCTGGCCGCTCGCCACCACGAGCTGCTTGGAGTCGATGAAGGGCTTCAGCACCGACATCGCACCGTCATAGAAGAAATAGGCGTTGTTATCGTCCGGCGAGCCGCCGAAAAGCTCGATGTTGAACGGCCCCTTCGCCTCGGGCAGGCCGAGACCCTTCACCAGCGTCTGCGCCTGCAGGACCCCGACCTTGAAGTTGTCGAAGGTCGCATAATAATCGACATTCGGTGAGTTCCGGATCAGGCGGTCATAGGCGATCACCTTGGTGCCGGCAGCGGCCGCCTGCTGCAGGATGTCGGACAGGGTGGTGCCGTCGATGGCGGCGATCACCAGAACCTTCGCCCCCTTGGTGACCATGTTCTCGATCTGCGAGAGCTGGTTGGGGATCTCGTCCTCGGCATATTGCAGATCGGTATTGTAGCCGCGTTCCTTCAGCACCTTCACGATGTTGTCGCCGTCGGCGATCCAGCGGGCGGATGATTTCGTCGGCATGGCGATGCCGACGGTGGGCTTGGACTGCGCCAGCGCAGGCCCGGCAAAGGCGAGCGCGCCCAGCGCGAGAGCCGACAGAAGCTTGGTGATCCCGGATGTCATCATTTTCTCCCTTGGTTGAATATTTCGCTGAACATTCATCGCCGCCTGCAAGCGGTCTTGGTTGAGACGAGACTGTCAGTGCGCTCCCAGCCTGACCCGCGGCTCCGCCTTTCCGACCGCACTGGGGGTGAACACGAACGTCGCGCCGCCCAGCGGATCGGCGGCGCGGGCTGCTTCATCCTGTCCCTCCCAGGCGCTGGTGACCAGCAGGCGGTCAAAGGCCCGGCCGACGAAGACCGGGCAGCTCGGCTGGCGCGCCGGCACCGCCAGGCTGCGGACGGCCTCGCCCTGATCGGTGAAGACATCGATGCGCGCGCCACCCCAACGGGCAATCCAGATCAGCCCCTCGCGATCGATCACGGCGCCGTCGAGCCCTTTGCCGTCATCGGACAGTGCAAGCGAGGAGGGCGCCTCGCGCGGCAGCCCCGTCACGGGGTCCAGCGGCACACGGTAAAGCTCGTTTTGCGCCGTGTCGGCGAAAAACCCCTGCCGGCCGTCGGCCGAGAAGCAGATCGCGTTGGGGATCGTCAGCCCGGAAAATAGCAGCACGACCTCGCCGCCCGACAGCGCATAGATCGAGGCGGCGCCGGCCCTTGCGCTCTTGCTCATCATGCTGAACCAGAACGCACCGCCGGGATGGGCACGCGCATCATTGGAGCGTGTCGCGCGGTTGTCTGCCTCGACGGCGCGAAACAGCGTCATTAAGCCGTCCCGGCGGGAACGCAGATGCAGCCCGCTCTCGGTCGAGACGATCTGGCGCTCATCGTCGACCATGGCCAGCGCCGAGGCCATCAGCGGCAGATCGTGGCAGGTCACCGAGCCTGCTCCCAGATCAGCCTCGAACAGCTTGCGCTCCAGGATGTCGAACCAGAACGCGGTGTCGGTCGCGGCGTCATAGGCGGGCCCTTCGCCGAGATGGCAGCGTGTTTCGCCGAGCAGCTCGGGAGCGGGCAAGACTGCTTGCGTCACTGCCTGCGTCACGCTCACCATGTGAAGGCCTCCACGCTGCGACGCTGCCCGAGCAGGAAGGCGTCGGCCACGAGCTGCAGGGGCGCCAGGTCGACATCGCTCTCACGCCTGCCGACGAGAGCGATGAAACGGCGGTAGAGCGCAGGATATTCCGCCTCCGCCTCGTCGACGAGCGGGCGGCCGTCATGGGCGAGCTTGGCGCCGCCGGCTGAAAGCATCAGCGTTCCGCCTTCCGTCTCGATGCGCATGTCCCAGCTTTGCGGCCCTGTCTGCAGGAAATCGAACTCCGCCCGGATCGGCAAGCCGGCCTCGTCGGCAAGATCGAGTTCGGCTGCGATCGGCGCCGCGCGATTGGCGGGAAAGGCGAGCCCGGCACCCCGCAGAAAGACCGGGCGCGGCAGGATGCGGGTCAGGATCGACAGCGCGTTGATCCCGGGATCGAACACGCCAAGCCCGCCGGCCTCGAAAATCCAGTCCTGGCCGGGATGCCAGACCCGGACATCTTCGCGCCAGTCGATCTTGACCGACAAGGGCCGCTTGGCGGCGAGAAAGGCGCGTGCCGGTTCGACGGCCGGCGCATGGCGGGAATGCCAGGTCGCAAACAGCGTCAGGCCGTTGTCGCGCGCGACGGCGATCAGCGGCGCAAGCTCGCTGACGGTCGCGCCCGGCGGCTTTTCCAGCATGACATGCTTGCCGGCCGCCAAAGCGAGCGCGGCCTGGGCCCGTCGCACCTGCGGCGGCGTGCAGAGCGCCACCGCATCGACCGCGACATCGGAGGCAAACAGCGCCTCGAGGGTCTCGAAACAGGGCACGCCGTCCAGCCTCGCATTGCGGCTGACAACCGCCGCGATCGCAATATCGGGCAGGCCCGCCACCGCAGGCAGATGCTGGTCGCGGGCGATCTTGCCCAATCCGACGATAGCGAGGCGCAGCATGCTCATTTGCTCCAGCGCAGAACCGCGGCGTCGAGGCTTTTGGCGATCTCGATCAGCCCGGCCTGCGTCTTGGGATGAGGCAGTTCGAGCGGATGACGCAAGGCAGCCGATCCGATGATCCCGCCCTCCTTCATCAGGATCTTCGCAGCCGACAGGCCGGTCTGGCGGTTCTCGTAATTGATCAGCGGCAGCCAGCGCGAATAGGCGGCCATAGCCTCATTGCGGCGCCCGGCGAAATAGGGGTCGACGATCTGGCGGATGCCGTCGGGATAGCCGCCGCCGGTCATTGCGCCGGTCGCGCCCGCATCGAGATCGGCCATCAGCGTGATCGCCTCCTCGCCATCCCATGGCCCCTCGATCGTCTTGCCGCCCAGTTCGAGCAGCGTGCGCAGCTTGGCCGCGGCCTGGGCGACCTCGATCTTGAAATACGAGACGTTCTCGATCTCGCAGGCGAGCTTCGCCAGGAAGGCGGGCGAGAGCGGCGTGCCGGCCACCGGCGCGTCCTGGATCATGATCGGGATCGAGATCGCATCCGAGACGCGACGGAAGAAGGCTTCGATCGCCGCCTCGCCGACCCGGAAGGTCGCGCCGTGATAGGGCGGCATGATCATCACCATGGCCGCGCCCTTGTCCTGCGCGCGGCGCGAACGCTCGGCGCAGACCGCGCTGCTGAAATGCGTCGTCGTCACGATGACCGGCACCCGGCCCGCGACATGGTCGAGCGCCACATCCATCACCGTGTCGCGCTCGGCATCGGTCAGCACGAACTGTTCGGAGAAGTTCGCCAGGATGCACAGCCCGTCCGAGCCGGCCTCGATCATGAAGTCCAGGCAGCGGCGCTGGCCTTCCAGATCGAGCGTGCCATCATCGTGGAAGATGGTCGGTACGACGGGGAAGACGCCGCGATAGGGTCTGGTCGCTGCAGGCATGGCGGTGCTCAATCCTTGTCTGTGAGAAGGCGGGAAGGGGCGATGAGACGATGCGCCCCGGGGAGCCGTTCGGAGGGGTCGCTGCGCGCCGCGCCGTGACGGCGCAAGCCGTTGAAGATGACACCCACCATGGCGTCGGCTGCACCCTCGACGTCGCGGGCAGCGATAGCGTCGACGATCTTCCTGTGCGTCATGATGACGATGTCGCGCTCGGGCTCCTCGACCGGCGCGCTCAGCAGGAAGGAGGCCCGCAGCGCAACGTCGATGACGCCGCCGACCGAGCGCATGAACGGATTGCCCGAAGCGTTGGCGACCGCGACATGGAGCGCGAGATCGGCATTGGCGAAGGCCACGGAATCGGACGGTTCGCGCTGCATCGCGGCCAGGCCCGCGCGCATCGCGGCGAGATCGGCCTCGGTTCTGCGCTCTGCAGCCAGGGCCGCCGCACGAGGCTCGACCGCCAGCCGGATTTCGGCGAGATCGTCCAGGAAGCGGCGGTCTATGCCGGCCTGAAGGTGCCAGGCGAGCAGGTCGCTGTCGAACATGTTCCAGGCGGCGCGCTCGCGCACCACCGTGCCGACCCTTGCCTTGGTGGTGAGCAGGCCCTTGGCGACGAGCGTCTTGACGCTTTCGCGCAGCACCGGGCGCGACACGCCGAAGCGCAGCATCAGCTCGGCATCGCCGGCGAGCTTGGAGCCTTCCTTGGCGCGGCCGGCGATGATGTCGATTGCGATCATCCGCGCCACCTCGGCGTGGTTGGAGTGCTCCCGCCGTTCGGGAACCGCGACGATTCCGGGTTTCATGGCGTGGTCCCTTTTGCCGCAGTGCCCCGCACGGAGCGGCGGGCCAGCGCCAGCGTCGCCTGCTGGAAAGCGATGAAGGCAAACAGCAGGACCCCGGTGACGATCTTGGTCCACCAGCTCGACAAGGTGCCGTCGAAATTGATGTAGGTCTGAATCAGGCCCTGCATGAGAACGCCCAGGAACGTTCCCGCCATGAAGCCGTAGCCGCCTGTCAGCAACGTGCCGCCGATCACCACGGCAGCGATGGTGTCGAGCTCGACCCCCACCGCCGAGAGCGAATAGCCCGACGAGGTGTAGAGCGAGAACACGATGCCGGACAGCCCCGCCAGGAAGCTCGACAGGGCATAGATCGCGACCGTGTGCCGGCCCACCGAGATCCCCATCAGCCCGGTCGAGACCCGGCTGCCGCCCAGCGCGTAGACGTTCGTGCCGAAACGCGTGAGATGGAGCAGGATGCCGCCGGCCAGAAAGACCGCGAGCATGATCAGCCCGACGACGCTCAGCCGACCGCCGCCGGGCAGGCGCAGCGCGAAGTCGGAAATCGCGCCGTAGAGCGGCGCGGTGACCGGGATCGACTCGGTCGAGAGCAGGAAGCTCGCGCCGCGCGCCAGGAACATGCCCGCCAGCGTCACGATGAAGGGCGGCATCTCGAAGCCCTGGATGAGCGCACCCATCGTGGCGCCGAATAGCGTCGCGACCAGCAGCACGAGCATGAAGGCGAGCAAGGGGGGAATGTTCCATGTCCCGATCGCCAGGGCGAGGAAGACCGTCGTGAACCCCACGACCGAACCGACCGACAGGTCGATGCCGCCCGAGATGATCACGAAGGTCATGCCAACCGCCAGGATGCCGAGGAAGGCGTTGTCGGTCAAAAGGTCCGCGATCACGCGCGTCGACAGGAAGGCGGGGAACTGGAGCGCGCAGATGGCGTAGCCGAGCGCGAAGACGGCGGCGGTGACGATGACCGGGAGGTAGCGCGTCATGCCGATCTCCGGGCCAGCAGGACGCCGATGGCGGACAGGCGCGGCGATTGCGCCAGCAGCACCACCAGGACGACGACCGCCTTCACCACGAGGTTGAATTCGGGCTTGAAGCCGGCCAGCAGGATGCCGGTGTTCATCGCCTGGATGATCAGCGCGCCCAGCACCGCCAGAGCGAGGCTGAAGCGGCCGCCCAGGAGCGAGCTGCCGGCGATCACGACCGCCAGGATGGCGTCGAGCTCGAGCCAGAGCCCGGCATTGTTGGCGTCCGCGCCCAGGATGTCGGCCGCAGCGACGATCCCGGCCAGGGACGCGCAGAAACCGCTCCAGACATAGACCGCAATGGTGGTCATGCGCGTCTCGATGCCGGCGAGCGCGCTGGCGCGGGCATTGGCGCCGGTCGCCTCGATCAGCAGCCCGAGCGCGCTGCCGCGGACGACAAGCGCCGCCACCGCCAGCACCGACGCGGTCAGCACGACCGGGACCGGCAGTCCCAGGATCGAACCGCCGCCGAACCAGGCGAGGCCGGGCGAGGTGAAGGTGACGATCCTGCCCTCGGTGATCAATTGCGCGATGCCGCGCCCGGCAACCATCAGGATCAGCGTCGCGACGATCGGCTGGATGCCGAGCACGGCGACGAGGATGCCGTTCCAGAGCCCGCAGAGCAGCCCCGCACCCAGCGCCGCCAGCAGGACGACGGGCAGCGGCTGCGTATCGGCCAGCGTCGCCGCGAGCGCGCCTGAAATCGCCATCACCGCGCCGACCGAGAGATCGATTCCCCTGGTCGCCACGACCAGCACCATGCCGAGCGACAGGAGCGCCACGGGCGCGCCGCGGTTGAACACGTCGATGAGGCTGCCGAACAGGCGGCCATCCTGCAGCCTGAGGTCGAAGAACTGCGGCGAGACGGCGAAATTGATCAGCAGCACCAAGATGAAGGCTGCGATTTGCGGCAGGCCCTTGCGGGGCAGGGTGAAGCTCATCGGATCGGCTTCCTCACGCCGCGAGCGGGGCTGCGTCGGCCGCGATCGCCTGCAGGATCGCGGTGACGTTCACGGCCTCGCCCTCGAGTGTGGCGATCTGCCTGCGGTCGCGCATCACCACGACCCGATCGGCATAGCTCACGATCTCCTCCAGTTCGGACGAGATCACGACGAGGGCGAGGCCCTCGGTGCAGAGCTGCCGGATCAGGCGGATGATCTCGGCATGGGCGCCGACATCGATGCCGCGCGTCGGTTCGTCGAGAATGAGAAGGCGCGGCTGTGTCGCCAGCCAGCGCGCCAGCAGGGCCTTTTGCTGGTTGCCGCCCGAAAGCAGCCCGATCGGGCGCTCGGGATCAGGCGGGCGGATGTCGAGCATGGTGATGAAGCGCCGCGCGATCTCGTCCTGCTCCCGCCGCGAGAGCGGATGCAGCGCGCCGCGCCGCGCCTGGACGGCGAGCACGATGTTCTCGCGCACCGTGAGTTCGGCGACGATGCCTTCGGTCTTGCGCTCCTCCGGGCAATAGCCGAAGCCCTGCGCGATCGCGTCGCGCGGCGACGTCAGGCGCACGCTGCGGCCGTCGATGGTGAGGCGGCCGCTATCGGCGGCTTCCACCCCGAACAGCAGGCGTGCCGTCTCCGTGCGCCCCGAGCCGAGCAGGCCGGCAAGCCCGACCACCTCGCCGCTTGCCAGAGCGAGGTCGAAAGGCGCGACATAGCCGGCCTTGCCGAAGCCCTCGAACCGGATCGCACCGCCCGCTGCGGGCGCGGCCTCGGCTGCGTCCTTGGCCGGATGCTCCGAGGTGGCCTCGCTCAGCTCGCGGCCCAGCATCATCCTGATCAGCTCCATGCGCGGCAGCGCTGCCGTCTCGCGCTCGCCGACGAGCTTGCCGTTCCGCAGCACCGTGATGCGGTCGCTGATCGCATAGACCTGGTCGAGGAAATGGGTGACGAAGAGGATGCCGAGGCCCCGGCCGGCGAGACCGCGCATGACGCGGAACAGGGTCTCGACCTCATGAGTGTCGAGGCTGGCCGTCGGCTCGTCCAAGATCAGGATCCGTGCCGACATGTCGACGGCGCGCGCGATCGCCACCAGATGCTGCACGGCGACCGAATAGTCGCCCAGTGGCGCGGCGACATCGATATCGAGGTCGAAACCACGCAGCAGGGCCGCCGCGCGGCGGCGCATCTCGCCTTCCCGCACGAGGCCGAAGCGCATCGGCTGGCGACCGAGGAACAGGTTTTGCGCGACCGAGAGGTTGGGCAGCAGGCTGACCTCCTGGTAGACGGTCGCGATGCCGGCTTGCAGCGCCTCCTGCGCCGAATGGGGGGCGATCTCGGCGCCCTCCAGCGCCACGGTTCCCGCGTCGCGCGCGATGACGCCGGTGACCGCCTTGATGAAGGTCGACTTGCCTGCGCCGTTCTCGCCGAGCAGGGCATGGATCTCGCCATGCCGGAGCGTGACGTCGATCCCGGCGAGCGCGGGAAACCCCGCGAAACTCTTCGAGAGCCCGCGTACGGCCAGGAGCGGCATGGCGTCGATCGGCGGCACGGCGGTCGGGGGTAAGGTCATGGTCGGGGGCAAAGACATGGGCACGAACTCCACGCAGGCCGCGCCGTTGGCGCGGCCGTGGGAACAAGCTCGGAGGAGGGAGGCGTGCGCGCCCTCAGGCTCTCAGTAGCCGAGGCCCTTCTTGGAGTCGTAGACCTTCTGCGGATTGTCGGCGGCGGTGTAGAGCTTGGATTCGGTCTGGATCCATTTGGGCGGGACAGTGCCCTTGCTCTTGTAGGCGGTCAGCGCGTCGAAGGCGGGGCCGGCCATGTCGGGCGTCAATTCGACCGTGGCATTGGCCTCGCCGGCCGCGATCGCCTTGAAGATGTCGGGCACCGCGTCGATCGAGACGGTCAGCACGTCCTTGCCCGGCTTGAGGCCGGCTTCCTTCATGGCCTGGATCGCACCGACCATCATGTCGTCATTATGCGCATAGACGGCGCAGATCGACTTGCCGCCGCCCTCGGCCTTGATGAAGCTCTCCATCACCTCCTTGCCCTTGGCGCGGGTGAAGTCGCCGGTCTGGCTGCGCACCACCTTGATGTTGGAGGCTGATGCGATCGCCGTGTCGAAGCCCTTCTTGCGGTTGGTCGCGACGCTGGCGCCGACCGTGCCCTGCAGCTCGACGACGTTGCAGGGCTTGGAGCCGACCGTCTTGGCGAGCCATTTGCCGGCGACCTCGCCCTCATGGACGCTGTCGGAGGTCACGGCGGTCAGATAAAGCTCCTTGCCCGCCGGATCGATGTCGCGATCGAGCAGGATGACCGGGATCTTGGCTTCCTTGGCTTCCTTCAGCACGGAATCCCAGCCGCTCGAGACGACGGGCGCGAGGAAGATCGCGTCGACGCCCTGCGCGACGAAGGAGCGGATCGCCTTGATCTGGTTCTCCTGCTTCTGCTGCGCATCGGCGATCTTGAGCGTGATGTTGCGTTTCTTGGCCTCGCTCTTGGAGACCGATGTTTCGGCTGCGCGCCAGCCCGATTCCGAGCCGATCTGTGAAAAGCCGACTGTGAGTTCCGCCGCGCGGGCGGCATTGAGACCGCCGGCCAGCATGGTCGCGGCAAGCAGCGTGGTCATGGATGAAAGACGGCGCATGAGCTTCTCCCGGAACATTATCAATCGAGGCGCCTCTACGTGCGCAGCCTCGTTCTACCGGGGTCTTTTGAGCCTGTAAATAGTCATACTATCTTACTAATGGGCAGCGACAGGCCGGGGCCGCTCAGGCGGTGAAGCGATAGAGCGTGCGATGTCGGTAGATCATGCCCGGCGTCAGCCTGGCCGATGGGAAATCCGGACGATTGGGTGCGTCGGGCCAGATCTGCGGCTCCAGGCAAAAGGCGTCGGCCTGGCGGTGAAGCCTGCCATGCTTGCCCGCCACGCTGCCGTCGAGAAAATTGCCGGAATAGAGCTGCAGACCGGGCTGATTGGTATGGAGCTCCATGATCCGCCCGGAGCGGGGCGCCTCGACGCGAGCGGCCAGACGCAAGGCATCTGTCGGCAAATCATCCCCCGGCAAGCCATCCGCAGGAGCCAGGCAGAAATTATGGTCGTAGCCGCGGCCGCGCCGCAGCTGTTCGTCGGGCTGCCGGATGCGGGCGCCGATCGGATGCGGCTGGCGGAAATCGAACGGCGTGCCAGTGACGTCTCGCGGCGGCTCCTGCAACGGGATCGCGGTCTCGTCTACCGCCAGGAAATGATCGGCTGCGATCTGCAGCCGGTGCTGGAGGATATCGCCCGCCATCGTGCCATCGAGATTGAAGAAGCTGTGATTGGTCAGGTTGACCACCGTCGCCCGGTCGCTCGTCGCGGCGATGTCGAGCAGGAGTTCATCAGGGGCCGGCAGGCTATAACGCACCTGCGTCTCGACCGTGCCGGGATAGCCTTCCTCGCCATCGGGGCTGCGGCAGGCCAGCGTCAGCGTGGGAACCGGTCCATCCTCCGCCGAGACGATCCTCCAGGCCTTGCGGCTGAAGCCATTGATGCCGCCATGCAACGCATTGCGGCCATTGTTGCAGGCAAGCGAAACCTGCGCCCCATCGATGACGAAGCGTCCGCCCGCAATGCGGTTGGCGTAGCGCCCGACCGTCATGCCAAAATAGCAGCCCGGCCGGGTATAGGGCTCGAGCGCGTCAAAGCCGAGGACGACGTCGTCGATCGCCCCTGCACTGTCGGCCACCAGCAGCGCCTGGAGAGCGGCGCCATAGCTGATGATGCGCGCCGTCAGCCCGCCATTGCGCCTGAGCGTGACGCGCTCGATGGCGGTGCCATCCGGCAGATGCCCGAAGATCTCGCGTTCGACCGGCATGCGTCTCTCTGGTTCAGCGCTCTTCGGCAGGGCAGCCTATGTCGGCAAGCTGAAGCTCGCCATCGTGACTGAAGTCTGCCGCCACGGCGGCGCAATGTACATCGTTCTCAAATCCCGCGGCATCCAGCCCGCGGTAATCGCAACGTCTGCAGCCGCTCAGCCTGCCCGCAGCCGGGGTATCGCGGCGGCCTGTTCGGTCCGGTCTTCGATCAGGCTGATCAGGTACTGCGCTCCATCTTCACCGTCCGAAGCGGGAAGATGCCGGATTGCCGCGACGCGCTCGCCATTGCCGGGCGTCGTGATCCTCCGGATCGCAACCGCGGCGGCCTTGGCGGGCGAGGTCTTGCTGGTGCCCTCGATCGCCTCGGCAGTCTCCTCGCCGAAGACATCGCGTGCCGTTCGTCCGACAATGTCGGCGCGCGGCAGGCCGAACAGGGTTTCCGCGGCCCGGTTGACGAGCAGATAGCGATGGCTGAGCGCGTCCTTGGCCAGGATGGCCTCGTGCACATTCTCGACGATCGTTCCAAACAAGCGCTCCATGCGCTCCAGCGTCTGCTGAAGCTGCTGCTGTTTGGTGAAGTCCTCATGGGTCGCGACCCAGCCGCCATCGGGTGTCGGCTGCTCGAACACGCGGATCTTGCGGCCGTCTTTCAAATCGACATGGCTTACTGAGGGTTGGCCGAGTGCGATCCGGGTCAGGATGGTTTTGACGTAAGTTTTGGTGTCTCCGGAAAACAGGCCGGATTCGGCGCGGTATCGCAGTATGTCGCGAAGATTGCAGCGCGAAGCCATGAGCTCCTTCGGCAGATGATACATCTTCCGGTAGGATTCGTTCATGAGAATGACGTTTGCGTGCACATCAAGCATGATCAGGCCCTGGGCCATGTTATTGATCGCTGCGATGAGATGGACCTTGTTTTCTTCGAGGTGATCGCGTTCCCGCGACGTCGCCAGTTCGCTCTTCTGGAGTTCGCGGTTTCGCTCGGTCGTGCTCTGCAGTTGCTGGACAGCCAAAGCGAGCTTGCCGATTTCATCCTTTCTGCTGGCGTGCGGGATTGCCGCCATCATCTTGCCGGAGGCGATGCTGTCGGTTGCCCATGTGATGGCGAGCAGCGGCTCGATCACCGAGGCCTTGAACTGAGAGGCCACCAGCCAGGTCAGGGCGATAGCGCCGATGCCGACGATCATCAGCAATATAGTCGTGAACTCGACCTGCTCTCCCAGCTTTGCGTTGGCGTGGGCGCGCTTGAAATAGACCGTGGCGAGAGCCGCGAGATCCTCGTTGAGCGCGATGCGCACCTTGCGGTTCGCGTCGTTGTCTCCCCATTCGCGACCTGCTGCCTGGCCGATGGTGTTCGCGCGCCGCACGAGCTCTGCGCGGAAACGGATAAACTCAGAGACACGGGTCTTGAAGGCCGCGAAGAGTTCCGTGTCGTCATCGCGAACGATCTGCTGCCATTGATCCAAGACCTCGGCCAATTCGCGGTTTCGCTGCAGGAGCGCGTCGCCATAGCGCTTCACAGCCGCCATATCGCTCGACATGTAGATGCCGCGTGATTCCATGACGACGGCGAAGATCAGGCCGTTGACCTTTTCGACGTTGGCGGCAGCCCGCGAGGAAACGTCAAGTTGCCCGTGATAGGCGGATTGTTCACGGACCGAATAAACGGAAAGCGCGACCAACATCAGAATTAGGATTAATAAACCGGAAAACGCAACATAAAATTTTACTTTTATACTGGTTTCGTGCAGGCTGTATGGTAATTTATGCGTTAGCGCAGCCATTACATCTGCCTTTTATCGCCCCTTGAATCGAAGTTTATAGCCTAGAGTATTGAATTTTGCTTTCGCTTCGGCGTTTTTGACCCTGTGCGGTTGAGCGCTCACCGGGGCGGGCGCGCAAATCGGATTGCAGAACTTTCGGACATTCGCGGCGACGCTATGGCCCGCTTTCAAAACCGATCGTCTCGCAACGTCTGCATCCCGCAATGCCTTCGCGAGATCGGAATCCGACACGATCAACGGCCCCCCATGACAGTCGCCGGTCATTGCTGCTGGGTCGTTTTTACCCGCGAGGCGGCAGAACACGCAGGCTAGGGCAGGCGGCTGCCTGCTCGTCCAGGGCATCTCGATCGTGGGATGCCGTCGTCACCAGAGCGAAGCGGAGGGGCCCCGAAGCGGGGTTGAGGCGGCACAGGGCGGCCGCGCCGCGCACGGATGGCCGCCAGCGGACGTTTCCCGCATCTAGAAAAGACCCATTGTCAGAAGGCTGATCAGGACGATGGGGATGATGGCAAAGGCAAGCACTGTCTGGGTGGCGGTGATCCCAGCCATGAGTGGCGCGTTGCCACCCAGTTGCCGGGCCATGATGTAGGCGGAAGAGGCCGTCGGCAGGACTTGGAACAGCAGTGCGGTTGTCAGCGCCTGGCCCTGGAGCCCCAATCCCTTGGCCACAAGGAGCGTTGCCAGCGGCATTGCCAGAAACTTGACCAGCGACGAGATGGCCACCGGAGCGATCCAGCTTCGGGCCGCGTGGAACTCCAACGCTGCGCCGACGCAGAGAAGACCCAGAGGCAGCGAGGCCGCGCCCAGCGAACGCAGCGCGGGCTCAACACCGGGAGGGATGCGCAGTCCGATCAACTGGAAAGCGATGCCGGCAAGGCAGGAGACGACCAGCGGGTTCATCGCCAGGTGCCTGAGGATACCACGTGCATCCAGCCGCGCCGTGCCATGGCGCGCGAAGACGAGCACGCAAAGCACATTGACCGTCGGCACGATTGCAGCGTTGCAGATTGCGGCAAGCGCGATGCCCTGGGCTCCGAAGAGGCCCGCTGCGAGCGTGACGCCAACATAGTTGTTGAAGCGAACGCTGCCCTGGAAGATCGACGTGAAGCCAGGCCCGTCTACGCCCATGAGCGGACGGGCCAGTACCACGAGACAGGCGACGATCAAGGTCGACAGGATCAGCGTCATCGCGAGCTCGGCGACTGCCAGCGACCCGAGATCAGCCATGGCGAGCCCGTGGAAAAACAATGCGGGCAGCAGCACGAAATAGCCGAGGCGCTCCGCCTGCGCCCAGAAGCTTTCGGCGACAAACCGGCGCTGGCGCAGGACGACGCCGAGCCCAATGAGCAGCAGGATCGGCAACAGCGCCAGAATGACCGCGCCCGTCACAGCGAAGCCCCCAGAGCGGCGACGATGCGACGGCAGCCCTCGTCCAGAGTGCCCAGCTCTGTCGCGAATGATAGCCGCAAATGGCCAGGCGCCCCGAATGCACTGCCCGGCACTGTGGCGACGCCGGCCTCGAGCAGCCTGTCGGCGACCGCTACATCGTCCAGGCCCCGCTTCAAGGCGGGAAAGAGGTAGAATGCGCCAGCCGGTGTGATCGTCTGCAGGTGATCGCTGCGCGACAGCAGGGCGACCCCGGAATCACGGCGGGCGCGATAGATGGCTTTGCGCTCGGCGAGCACTTGCTGCGGCCCCGTCAGCGCCGCCACGGCAGCGATCTGGCTGAGCGTCGCTGTCTGCGTGCAGTTCTGTCCCTGGATCGCCGATATCCGGGCGATCAGATCGGCCGGGCCGAAACCCCATCCCACGCGCCAACCTGTCATGGCGTAGGCTTTTGAGACACCGTCGACGATCAGAATGCGAGAGCGCAGATCGGGAGCGACCATTGCCAGGCTGGCATAGGCTTCGTCGGCGTAGCGGATATGGGCATAGATCTCATCGGACATCGCCATGACGTGGGGGTGCCTGCGCAGGACCTCGGCCAAGGCGTGGAGATGCTCGCCATCGTAGTCGACGCCCGAAGGATTGCCGGGAGCATTGATGATGATCCAGCGCGTGCGCGGCGTGATCGCAGCGGCGAGATCGTCAGGCGACAGACGAAATCCGGTGCCGGCCGGACAGTGAATGAAAACCGGTGAGGCTCCCACGAGGCGCACCATATCGGGATAGCTCGCCCAATACGGCGTTGGGATGATGACCTCGTCACCTTTCGTCAAGGTCGCCATGAAGGCGTTGAAGATGACTTGTTTCGCGCCGCACCCGACGGCGATCTCGTCGCCCCCGTAAAGCAGCCCACGATCGCGCGCGATTGCCGCGAGCGCCGCTTCACGCAGGGCTGGAATGCCGTTTGACGGCGTGTAGCCCAGTGGGCGGAGGGCGGCTTCGACGGCGGCCTCGCCGACATGCGCAGGTGGCGCGAAATCCGGCTCGCCAAGCGTCAGGTCGATGACGTCGCGGCCCGCGGCGCGCAACTCGGCGGCTCGCCGCGCCATCGCCAGGATCGGCGATGTTTTGACAACGGGACCATTCTTCAGGGCGTTGAATGAGGACATAGGCGAACTCGCGATCTGGTGAGACGCACTCCTCATAGCCGGCCGCTTAGACAAGAAGAAATTCTTAAATATCTACCATACCATGAGTTTATCTGATTAAACGGGGTCGACCACGCGTTGTTCGGGCGCCCCTCCCGATGAAGGATCGCCAATGTCGCTGCGGAGGCTGCGCATTCTCAGAGCCATTGCGTTGCATGGTTCCTTTGCCCGGGCAGGGGAATCCATGGGGCTGACGCAGTCCGCGGTGAGCCTGCAGGTCAAGGAGATGGAGGCTGAGTTCGGTACACGGCTCTTCGACCGAACCCGGCGCTATCCGACATTGACCGAAACCGGCAGGATCGTTCTGGCCAAGGCGGAAGAGGTCCTCGGGCTTTACGATGGAATCGCGCAGGACCTCAGCAATGAGCGGTCATTGGCTGGCCGGCTGAGGATCGGCGCCATCCAGACGGCGCTGTCGGGCCCGCTTCCGAACTCGCTCATCGCGCTCAACCGAACGCATCCGCGCGTACGCGTCCATGTTTCAGCCGGCATGTCCGCCGAACTCGCGAGCAAGGTCGCAGCCGGCGACCTCGACGCGGCCGTGACGACCGAACCGGTCCGGCCACATCCGGCCGATCTCGTCTGGACGCCGCTCTACGCCGACCGGTTCTGGGTGATCGCGCCCGCCGGAAACGATGACAAAAACGCGCGTGAACTTCTCCTGCAGTTCCCCTTCATCCGGTTCGACGGGCGCGCCTGGGCCGGGCGTATGGTCGAGCGTGAGCTCCGGCGCCTGAGCATTCCTGTTCGCGAGGAGATGGTTCTCGATAGCCAGGAGGTCATCATCAAGATGGTGGAAAAGGGGCTGGGCGCTTCGGTCATCGCCCTGTCCGATAACGTCGTCAGCAGACTGGCTCTGACCTGCCTGCCGTTCGGCGAGCCCCAACTCGTTCGAAACATCGTGCTCCTGCAACGCAACAACAGCCAAACCCAGAGCCTTGGCGCCGCACTTTGCAAAGCGATAACGAACAATGTCGACCTCGATAGCGGTTGCCAGGTTTTGCAGCCGTCACATGGCGGAAAGTCACGATCGGGATAGCCATCGAGCCGAATTGCCGGGAAGCGGACCTTGCCGGAGTCCGCAACGGGGCGAATTTCGGAAGCCCAGCCCAGGCAAGACCGTGCCGCTGCTCCAGATATCGTGGCTTATGCGCTGGCTGCGCCAGACGTGGGCAAGGCGGGCAGGGGGCAGATCTAGACCCACCCGCCATCCACGACATAATGCTGCGCGGTGCAGGCCGACGCCTCATCCGATGCGAGGAATACGGTGAACTTCGCCAATTCGTCCGGCGTCAGCCGGCGCTTGAGGCATTGCCGCCGCATCAGCTCGGCCTCGCTCTCCGGCGTCAGCCATTTCTCGATCTGTCGCTCGGTCATGATCCAGCCGGGCGCGATGGCGTTCACGCGGATGTTGTAGGCGCCGTAATCGCGCGCCAGCGAGCGGGTGAGGCCGATCACGCCGGATTTGCTGGCGGTGTAGGCGGCCATGCCGCCTTGACCCGCCATCCAGGAGGTCGATCCGAAGTTGATGATGGCGCCGCCATTGGCCGCCTTCATATCCGGCAGCACCGCTTGTGCTGCAAAGAACTGGTGCTTCAGATTGACCGCGATCCGATCATCCCAGTACTCCGGCGTGACCTCCTCGGTCGCATGCCGCTCATCATGGGCCGCATTGTTCACGAGGATGTCTATCGGCCCGTGGAGCGCGCGCGCCTGTTCGATGCCGGCCCTCAGTGCCGGGATGTCGGTCAGGTCGACAGGCTGGAAATGCGCCGCCAATCCAGCCGCACCCAGTTCCCGCGCCAGCGCCTCGCCGGTGTCGCGCATGATGTCGAACAGCACCACGGTCGATCCCTGCTCGGCAAATCGGCGCGAGATCGCCGCGCCGATGCCTGAAGCGCCGCCTGTGACCAGAACCACCTTGCCGGCAAGATCGCGATATACGGCAGACATCATCTCCTCCGACATGCATTGGCGCTGACCGCTCGGCCCGGTTCTGCTGAGCGGCCAGTCAGTTGCAAAACCGACGAAAGCATCTGCCGAGCGGTCATGCAACGCATTTTCTGAGTTGCGTACCTCAGAATTTGAGTTAGGTTTGCGTCAACCCGCAGACAGACGGGATTGGGAGGATGCGATGCGATTTCTCACGAGGCTGGCGCTCGCCGCCGCAGGATTGACATTGGCCGCCGGCGCAGCGGCCGCGCAGACCACCGTCCGCTGGCTCCACCTCGAGCAGAACCCCGCCCAGGTGAAGATCTGGGAGGAGGTCGCGCGGCGCTTCGAGGCCAAGAACGCCGGCGTCAAGGTCGAGATGCAGTTCCTCGAAAACGAGGCCTACAAGGCCAAGCTTCCGACCATCCTGCAGTCCAAGGACCGGCCGCACATTCTCTATTCCTGGGCCGGCGGCGTGCTGAAAGCCCAGGTCGAGGCTGGCGTGCTGGAGGATGTCACCGCCGGCGTCGGCGCCTACAAGGACAATCTGTCGGCAGGCGCAGTCGCAGCCTTCGCGATCGATGGCAAGCTCTACGGCCTGCCTTACACGGTCTCGCAGGTCGGGTTCATGTACAACAAGGACCTCTTCGCCAAGGCTGGCGTCGACGGCGGCGCGATCAAGACCTGGGACGACCTCCTGGCCGCGGTGAAGACGCTCAAGGCTGCCGGTGTCACGCCGATCGCCGTTGGCGGGCAGGACAAGTGGCCGCTGCATTTCTACTGGACGCATCTCGCGGTCCGGCTCGGCGGCAAGCCGGCCTTCGAGGCCGCGCTCAAGGGCCAGAATGGCGGCTTTGAAGGCGAGACCTTCCAGAAGGCCGGCGAGCTGATGAAGCAGCTTGTCGATCTCGAGCCGTTCCAGAATGGCTTCCTCGGCTTCAAGAACCAGCAGGCGCTCGGCTTCTTCGGTGATGGCAAGGCCGCGATGAACCTCGCGATCTCCAGTCACTCGGCGACGCAGCGCGCGCTGGCGGCCGACAAGAAGGGCATCTCCGAGGAGAAGCTGGGCTGGTTTGACTTCCCGATGCCCGCCGGCGCCAAGGGCCGGCCGTCCGACACGCTCGGCGGCGTCAATGGCTGGATCATCACCAAGGGCGCGCCGAAGGAGGCCGTCGAATTCGTCAAGTTCTTCATCTCGGACGAGGTCCAGCGCGAGCTCGCCAAGCAGAACTTCATCATCCCGACCTTCAAGGGGGCGGAAGCAGCCCTGAGCGCCGCCTTCATGCAGAACGTCGCCAAGAACATCGCCGCGTCCCAGTACCACCAGAATTTCTACGACCAGGATCTGGGTCCCTCGGTCGGCCGGGTGGTGAATGACGCGACGGCCGAGATCGCCGGCGGCTCGATGACGCCGAAACAGGCCGCCAAAGCGATCCAGGACGCCTTCAAGCAAGGCAATTGAGCAAGCAAGGCAATTGAGACCGGCCCGGGCGCGTCAACCTGCGAGCGACATCGATGTCTCAACACAGCGCAGCGGCCATCATGAGCGGCAAGCCTGCAGCGTCCAGCGCTCGCCGGAGAGCGGCGAGCGACGGGCGCCTCGCCTCGCTCCTGCTGTTCCTGCCGCCGGCATTGCTGCTCTTCACGCTATTCGTGGTGCTGCCGATCGGCGAGGCCGCCTGGTATTCCGGCTTCAACTGGAACGGGTTTGGCAGCCCGACGCGCTGGATCGGCTTCGACAATTACCGCTTCGTCTTCGATACGCGCGGCTTCGGCACGGCGTTTCGCAACAACCTGCTGATCATCGCGGTGTCGCTGGTGATCCAGCTGCCTCTGGCGCTGACGCTGGCTCTCATCCTCGCCGAGAAGTTTCGCGGCTCGGTGGCGCTGCGCATGCTGTTCTTCCTGCCCTATGTGCTGGCCGAGGTCGCGACCGGCCTGATCTTCAGCTTCATCTATGACGGCAATTATGGGCTTCTCGCATCCGTCTACAGGACGTTTGGGGCCGAGGCGCCGCACCTGCTCGCCAGCACGCAGACCTCGATGCTGGCCATCCTGGTCGTCGTCATCTGGAAGTATTTCGGCTTCCACATGATGCTGTTCATCGCCGCGCTGCAGGGCATGGACCGCAATCTGGTCGAGGCGGCGCGGATCGACGGTGCCTCGCGCTGGCAGGTGCTGCGCCATGTCGTGGTCCCGCTGCTTTACCCGACGATCCGCCTCTCGGTGTTCTTCGCCGTCGTCGGCTCACTGCAGCTCTTCGACCTCGTCATGCCGCTGACCCGGGGCGGGCCGGCCGACTCCTCCAACACGATGGTCAGTTTCCTTTACAACCACGGCGTCTCGCGCATGCGCGTCGGCTATGGCAGCGCCATCGGCGTGATCCTGTTCGTGATCTGCGTGACCTTCGCCATCACCTACAAACGCTGGTTCATGCGCGATGAGTGACACATCCGTCGCTGGCCGCCGGCCGCTTGATCTCGTCCTGGTCTACAAGGTGCTGTTCCTCGCGCTGGTGGCGGCATTCGTCGCCGTGCCGCTGCTGGCGACCTTGCTCGGCGGCTTCAAGACGCTTGGTGAGCTGCGCACCAATCCGTTCGGCCTGCCGCAGACGTGGGAGTGGCAGAACTACACGGGCATCCTGTTATCCAAACGCTACTGGCAGTTGCTGTGGAACTCGTTGGTGATCGGGAGCTTCACTGTCGTCCTGACGCTGATCGTGGCGTCGATGGCGGCCTTCGCCTTCGCTCACATCCATTTCTTCGGCAGCTCCATGCTGCTGAGCTACCTCACCATGGGACTGTTGTTCCCGGCCGCCACCGCCATCCTGCCGCTGTTCATCAAGGTTCGCGATCTCGGCCTGCTGGACAATTATTTCGGCGTCATTCTGCCTCAGGTCGCCTTCAGCCTGGCCATGAGCATCCTGCTCCTGCGGCGCTTCTTCAAGGATCTGCCCCACGAACTGCTGGAGGCGGCGCTCGTCGATGGCTGCAGCTACTTCGCCTTCTTCCGTCATGTGACGCTGCCTCTGTCGCGGCCGATTCTCGCGACCGTCGGCACCATCACCTTCGTCCACAGCTGGAACAGCTACCTGCTGCCTCTGGTGATGCTGAATTCCGAACAGCTTTATCCCTGGCCGCTCGGCATCATGATCTATCAGGGCGAATTCTCGTCGGAATGGCACCTGATCCTGGCGTTCATCACGCTGACCCTGCTGCCGACGATCCTGCTCTTCATCTTTGCCCAGAAGCACATCGTCGCGGGTCTCACCGCCGGTGCGGTCAAGGGCTGACGCGTCTCGAATAAACGGCCTTGGACATCAGCTATGGAGACAAGAATGCGCAAAGTCGGAATCGGCGTCATCGGCTGCGGCAACATCAGCACGAAATATCTCGAGGCGATCAGGCAGTTTCCGATGGTGGAGCTCAAGGCCGTCGCAGATATGCGCAGCACTGCTGCGGAGAAGCGCGGCGCCGAGTTCGGCGTGCCCGGGCTGCGCGTGGGCGAGCTCCTCAAGCGCGACGACGTCGAGATCGTCGTCAATCTGACCGTGCCGCTGGCCCATACCGATGTCAGCCTCGCGGTGCTCAACGCCGGCAAGCATGTCCACTCCGAGAAGCCGCTTGGCATCAATACGCTCGAGGCCCGCAAGGTCATGGATCTCGCCGCCCAGAAAGATCTGCGCGTCGGCTGCGCGCCGGACACCTTCCTCGGCGGTGGCCACCAGACCGCGCGAAAGCTGATCGACGATGGCGCGATCGGCACGCCGGTCGCCGGCAGCGCCTTTTTCGGCTGCCCCGGCCATGAGAGCTGGCATCCGGCGCCGGGCTTCTACTATCTGCGCGGCGGCGGCCCGATGCTCGACATGGGGCCCTACTACATCACGGATCTGGTGCAGTTGCTGGGGCCCGTGGCCGGCGTGATGGGCTCGACGGCGCGGCCGCGCTCCGAGAGGCTGGTCACCAGCCAGCCGATGAACGGCGCGCTGATCCCGGTCGAGGTCGAAACCCATGTCGCCGGGACGCTGGAGTTCGAGAGCGGCGCCGTGGTCTCGATCACGATGAGCTTCGACGTGCCTCAGCACACCCATTCGCCGATCGAGATCCACGGTGACAAGGCAAGCCTGCTGGTGCCCGATCCGAACAAGTTCGGCGGCGAGGTCAAGATCGCCAAGCCGCGGGGCAGTTGGGAATCGGTTGCCCTTTCGCATGGCCATGCCGATGGCGAGTTCCGCTCGATCGGCGTTGCCGACATGGCCGCCGCGATCATTGCAGGCCGCCCGCATCGCGCCAGCGGCGCACTCGCCTTCCACGTCCTCGAGGTGATGGAGGCATTCCAGAAATCGGCCGATGAGGGGCGCCGGATCAAAATCGAGAGCCGTGTCGAGAGACCGGCGCCTCTGCCCGCCGGGCGCGTGACCGGCCAGATCGACTGAAGCAAAGGACAACTGGAATGCGCAAGGCGATGATCGTATGGGGCGGCTGGGCGGGTCACGATCCCGATCTCTGCGCCTCGATGATGAGGGGCTGGCTGAAGACTGAGGGTTTCGAGGTGCGCGTCGAGACGTCGACGGAAGCCTTCCTCGATCCCGCGATCCGCGATCTCTCCCTGATCGTGCCGATCTACACGATGTCGAAGATCGAGAAGCCGGAGGCGCTGGCGCTGTGCGATGCCGTCCGCGGCGGCGTCGGGCTGGCCGGCCATCATGGCGGCATGTGCGACGCGTTTCGCGATTCTGTGGACTACCAGTTCATGTGCGGCGGCCAGTGGGTTGCCCATCCCGGCAACATCATCGACTACAAGGTCGATATTACGAGGCCCGATGACCCGATCATGGCTGGCATTTCCGGTTTCGAGCACCGTTCGGAGCAGTACTACATGCATGTCGACCCCGCCAACGAGGTCCTGGCGACGACGCGGTTCAGCGGCGAGCATGCCTCCTGGATCGATGGCGTCGAGATGCCGGTCGTGTGGAAGAAGCGCTATGGGCAGGGCCGCGTGTTCTACTGCTCGCTGGGTCACCGCGCCTATGAGCTGGATCTGCCGGAGATACGCACCATGCTGACGCGCGGGATGCTCTGGGCGGCGCGATAATGGGGGCAGGAGACGCAGGGGTCATCGGCCGGGCGACGCTGGAGGATGTCGCGCGCGCCGCGGGCGTGTCGCTCGCGACCGCGGACCGCGTCGTCAACCGCCGTGACGGCGTGCGCGACAAGACGATCGCGCGGGTCGAGGCGGCCGTCTCCAGGCTTGGCTACCGGGCCGATCCCGCAGCCGCCCGTCTCGCCCGCAATCAGAACTTCCGCTTCCTCTTCGTACTGCCCAGCGGAGCCAACAGCTTCATGACCATGCTGGGCGAGCAGGTTGCGCGCACCGCCGAGTGGCTTGCCGCCCAGCGCGCTTTCATCGATGTGGAGCATGTCGACGTATTTGATGCCGATGCGCTGGCGCGCGTCCTCGAGGGCGTCTTGCCCGGCTATCACGGCGTTGCGACGATCGCGCTCGACCATCCGCGCGTGCGCGCCGCCATCGACGATCTCACCGATCGCGGCGTCCCCGTCGTCACCCTGGTCTCCGACGTGCCGAGCGCGCGGCGCCTGCATTATGTCGGCATCGACAATCCCGCTGCCGGACGCACAGCGGCGACGCTGATGGGCCGCTTCCTGCGCGGCCGCCAGGGCGTCGTCGCTGTGGTCGCCGGTTCGCTTTCGCTACGCGACCATGCAGAGCGCCTCTATGGCTTCAATCAGGTCATGGCGCGCGAATTTCCTGATCTGACCATGCTTCCGGCGGTACAGGGGCGCGACGACAACGAGCAAACGCTGGCAGCGACAGCGGCCCTGTTACGGCAGCACACGGATCTCGTCGGTCTCTATAATGCGGGCGCCGGCAACCGTGGCATCGCAGCAGCGCTGCAGCAGGCCGGTCGTGCCCAGGAGATCGTCTGGGTCGCTCATGAATTGACGCCGCATACGCGGCGCTTCCTGCTGCACGGCGACATCGACGCGATCATCAGCCAGGATCCGGGTCACGAAGCGCGCTCGGCGGCGCGCGTTCTGCTGGCATACTGCTCAGGCGATCGGCTGGTGGCGGATCAGGAACGCATCGGGATCGATATCTTCCTGCGGGACAATCTGCCTTGATCTTGGTGTTCGGGATTTTGGCGTCCAGGATCTTGGTGTCCAGGATCTTGGTGTCCAAGCCAGGATTTGCTCGGCCCGGCGACCTCTCCTGATGATCGACTTGCCTCCAGTTTCTTTCCCAAAATCCGCTCCCGTTCTGTTCGCCTTAGCCGTCGCCGGCGAGACGAAGCTTGCCGCCAACGGCGTCACTTGAAGGGTCGTCTCGGCTGGGCTGGGGCCTTGGGGTTACGCCTTGCAGCCGTTGTAGAAGACGTCTGCGCACTGCCTCGCCCGAAGCGCAATCTCGTCGCGATGCGGAGCGCTTCGCTGTCCCATCATCGCAGTGCGCTGCGGCTCCATGATCATCATGCCGCGCAGCAGGCCCGAGGTGATGTGGACGTCGTCAAAGCGCAGGAGACCTTTGTCCTTCTGCCTCGTCAGCCAAGCTTCAATGATGCCGTTCACGGGCACGATGGCTGATTGGTAGAAAGCCCGTGCGACCTCGGGAAACCGCTCGCACTCGCTGATGACGAGCCGCGTGATCGCGATGGTCTCCGGGCTCAGCGTCAGGACGCCGAATGCAAACAGGATGTGCTCAAGCGCGGCTCGCGGATCGAGGTCGTCGCTGATGTCGTCGACCACATCGAGCAGGAAGCGGCCAATGCGATCCTGGATCGTACGCTCGAACAACTCCGCCTTTGTGGCGACGAGCTTGTAGAGCGTCTTGGTCGAGACACCGGCGTGCTGCGCCACCGTCATGATGCTCGTACCGGCATAGCCCTTCGACTGAAATTCGCGATCGGCCGCTTCAACGATGAGATGCAGGGTGTCGGCATCGCACCGCTTCTGGGGGCGTCCGCGAGAACGCTTCACCGTCTCGTGATTTTGGCGCATGGCTATTTTCCAAAATATCATTGACACAGCCAATGTAAGGACTATTTGGAAAATAGCAATTTTCTAAATGACGAAACGGCCGATCACGACGCCCAGTAGGAGCTGGATCGATGAGCACACATGAAGATCGCATCAAAGCCGAGCGCGCCGTGCCTGGCGAGCGGGTTGTCCCGGTAACCGCCGTTGAAAAGCCGGTCGATTCTGCTTTGTCGCCGCCGCCAGAGGAAAAAGCTCGCAGCAACCACGGCCTGCGCCGCGTGGCGCTGGCAGGCGTCGCACTGATCGCGCTCGTTGGCATCGGCTATTGGGGTCATGGGTATTGGAACGTCGGTCGCTTTCAGATCTCGACGGACGATGCCTATGTGAAGACCGACAGCACGACGATTGCTCCGAAGGTCTCCGGCTATATCGGCGAAGTGCTGGTTCGCGACAACGAACCGGTCAAGGCCGGCCAGGCTCTTGCCCGGATCGACGATCGAGACTTCCGCGTCGCGCTTGATCAGGCAAAGGCCGACGTCGAAGCAGCCCGAGCCGCCGTCGCCAGCAAGCTGGCCCAGCTTGAGGCCCAGCAGTCTGCGATCGACACAGCCAAGGCGACGGTCGAAGTCGACAAGGCCAACGCGAATTTCGCCGAGCAGGACAACGAGCGCTACGCCAACCTCGCCAGGACGGGCTATGGCTCCGTGCAGAACGCCCAGGCGGCGGTCGCCAAAATCTCGGCTGCGCGTGCTGCGATCGATCGCGATGTCGCTTCGCTCGCCCAGGCACGAAAGCAGGTCGATCTGATCAAGGCCGACCTGGCCCAGGCGAGAGCCACGGTCTCTCATGACGAAGCCGTTCAGCATCAGGCCGAACTCAACCTATCCTATACCGCCGTTCTCGCTCCCGTGGATGGCGTTGTCGGAAACCGGACGCTTCGGGTCGGCCAGTATGTCCAGGCGGGCACGCAGCTGATGGCCGTTGTTCCGGTTGCGGACGCCTATGTCGTTGCGAATTTCAAGGAAACACAGCTGACCAATGTGAAGCCCGGTCAGAAGGTCGAGATCGAGGTCGACATGTTCCCGGGTGTCACGGTGGAGGGGCATATCGACAGCATCGCCCCGGCCAGCGGCCAGGAATTCGCCCTGCTTCCGCCCGACAATGCGACCGGCAATTTCACCAAGGTCGTCCAGCGCGTTCCGGTCAAGATCGTCCTCGATCCCGGCCACGGCCTTACTGGCAGCCTGCGACCTGGAATGTCGGTCGTTCCGACTATCGATACCAAGGTTTCCAAGAACAATTCAGTGGCGGACGCGCGGTAATCCGCGCGCCCGGCTTGCAAGGAGCTGGGCCATGTCTACGCAGATGCCGACCGTTGCCCCATCGACCCCGTCAACCGGGGACAAGGCGAGCTTGTCGACCTGGATCGCGATCACGGCCGGGGCCATCGGGGCCTTCATGGCGATCCTCAACATTCAGATCACCAATGCCTCGCTGCTCGATATCGAGGGAGGCATCGGCACCGGCATCGACAACGGCGCCTGGATCTCGACGTCCTACCTGATCGGCGAAATCATCGTCATCCCGCTGACGAGTTTTCTCAGCCGCGTCTTCTCGTTCAAGCTCTATATGATCTGGAGCACGATCGCGTTCGCCCTGTTCTCGATGGCCTGCGCCTTCGCCAGCAATCTCGGCGAGATGATCGCCATGCGCGGCCTTCAGGGCTTCGCCGGCGGCGTGCTCATCCCGATGGCTTTCACCATGGTCGCGACCCGCCTGCCGAAATCGCAGCAGCCGATGGGCCTGGCCATGTTCGCGCTAGCGGTGACATTCGCTCCGGCGATCGGGCCGACGATCGGCGGCTACCTCACCGAGAACTACGGCTGGCAGACGATCTTTTTCATCAACACGCTGCCCAGCGTCGCGATGGTGGTCGCGCTTTCACTGACGCTCGAAAAGCAGCCGTTGCAGCTGGGCCTTCTCAAGGAGGGCGACTGGGCTGGCATCGCGACGATGGCGATCGGCCTGTCGGCGCTGCAGACCCTGCTCGAGGAGGGCAACAAGGAGGACTGGTTCCAGTCGACCTTCATCGTCCGTCTCGCAGCGATTGCCGCTGTGTTTCTCGCGTCCTTTATCTGGATCGAGCTGACGGTCAAAAAGCCGCTTGTCGATCTCTCGCTGTTGAGGAACCGCAACTTTACAGTCGGCACGCTGTCGAACGTCCTGGTCGGGTTTGGCCTGTTCGGCTCGGTCTATGTCCTGCCGCAGTATCTCGGCCAGGTGCAGGGCTATAACGCCGAGCAGATCGGCATGGTCCTGGCGTGGACCGGGCTGCCGCAGCTTCTCCTCATTCCGCTCGTCCCAATGCTGATGAAGCGCTTCGACATCCGTTACATCACCTTCGTCGGCATCGCGCTGTTTGCCGCCTCATGTTTCATGAACACGCATATGTCGCTGAACTATTCCGGCGACCAGCTGTTCTGGCCCAACGTCGTCCGTGCCGTCGGCCAGTCGATGGTGATCACCCCGCTGACGGCGATTGCGATGATGAGCATCCAGCCGAAGGACGCGGCGAACGCGTCGGGACTGTTCAACATGCTCCGCAATCTCGGAGGTGCGGTCGGCACGGCGGTGCTTGGGACGATCATCACCAAGCGGGAGCAGTTCCATTCAAACATCATCGGACAGGCCGTCACGCCCTTCCGCGAGGAGGTCAGGGGCCGCCTCGACCAGATGACGGGCTACTTCATGTCGCACGGCGTCTCGGATCATGCGGCTGCCCAGCAGCAGGCGGTCATCGCGCTCGGCAAAACGGTGAAGCGGCAGGCTTTGGTCATGGGCTTCAGCGACACCTTCGCGATCATCGGCGTCATCCTGGCCATCGCGGCTGTTGCGATCCTGTTCGCCCGAAAAGGGCAGGGCAGTTCGGCTGCCGCGCACTGATCACCACAACCGAGGTCGGCCGCCGCCGCAGGCGAGTTCCCCTAATATTCCCAACCTCCTCCACACTCCGGGACACATCCCATGAAATACAAGCTATTTGGCCGCACAGGCCTGCGGGTTTCCGAAATCGCACTCGGCACTGCCAATTTCGGCACAGGTTGGGGCCATGGCGCCGATGCCGAGACAAGCCGCGCCATCCTCGACGCATTTGCGGAGGCCGGCGGCAATTTCATCGATACAGCCGACATCTACCAGTTCGGCCAGTCTGAGGCGATGCTCGGCGAATTGCTGCAAGGCCGGCGCGAGGAGTTCGTGCTGGCAACGAAATTCACGAATGGTGCGGCCCCAAATGCCAGCCGCCTCGTCACCGGCAACAGCCGCAAAGCGATGGTCGCCTCGGTCGAAGCGAGTCTGAAGCGGCTGAAGACCGACCGGATCGATATTTACTGGGTGCACCATCCCGATGGCTTGACGCCTTCGGAGGAAATCGTGCGCGGTTTTGACGACCTCGCTCGGGCGGGCAAGCTCCTTTATGGCGGCCTCTCGAACTTTCCGGCCTGGCGGCTGGCGCGCGCCGTCACTCTTGCGGAGTTGACGCGTTCCGTGCCGATCGTTGCCGCGCAGTTCGAGCACAGCCTCGTTCACCGCGAGCCGGAGGCCGACCTCTTCCCTGCGAGTGAGGCGCTGGGCTTGGGGGTCGTCACATGGTCTCCGCTCGGTGGCGGCGTGCTGACCGGCAAATATCGCCGTGGCGAGAAGGGGAGGGCCGAGGCGCTGGGCGGCAAGGTCTTCCAGGCCGAGGATTCAGCCCAGCGCAGCGCCATCCTCGACACCGTGCTCGCCATTGCCGGAGAGCGCGGTGTTGGCCCGGACCAGGTCGCCATCGCCTGGGCGGGCGCCCGTGACGCCGTCCCCATGATCGGACCGCGCTCGCTCGATCAACTGAGGAGCAATCTCGGCGCGACGGATCTCGCGCTCTCGTTAGAGGAAGTCGAACGGCTCGATGCGGTGAGCGCCCCGGCTAGTGCCGCCGGAGCCGAGCCGGCGAGGCCGCAGGGCGACGCCGTCAAGACACTGCGCGCGGTCGCCTGAGAAAGAGGAGCCAATCATGCCGAAGACCGAAATCATCCTCGCCCATCCCGTTCGAAGCACGCTCTACCCAGACGCCCCGACGATTGCCGAGAGCGGCTTCCCGGGCTTCGAGGCACAGGGCTGGTTCAGACTGTCCGCCCCGGCCGGTACCCGCAACCGATCATTACGAAGCTGAACACTCTCGCAAACGCGTTTTTGCGAGAGGAGAAGATGAAAAAGCGCTTTGAATCTGGGGGCTATCTGCCGGGGGGTGGCAGCGCGGAGGACTATGCCACCTTCATCGCCGCCGAAATCAAGAAGCGCGGGAGGTCGTAAGATCCAGCGGTATTTCGCTGGAATAGGCCTCAGATGTCGTTCAAGCGCATGAACCCGCCGATGCGACGCCATCGTAGCGCCCGCGCCAACCGTTCCCAGTGACGGCAGTTGATTTCAATCGCCTTCGTTGGCGCGACAGGGACACTTTCCACCGCCGCGGTGGTTTATGCATTGCTGGGCAAAAGACGCTATCGGCCTCCTCGAAAGACATTTTTGGGCTGAACAAAATGGCTGCCCGAGGCAGACGCGCCAAAGATCGGGAAAGGGCACTGAACGTCCCCCTTTGTCCGAGCAAAAATGCGCCCGGAGCTGACATTGGGCTATCGCCGCGAAGCGGACTTTTGCCAGACCACAAAGCGGAGGTCCGTTCCCAACCCTCGTCTGACTTCAGCCTGGACGAGTGATCCGCTACTCGGCCCATGCCGCGATCCGTTCCGCGATCGCCTCGGGGGCCTCGATGTGCAGGAAGTGACCGACGTCGGGGACGACCTCCATCGCGTGCCGGGCGGCGAACCGATGCCGGTCGTCGACCTGCGCGGGGAGGATGCAGCCGTCATTGGCACCGTGAAGCTGCAACAGGGGCACCGTGATCGGCCGAGACATGCGGCGCGTCGCCCCAAGCATGCCGGGTCGCAGCATCGCCCGGTAGTACTTTAGAGGCGCCGGCATGCTCGCCCGCAAGTGCTCGTGCAGCTCCGCCTGGAGAGCAGGATCGAGCGAGAAGCCGGGCGACCACTGGCGCCAGAGGTGGTCAATGAGGGCGAGATCGCGGGCGGTGGCCACCCAGCCGCTTCCAGGCAGTTGAAAGAGCCCCATGTACCAGCTCCGGCGTAGCTGAGCGGGGTGCGTCAGCCGGCTCATGAACGTGAGTGGATGAGGGATTGCGAGCGTGACCGCGCGTTCGATCCGCTCCGGCGCGGTGACGCAGGCATCATATGTGATCAGGGCGCCCCAGTCGTGGCCAATCAACTCCACGGCTCGCCCCGGAGACCAGCGGTCGATCAGCGCGAGCACGTCGCTGGTGAGGGCTGCGAAGTCGAACGGCCCCGCGGTCGGGGACGGCGCGTAACCGCGAAGCCAGGGGGCAACGACGTGACGTCCGCGACGGCCGAGCTCGGCAAGGAAGGGCTTCGCGGTCGGCGGATGGTCCGGGAAACCATGCAAGACGACCGTCGGTTGACCATCGGGATCGCCACCCTGCAACGCGTGAAAGGTGCCGTGTGGCAGGTCGAAGGTGACGTGTTCGAACTCCATGTGTGTCAGGCTTTTTCAAGAGTGGTCGGAGAAGAAATGCTGAGGCTGGCTTCGGTGTTTCTGGTCTTGGGCATGTGCGCTTCCTCCCGCGCGGGGGGTACTGAGAGGTCAGCCGGCCCATCGGTTTTCCGTGACACCGGCCCGCAACCTTCAGAATTTGATTGCCCGCGGCCATGCCGGCCATGCTGGTTTCGCGGCCCCGCAGGCGGCAGCGGCGGAATAGTCAGAGCCATCGGCGAACCTCGGCCTTGTAGCGGCGGTAGTCATCGCCGAACTTCGCTTCGAGATAGCGCTCCTCGCGGGCGATCACCTGCGTCTGGATCACGATCAGCACCAACGGGAGCAAGGCGAAGGCGATCGGCCCGTCGCAGCCGATCGCAAGGCCGGCATAGCTGAGCGCCATGCCGAGATACATGGGATTGCGGGTCCACCGATAGGGACCGGTCGTTGCGATGAGGGTCGTTGGCCGCGACGGCGGAACGTTGGTGCCCAGCCGCAAGAACAGCCCCGCCGCCGCAATCATCATCGCCGCGCCGGCAACGCACAGCAGCGCGCCCGTCGCGACCAGCAACCGCCAGTCGATGCCGAAAGAGCGCAGGGTGACGAACCGATCCGCCGCCAGCCCCAGTAGCAGCGCTCCCAGATAGAGGAAGGGCGGAGGGAAGCGCACACCCGCGCTGTCCGGTTCGACGGCCATGGTCATCTCCAATCCATGCTCTCAAAGCAGTATTGACTGCCGGCGACGATACCTGCCACCGCGCCTTGTCATATTTCCAGAGTCAGGCGGTACAAAAGCCGGGGACGGCGACCTTCTGGAACAGGTGCGGGGTGGCTACGACGGATGGCGGATAGGCAGAAACCTTCGCGACGAATTCGGGACGGGCGAAGGCATCGCGGAGCGTCTCGGTGGATTCCCACACCACATAATTCAGGAAGATTGGGCTATCGCCGATCGCTCGGTGCAGTTGGGTGGAGATGAAGCCCGGCTGCTTCTTCAGGGTTTCGCCAGCCGCCATAAAGGCATCCAGGAATCCCGCTTCGTCGCCGGAACCGACCGTGAATATGTTGATGAGCACGATCGGCGCGGCGGCGATGCCGAGTTGGCGCTCAAGCGGGAATTCATCGCTTAGCGGCTTAAATTTCTTTAGGACTTCCATGGCGGTATTCCCGTCTAGTGTGAAGAAATCGAAACTAGGTGATCGATGCTGCTTGCTCTCAAGCCAGCATCGACTGCTGAGTGGAGATCCCCGCCATCGCGCCTTGCGCTATTGCCGTAGTGACCGAGGCCATGGCTGGGTTTGCAAGATCGCCGGGAGCATGATGGTGATGGCTCCGAGTTGTGGATGGAGGCGGTTGGACTGGGCCTGGCGCGCAATATCGTCCAGCGATACACGCTCGAAACGGGCAGCAAGCAGAGCTTTGGCGTCGGCGAGAAAGTTGCCCAGCCCGCTGGATCGACGCCGTGTGCCTGGTGACGGCTTCGCAGCCGAGCTCTGATTTAACCTGGTCCATCGCCTATTCGGCCGCCTTCGCATAGGCGAGCAATGAATGTCCGGCGTTCGATCTGGCTTCGACCTCGCTGGGGCTTGCCAATGAGGGCTTGATCCGGAACCAGGCCATATAGAGCGCGGGCAGGAAGAGCAGAATGAGCACGGTGCCGACGGCGGTGCCGCCGATCAGCGTGTAGGCCATCGATCCCCAGAAGACGGAATGCGTCAGGGGAATGAAGGCAAGCACGGCGGCGAGTGCGGTCAGGATCACCGGCCGCGTCCGCTGCACCGTCGCCTCGATCACGGCGTGATAGTCGTCCAGACCCGCGATCTGGTTCTCCTTGATCTGGTCGGTCAGGATTAGCGTGTTCCGCATCAGGATACCGGCCAAGCCGATCAGCCCGAGGATGGCGTTGAAGCCGAAGGGCTGGTTGAAGGCCAGCAATGTCGGAACCAACCCGATCACGCCGAGCGGCGCGGTCAGCAGCACCATGGCCATCATCGAGAACGATCGCACCTGAAGCATGATGACGATCAAGGTGACCGCGATCATGACCGGGAAGATCTTCGCCAACGCGTCGTTCGCCTTCGTTGCCTCCTCGATCGACCCGCCCATCTCGATGCGGTAGCCGGTGGGCAGGGCGGCGATCAGCGGCTCCAAGGCGCTCATGACCTGCTTGGACACTTCGGGAGGCTGGGTCGCGTCGTTGATCTCCGACCGGACCGTAATCGTGGGCATCCGGTCGCGGCGCTTCAGGATAGGTTCCTCCAAGCGGATCTCAGAGCGACCGATCTGGTCGAGCGGGACCTGGCGGCCGTCCCGGCTCATCAGGGAGAAGTCGGCGAGGCGGGTGGGGTCGAGACGCTCGGCGCCGGCGCTGCGGGCCACGACCGGTACGTTGCGGATATCCTCGCGGACCTGCGTGACGGCGATGCCGGTGAGGAGGAATTGCAGCTGCTGGCCCACCTCCGCCGGCGAGAGACCGATGAGGTTCAACCGATCCTGGTCCGGGACAAAGCGAAGCACGGGAGTGCGATTGCCCCAGTCGCGGTTGGCCTCCCTGACGTCGGCGACCCCGCGCATGACCTCCAGAGCCTTTTCGGAGATCCTGTAGAGTTCGGAGGCGTCGGGCCCGGTCACGCGGAACTCGACCGGGAACACCGACGGAGGCCCGAAGACGAACTGAGTGGCGCGAACATAAGCCTCGGGCGCGAGCCCGTTCGAGATGGCCTCACGCAACCGCTGCTTCAGCGCCTCGCGCGCATGGGCGTCCGGGGTCAGCACGACGATCTTGGCGAAAGCCGGATCGGGGAGTTCCGGCGACAGCGCGAGGAAGAACCGCGGGGCACCCTGGCCCACATAGCTCGTGACGATCTTGGCCTCGGACTGTCGTTCGAGCCAGCGCTCGACCTTCTCGACCGCCGCAGTCGTCGTCTCGATGCTGCTGCCTTCCGGCAGACGGACTTCGACGAGCACCTCGGGCCGATCGGAGGTGGGGAAGAATTGCTGCTTCAGCCCGCCCATGCCGACGATCGACGCTACGAAGGCGAGGCCGACGACCGCGCAGGTTAGGATCTTGTGGCGCACGGCAAAGGTGATGAGCCGTCGCAGGCGCCGATAGTTCGGCGTGTCGTAGATCGCGTGCGTACCGCCTTCGACCGGCTTGATCTCGGGCAGCATCTTGACGCCGAGATAGGGCGTGAAGACCACCGCGACGATCCAGGACACGATGAGAGCGAAGCCCACGACCCAGAAGATGTTGCCGGCATACTCGCCGGCCGTCGAAGGCGCGAAACCGACCGGCAGGAAGCCGGCGATCGTCACCAGCGTGCCCGACAGCATCGGCGCTGCGGTATGGCTCCAGGCATAGGAGGCCGCCTTGATGCGGTCCATGCCCTCTTCCATCTTCACCACCATGACCTCGATGGCGATGATGGCGTCGTCGACGAGAAGGCCGAGCGCCAGAATGAGGGCGCCGAGCGTGATCCGGTCGAAGAAGCGGCCGGTCTCCAGCATGATGAAGAACACGACGGCCAGCGTGAGCGGAATAGCCGCGGCGACGACGATGCCGACACGCCAGCCGAGGCTGAGTAAGCTCACCAGCAGCACCACGCCGAGCGCCATCGCGAACTTCATCATGAACTCGTCGACGGCCGAGGAAATGTTGACGGCCTGGTCCGTTACCTTGTCGAGCGACATCCCGAGCGGCAGCGCCTGTGCGATCGAGGTGGTCTTGCTCTCCAGGGCCTTGCCGAGGGCGAGCCCGTCCCAGCCCTCCTGCATGACCGCGGCGACCATGAGGCTGGGTTCGCCCTGGTGCCGGATGACGAAGCTCGGCGGGTCTTCATACCCGCGGCGGACATCGGCGATGTCGGACAGCTTCAGCGTGCGCCCACCAGCGACGATCGGCGTATCGGCGATGGCCTGGACGCCGTCATAGGCGCCATCGATCCGAATGAAGACGCGCGGTCCCTTGGTGTCGACGGAGCCCGCCGGCGTGACGGCGTTCTGCCGCTGCAGGGCGGTAACGATGTCCTGGGCCGAGACGCCGAGAGTCGCCAGCTTGGTGTAGGAAAACTCGACGAAGATCTGTTCGGGGCGCTCGCCCAGGATGTTGACCTTCTTCACCCCAGGCACGTGCAGGAGGTCCTGGCGGATGGTCTCGGCCTGCCGGGCCAGTTCCCGCATCGGCATGCCTTTGGCCTTCAGCGCGTAAAGGGCGAAGCTGACGTCAGAATATTCATCGTTGACGAAGGGGCCGAGCACGCCGGGCGGCAGGTTGCGGGCTTCGTCCGCGAGCTTCTTGCGAGCCTGGTAGAACTCCTCCTGCACCTGTGATGGCGGGGTGGCGTCCTTCAAGTTGACCGTCAGGTAGGCATATCCCGGCCGTGTCGTCGTCTCCACCCGGTCGTACCAGGTGAGTTCCTGCAGCCGTTTCTCCAGCGGCTCGGCGACCAGATCCTGCATCTCGCGCGCCGTCGCGCCCGGCCAGACGGATGTGACCGTCAACGTCTTGATGGTAAAACTTGGATCTTCGGCTCGCCCAAGCTTCACGAACGCATAGGCGCCTGCCGCAACCAGCAGGATGATCGAGAACAGGGTGACGGCCCGTTCGCGTACGGCGATCGCTGAAAGATTGAGGCTCATCAGTTGCCCCTGTTCTGAGATGCTATCCGTACGCGAGCACCGTCCTGCAGAAGGTGAGCGCCGAGCGAGACAACCGGCTCTCCGGACTTCAGACCGGTGACCACGGCAGTTTCATTCGTCACACGTACAAGGCCGACGGGCTGAAGTCGCACTGTCGCAGTGGTGCCGTCGAATACCCAGACGCCGGTTTTCTGGCCGTCATCGAGCATAGCCCCCAATGGCACCTGAACTTCGGGTCGGCCGCTCTGGCTCGCCAGCCGGATCGTCACGGTTGCGCCGAGCGGCGCTGAGGCGGCCTCGCCGTCGAGCACATAGCGCGCTTCATAGGTGCGGGTCTGGGGATCTGCGGAATCCGAGAGCTGCCGCAGCGTAGCCGCGTAGCGGCGGGCCTCCGCGCCATAGAGAGTGGCCACGGCCGCAGAACCGATGGCCGGCCTGATCGTCTCAGGCAGCGCCACGACCGCCTCGCGCGGGCCGGCCTGGGCCAGCCGGATGACGGTCTGCCCGGCGGTTACGACCTGGCCCGGCTCACCGAGGGTCTCGACGACGATTCCATCGGCGTCGGCGACCAGGACCGAATAGCTCGATCCGTTCTCAGCCACTTTCTCGTCGGCCTCGGCGGCCGCAAGCTGGGCGGCGGCGGTGTCGAGTGCAGCCTTTGCCTGTTCATAGCGCTGTGGGCTGGCCGCGAAACCGTCCTTGACCAGAACGGCATAACGCTTCTCGTCGGCACGGGCCTGAACCAGGACAGCGCGAGCCGCCGCAACGGCGTTGCGTTTGGCAGCGAGGGCGAGCCGCAAATCCGTCTCGTCGATCCGCAGCAACGGCTGGCCGGCCGCCACGGCATGGCCGACATTCACCAGGCGTTCGACGATCTTGCCGGGAACGCGGAAGCCCAGATTGCTCTGCACCCGGGCCGCGACGGCACCGGTGAAGCGGCGCTCCGCGCCGGAGACCGGGCTCGCAATCGCGACGCGCACGAGGGGAGGATCCTGTCGGGGATCGGCCGATGCAGAGGCCGAAGACCTTGAGGCTGCCCGCATCACAACGCCAAGGATGCCAGCAGCGACGAGAATGGCCACCGCCATCAGAAGAAGTTTAGATCTGTGTGTCATAAGCCGACTGCCGAACAGGTTGCGTTGGCGTGTTCGAACTTCATTGTGCTTGCTCTCAAGCCAGCATCGACTGCTGAGCGGAGATGCCGGCCGTTGCGCCCTGCCACGATGCCGTAGTGACCGAGGGCATTCCGGGGTTGGCGAGGTCGCCGGCGGCGTAGATGCCGGGCATGCTGGTTTCGCGGCGCTCATCGACCTTGAGGGCGATGCCGACGGGCGTATCGACCGTGGCGAGGCCTAGTGATTCATGCAGGCTTGCAGACGGCTTGTTGCGCGGATGCGCGAACAGGATATCGACCGCGACATCGGGGCCGGTATCGAGCTTGACGGTGGCATTATGGTTCCCGTGACGGGCAATCTCGGTGATCCGGCCATCGAAGACAGGTATGTTGCGACGCGCCAGATCGGCCCGGATATCGGCCGGAATGTCGTGACCATCGGCGAAGAGCGTCAGCGTGTCGGTCCAGTCGTGGAACAGCCTGGCCTGATTGTGCGACTGCCGGCTGGACCAGACGAGACCCCAATGCTGGCCGGCGACTTCAAAGCCGTCGCAATAGGGGCAAGGGATGATGGATGTGCCCCAGCCTTCGGCAAAGCCCGGAACAGCAGGCATCTGGTCTACGATGCCATAGCTCAGGATCAGGCGGCGCGCCCTAAGGCTTTCGCCATCGCCAGTGAGGACCGAGAAATTGTCGATGGCGCCGGAAATGCTGTCGGCGCGGGCATTGACCAGCTTGATCGTAGGATAGCGCGCCAGTTGCTGCCGCGCCTCGGCCAGGATGTCCAGCGGCGGCTTGTGATCGTGGCCGAGCAGGCCATGCGAGTGGCCGGCGAAGCGGTTGCGCGGCAGGCCGGTATCGAGAACGGTGACCTTGCGGCGGGCGCGGCCGAGCTGCAGGGCGCCGGCGAGACCGGCAAAGCTGCCGCCGATGATGATGACGTCATCCATGGTGATAAGCTCCGTGTTGCGGATGGAGGGGGTTGGGCTGGCCTTGGCGGTGGCCTGGGAGCGGGCGAGGCCGATGGTGGAAAGCGCGGCCAACTTCAAAAGGGCTCGTCGTTGCATGGAAGTCCCCTTGTGTTTTAGGCGGCGCAATATCGTCCAGCGACACGCGCTTGAGACGGGCGGAGAGCAAGGCTTCGGCATCGACGAGAAAGTCGCCCGGCACTGTTTTGGCCGACCGGGCAATGCCGCATTCGATGTCGCCGGACGGCCCGGGGAAACTTGATTTGGAGGACAAGTTGAAACCTAGTCAGTCGCTTGCACATTTCAGATACTGCATGGTATCATAATGCAGGGATTACGATACTGTCAAGGACTGAAATTGTGGTGACCGAAAACAGCCAGGCCCGGCGCGGCCGGCCCGCCAACGAGGCGCTTGGCCAAACGATAGTCGACGCCGCGGTCGAACTCTTTGTGGAGTTGGGTTTTCAAGCGACGACCTTGGACAAGGTCGCCCAGCGAGCGAAGATCTCCAAGCTCAGCATCTATCGGCACTTCGAGAACAAGGAGGCGCTGTTCGGCGCGGCCATCGCGGCCCACTGCCATCAGTTTGCACCACAGGCCCTTTTTGAAGGCGTCGACGGTTCGGCCGAAGATCAGCTCATGGCGGCGGGGATATCCCTGCTTCGCACGCTGTTGAGCCCGGACGTCCGCAGTGTCGAAGCCATGATCATGGCCGACAAGACGAACCAAAAGTCGTTAAGCAAACTGTTTTACGAAGCCGGCCCCGCCTATGTCATCGCCCAAATCGAGGCCCTGTTGCGTCAGTTGCACGCGAAGGCGGTTCTGAACGTGCCCGATCCTCTCCGGTCCGCCCGCTTGTTTGCCGCGCTTATCAAAGGATCCGATCTCCTGATTATCGCACGCTTCGATCAGGCGAGAGCAGAGGACGACAACGAAATCGAATCCTATTGCCGGTCGGCTGTCGCCATGTTCATCGCCGCGCACGGTGGCAACGACCACGCGGGCGGATAGCCTAGACGAGGCTGCGGAGAGCGTGTGGTCATCGTCCTCGACCGAACTTGAGCAGCCGGAACGGCGCCAATGAGGTTTTCATCTGCCGAAGCGCGAAGCGCAAAATCAGAACAAGGAAACGGCATGGCACAGTAGAATGCCGATCAGGTCGCCGACTGGAATGGCCAAAGCGGGGAGCGCTGGGTCGCTTACCAGACCCGCCAGTCCGGCGCGTCGTGAGATGGCAATCTGCGCGTTCGCTGATCAAGCGCGAGTGACGAACTTCGGCTGACGGGGCAGTTTGCGGCAGTTTTTCTCAACTGCGGCAAATTTCGGGTTTCCCTACATCTGCGACAGCTGCGACGCACGAGGCTTGACGGCGCCGTGCCGTCAACGCGGAACCGATGGAGCAGGCGAGGGGAGCCTTGGCGAAGCCATTCAAGGCGTAAACCACTGCCACCCGCCGCAATGCGGCTTTCCTCGACCGAGGAAAGCCCAAACCAATCGTCGAGAAGGCCTGTAAGGACCGGGGCTGACGAGGGTAACACACTTGCCTAGAACAGCTCGTGACGATGCTCAATCGCGCTGTTGGGCATGCGCGCTCAACAGCGCCGTCACATGTCGATTCGGTTCAAGCGGCCTTATCGGTCTCGGGGGCGCTCCGGAAGAGAGGTCCGAGAGCGCCATTGGGATGGCGCGGGCATAAGAGATCAATGGCTCGTCCAACTGGACGCGGTTGAGACGTCCTGCTGCCGGCAGCATCGATCACGCGTATCCGGACAGGAGATGGGGCGTGTAGAGTTCCTCCAGTGATTGGATTTCCTCTCCGCTCAGCCTGACGTCCATCGCGGCGAGCGCGTCCTCGAGCTGGTGCATCTTGGTCGCACCGACGAGCGGGGACGTGACGCCCTTCTTGTGAAGCAGCCAAGCCAGCGCGATCTGCGCGCGTGGAATGCCGCGCGCCTCCGCGATCTCGCCGACGCGACCGACGACCATGCGGTCCGCCTCCTGGGCTTTCGCGTAGAAGGCCTTCCCGACCTCGTCAGTCGCGGCGCGCGCCGTGGACGGCGTATCCTCCCAGGGGCGGGTCAGCCGCCCTCGCGCAAGAGGCGACCATGGCACGACGGCTATCCCTTCCGAGATGCAGAGCGGGAGCATTTCTCTTTCCTCCTCGCGATAGAGCAGGTTCAGGTGGTTCTGCATCGAGACGAAGCGCGCCCAGCCGTGCTGACGCTGCAGCCCCAGTGCCTTCATGAACTGCCAGGCGTACATCGAGGATGCGCCGATATAGCGAGCCTTGCCTGCACGCACGACGTCGTGGAGCGCCTCCAGCGTCTCCTCGATCGGTGTCTCATAGTCCCAGCGGTGGATCTGGTAGAGATCGATGTAATCGGTGCCCAAGCGCCGCAAGCTGGCATCGACCTCCGAGAAGATCGCCTTTCGCGACAGGCCGAGCCCGTTGGCATCGGGCCGCATGCGACCATACGCCTTCGTCGCGATGACGGCGGCGTCCCGGGTCGTGAACGCCCGGATGGCGCGACCTAGCACCTCCTCGCTCGCGCCGTCCGAGTAGACGTTGGCGGTGTCGAAGAAGGTGATGCCGGCCTCGACCGCCCGTCGGAAGAACGGCTGTCCCTCGGCCTCGGTCATGACCCAGCTATGGTTGCCCTTGGACGGATCTCCATAGCTCATGCAGCCTAGGGCGATCCGGGAGACTTTCAGCCCGGTGCTTCCCAGATTTCGGTATTCCATTTGGCCGCGGCCCCTTTTCAATCATGCGGATCCGACATTCAGTCGGCGAATATGGCCTGATCCATGACCTTTGGATCTCGCGGCATGAGCGGCGCGAAATCCATCCGGTCGAGGATATCGCGACGGATGTCGATACCAGGCGCGACCTCGTCGAGCCGCAGCCCCTCATCCGTCAGCCTGAAGACCGCCCGCTCGGTAACGAAGACGGCCTCATGCCCGCGCTTCAGCGCCTGGCGACCGGAATATGTGATCTGCTCCACCTTGCTCACGAGCTTGCGCACGCTGCCGTGACTGTGGATGGAGAGCTTTCCCTCGCCGATGGCGACCTTGCCGCCCTTGGCGTCGAAGGTGCCGCAGAACACCACCTTCCTGGCGTTCTGGGCGATGTCCATGAACCCGCCGGGCCCCACGGTCAGGCCGCCCAATTTGGAGACGTTGACGTCGCCGACCGCATCGAGCTCGCCGAAGCCCAGGAAGGCGGTGTCGAGACCGCCTCCTGCGTAGAAATCGAACTGCGACGGTCCGTCGATCATCGCCGAGGCGCTTCGCGCGAACCCGAACAGCAGCCCGACGAGGAGTGCGCCGCCATAGGTGCCGTGCTCGATGGTCTGGTAGTAGCGCCCGACCTCGCCCCGCTCGGCGACCATCTTGGCGACGCCTTCGCCGATGCCGACGCCGAAGTTGATGACATCGCCGTCTTTGAGCTCCTGATAGGCGCGCCGCGCGATCAGCGTGCGGACGTTCAGCGGCTCGGGCGGGTCGATGATGACCGGCCCGCGCCTCTCCCCGGAGATCAGGGGATCGTAAGGCAGATCATAGCTCATGCGTTGATCGGGATCGACCACGACCGCGTCGACGATGGCGCCGGGAACGCGCACGGAGCGGGCTGGAAGCGAATTCAGGTCGACCGCCGTGCGGACCTGCGCGATGACGATGCCGCCGGAGTTATGAGCTGCGAGCGCGGCCGCGTAGACATCGACGTTCGCAGCCTCCTGGTCCAGGCTGATATTGCCATCGGGATCCCCGAAAGAGCCGCGGATGATGGCGACGTTGATCGGGAACGACTTGTACCAAAGGAGTTCCTGGCCGCCGATCGTGACGACCTCGACGAGATCCTCCCTGGCGGCGCTGTTCATCTTGCCGCCCTGGTGGCGTGGATCAACGAAGGTGCCAAGGCCGACATGGGTGAAGAGGCCGGGTCGCTTGCCGCCGATCTCGCGGTACAGCTGCATGACGCAGCCGCTCGGAAGGACATAGGCTTCGATCTTATCGTCCCTGGCCATCTCCTGCATCTTGGGCGACCAGACCCAGTGCCCGCCGATCACGCGCTTCACCAGGCCCTCATGGGCAAAGTGATTCATCCCCTCGCTCTTCTTGTCGCCGATGCCGAGCGCATGGACGACCTTCAGGTTGCGCGGATAGCCGGTCGACAGGAACCGCCGCGACACCGCGCGAAACGTATGCGTGGCCTCCATGAGGCCGCCGCCGCCGCCCACGAGCGCAACCGTGTCGCCATCCTTGATCAGCCCGACGGCAGCCTCGGCGGTCATGAATTTGTTGCGGGTCATTGGACGGCCTCTTGGCTCTCCGCCGGCTGCCTTGGCACCATGAGACGGTGCTCGCCCTCTTGAACGACCTCGCCGCGCTGGTTGATCAGTTCGATCGCGATGAACAGGATGCCCATGTCGCTCCGGCTTTTCGGAATGCGCATCTCGGTCACCCTGAACTTCACCTGCAGGGTGTCGCCGATCTGGATCGGCTTCTTGAAGTTCCAGGTCCAACCCAGGGCGATGCCGTCTCTGAAGAACCCCGACTGGACCTTGAGCCCGTCGGTCAGGGAAAGGCCCATGAGACCATGGGCGATGCGGCCGCCGAATACCGTGGACTGCGCGTAGACCTCGTCCATGTGGACGGGAGAGAAGTCGCCGGCCACGCCGGCATAGGCGAGAACGTGTCCTTCGGTGACCGTCACGCGGGGCGTGAGTTGCTCGTCCCCCACCTTGATCTCGTCATAGAGTTTGCCGGGAAGCATGATGATGTCCTCGCGATGCGTCGTCGTCGCGCGGCCGTTGCGCGACTGGTCTGGCGTCTTCGAAACGGGTTGGGTCAGTGATGGAGCAGTTGGCCGAGGAAGGCCTGCGTCCGTGGATTCTTCGGGTTGGCGAAGAAGGGGCCGGGCTTGTCGCTTTCGATGATCTCGCCGCGGTCCATGAAGATGACCCGGTCCGCGACGCTTCGGGCAAAGCCCATTTCATGCGTGACGCACAGCATCGTCATGCCGTCCTCGGCGAGGCCGACCATGGTGTCGAGCACCTCCTTGACCATCTCGGGATCGAGCGCCGAGGTCGGCTCGTCGAACAGCATCACCTTGGGGTTCATGCAGAGCGCCCGCGCGATGGCGACGCGCTGCTGCTGTCCGCCGGACAGCTCGGCGGGATATTTCTCCGCCTGCTCTGCGATGCGCACGCGCTCCAGATAGGTCATCGCGAGTTCAGCGGCGCGATTCCTGGCGATGCCGCGCACCCTCATCGGGGCGAGCATGCAGTTCTCCTTCACCGTGAGATGGGGGAAGAGGTTGAATTGCTGGAACACCATGCCGACTTCGCCGCGCACGGCGTCGATGCTCTTCTCGCCTTCGCCGAGGTCGAAACCGTCCACGACGATGCGGCCGCCCTGGTAGAGTTCGAGGCTGTTGATGCAGCGGATCAGGGTCGATTTGCCTGATCCCGACGGGCCGCAGATGACGATCCGCTCGCCCCGCTGAACATCCAGGTCGATGTCCTTGAGGGCGTGGAACCTGTCGTACCACTTCTGCAAGCCGGAGATGGCGATGATTGGCGACTGCTTTGCAGCAGGCGCTGTCTCGGTCGAGCCATAAGGCGCTGGGTTCATGTCGCGACTTTCAAAAACACGCGGGAGGGACGGCGGGCGGCAGCTCGCCGCCCGCCGTGGCCATCACTTCACCATCGAGATCGGCAGGGCGGCTTCGCCTTCCCCTGTGGTCGGCATCGCGGCGAGCTCGCTTCCGATCCACTTCTTGTAGAGGGCCTTGAGCTCGCCGCTTTCGACCTTGCGCGCCACGAAATCGCTGAGGTAATTGGCCCATTCGCGCGAGGCCGGTCGAACCGCGAAAGCATTGAACGCGCGGGCGACGACGAACTTCTCCTCGTATTTTCCGGGACCGGCGACCTGCGCGATGTTGGGCACCTGGGTCGCCGCTCCGCCGATGACGTCGACCTGCCCGGCGATCAGCGCCTGGACGGTGCTCGCGTCGTCATCGAACCTCTGAATGACCGTGCCGGCGGGGGCGGCCTTGGTCACCGCGATGTCTTGCGGCGTGCCACGGGGAACGCCGACGCGAAGCCCCTTGAGATCGTCCCAGCCCTTGATGTTCGCCCCGGTCTTGCCGATGTAGATCGTGTCATTCGTCGTGTAGGGGCGCGCGAAGAGCACGACCTTCTGCCGGTCGGCGAAGATGCCCATCACGGCTGCCAGGACGTCCACCTGTCCCGTCAGGAGGGCGGCGACCCGGTTGCTCGACGTCACCGGCGTGACCTCGACCTTCACGCCGAGATCCTTCGCCAGCATCTCGCCGAGCTCGATGTCGAACCCTGTGAGTTTCCCGGCGCCGTCGGTGAAGCCCCACGGAACCTGCGCCACCTGGGATCCGATCTTGAGAACGCCGCCCTTCTTGATGGAATCGACGGTCTGTGCGGCTGCACTGCCGAGGCTGAGCGGAGCGACCGCCAGGGCGAACGCCGCGCCCAAGAGCAAGCCGCGAATGCGAGAGATCATTTGCATGTTTCCTCCTCCTACGGATCATTCCGTATTGTTGATTTAGGTTTTTACTTGAAATCTCTTCTCAATCTTCATGCTGAAGCGCGAGAGTGGAAAGCATATGATGAAATAGACGATCGCTGCGAAGCCGTAGGCCAATAGAGGCTTGTATGTCGTACTTGCTATCATCTGAGCCGAGCGCGACAATTCGACGAATCCAACGATCGCCGCCAGGGACGTTCCTTTGATGAGCTGAACGAGGAAGCTGACGGTCGGGGCGATCGAGATCCGCATCGCCTGCGGAAGGACGACGTCCCTCATCCGGTTGAAGTAACGGAGGCCAAGCGCCTTGGCGGCCTCGGTCTGGCCCTTCGGGACGGCCTGGATCGAGCCGCGCCAGATCTCTCCGAGGAAGGCGCTCGCATGGAGGGTCAGGCCGATGCTGACGGCCGTCCAGGGGCCGACCTTGTAGCCGAACACGGGCAGGCCGTAGAACACGAGGAAGAGCTGCATCAGCAGCGGCGTGCCCTGGAAGAAGTCGATATAGCCGCCGGCGAGCCGCTGCAGCCAGGATCTCTCGGAGGTCCGCATCAGGGCGATGGCGAGGCCAACGATGCCACCGCCCGCGAAGGCCACCAGCGACAGCATCACCGTCGACTGGACGCCGGCCAGGATCGACAGGATCTCGGAGAGGCCGAATTGCCTGATCATGACGCCTCACTTCACCGGATAGGAGAAGTAGGCGCGGTCGACAGCCTTGAAGATGTGGGCGAAGCCCAGCGCCATCACCAGGTACAGCACCGTGGTGACGATGTAGATCTCGAAGCTCCTGAAGGTCAGGGTATCGATCGACTGGGCTATCGAGGTCAACTCTTCCGCCGAGATCGACGAAACGATGCTCGTGGTGAGGAGCGCGAGCACGAACTGGCCGGAGAGGGCCGGGAAGATGATCCGAAGCGCCGGCTTGAGGACGATGTAGCGGTAGACCTGCAGCCGCTTGAGCCCGAGCGCGGCGCCGGCCTCGAACTGTCCGCGCGAGATCGCGTCGATGCCGCCGCGGATGACCTCGGCCGAGAAGGCGCCGCAGTTCAGGCTCAAGGCGAGCACTGCGGCGCTCCACGGCTGGAAGCTGACGCCTATCGTCGGCAGGCCGAAATAGATGAAGAAGACCTGGACGAGAAAGGGCGTGTTGCGGATCGCCTCGACATAGCTCGTGGCGGCGAGGCGCACCCACGCGGCCGGGCTCTGCTTGGCGAGCGCGGTCAAGATGCCGATCGACAATCCCGCCAGGATGGCGATCGTCGACAGCAGGACCGTCAGCCAGCAGCCGCGCAGGAATTGCTCCCAATACGGCAGGAGCACCGAGAAATCGAATTCGTAGGTCATGCTTCCTCCAGGCGTCCCCGCTTTGCGTGGGGATCGTTGTTCTTATGGAATGCGGAAAAACTCCCGGTAGAGCTCCACTTGGTTCGTCAGCATGTGGATGCCCGGGTGTGTCGGGAGCCCGATCTCAGCCGCTGCTTTGAGCAGCCGTGTTTCCGCCGGCTTCATGATGATGTCGGCGACGACGGCCGTCGCAGGCAGCAGGGCCGGGTCGAACGGCAGCGGATCGGTTTCCACCAGGCCAAGCGGCGTCGCGTTGACGACGATATCGCTCCGGGAATCGGGAGCTGCTGCCAACGAGATCCGGCCAGGCCACTTTTTCGACAAGCGATCGACAAGACCTCCGGCGCGCTCGGCGGAGACATCGGTCACATGGAGCCGCCGAGCTCCGGCGATCATCAGGGCCACGGCCACGGACACGCCGGCGCCGCCGGCGCCAACGAGGCTGACGACCTTTCCAGCGGGGGCATGACCAGCGATCTGCAGGCCGCGCACGAACCCCTTGCCGTCGAAATTGTCGCCACTCCATGAGCCGTCGGGTTCTCTGCGCAATGCGTTAGCCGAGCCGGCAAGTGTCACAGCCTCGCTGGCAGCGTCGATCTGAGAGCAGACGGCGAATTTGTGCGGGACCGTGACCAGGATGCCATCGAGGTTGGCGATCTGCTTCAGCCCGGCAAGAACGATCGCGAGGTGTTCCGGCTTCACCTCGACAGCCGTCAGAACGGCGTCGCAGCCCCGATCAAGGAACAGCGGGTTCATCAGTTCGGGAGCCATGACCTGGGCGACAGGATCCCCGATCACGGCGAACAACCGCGTTGTGCCGGAAGGGCAGGGGATGCTGGAACGGCCCGTCAGCGCGTTCACTGTGGCCTCGCACCTGATTGGAAAATTGCTTTCACGAGCCATCGCCATCAAAAGTGGAATTCATTCCACTATGGACATCATTCCATGTTTGTCAACGCGCGTGACACTGCGTTCCAATTGGAATACATTCCACTGTGGAACGGAGGCGCCGATGGACAGGGCTGTCGCAATCGTTGAGCTATTGTCGCGGCATGCGTCCGGCCTGCCCTTGATGACGATTGCCGATGACCTCGCCATTCCGCGCAGCGCGACGCATCGCCTGCTCGGCGACCTGCGTGATGAGGGATATGTCAGGCAGGACTACGAAGGTGGCGCCTATCGCCTGACCGCGAAGATCGTCGCGCTGGGGTTCACCTATTTGGCGGCGGCCGGGGCAACCAGCCGGGTCCAGCCCGTACTTGATCGCCTGGCTGAAGAGACCGGTGAGCTCGTCACCTTGGCCGTCATCGACGCTGGGCGGCTGATAAGGCTGGCGAAGGCCCAAGGCGCCCGCAGGGGCCTGCTCTACAATCCGGATGAAGGGGCGGAGGTCTATCTCGCCGCGACGTCCAACGGACACGCCTGGCTGTCGTGTCTCGATGATGAGGACGTCTTGCAACTCGTCGCGAAGCAGGGATTCAAACGAGAGGGCTACGGCCCCAACGCGCCGCGCTCGCTGAAGGAGCTCCTCGACTTCGTCGAACGCGCTCGCGTCGCCGGCTGCGCCAAGATCTTCGAGACCTATGAGGCAGGCACCGCGGCGGTGGCAGTCCCGATCTTCCGGGCTGACGGGACCGTGCCGATCGGCACCGTCAGCGTCGCGGGACCCTGCATCCGCATGACTGAGAGCATGATGGATCGCATCACTCCGGCTCTCGTCGAGGCGGCGAGGGAAATCGGACTGAAGGGCGCTGGCCTCCCGATCTTCGATCGAGCGGAGCACTAGGATGTCGAGCCGGATCCGTGCCCTGGCCATCCTGGAGCTTCTCGCCCAGTTTCCTGCAGGCCTTGCCCTACGGGACATCGCGGCGCGTCTTGCAATTCCGATATCTGCTACGGACCGGCTTCTCGCCGGTCTCGCCGATGGCGACTTTGTCACCATCGATCAAGGCTCCGGCCTGATCCGGCTTCGCGTCAGGCTCGCTGCGCTCGGCCTCGCCTATCTCGGAGCGAGCGGGATCACGGATCTCGTACAGCCCATTCTCGACGATCTCGCCAAGCGGACCGGCGAACTCGTCAGGCTCGCCGTTGTCGAAGGCGATCGCCTGACATGGGTTGCAAAGTCGCAGAGTACCCGCAGCGGCCTGTTCTATACGCCCGATACCGGTACGGAGGTGTATCTTCCCGCCACAGCCAACGGCCAGGCTTGGCTCGCCTGCCTGCCGAACTCCGAGGTTCAGCGCCTCGTCGAGAAGCAAGGCATAAAGACGTCTGGTATTGGTCCTAACGCCCCCCACGATATCGATTCCCTGCGCTTCCAAGTCGAGTTAGCACGGGCACAGAACTTCGCCACCGTGACCGAAGCCTACGAGATCGGAACATCCGCTATCGCCACTGCGATACGGCGAAGAGGGCAGGGCATGCCCGTCGGCACGGTCAGTGTGGCCGGTCCCACGATCCGCATGACCGCATCGAGGATGGCGGAGATCAGCCCGTGGCTTCTGTCCAGTGCGGAGGAGTTGGGAGCGGCCGCTGCTTCCTCCCCGCTCTTTGCCTTGCCTCGACGCGCTGGAGGCGATGCTGAACGCACCGCGCTAAGAGAAGAGCTGAGCGCCCAGAGAAGACCTGAACGATAAGAGCGCAGATGACCAACGACGCCCGAACGAGGCGGCGCCTGAAACAAGAAGCGCGCCGGGAGGCGACCCGACTGTGTTACGCCTCCACAGTCTCAGGAGAGCCAACCGATGTCCATGCGGGTCGACACGCGACAGGTCGGCTTGCCTGCGGGAATGCCCTGCAAGAGCGCTCGCATGCGTTGCGCGCAAGTTGCGAATAATCGGCAATCCGCGCAGCTGCGATCAGACCCTGTCCGTCGTCAGTCGACGTGAATGGTGAGATGTTTGCCAGGGATGGTGAGTACCCACTTCAAACCGCCTTGCGCATACTCCAACTCGACGACGCCATCGACGCTCGAGGCCGCCATCCTGTCCAAGACCGTGCTGCCGAAACCTGTCCGCGACGGCGCGATGACCGGCGGTCCGCCCTCCTCGATCCAGGTGACGATCAGGCTTCCATCTGCCTGGCTATCCCATCTGACACGCACCTGGCCCGCAGGCGCCGACAGGGCACCGTATTTCAGCGCGTTGGTGGCAAGTTCGTGGAGGGCCAGACCAACGCTCTGCACCGCGTCAGCCGACAATGTGACGTCCGGCCCCGAGACGGAGATGCGCGCTTTGCTCAGGTCGAAGAGCTCGAGTTGCGTGGCGACGAGTTGGCGCAGGTCCCCGCCGGTCCAATCCTGACGCACCAGGATGTCCTGCGTCGCGGCAATTCCCTGCAAGCGTTGCGTGAAGCGCGTCTTGAAATCTGAAAGTGTCTCGACCGAGCGAATGGTCTGGCCTGCGATGCCCTGAATCACGGCAAGCAGGTTCTTCGAGCGGTGGGCCAGTTCGGCCAGCAGGAAGCGCTGGCGCTCCAGCGCCGATCGTTGCACGGAGATGTCGCGATAGACGGAGACGAAGTACAGGGGCACGCCATCGCGATCCAGGACGAGGGAGGTCGTCTGCCCGATCCAAACCTTTGAGCCGTCGCGACGCCGATACGGGATTTCGAATGCCGCATGCGCGATCTCTCGCGAGAGCAGGCGATCCAGCTCCTTGGCTTCCCGTCCGCGTTCTGGCGGTTCGACCAGCTCGTCCGCGGAACGACCGACCAGGTCGGCCTCGGCAAAACCCAACATATCGCAGAGGCGTTGGTTGACCGTGATCCACGTTCCATCGAGATCTGCATAGGCCATGCCGACTGCTGCATTCTCGAAAAGGCTGCGAAAACGGGCCTCGCTCTCACGCAATGCCATTTCTGCGGCCTTGCGGTCTGAGATGTCAGCCATGATGCTGACGAGCCGGATTGGCCGGCCCGCATCGTCGCGTTCCAGGACGCGCCCCCGACCTGACAACCAGACCACCGTACCCGACGGCCGCTTGATCCTGTACTCGGCTGGAAAGGAGTCGCGTGTCTGGGCTAGTTGACGCAGTTCCAATGCGAGGCTGCGGTCCTCGGGATGGATCGCCGCCACCCATTCATCGTTCGGGCCTCCGACGCATCCCTTGCCGTCGGGCAAATCGACCCCGAAAAGCGCCATGCCCTCTTCGGTCCATATCCTCAGCCCCGAGCGCAGGTCCGTTTCCCAACTACCCATATTGCCGGCTTGAAGAGCCGCCTTGTAGGACGCCTCGCTCTCGGTGAGCGCTTGAACAGTATCGGAGGGCAAAGTGACATGCTTCGGGTCGAAACCGCTTGAAGGACCCGGTTGATCGCTCAAAGGTGCAAGCGGCATGGTCTCTCCCGAAGCTCGACCCGGTACTGGACTGGCCGCGGAGACCATCCGTCCCATGCACGTGCGCGTCAAGATTGTCGATGCCGCGCTGCACTGAATGCCCGGACGACCCCCGCCGCGCTTGAACCTCGGCGAGCGCCGTTCTGATCTGTTCCGGAGTTGCCCAGGTCGGCAGATGCGTCTGTTGATATGAGGCAAGCTGCCATTGGCCGCTCGTCGGGATCATCGAGCTCTCCGGCACCGTCTGGCAGGCGGACCTCCGAAAAGCTCCACCCATACCAGCGCGTGGTCACTCGCTTTCTCCCATCCGCGTCCGTCACGATGAAGGCCGGCTGCAACGAGCATCTTGGCTACCCGCGGGCCGAACGCTGCCAAACCGGCCCTTGACTAGGCCGGTTTGGCCTTAGCGTTAATCCGGACGACGATCAGATCCACAAGTTGGCGCACTGTTTTGCACACTTGCATGTCGTTGTCGGGCATGTCGCAATCGAACTCCCGCTCGATCGCGTTCCCGATCAAGGTCAAATCATCGACCGACAAGCCTAGATCGTTTTCCACGCTTGCTGCTGGGTCGAGCTTTTCTTGATGGACCAAGCCTTCGGCGGCAATGATCTCCAACAATTTCTCGACGAGCCTGGATTCGCTGCTTGTAGTGTCAGACATGCCTTTCCTCGTCAGGCTTGCTTACGCCAGGGTGTCACGTCGTCTATATGCGTCTCGGTTCCGAGCCATCAGCTGCTCACAGGTCCCGCGTCCGGTCCGGCAGTTTATCGACGGCTTCGTCCGCTCCTTCGTCACGGTGAAGGACGCCCTCGCGCAGCACCTTGGTCGCCGCCTCGACCTTCTGAGCCGGATTGGTTTTCAGGCCGTCTGTTTCCGGCGTGGCCTCCAAGCCGACATCGTCTGGTTTCTTGCTGTTGTTGCGCGCACTCGCCGCGAAAGTGGCCAGGGCCTCGGGTTGCTTTGCCATCGTTTCCTCCTCTTCTGCCGAGGAAACCAATGACACCGGAGACGTGTTCCATTGCAGTCACAGGAGTCTGCCAGCACATGACAGATGCGGGCTAAGCCACTCTCGCGGCAGGGGCGGCGCGTGTCGGTGGTGTTACGGAGCATGACGTAGGGGGCGGCGATCTGAGGATCGAGGGGTTCATCTCACCTCAAACGGGACGTCCACGAGCGCTGATGCCATCTCTCCGCTCCGCCAGCGGGTGCTCGAGGGTATGCGACCTTCCGCCAGCTCGACGAGCAACGACCTGACGACCTGGCCGTTCCATCGTTGCAAACAGTTCAAATCTGCGAATGTCCTCGGCTCGAAATATGCTGCGATGCCTTGGAACAGATCGTTGCCGGGATCAGTTGAACGGGGACCAGGAGGCCGAACTTATGATGATCAGAAGCGCGTTGGAGCATCACCAGGCCATCGACGAAATGATGTCGATCTTGGCCACGACGCCGCCGAAGCGGAACGTTCTTAGACAGGCCGAGCTGAGCGAAGCCATCGACGCTTGGGAGTGCGTCAATTGCATTGGCGCTCCGACGCGGGCGCCGCTTGCACCTCAAAGTGCTGCGACCAAGACCATGATCGCTCCGGATCGTACCGCTCACGCGCGCTAACGGACTCCGTTGTTACGCAACCGGGCCCAAGGCCTCATCAAACGAGTGGCGGGGCCCGCATGAGTGACGACACATTGCAACAGCTGGCGATCAAGGCCGGCGTTGTGCCGTATTGGACCGATCAAGCCGGTCGTGAGCGAGCGGTCACACCCGAAACGCTGAGAGCCATTCTTGCCGCGCTGGGTCTCCCGGCAGATACCGATTCAGCGCTGCGAAACTCGCTGTCGCTTGTCGAAAGCGGTGTCAGCCCTGTCGCTGCTTCGCTATTCACGACAGCTCGCGTGGGCCAACCCGTCAGCTTGCCGCTGCACGCCCCAGGCGGATCCGTTATCGAGATCGTGCTCGAAAGCGGAGCTCATCGGGTTGTTCTCTCCGAGGACGGATATGATGGCGCTCTAACGTTGCCCCCATTCGACGAACCGGGCTACCACACTGTGCGGACTGCAGTGGGTGATTTTACCGTCGCAACGGCTCCTGAGCGCTGCATCACATTTGCCGATTTGAATGGCGGTGCGCCCGGGTGGGGGCTTGCTGCGCAAATCTACTCGCTGCGAAGCCAGAGCGACGGCGGAATCGGTAACTTTGCCGGCGTTGCCGAACTTGCGCGTCGTTCCGCCGAGCAGGGGGCAGATGCCTTGGCTATCAGCCCCGTTCACGCCCTCTATGGCGTCGAGCCACGCCATTTCAGCCCATACTCTCCATCGACGCGGCTTTTCTACAACCCCTTGCACGCGGATCCTGAAGCCGTATTGCCGGAGGGGCTTTTCCGTAACGTCATGGAGAAGGCCGGTCTCACCGAGCAGATGACGCATCTGTCGAACCTGGCCCAGGTTGACTGGATTGCAGCAACTCCTTTGCGTCAAACGCTCTTGCGGGGTCTGTTCAAGGCGCTGCGAGATCCGGGGCTCGCCGCCGATCCCATCCGCGCCGACTTCGAGCTTGCCCTGGCCAACACCTCTCCACTCTTGCGAGCGCATGCAACGTTTGAAGTCTTGCATGCGCGACAGCTGGGCCGGGAACCCGGCGCCTGGAATTGGCGCGATTGGGAGACGGCCTACCGTGATCCGGAAAGCGCAGAGGTTGCAGCTTTTGCGTTGGAGCATGCCGATGACGTTGCCTATCAGGTCTTCCTGCAATGGCTGACCGGGCGATCCTATGGCGAGGCCCAGCGGGCCTGCCGCGAGAGCGGAATGAAGGTTGGGCTTATCGCCGACCTTGCTATCGGAATGGATGGATCAGGGAGCCATGCCTGGAGCCGCCAGCATGAGGTCCTGGGCGGCCTCAGCATCGGCGCTCCGCCAGACTACTATTCGGCGGAAGGGCAGAGCTGGGGGTTGACGACCTTCTCGCCGCGCGGGCTTGCGGCATCGGGCTTTGCGCCCTTCATCGAGACACTCCGCGCGAGTCTTCGTTATGTCGGCGGCATCCGTATCGACCATGTCATGGGCATGAGCCGGCTTTGGCTTGTCCCTGAAGGCGCGAGCGCGCTGGATGGTGCGTATGTGAACTTCCCCTCCGAGACGCTGTTTCGACTGATCGCACTCGAATCCTGGCGGCACAGGGCCATCGTTATAGGCGAGGACCTTGGCACCCTGCCGGATGGGTTTAGAGATTATCTTCGCGAGCAGGGGGTCGCGGGCCTGCGGGTTCTCCGCTTTGAGAAATCTGAACACGGCTACATTCCGCCGGAGGAATGGGATCCCGCCGCGGCTGCCCTGACCACCACACATGATTTGATGCCCACTGCAGGATGGTGGCGCGGGGCCGATCTTGAACCGAGCGACGACGGCGTCGACCACCAGGGCATACGTGCGTGGGATAGGGGAGTTATGTGGGGCGCATTCAACAATGCCGCCCTTGTCGATGGCGAACGCCCTGCGCCGGAGAACCCCTCAAGCGTCGTCGACGCCGCGATACGCTTTGTCGCCAAGACGCCATGCACCCTCAAATTGCTGTCCATCGAGGATGCGCTGGGTATCGACGCCCAGCCAAACGTCCCCGGCACCACAACTGAAAAGCCGAACTGGCGCCACCGGCTTCAAGGTGACGCCGCAGCCTTGCTGGATGACGAGGACGTCCGTCGTCGGCTGGCTCACCTTGGTCCGCCGCGAAGAGCCGAAAGCTGAGTTCCAGAGCATTCCTGCGCTTCCTCGAGCCGCGGAAAGGCTCGAGCTCCTTGTTTCAACGCGTTGTCTTCACGCGAGCCGGTGTCCACTCCGCTCGAAAATGCTTTAGCTGTATCGCAAGGCCCAGACGCCGACTGGCACGACGGGCAAGACTTCCTGCAAAGCGAGGCGATCGCCAAATGCAATCTCGGGCCCCAGGACAGCGCGAGAATGCGACGGCATCGTCGGCAAGGCGATGTGGGTATCTCCCCACCAGCCCGGATCGGGGACAAGTCGGTCAGACGCACTCACGCCTTGTGAGCAGGCCCGTGCTGCGACGACCAACACGGCCTTGTCTCGATGCCGGCGCATGAAGGCGATCGTGCTTTCAGCCCGCGCTCCATGGACTCTCAGCGGGTCATAGCCCCCGTTTGAAAATAGCTCGGGCTCGGCCTTGCGAAAGGCGAGCAGCTTGCGCAGCACGGCCTGCTTGATCCTCCCGTCGCGCCAGGTCTCGGCCAGAAGATCAAGCGTGAGATGCTGCGACAATGCGATCCGTCTGGCCGCGAAATCCACCGGCCGGCGATTATCTGGATCGACGAGGCTGAAATCCCAAAACTCCGTCCCCTGATAGGTGTCGGGGACGCCCGGCACGGTCGCCCTCAGTGCCAGCTGGACCAGCCCGTTCAGAGCGCCTGGGCGCGCGACACGTTCGACGAAAGCCTCGACATCGGACAAGAACGCCGCGCTGCGCGATGGCGTCAATGCGGTTGAGATGAAGTCAGCTGCGCTTGCTTCATAGGTCCGATCGGGCGCGGCCCAGCCAGAGCGAAGCTTGGCTTCGCGCAGGGCTTTGCGCGACCACGCCACCAACCGCTCCGCAAACTCCGCTAACCCCCCGGCATCTCCGACCGTCAGGTTCAGCGGCCAGGCGCCAATGAGCATTTGGTAGACCATGTACTCGTCGCCCGGATCCAATTCTGCCGGACGAATTGGCGCGTTCAGCTCGCTCCACCGTTGTGAAGCAGCGATCCACTCTCGCGGGATTTCACTGACCACCGCCAGACGCGCGCGAACATCCTCACCGCGCTTGTGGTCGTGCGTCGCGGTCGCCAACATGGCATGCGGGGTCACTTCCGCACGTGTCTGCATCAGCGCGTGAAATGCATCGCCGTGCAGCCCCAGAAGCCCGGCATCGAAGCCCACGTCGTTGCGTGAAAGGAGGCGCCCATAGCGATAAAACGCCGTGTCTTCGACAGCCTTTGCGGCAAGCGGCGCGCTCAGCTGATTGAAGCGGCGGATCGCCCTTATGCGTGAAGGACGCGTGGTTTCAACGCCCTCGCCGGAAAGCACGGAGGCGATCAAGTGCAGGGCAGGAGGATCATTGAGGGGTGAGGCCAGGGCCGCTTTCAGAGCGACCTCGAAAGGCGGGCCAGCCGCTGCGCCGTCACCCCGACCGGTCGCATAGCTGCGATAGGCCCGCAATTGGGCTATGAGGCTGGTGACAGCTCTCCGTAGAGCCGCGCGCGTCAGGCCCTCGCCAGCGCGATGTCCGGCGCCCGCTTCCTCCAGGGCGTCGACCAACCGCTCGCGCTGCCCATCGAAGCTGTGGGACAGGATCTCGTGGCGCGCGATTTCCTCCTCGCCGTGAAAATCGCGCAGCCGTCCGCTGATCGCCGCCCAGTTCGCAGCCAATTCCGGAGCTGCGGCGCATTGGTGCTGGAAGGCCGACACCTGGTCCATGAAATCGTAACCGGTCGACCCGTCCACGTCCCAGCCAGCCGGGATAGGCTCCCCCGGCGCGAGAATTTTCTCGACGATCAGCCATGCGCGCTCATGGCTCAGCTCCTGCGGCCGTTGCTGGTGCAAATCATCCAACTGCCTGCGCAGCTCAAGGCAATAGCCGGCGGGATCGGCGAGCCCATCGACATGGTCGATCCGCAGGCCGTCGATCAGGCCTTCGCGATAGAGGCGCAGCGCAACCGCATGTTTCGCGGCGAACGCCGCCGGCTCCTCCATCCGTACCGCGGCCAGCTGGGTGATATCGAAGAAGCGGCGCCAGTTGATCCGGTCGCCTGCATTGCGCCACCAGTCGAGCACGAAGTTCTGTCGCTGGATCAAGCCACCCAGCACGGTGGCATCGCGATAGGCGGCAATCCCGGCTTTCGCGATCTCCTCCTCATCGTCCGGGCGGATCGGGAAGAGATGCTCGCCGTAGGCAACGGCGTAACCGCTGCCATGGGCGACAAGTGAAAGCGCGTTCGACGCGAGCGCCTCGCGAAGCGGCGTTCCCAGGAAGGGTGCGTGAACCTTTCCGTTCAGTTCCGGATCAGGACAATCGAAGTCCACGTCGAACCAGGAGGCATAGGCGCTGTTGCGGCCATGCTTCAGCAGATCGAGCCAAAGCCTGTTGTCCGCGCCGCCGACCGCCATGTGGTTTGGCACGATGTCGAGGATAATTCCGATGTTCCGGCGGCGCAAAACCTCCGCCATCGAACGAAAGTCCGCTTCGCCGCCGAGCTCTGGATTGACCGCGTCGTAGTCGACGACGTCATAGCCATGGATCGAGCCGGCTCGCGCCGTCAGGATAGGCGAGGAATAGACATGGCTGACCCCGAGTTCCTCGAGATAGGCGGCGAGATCCCGTCCGGCCGAGAAGGGAAAGCCTTTATGGAACTGCAGGCGATAGGTTGAATTTGGAGTCGATCTCGACGCTGCGATGGAGCCGTGGGGCGCGTTCGTCATCATCGCCTTTCAAGTTTGCAGCCGCGAACACGACCGCAATTTGAACGGCGAATGGCGCTGCTTGTTCCTCCGCGGGACGCTGCCGACCGAATGGGCTCAGCCGCGTACGCGACCAAGGGCGACGCGCGAATGGCGATGCGTTTGAAGGCGGTGTCGATCGTTTCGTTGCGCGCGTTGCGCTCGGACAGCGCGCTGGCGCAGTTTGCTGCACTTGTGCTCAACAGTCGCAAACCTTGGGCTTCCCTACAGGCTTTCTTGCCCATGCGAGACGTGAGCCTTGACGGCGTCGTGTCGCCGCCCTAAACTTAACTCAATGGTTAAGTTTCAAGAGGCGCAGCTCGACCGCACCTTTTCCGCTCTGTCCGATCCGACGCGGCGGGCGCTGCTGGCGCGTCTCGAGGGGGAGGACGGGCTCTCGATCAGCGACTTGGCGCGGCCCTTTCCGGTCTCGCTGCCGGCGATCATGAAACATCTCGACGTGCTCTCCGATGCCGGGCTGGTCACGCGCTCGAAGCAGGGGCGCACGGTGTCGTGCCGCCTCAACGCGGAACCGATGGAGGAGGCGATGGGCTGGCTCGCGCGCTACCAACGGTTCTGGACGCAGCGCCTCGATGCGCTGGAGGCGATGCTGAACGCGCAGCGCCAAGAGAAGACGTGAAAGAGAGAAGACCTGAACGCGAACCGCTGAAAGACGACGCCCCAACGAGGGCCGCGCCTGAAACAAGAAACGCGCCGGGAGGCGATGCGATGGACGCTCGAGCCAAGACCACTCCGACCAAGATCAATCCGACCAAGACCACTCCGAGCCTGACGATGAAGCGGCGCTTGAATGCCAGCCCCGCCGAGGTCTATCGGGCCTGGACCGATCCCAAGCTGCTGACGCGCTGGTTCGGGCCGGAGAACGTCGAGACGCTGGAGGCCGAGCTCGATGTCCGCGTGGGCGGCGTCTACCGCATCGTGATGCTCGAAAACACCGGCGAGCGGCATCAGGTTTCGGGCGCCTATCACGAGGTCGTCGCGAATGAGCGGCTGGTCTTCAGCTGGTCCTGGGTGACGACGCCCGAGCGCGTCTCGCGCGTCACGGTCACGCTGAAGCCCGATGGCGACATCACCATCCTGACGCTGCTGCATGAGCAGCTCTTCGACGAGCAGGCGGTCAAGGGCCACACCCATGGCTGGACCGGCTCGATGGTCAAGCTGGAGGCGTTGTTCGCCTGACCGCGCAGGCGATCGGGAACAGCTTGGAGGAAGCCGGCCGGGCAAAGCCCTGTCGACGAAAAGCCCGGCCCAACCAAAAAAACCAAACCAACAAAGGAGACGAGACGATGCAACATCAAGTCGTATCCCGCGATGAATGGCTCCTAGCCCGCAAGGCGCATCTCGCCCGCGAAAAGGCCTTCACCCGGCAGCGCGACGCGCTCAGCGCCGAGCGGCGCGCCTTGCCCTGGGTCAGGGTCGACAAGGACTATGCCTTCGAGGGGCAGGGTGGCCGTCTGACGTTGGCCGATCTGTTCGGCGCCAACAGCCAGCTCCTGATCTATCATTTCATGTTCGGGCCGGGCTGGACCGAGGGCTGCCCGGGCTGCTCCTTCCTCGCCGACCATTTCGACGGCGCCAATCTCCATCTGAAGCATCATGACGTCAGCCTGGTGGCGGTCTCGCGCGCGCCCTTCGCCGAGTTCCAGGCCTTCAAGCGGCGCATGGGTTGGGATTTCGCCTGGGTCTCCTCGGAGGGCTGCGACTTCAACTACGACTTCCACGTCTCGCCGAGCCCAGCCGAGCGCGCTGCGGGACGCTACGAGTACAATTACGAGACGCATGACGGGGAGGGCGGCGAGATGCCGGGCTTCAGCGTGTTCTATCGCAACGAGGCCGGCGAGATCTTCCACACCTACTCGACTTATGCGCGCGGCGGCGACCTGCTGATCGGTGCGAACAACTTTCTCGACATGATGCCGAAGGGCCGTAACGAGACGACGATCATGGACTGGATGCGCCATCATGATCGCTACGAGAACAAACCCGCCGCGAAGGGAGTCCCCGAGCCGGCGACCGCGAGCGCCTGCTGCGGCTGAGCCCGCGCAACTGAACGATCCAATCAGATCGGAATTGCTCTAACCCGCCTCGAACCTATGGGAGTGAAGCCATGACCTATGTGCAGGGATTCGTCGTCGCCGTTCCGGCCGCGAACAAGGAGGCCTATCGCAAGCATGCCGCTGATGCCGCCCCGATCTTCAGGGAGTTCGGCGCGACCCGCATCGTCGAGGCCTGGGGCGACGACATCCCCGACGGCAAGCTGACCGACTTCAAGGGCGCGGTGCAGGCGACACCAGACGAGGTCGTCGTCTTCTCCTGGCTCGAATTTCCCGACAAGGCCGTCGCCAACGCCGCAAATGAGAAGATGATGAGCGATCCGCGCATGAAGGAGATGGGCGCGTCGATGCCCTTCGATGGCAAGCGCATGATCTATGGCGGTTTCGCTTCGCTGGCCCAGCAGGGCGCCCTTGGCGGCATGGCTTATGTCGACGGCATGGTCGCGGCGGTTCCAACCGGCAACAAGGAGGCCTATCGCGACTTCGCCAGGCATCATGGCGCGATTTTATGCGAACACGGCGCTGCTCGCGTCGTCGACAGCTGGGGCGAGGATGTCCCCGACGGCAAGCTCACCGATTTCAAGCGGGCGGTGAAGGCGACGGGCGACGAGAAGGTGGTCTATTCCTGGATCGAATGGCCCTCAAAGCAGGTCCGCGATGCCGGCTGGCAGAAGGTCATGGCCGATCCGCGGATGCAGCGCGAGATGCCCTTCGACGGCAAGCGCCTGATCCATGGCGGCTTCGCCCCGATCCTCGACGCGTAAGGACGTCTGCTTTGCTGCCGGAATGACGCAGAAGCCCCGGAGCAACACGCCCCGGGGCTCCTTCCATAAGTGCCGTCAGGCCGGCTCAGCCCGGCCCGGCTCCCTGCGTCGCAAGATAGACCGCGTAGATCGACTGGCTCGCGGCCATGAACAGCCGGTTGCGCTTGGGGCCGCCGAAGCAGATGTTGCCGCAGACCTCAGGCAGCCTGATCCGGCCGATCACCTTGCCGGCCGGGTTGAACACCGTGACGCCGTTATAACCGACATTGCGCCCGGCATTGGACGAAGCCCAGAGATTGCCCTCGACATCGCAGCGCAAGCCGTCCGGCCCGCAATTGATGCCGTCGATCATGCAATCGGCGAAGAGCTTCTGGTTCGAGAGCTTGTTGTCGGCGCCGACGTCGAAGACGTGGATGTCGCCCTTGCCGCCCGGCCCGGTGTCGCCCGGGCCCTTGCCGGTCGAGGCGATGTAGAGCTTCTTGAAATCGGGCGAGAAGGCGAGGCCGTTGGGGTCGGGCACCTGCTGCTCGGTGGCGACGATGTCGAGGCGCCCGCTCGGGTCGAGCCGGTAGGTGTTGGTCGGCAATTCGCGCTTCGCCAGCCCGATGCCGGGCAGCTGGCCGAGCCGCGGATTGATCTTGCCATTGGCGTTGCTCGGGCCGCCGGCCGCGTCCGGTGCACCCTCATAGAGCTGGCCGCCATAGGGCGGATCGGTGAACCAGTAGCTGCCGTCTGGATGAGCGACGATATCGTTGGGCGAGTTCAGTTTCTTGCCCTGGAAAGCGTCGGCGAGCACGGTCGCCGAGCCGTCGAGCTCATAGCGCACGACGCGGCGGTTGAGATGCTCGCAGGAGAGCTGCCGGCCCTGGAAATCGAAGCTGTTGCCGTTGCTGTTGCCCGATGGCGCGCGGAAGACGCTGACATGCCCGTCATCCTCGATCCAGCGCATCTGGCGGTTGCGCGGGATGTCGCTCCAGACCAGGTATTGCCCCTGCGCGTTCCAGGCCGGCCCCTCGACCCAGAGCCCGCCGGTCCAGAGCCGCTTGATGGCGCTGTTGGGCTGCGCCAGACCGTTGAAGGAGGGATCGACCGCGATGATGTCGGGGTCCCAGAAATAGGTCGTAGGCGCGCCGCGCGGGCTGAAATCGCGCGGCGGATTGGTGATGGTGGTGGGCGGTGCGGCGGGGCTGGCTGCAGTCTGCGCCAGAACGGGGCCGGCTGCCGCGGCGAGCATGCCGGCGCCGGTCGCCCTGATCAGGGCTCGCCGCGAAAGCGCGCCTTGCTGGGATGTCGCTTCATAGGGGTCTGTCATCATAACCTCCCTCAATTTTTATTGATTGAAACGATTTAGTCCGGCTGCTGCACGGCCTCTCCGAGTGGTCTCTGATCCTTTCCGATGATGGGTTGCAGCAGTGCCGCCTCAGGATCGGCCGCGCTGTTGCGCTCGGTCGAGCCCTCATGGCAGCGGGGCTGCCTTGCCACCACCGCATGCGATGAGCCTCGCCACGGTCCGGCTCTTGCTTGCCCCACTCCTTGCCCGGCTCCTGTCCTGGCATGCCGGCTCTGCCGCAGGCGCCTTGCCGTCGCAGGCGAAATCGCCCACAGGATGCACCTGGAAATCACCGGGCTCATCCCATGTTTGCTGGAATACCGATCGGCGATCTCGTCTTCCTCGCCGTCTCGCTCGTCGTCGCAGGCGCCTTCACCGGCGTGCTCGCAGGCCTTTTCGGCGTCGGCGGCGGCGCCGTCATCGTACCCGTGCTCTACGAGGTCTTCCGCGTCATCGGCGTGCCCGAAGAGGTGCGCATGCCGCTTTGCGTCGGCACCTCGCTCGCCATCATCATCCCGACCTCGATCCGCTCCTTCAACGCCCATCGCGCCAAGGGGCTGGTCGATCTCGACATCCTCAGGATCTGGGCCGTTCCGGTCGTGCTCGGCGTCCTCCTCGGCAGCTATGTCGCCCGCTTCGCGCCGCCTGATCTGTTCAAGATCGTCTTCGTCGTCGTCGCGGTCGCCAGCGCCATGCGCCTGCTCTTCGCTTCGGATCGCTGGCAGCTCGGCTCCGAGATGCCGGGCAGGCCGCTGATGACGGTCTATGGCGGCGTCATCGGCGTGCTCTCGGCCCTGATGGGCATTGGCGGCGGCCAATTATCGAGCCTGTTCATGACCTTCTATGGCCGCCCGATCCACCAGGCCGTCGCGACCTCCTCGGGGCTGGGCGTGCTGATCTCGATCCCCGGCGCGCTCGGCTTCATCTATGCCGGCTGGCCGAAGATGGACGTGCTGCCGCCGCTCTCGCTCGGCTATGTCTCCTTCATCGGCTTCCTGCTCTTCATCCCGACCTCGATCTGGACGGCCCCGATCGGCGCGCGCCTGGCGCATAGGCTCTCGAAGCGCAAGCTGGAGGTGGCCTTCGGGCTGTTCCTGCTGGTCATCGCCGCGCGTTTCCTCTGGTCGCTGCTTGTCTGAAGGGGAGCGGATGATGGCTGTTCAGACCCGGCAAATCCGCATTCGTCCTCTCACGGAAGCCGACCATCCGGCGCTGGTGGCGCTGATGGTCGAGATGCAGGGGCATTACCGTGTGCCGTGCCCGGAGCCGGCGCAGATCCTGGCCGGCATCGCCTCGCCGCCGGCCGGCGTCGAGCTGTTGATCGCTGGGGACGGGGCGGCGCTGCTCGGCTTCGCCGCGGCCGCGGCGATCTATCCGGGCCCCGGCCTGACCTCGGGCTTCTTCCTGAAGGAGCTTTACGTGGCGCGTGAGGCGCGCGGAGCCGGCATCGGCCGCGCCCTGATGCGCGCCCTTGCCGACCTCGCCTTAGTGCGCGGCCATAAGCGTCTCGACTGGACGGCGGACGCCGCCAATCCTGAATTGCTGCGCTTCTATGAAAGCCTGGGCGCGGTCGCGCAGCGGGAGAAGATCTTCTATCGGCTGGCGGGCGAAGCGCTCGTTGCGACGGCGGCAGGGCCGGAATAAGCCCGCTCGGTACCGCATCCGTCATTGCGAGCGGAGCGAAGCAATCCAGGGGACTGGGCGAGGCGTCCTACCCGGTCCTCTGGATTGCTTCGTCGCTTCGCTCCTCGCAATGACGGGTCGCGGATGTTCAGTTTCGATCGGCTTGCGCCCGCATGCGTTCCGGCAGCAGCGCCATCACCGCCAGCCGCTGCGCCTCGCTCATGCCGGCCCATTGCGCGATTTCCCGGAGCGTCCGGCCGCAGCCCTGGCAGAGCTTGCTGGCGGGGTCGATCACGCAGACCTTGATGCAGGGACTCGACGCGGTGGTCACAGCTTGGCCGCACCCAGCATCAGCGCGAAGCCGAGATAGATCGCGATTTCCGAGAGCTGCTGCATCGCGCCGACGATATCGCCGGTCTGCCCGCCGATCAGGCGGCGGCAGAGCCGCTTGAAGACCGCCCCGGTGCCGAAGCTGAGGAACCAGCCGAGTACCAGGCCGAAGGGGGGCAAGGCGAGCAAGGTGTCGAGAGCGATCGCAAAGACAGCCGACAGGCAAAATGCGATCAGGGCGGTGCGTCCCGTCGGCCGGCCGACCGCCACTGACGTCCCCTCCATGCGCGCCGGTTTCTCGGTCGCGAGCAGATAGATGCCCTCCGTGCGCGACCAGGGCGCGGCGATGAGGACGGCGCCGGCCGCCGCCCAGGGGCCGGCCGCGGCCAGGATCGCGGCCAGCGCGGTGACCCGCAGCAGCAGCGACAATCCCAGCGCCATCGCCCCAAAAGTGCCGACGCGGCTGTCCTTCATGATCTCCAGGCGCCGCTCCGGGGTATGTCCGCCGAACAGCCCATCAGTGGCGTCGGCGAGACCGTCCTCATGGAAGGCTCCCGTGGTGAGCGCGAGCGCGGTGATGGCGAGCGCGGCGGAAAGCGTCGGGTTGATGCCGGCAAGGCCCGCGCCCAGCAGGAGCAGCGCGGCGGGCAGCGCGATGAGGAGAGCGGCGAGCGGCAGGGCGCGCGGCACCAGCCGGAAATCCGGCATGGCGTGGACGTCACCTTCGCGCGCCAGGCGCGGAAACGGCAGCCGCGAATAGAAGCGCACGCAGATCGCGGTTGCCGCCAGCCAGCCCGGCCAAGTCAGCTTGTCCTGAGATGACGGCTCGCCTTGCCGGGTGTTTGCGCTCTCGGCCTGCGTCTCGCTCATGCCGTCTCGTTGTCCTCGATTGTCTTCATGCGTCCGAGCCTATAGCAGCAGCGGCGAGCCGGCCGCCATGGCGAAGCGCCCGGCGCCCATCTCCGCATCGCCCGACGAGACGCCCATGCCCGCTTCCGGCTTGCCCTTCGACGATATCCGAGAGCTCATCGCCGCCATGCCCGGCCCCGACATGGCCGCGGCCAATGCGGTGCGTGCCCGCGACAAGGAGCTGACCAAGCCCGCTGGCAGCCTCGGCCGCATGGAGGAGATCGCCGAATGGCTCGCCGCCTGGCAGGCCAAGCCGATCCCGCGCGTCGACCGGCCGCTGGTCTGCGTCTTCGCCGGAAATCATGGCGTGGTGGCGCAAGGCGTCTCCGCCTTTCCGCAGGCGGTGACGCGCCAGATGCTGGAGAATTTCGCCGCCGGCGGCGCGGCGATCAACCAGATCTGCGCGGCCTTCGATATCGGCTTCAAGGTCTTCGACCTCGCGCTCGACCTGCCGACCGGCGATTTCACGCAAGGCGATGCGCTCGACGAGCGCGCCTGCGTCGCCACCATGGCCTTCGGCATGGAGGCGCTCGCGGGCGGGGCCGATCTGCTTTGCCTCGGCGAGATGGGCATCGGCAACACCACCTCGGCAGCCGCGATCTATGCCGCGCTCTATGGCGGCGATGCCGCGATCTGGTGCGGCCGCGGCACCGGCGTCGACGACGCCGGTCTGAAGCGCAAGGTCGCCGCCGTCGAGACGGGGCTTGCCCTGCACGCAGCCCATCTCGGCGACCCGCTCGAGGTCCTGCGCCGCTTCGGCGGGCGCGAGATCGCGGCGATCTGCGGCGCCATCATCGCCGCGCGCTCGCAGCGCATCCCGGTCATTCTCGACGGCTATGTCGTCACCGCCGCCGCCGCGATCCTGCACGCGCTGGAGCCGTCATCGATCGACCATTGCCTCGCCGGCCATCTCTCGGCCGAGGGCGCGCATGCGCAGGTCCTGGCCCGGCTCGGCAAGCAGCCGCTGCTGGCGCTCGACATGCGGCTGGGCGAGGGCACGGGGGCGGCGCTCGCCGCCTCGCTGGTCAAGGCCGCGGCCGCAATCCATTCCGGCATGGCGACCTTCGCCCAGGCTGGTGTGGCGGGGAAGAGGACGGCGGAGGCCTGAGCCTCGTCAGGCTTCGCCCTGGCCGCTCTCGTCGCCGCCTTGCGTCAGCGCCTGCCGCAGGAAGTCGCGTAGCGCTCGCATGGCGGGGCTGGCGCGGCCAGGCGCCATGTGCAGCGCTATTTCGGAGGCCGGCAGGGCCGGCAGGCCGTCGTTCGCGTCGAGCAAGCGCAGGCCCGGCCGCGCCGTGCCGGCCTTGACGATGGTCACGGCGGCGCCCGAGGCCGCCATGGCCTCGACCGCGCCGATGCTGGAGCTGCTGAACAGGATGCGCCAGCTCAGCCCCGCCGCGTTCAAGGCGGCAAGCCCCCATTCCCGGTACATGTTGGGGGCGCTGAGCAGAGCCAGCTTGAGGGGCTCCTCCAGTGACAGGCCATGCCGGTCGGAGCAGGCCCAGAGCGTCCGTTCGCTGCGCAGCACCTCGCCGCGCCCGTCGCCCTGCTTCTGGGTGGTGAGCACGAGGTCGAACTCTTCGCCGAGCCTGGTCAGCAGATCGCGAGTGAAGCCGGTCGTGACCTCGAGCTCGACATCGGGATGGGAGCGCACGAAGCGGGCGAGCGTCTCCGGCAGCACGATCGTGGCATAGTCGTCCATCACCGCCAGCCGCACCGGCCCGCTCACGCTCTGCGCATCGGCGACGTCGAGCGCCTCGTCATGCAAGGCCACGATGCGGCGCGCATAGCCCAGGAAATCCTCGCCGGCGCGCGTCAGCGCCACCTCATGGGGCGAGCGCTGCAGCAAGGTGTGGCCGACCAGCTCCTCCAGCCGACGCACCTGCGAGCTGATCGTCGACTGGCTGCGGAACAGCGCTGCCGCGGCGCGCGTAAAACTGCCCTTTTCGGCGATGGTCACCAGGCAGCGCATCAGGTCGATGTCGATGTTGCGGATCATGCGGTGTCTTCCCGACGCGCCTGCCGTCGAAACCGCCGGCCTAGCCCGTTATGCCAACTCCGGCGGGCCGTCTCCAGCCACCTATGATCGGCAATGCCGATCTTGGAAATCGAGGAATTCAATTTTGAGGGAGGCAGCACAGCGATTAGCGTGCCGGCGATATTTTGACGTCCAGTCTCCCGGGCGGAGAGGGTGAATCATGCCGAAGCTGAGATCAGACACCACCACCAAGGGCCGCAACATGGCCGGCGCGCGCGGCCTCTGGCGCGCCACCGGCATGAAGGACAGCGATTTCGGCAAGCCGATCATCGCCGTGGTCAACTCCTTCACCCAGTTCGTGCCGGGCCATGTCCATCTCAAGGATCTCGGCCAGCTCGTCGCCCGAGAGATCGAAAAGGCCGGCGGTGTCGCCAAGGAGTTCAACACCATCGCGGTCGATGACGGCATCGCGATGGGCCATGACGGCATGCTCTACAGCCTGCCCTCGCGCGAGATCATCGCCGACAGCGTCGAGTACATGGTCAACGCCCATTGCGCCGACGCCATGGTCTGCATCTCGAATTGCGACAAGATCACGCCCGGCATGCTGATGGCGGCGATGCGGCTCAACATCCCCGCCGTCTTCGTCTCCGGCGGGCCGATGGAAGCGGGCAAATACATCGCCGAGGGCGTGCTCAAGAAGGTCGACCTCGTCGATGCGATGGTGGCCGCCGCCGATAGCAAATATTCCGACAGCGAAGTCGATGTGATCGAGCGCTCCGCCTGCCCGACCTGCGGCTCCTGCTCGGGCATGTTCACCGCCAATTCGATGAACTGCCTGACCGAGGCGCTGGGGCTGGCGCTGCCGGGCAATGGCTCGGTGCTGGCGACCCATGCCGACCGCAAGCGCCTCTTCGTCGAGGCCGGGCACCTGATCGTCGACATCGCCCGGCGCTGGTACGAGCAGGACGACAGCTCCGTGCTGCCGCGCAATGTCGCGAGCTTCAAGGCCTTCGAGAACGCGATGACGCTCGACATCGCCATGGGCGGCTCGACCAATACGGTGCTGCATCTGCTCGCCGCCGCCCATGAGGCCGAGATCGCCTTCACCATGGCCGATATCGACCGGCTGTCGCGGCGCGTGCCCGTGCTGTGCAAGGTCGCGCCCTCCGTGGCCAACGTCCATATGGAGGATGTCCACCGCGCTGGCGGCATCATGGCGATCCTCGGCGAGCTCGAGCGCGCCGGGCTGATCGACACCTCGCTGCCGACGGTCCATGCGGCGACGATGGCCGAGGCCCTGTCGCGCTGGGACATCACGCGCACACAGAGCGAGGCGGTGCGCTCATTTTACAGCGCGGCGCCGGGCGGCGTGCCGACCCAGGTCGCCTTCAGCCAGGAGCGCCGCTTCGAGGAACTCGATCTCGATCGCGCCGGTGGCGTCATCCGCGACAAGGACCATGCCCATTCCAGGGATGGCGGGCTTGCCGTGCTGTCCGGGAACATCGCGCTCGACGGTTGCATCGTGAAGACGGCCGGCGTCGACGCCTCGATCCTGAGCTTCTCCGGGCCGGCGGTGATCTTCGAGAGCCAGGACGCGGCCGTCGAGGGCATCCTCAACCGCAAGGTCAAGGAGGGCGACGTCGTCGTCATTCGCTATGAGGGGCCGCGCGGCGGACCGGGCATGCAGGAAATGCTCTATCCGACGAGCTATCTGAAATCGAAGGGGCTCGGCAAGGCCTGCGCGCTGGTCACCGATGGGCGCTTCTCGGGCGGCTCGTCCGGCCTCTCGATCGGCCATGTCTCGCCTGAAGCCGCCGAGGGCGGCGCGATCGGTCTTGTCGAGAACGGCGACATCATCGCCATCGATATCCCGAATCGCGGCATCAGCCTGCAGGTCTCGCAGGAGGAGCTGGCGCGCCGGCGCGCCGCGATGGAGGCCAGGGGCAAGGACGCCTGGAAGCCCGCCGCGCCGCGCAAGCGCAAGATCACGACCGCGCTCAAGGCCTATGCCGCGATGACGACGAGCGCCGCCAAGGGCGCGGTCCGGGTCGTGGATTGAAGGGGGGAGGAGCGAGAGGCAGCACTCTCGCCATTCGCCTCTTCAGAGGCTGGCCCGAGATGAAGCCAAAGATTTCAATGGCCCTGTCCTGACCACCTCCGCTGCGTCATTCCGGGCGCAGCCCCCGGGTCTTGCCTTCGGCAAGCCCGAGTACAGGCTCCGCGAAGCAATCCAGAGGCGCTCGCTCTTCCCTTCTCCCCTGGCGGGAGAAGGTGGCGCGCAGCGCTGGATGAGGGGGCTCCGTGCCCTTTCCGGTTGGCGGCGTTTCAGGCCAGACGGTGAGCTCACAGCGCCCCCTCATCCGTCTCGGCTTCGCCGAGCCACCTTCTCCCGCCGGGGGAGAAGGGAAAGTGCGCACGTGCAAGCGCGGGGAACCCTCTCTTGTAAGGAGAGGGCAGGGTGAGGTGTCGGCCGTTTGACGCTTTGGCCGTGACCTCACCGCTGCTTCGCTGTGTTGTTCAGGGCAGCCTCTTCAAGCCGCCCGCGTCGTCGGTTCCGGCAGAGCCGCCAGCGTATCCATCACCCGCTCGGCCGGGAGCGTGATCGTCACTTCGGTCCCGGCGCGCGGCTTCGATTTCAGATGGAAGCCGCCGCTATGCAGGTCGATCAGCCCCTTCACGATCGGCAGGCCGAGGCCTGACCCTTGCTCGGCCGTCTTGATCGCCAGCGAGCCGCGCCCGAAGGTCTGCAGCACGATCGGGATTTCATCCTCCGGGATGCCCGGTCCGGTATCGGTGATCGAGACATATTGCCCGCCATTGGCGGTCCAGCCGACCTTGATTGAGATCTCGCCGCCCTGCGGGGTGAACTTGATCGCGTTGGAGAGAATGTTCAGCACCACCTGCCGGATCGCCCGCTCATCGGCCCAGACCTTGGGCAGATGCGGCTCGATCGCCTCACGGATCGTCTGGCCCTTGGCCTTGGCGCGCAGGTTCAGCATGTGGCGGCAATCATCGGCGATGGCGGCGAGCGAGAGCGCTTCCTCGTTCAGCTCGTATTTGCCGGCCTCGATGCGCGAGAGATCGAGGATCTCGTTGATCAGCTCGAGCAGATGCTGGCCCGAGCCGTGGATGTCGGCGGAATATTCCTTGTAGGCGGCGTTGGCGTGCCCGCCGAAAACCTCGTTCTTCATCACCTCCGAGAAGCCCAGGATCGCGTTGAGCGGCGTGCGCAACTCATGGCTCATCGTGGCCAGGAAGCGCGATTTGGCGAGGTTGGCTTCCTCCGCCTTGCGCCTGGCCTCGTCGGAATTGGCGGTCGCGGTTTCCAGCTCCGCGATCAGCGCGTCCTTTTCGGCGCGGAATTCGATGGTCGAGACCGAGCTGGCATAGAGCCGGTTGGCCAGGAAGATGAAGAAGAACTGGGCGGAAGCCGCCATCAGCGCCATCGTCACGCTGTCGATATCGCTGCGGCCCCAGAAGAACAGGCCGATGCCGACGGTGATGGGAAGCAATCCGGCATAGACGGCGATCGGGATCGAGGCCGACAGCATCACGGTCAGCGCGCTGACGATCAGCAGGGTCGTGGTGACGAAGACCTTGGCGCCCGGCGCGCTGCTCTGCGCGAACAGCAACAGGATCAGGGACCAGGTGAAGCCATGGACCCCTTCCGCCAGGGCAAAGAGTCGGCGCCACAGCCGGATCCGGACATCGCCGGTCTCCTGCGCCAGGAAACGCCGACACAGGATCACGATGACCAGCGAGCTGAGGATGACGGCGCCGACCCAGGGCGCGACCCTGGAGATCGGTGTCCACAGGCAGGCCGCAGCCGCGATGCAAAGCGCCAGCACCAGCGTGCCGACCGTGCCGTTCATGCGGTATTGCGCGAATAGCCGCAGCAATTCGTAGTCGAAGGCGCGCTCGAGTCCGGTCGATGAGGTCAGTCGCTCGCGAACGGATTTGACCTCGCGCGTGACGAGCTTGCGGCGCGCCAATGCGTTCGGGTCGGGCCCACGCCCGCGTTGCACCTGTTCAGCCGTGACTTCCGCCATGATCGAAGCAAAAATTTCCTCGCCCGGCAGCGCAGGATGCACCGCCGGCTCGCCATCATGGTCGGTAAATCGTTAAGCTCTTCCTGATGGCGCGCTTCGGATTCGGTCGTTTCAGGTCAGGCCCCTTCGGCTGGCGGCGCGTCAGCCGGCTGGTCGATCTCGTGGTCGCCCTTGGAATCCTTGGTTTATTGGCGATAGCGGGCGCCGTGCTGCAATATCGGCTCGGGCCTGCGCGCATGCTGACCGGCGCGGCGCAGGCGATCGATGGCGATTCGCTGCGGCTGAACGGCGAGGAATTGCGCCTGGAAGGGCTGGATGCGCCCGAATATCGCCAGAGCTGCATGACCAAGGCGGGCAGGCCGGTCGATTGCGGACGCAGCGCGCGCCGCGCCTTGGCGGATTTGCTGGAGCGTGGCCTCGTCACCTGCGAGATCAGCAAGCTCGATCGCTATGGCCGCGGCCTCGCCCATTGCCGCGTCGGCGAGATCGACATCAATGCCGAACTGGTGCGGCAGGGCCAGGCGGTCGCCTATGGCGGCTATCGCAACGAGGAAGAGCAGGCGAGGGCGGCCGGGCGCGGGCTCTGGGCGCTCGACTTCGAGCGGCCCGAGACCTGGCGGCGGGAACATCCGCGGTAGGAGACGACGTCGAGAGGCGAGTTCCACCCTATAAATAGGGTACACTCTTCTTTCTGGTCGACAGCCTGCGGCGCGGAATTACCATCTTGGTTCACGCTGCCCATTTTTTGGATGATTTTTGCCGTAAGCGGCAGCGTCTCAGCTGAAAAGCACTATTGACGCTCATTCTGGAATAGTGTGCACTCTATAAATCGAAGATTTCAAAAGCGCTCGCACCTCACCAGCACTCACGTCTCTCAAAAGCACCTGTGTCTCCCCAGCGGAAGGACTCGCATGCTCGCGTCAGGACAGTCGGGACCGGCACGGGACGCCGCCGAGAGCGCCGCCCGCGCGACGCTGCCTGAGCCTTACGACGTCACCGAGCAGATCGGCTACCTGCTGCGCCGCGCTTATCACCGGCATCTCGCGATCTTCCAGGAGCATATCGGCGACCCGCAGATGACTGCGGTGCAGTTCGCGACCTTGTGCGCCCTCGAGCGCCAGGGCCAGGCCTCCCAGAAGGATCTGATCGCCGCCACCGCGATCGACCAGGGCACGATCCGCGGCATTCTCGAGCGCCTGCACGCGCGCGGCTGCATCACCCTCGACAAGGACCGCCAGGACGCCCGCAAGGTCCTGGTCGCGATCACGCCGGCGGGGCGGGCCCTGCTCGAGGAGATGATCCCCCGGGCGCGCGACATCACGCACCGCACTTTGGCGGAGCTCAATCCCGCCGAGCAGGCGGCGGCGATCTTCGTTCTCAGGAAAATGTTCTGACCCGCAACCCCGCATCCAACCCGTTCGCAGCATCGTGAGGCAAGACGCATGTATGACCGCTTCTCCGCACTTCGCATGGTCGACCTCTGGCTGGCGGAGGACATCGGCTTCTTCGACCTGACGGCCCAGCTGATGATCGATCCCAAGGCCCGCGCCACCTTTCACATGAATGCGCGCGAGCCGATCACGGTCGCCGGCATCGAGGTCGCTGCGGCCGTCTTCACGCGCTACGAGCCGTCCTGCCAGGTGGAATTGAAGGTCGAGGACGGACAAGCCGTCGACAAGGGCGCGGTGCTGATGATCGTCAGCGGGCCGGCGCAGGCCCTGCTCACCGCCGAGCGCGTGGCGCTCAACATCGTCCAGCGCCTGTCCGGCATCGCCACAGAGACTGCGAAATATGCCGCCGCCATCGCCCATACCAAGGCGCGGCTGCTCGATACCCGCAAAACGACGCCGGGCCTGCGGATGCTGGAGAAGCATGCCTCCGCCTGCGGCGGCGCGCTCAATCACCGGCTCGGCCTCGACAATGGCGTGATGCTCAAGGACAACCATATCGCGGTCTGCGGCAGCATCACCGAGGCGGTTCGCCGGGCGAAGCTGAAGGTTCCGGCGCTGACCAAGATCGAGGTCGAATGCGACCGGCTGGAGCAGGTCCGCGAGGCGCTGGCGGCAGGCGCCGATGTGATCATGCTCGACAACATGGCGATCCCGGCGATGCGCGAAGCCGTTCTCTTGGTCGACGGCCGGGCGGCGCTGGAGGCCTCGGGCGGGATCAGGCTCGATACGATCGCCGCGATCGCCGAGACCGGCGTCGACTACGTCTCGACGAGCCGGCCGCTGCAATCGGCGCCGGCGGTCGATATCGGCCTCGACGAGCCGCGCTGACGAGGCAGGCGGACGAAACCCGATGAAACCCGGCATTCTCTTCGTCATTGTTGGTGCGAGCGGTGTCGGGAAGGACACGCTGATCGCCGGCGCGATGGCCACTCTTGCGCCATCGGGTCTTGCGGCGCCAGCTCTTGCGGCGTCCGGCCGCTATGTCGCCTGCCGGCGGGTCATCACGCGCGTGGAAGGGCCGGGCGAGGATCACGAGCCCGTCTCTCCCGCAGAGTTCGAGCGCCGTGCCGCGGCCGGCGGCTTCCTGCACCGCTGGCAGGCGCATGGGCTGAGCTATGGGCTGCCGATCGAGCTGCGCGCCGAGCTGGCGGCCGGGCGCCATGTCGTCGCCAATGGCTCGCGCGGGGCCTTGGCGGGGCTGATCGACGTCGTGCCGCGCCTCGTCGTCATCGAGATCACGGCGCCACGCGCAAGGCTGCGCGAGCGCATCCTGGCGCGTGGCCGCGAGAGCGCAGCCGAGATCGACCAACGCCTCGACCGCAGCCCCGATCCGCTGCCGGATGGGATCGAGCTCCTGACGGTCGCCAATGACGGGACTGTCGAGGCCGGGATCGCGCAGCTTGTCGCGGCGATCGAGAGCGCCGCCGCGCGCATGGCGCTGCGCCGCATGCCGATCCATGCGGGCCGCACGAATATGGCGTTCCTGCCGCTGGACAGCAGCGCGGTGCCGGCCGCGACCTATGCCGGCAGCGGGCGCATCGAGCTCATGGCCGCCGGGCGCAGCGTGCGCGCCGCGGTCAGCTTGGTCGAGCCGGGTGCATTTCTCGGCGATGACGAGATCGGCCTGTCGGCCGAGGCCTTCGATACGCTCGCGCTGCCCGACGGCCATAGGGTGTCGATCAGGCGCACGCCGACGCCCGGCAGCCGCGCGCTGCTCTGCCGCAAGATCGATGGCGGGCGCCTCTGCGCCGATGAATACGAGACGCTGTTCCGCGACATCGTCGAGGATCGCTATCCCGAGAGCGAGGTCTCGGCCTTCCTGGTCAAGACGATCCAGAACCTCGACGATGTCGAGGTCGTCGCCGTCGCCCAGGCGCGCTGCCGCTTCATGGCCAGGATCGCCTGGGACGCGCCGATCGTCGTCGACAAGCATTCGCTCGGCGGCATTCCCGGCAGCCGCATCACCCTGATCGTGGTTCCGATCGTCGCCGCCCACGGGCTATTGATGCCGAAAACCTCGTCGCGCGCCATCACCTCGGCATCGGGCACGGCCGATGCGATGGAAGCCGCCTGCCGGGTCGACCTGACGGCCGCCGATGTCGCCCGCGTCGTGCGCCAGACCGGCGCCTGCATCGCCTGGAACGGCCGGCTCAACCATTCCGCGCTCGACGACGTGGTCAATGCGATCACGCGGCCGCTCGGCCTCGACAGCAACCGCTGGTCGGTCGCCTCGATCATGTCGAAGAAATGGACCGCGGGATCGACCCATGTCGCGGTCGATTGTCCCTACGGCCCCAACGCCAAGCTGAAGACCCTGGCTGATGCCCGCGAACTCTGCCGCGTCTTCGAGCTGGTCGGCGCCGGGCTCGGCCTCACCGTGCGCGCGCTGGCGACCGACGGCAGCAGTGCGATTGGCCGCGGCATCGGGCCCGCTCTGGAGTTGCGCGATGTCGGCCTGGTGCTGGATTGCGACCCGGCGGCGCCCAGTGATCTGCGCGAAAAAGCCCTGACCTTCGCCGCGGAAATCCTGTCCTTCGATCCCGCAATCGGCGATGCCACCCGCGGACGGGCGCGGGCCGAGGCGCTGCTGGCGTCGGGCGCGGCGCGCGACCGCTTCGACAGCATCGTGGCGGCGCAGGGCCGCACCGCCCGGATCGAGCCTGGACCCCTGACCCATGTCGTGCGGGCGGCGCAGGCGGGCCGCGTCGCCGCCATCGACGGCTGGCAACTGGCCGGTGTCGCGCGCAGCGCTGGCGCGCCGGCGGTCAAGGCGGCAGGCATTGATCTTGCGACATCGGTCGGACAGCACGTCGCGGCCGGCGGGGCGCTCTACACCATTCACGCAACGGGAGCGGCCGATCTGGACGCGGCCGTCGAATTGTCGTCGAGACGATCGGGCATCACGCTGAGCGAGGTTTTCGAGACGGTCTGACCACAGCTCGACCTTGCTGACCACGAGCATTGTCTATCCAACTGCGGCTGCGTCCTCCGCTTCGGGGCACGGGCGGCGATTTTCGGGAGAGATCGTATGGCTTTCAGGACACGCAGCAGCGCTCGATCCCTGGTGGGGGCGCTCGCCTTCGCCGCGACGTCGATCCTGTCGGGCAAGGCTGGCGCGGTCGAAATCTCGATCACGCAATGGGGCGCCAGCCTCTATGGCGCTCCGGTGGCTGTTGCAATCGAGCAGGGCGATTTCAAGAAGGCCGGCATCGACGTGACCGGCGTGGTCGGCTCGGGCGGCGGCGGCACGAGCGTTCGCAACATCCTGGCGAGCGAGGTGCCCTATGGCGAGGTCGCCACGGCTGCTGCCCTTGCCGCCGCCAGGCAGGGGCTGCCGGTCGTGCTGATCCATTCCGGCACCCGCACGGTCGCCGAGGCCAGCCTCGTGACGATGCCGAATTCGGAGATCAAGAGCCTCGAGGACCTCGTCGGCAAGAAGGTCGCGATCACCTCGCCGAAATCGACCTCCGAAATGGTCTTCCTGATGGAGCTGGCGGCGAAGGGCATCGACGCCTCGAAGATCCAGCGCATCGCGTCGGGCGGCTATACGCAGGGGCTGACCATGCTGGAGCAGGGAGCAGTCTCCGCCGCCGTCCTGATCGAGCCGCTGTCGATCCTGCGCAAGGACCGCTACCGCACGGTGATCGCGGCTAAGGGCCTGCTGCCGGCGATGACGACCTCGGTCGGCATCACCACCCGCGACTTCGCCAAGGCCAAGCCCGAGCAGCTCAAGGCCCTGATCGCCGGCCGCCGCATGGGCGTGCAGGCGATCTACCGCGCGCCGGAAGCCGCCTCCGACATGGTCGCCAAGCAGTTCAACATGGACCCGGGCCTGGCCAAGGTCGCGATGCTGAACATGATCGAGCCGCAGATGTGGAGCGAGGGCGCCTTCAGCATGGCCGAGCTGAACCGGATCGGCGAGGGCCTCAAGCTCGTCGGCGAAATCTCCGCCTTGCCGGATTGGGGGGCGCTGATCGACCGCTCCTTCCTGCCGGCCGATCTCAAGGCCGACCAATGACGGTCTTGGCCATGGCGTCACGCGGCGCGCCGAAAGCAGCGGAGCCGCCGGCCGCGAGCCTCAAGGGCGTGACGCGCCATTACCGCTTCCCCGGCGGGGCTAAGACGCTGCATGCGCTGGGGCCGATCGATCTCGACCTCCGGCAGGGCGAGTTCTTCTCGGTCGTCGGCCCGTCGGGCTGCGGAAAATCGACGCTGCTCGACGTGCTGGCGGGGCTGAACCCGCCCAGCGAAGGCACGGCGAGCTTCGAGGGCAAGCCGATCACCGGCGTGCCCGACGGCATCGGCGTCGTCTTCCAGGAGGATGCCTCGTTTCCCTGGCTGACGGTCGAGGCCAATGTCGCCTTCGGCCTGAAGCGGGCCGGAATCGACCAGGCCGAGATCGACCGCCGCGTCGATTATGCCGTCGGCTTCATGGGCCTGCGTGATTTCCGGCAGTCTTATCCGGCGCAGCTCTCGGGCGGGATGCGGCAGCGCGTCTGCATCGCACGCACGCTCGTGCTGCAGCCGCGGCTGATCCTGCTCGACGAGCCATTCGGCGCGCTCGACCAGCAGACCCGGCTGATCATGGGCGACGAATTGCTGCGGCTCTGGCGCGAGACCAGGGCGACCGTGCTGCTGATCACGCATTCGCTCGACGAGGCCGCGATGCTGGCCGACCGCGTCGGGGTGATGTCGGCGCGGCCGGGCCTGTTCATCGACGTCATCGAGACCGGCTGGCCCAGCGACCGCGACAGCCGGATCGTCGCCGATCCGCGCTTCGGTGAGATGACCGGCCGAATCTGGGAGAAGCTGCGTACTGAGACGATGAAGCACATGCAGACTCAAGGGGCAGGGCCGCGATGAGATATCGTGCGCTCGTCACCCTGGCCGTCGTGCTGGCCTGCGTATTGGCGCTGGAGCTGGCCTGCGCCTTGGGCTGGGTCGCCAGGACCGTGATCATCCCGCCCAGCGAGATGGTCGGCAGCCTCCGCGACATCCTGTGGTCGGGCGAGTTCAACCGCGCGATCGCCCTGACCCTGACCAATGTGATGATCTCGGTCGTGATCTCGATTGCAGCGGGGTTCGTGCTGGGCGTCGCGATCCATGCCAGCGATTTCCTGCGGCGCGCGGTCGAGCCCTATCTCGCGAGCTACTACGCCGTCCCGACCTTCATCTTCTACCCGGTCTTCATCGTGCTGTTCGGCGTCAACAGCGCCGCCATCATCGCCATCGCCGTGCTGCTCTCGATCGTGGCGATGATCACCGCCACGATGAACGGCCTCGACCGGATTCCGACCGTGCTGCTGCGCACTGCCAAGATCATGCGGCTGTCGCCGGTCAAGACCGCGCTGATGATCCAGCTGCCGGCGGCGGCGCCGTATTTCTTCACCGGGGCGCGGCTGAGCGTGGCCTACTCCTTCATCGGCGTCATCGCCTCGGAGTTCATCCTGTCGGGCGACGGGCTCGGCTACGCCATCGCCTATGCCTACAATAATTTCGAAAACCGGCAGATGTACGGGCTGATGCTGCTGATCGTGATCGCGGTCACGCTCGTCAACATGACGCTCGACCGGCTGGACCGCCGCCTGCAATCGCGCCTGCGCCGCTGAGGTCCAAGATGTCGAGCAAAGCGATGTCGAGCAAAACCTTGCCGAGCAAAGCCATGCCGAGCCAAACCCTGCCAGGCGAAGCCTTGCGAAACATCGTGCCGCCGATCGTGCTGGCCCTGGTCCTGATCCTGTGCTGGCAGGGGCTGCACCTCGCCACCGCATCGGGCGCGATCAGTTCGCCCGCCGCGACCTTGGCGCGGCTCGTCGTCTTGATGGGGAGCGGCCGCTTCTGGCTCGACGTCGCCGAGACCGGCACGGCCTTCGCCTGGGCGCTGGCGTTGTCGATCGTGCTCGGCATCGGGCTTGGCGTCGTGCTTGCCTTGCTGCGGCCGGTCGGCGAGGTGATGGAGCCGATCCTGGTGACGTTCTACTCGCTGCCGAAGGTGACGCTTTATCCGCTGGTCCTGCTGATCTTCGGGCTCGGAATGCCGGCGAAGGTCGCCTTCGGCATCATGCACGGGCTCGTGCCGATCACGCTCCTGACGCGCAACGCCATCACCCAATTGAAGCCGGTCTATCTGCGCACGGCCAAGGTGATGCGGCTCAGCGCGTTCGAGGCGGTGCGGTCCGTCGTTCTGCCGGCGATCATCCCTGAACTCGTCGCCGGCATCCGCATTGGTTTCTCGCTGAGCCTGCTCGGCGTCCTGATCGGCGAGATGTTCGCGTCAAAACGGGGCCTGGGCTTCACCGCCGTCAACGCGATGGGCCTGGGCGATCTCGACACGATCATGGCGATCGGCCTGTTCCTGGCGCTCTTCGCGGTGCTGGCGAATAGCGGGCTCCTGTCGCTGGAGCGCGCGATCCGTCACCGCTCGGCCGGCCGGTAGGGGGAGCCTGAACCACCCGTCATTGCGAGAAGCGCAGCGACGAAGCAATCCAGGCCACAGAGCGAGCCCTCCTGGATTGCTTCGCTGCGCTCGCAATGACGGCCTGAATGATGGCGACTTAGCCGAGGGTCGTCTTCGCGCGTCATTTGCGGTCATCATCGCCAAACATCGATCATGAAATGGCGTCATCCTGTTGACCGCCAAGGCCTCGTCATGGTCGGGTCTGCCCGCAAAAGGGAGAGGTCTTCGATGAAGCTCTATGATGGCGGGCGGGCGCCCAATCCACGGCGGGTGCGGATCTTCTTCGCCGAGAAGGGCGTGCCTCTGCCCGAGCTCGTGCCGGTGGATATCGCGAGGAAGGAGCACAGGAGCGAAAGCTTCACGCGCATCAACCCGCTGCAGCGGCTGCCGGTGCTCGTGCTCGACGACGGCACTGCGCTTGCCGAGACCATTGCGATCTGCCGCTATGTCGAGAGCCTCCATCCGCAGCCGCCGCTGTTCGGGGTCGATCCGAAGCAGCAGGCGCTGACCGAGATGTGGAATCGCCGGGTCGAGCTCGGCCTGTTCAGCAGCGTCTCCGCCGTCTTCCGCCACAGCCACCCCTCGATGGCGGAGCTGGAGGAGCAGGTTCCCGAATGGGCCGAGGCCAATCGCGAGCAGATCGAGGACCATCTCTGGATCCTCGAGCTCCAGCTCGCCGGCAACCGCTTCGTCTGCGGTGAAAACCTGACCGTGGCGGATATCACGGCCGGCATCGCGATCGATTTCATGAAGCCCTCGCGTATTTCGCTGCCCGAGGATTTTGTCCATATCCGCCGTTGGCACGCCGAAATCTCGGCTCGCCCGAGTTGGAAGGCCTGAATGCGCGCGATTGTCGTCCTGGCGCTGGCAAAGCTGGCGCTGGCATCACTGACGCTGGTATCACCCGCCTTCGCCGCCGAGCGCTTGAGCGGCGAGGCGATCAAGCGTGCTTTTGAGGGCAACACGGTCAGCGGCCGCTATACCAATGGCGGCTTCTTCACCGAATATCATGACACGGATGGCCGCGCGCTCGGCCATAATGGCTGGCAGCCCAACAAGGACGCCTGCTGGATCACCAAGGAGGATCAGGTCTGCTATTACTATGGCCCGCCGACCGACCGCACGGTGCATTGCTTCACGGTCGAGGCCACCGAGAAGCTCTATGTGCTGCGCAACGTCTCCAACGGCCAGATCAATGCCTTCGCGACGGTCGAACTCGGCAATCCGCGCAAGCACAGCGACAATGGCGCGCCCTGGTATTGCGACGGGCTGATCTCGCGGGCGCCGGCCCTGCCGATGTCGCGGCGCAGGTTTGCGTCCCGATGATGCGGCGGCTCACCCGCGCTGTCCTTGCCGTGGCCCTGTCGATTCCAGCCGGCGCCGTGGGCCAAGCCGCCGAGCGCCTGAGCGGCGACGCGACCCGCAAGGTATTCGAGGGCAATACGGTGAGCGGCCGCTATTCCGGCAACAACCTGCCCTTCAGCGAATTCCACCATCCCGATGGCCGCGCCAGCGGCCATAACCGCAATGTCGCCAATACGGATGCCTGCTGGATCACCACGGCGGACGCGGTCTGCTACTACTATGGGCCGACCGAGACGCGCCGGACCTATTGCTTCACGGTGGAATTGAGCGGCCGGCTCTATGTGCTGCGCAGCCGGCCGAGCGGGCGCATCAACGGCGTCGCCACCATCGAGCCCGGCGATCCGCATGGCTTCAGTGCCGGCGCCGCGCAATGGACCTGCGACGGGCTGATCTCGCGTGCCCCCGGCCGGTCACGCCTGGCGCGACGGTGAGCCTGGCGGAGCCGCTCGAGGCGGTGCTGCGGGATCTGCGCGCCTGCCGGATCTGCCGCGATGCGCCGCTTTATCCGCCACCCCTGCCGCATGAGCCGCGCCCGGTCATCCAGGCGAGCGTGACGGCGCGGCTCTGCATCGCCGGGCAAGCGCCGGGCACGCGCGTCCATGCCAGTGGCAGGCCCTTCACCGATCCCTCCGGCGTCCGTTTGCGCAGCTGGCTCGGGCTCGACGAGGCCGCCTTCTACGATGAGGCCAGGGTCGCGATCGTGCCGATGGGGCATTGCTTTCCCGGTCTCGACGCCAAGGGCGGGGACCGTCCGCCGCGCCGCGAATGCGCGCCGCATTGGCGCGCCCGCGTCCTCGCGGCGCTGCCGGAGATCGAACTGGTGCTGGCGATCGGTCGCTATGCCCAGGCCTGGCATCTGGGGCCAAGCGAAGGCGCCTCGCTCTCCGAGACGATGGCGAATTGGCGCGCAATCCTGGAGCGGCCGGTCATGCCGCGCGTGCTGCCGCTGCCACATCCCTCCTGGCGCAACAATGCCTGGCTGACGCGCAACCCCTGGTTCGAGGCGGAACTGGTGCCGGTCCTGCGCGCCGAGATCGCGCGGCTGGTCCCGAAGAGCCCGTTTTGAAATTCGAGCCCTCATCCTGAGGAGCCGCGCAGCGGCGTCTCGAAGGATGCTCCAGATGGTTCGGGAGTCTCCTGAAGCATCCTTCGAGACGCCATTCCTGGGCATCGGCCGGAAAAGTGGGAACCGGTTTTCGGGACGAGCCGATGCAAGATCAAAACCATGGCTCCTCAGGATGAGGGCTCAGGGAGCTTCCAAACAGTCTCTAGTGTCCCCGCCGGATCAGCGATAGCCGTAGGTGTAGCCGTCGAGCCCGCGGTCGACGCGGCCCCTGGCCTGGATGACGGTGCGCACCGGACCCAGGGTCGTCTGGTCGCGGGTTTCGAGACGCACGCCGGCCTGTGCCGCCGAGCCGGTCCGGCCGCCCGTGCGGACGCCGTATTCGACGGCGACCGAGCCGCCGAGCCGCACGCAGGCGGTGCTGCCTTCCATGCGCACGAAGCCCGGGCCGTATTCGGGGCAGGGCCGGGCGGTCGAGGCGGGTTTCCAGGGCGTCGCCTTGGAAGTCGTCGTGCTTTGCCCGGGAATCGGCTCGCCGATGACCTGCGCCATGGCGGGGGCGGCCGCAAGCGCGAGCGTCGCGAACGCGAATGCCGGGAGCGCGAATGCCGGGAGCGCGAATGCATGGAATCGGATCAGCACGGTCGGGACCTTCGGATGCGCCATGCGACGATGGTAGCGCCAGAATTCCGGCGAAGCCATGGCCAAGAGCCTCGATATCTAGGTTTCAATGCCATCCGGGCCGTCATTGCGAGCAAAGCGAAGCAATCCAGGAGGACGTCGAGCTCTGCCGCCCCTGGATTGCTTCGTCGCTGCGTGCCTCGCAATGACGGCCTGGCTCAAGCCAGAATCCCTCTTGGAGCAAGGCTCCAAGGAAAAACCCCGGCCTTGCGACCGGGGTTCGACAGGCATCGAGTTGGCCGGAAAACCGGCCGGTCGCTCTCTTCAGAGCTGATTGGCCGCGCGCGCGCGGATCAGGAAATTGTCATAGGAATATTCGGCGATCTGGAACCAGAGATACTGGTCGCCGCGGAAGGCGGACATCGCCTCGTAGATCTTCTTGAAATCGGCGTTCTTGGCCGAGGTCTCGGCATAGACCTCCTTCGAGGCCTTGAGGCAGGCTTCCATGATCTCCTGGGAGAAGGGCCGCAGCTGCGCGCCCGCACCGACGAGGCGCTTCAATGCGGCCGGGTTGCGTGCGTCGTACTTCGCCTGCATGTCGACATTGGCGAGTGCCGCAGCCGTGGTCAGGATCGATTTGTAGACCTTCGGCAGGGCGTCCCATTTCGCCGTGTTGATGAAGAAATGCAGCGCCGCGCCGCCCTCCCACCAGCCCGGATAGTAATAAAATGGCGCGACCTTGTTGAAGCCGAGCTTCTCGTCATCGGCGGGGCCGACCCATTCGGCGGCGTCGATCGTGCCCTTTTCCAGCGCCGGATAGATGTCGCCGCCGGCGATCTGCTGCGGCACCACGCCGAGCTTGCTCATCACCTGCCCGGCGAAGCCGCCGATGCGCATCTTGACGCCTTGCATGTCGGCGACGGTCTTGATCTCCTTGCGGAACCAGCCGCCCATCTGGCAGCCGGTATTGCCGCCGGGCAGCGCGTAGATATTGGCCTTCTTGTAGAACTCGTTGAGCAGTTCATTGCCGCCGCCATGGTAGAACCAGGCGTTCTGCTGGCGGGCGTTGAGGCCGAAGGGCACGGCCGTACCGAAGGCGTAGGTCGGATCCTTGCCGACATAGTAGTAGGATGCGGTGTGGCACATCTCGACGGTGCCGTTGGTGACGGCGTCGGCGGCCTGCAGCCCGGGCACGATCTCGCCGGCGGCGAAGACCTGGATCTGGAACTTGCCGTCGGTCGCTTCCGAGACGGCCTTGGCCAGGATTTCGGAAGCGCCATAGATCGTGTCGAGCGATTTCGGGAAGGATGAAGTGACGCGCCACTTCACCTCGGGCATCGCTTGCGCGATGGCCGGGCTCGCGATCACGCCGGCCCCCATGCCGACGGCCGCGCCGGCTCCTGCCGTCTTCAGAAATTGACGACGCTTCATCTGGACCTGTCCTCCCTCAAAGACGATGCGCGCGCCGGTTTGGTCCAGTCTTCGCGTTCCCACAAACAAAGCAGGTCTTTTCGCCAGTGCAAGCGAAAAAGCATGGCGCGCATGCAAAAATGACATGGCCGCTTTAAAATCCACTACCTTTGCGCGCAAGAGCCGGCATTTCCGGTGGGGCAGGGGCAGACCAGTACGCCGGCACGATCAGGGAACATGAAAAAAGCCCGGCAACTTGCCGGGCTTTAAGGATGAATCGTCGTGGCCGTGGAAACGCCGCGCCGGAGCGCGGCGCTGGTCTCAGCGGGAGCGCGTGCGTACCTGGAAGACGTCGAAGGTCAGTTCCGCGACCTGCCACCAGAGATAATGGTCTCCGCGGAAAGCGGCCATCGATTCGATCGCTTTCTTGAAGTCGGGGTTCTTGGCCGAGATCTCGGCATAGAGTTCGTTCGAGGCCTTGAGGCAGGCTTCCAGGATCTCCTGGGAGAACGGCCGCAATTGCGTGCCGGCGCCGACGAGACGCTTCAGCGCCGGCGGGTTCACCACGTCGTACTTCGCCGCCATCCAATTGTTGGCATGGGTGCAGGCGGCGGTCAGCGCGGCCTGGTAGGCCTTGGGCAGCGAATTCCACTTCTCCAGGTTGACGAAGGCATGGACCGTCGGCCCGCCCTCCCAGAAGCCCGGATAGTAGTAGAACGGCGCGACCTTGGCGAAGCCGAGCTTCTCGTCGTCATAGGGGCCGACCCATTCGGCGCCGTCGATCGTGCCTTTTTCCAGGGCCGGATAGATGTCGCCGCCGCCGATCTGCTGCGGCACCACGCCGAGCTTCTGCAGCACCTGCCCGGCGATGCCGCCGATGCGCATCTTGATGCCCTGCAGGTCGGCGACGGTCTTGATCTCCTTGCGGAACCAGCCGCCCATCTGCGCGCCGGTGTTGCCGCAGGGCAGGCCGTAGATGTTGAATTTCTTGTAGAACTCGTTGAACAGCTCGTTGCCGCCGCCCTGGTACAGCCAGGCGTTCTGGCCCCGCGCATTGAGGCCGAACGGCACCGAGGCCGCGATTGCGAAGGTCGGATCCTTGCCGACATAGTAATACGACACCGTGTGGCACATCTCGACGGTGTTGTTGGTCACGGCGTCGGCCGCCTGCAGCGCGGGCACGATTTCGCCCGCCGCGAAGACCTGGATCTGGAATTTGCCGTCGGTCAGGTCGGAGACCATCTTGGCCATGACCTCGGCGGCGCCATAGATCGTGTCGAGCGACTTCGGGAAGCTCGAGGCCAGGCGCCATTTCACTTCGGGGTTGGACTGGGCGACGGCCGGCATGGCGACTGCCGCGGCGGCGGCGCCGGCAGTGGCGGTCTGGATAAATTGACGACGCTTCATTTGGAACATCTCCTCCGGGATTTCAGCAAAATGATACGCAGACGGGTTTGCTCCCATCCTGCGGTGTTTCAGGACAATGATGGCTGGCGGCAGCAATCATCAAGGCCGGGCGCATTGTTCTTTGGTGCAACGCGCGCTTGTGTTCGGCCCTATACTTGCACGTTTTTCTCGCACATCTCCCCAAACATCTCGTGACCGTCGAGCAATCCTGCGGGCTCGACAATTGCGCCTGGAACATGGCACGGCTGCGCCGGGAGCGCATGAAACTTTTCACGCGTGTGGTCAACCTCCGCGCGATCTCATGCGGACGAAATTGCGAAAGGCGCGCAAGATGGACCAGGACAAACTCGCAAGCCTGAGGGCGCGCTATGCCGGCGCGAGCGGGGCCGATATCCACGATCCGCGCTTCGCCAAGGTCGCCGCCGACCAGTTCAAGGGCGACAAGCGCAAATGGCCGTTCTCCGACGTCGCGACCTTCATCAGCGCGCCCTATAGGCCGGATGCGCTGAGCCTGCCCGATCTCGGCGGCCTCGATGTCGCGATCATCGGCCTGCCGATGGATCTCGGCGTCACCAACCGCGCCGGCACGCGGCTCGGGCCCCGCGCCGTGCGCGCCGTCGAGCGCATGGGGCCGATGGACCATGTCCTGGGCACGGCCCCCTTCGGCATGCTGAAAGCGGCCGATATCGGCGACGTGCCGTTCCGCTCGCGCTATTCGCTGGAAAGCTGCCATGAGGACATCGAGGCGACCTTCAAGACCATCGTGAAGGCCGGCGTCTCGCCGCTCGCGGTCGGCGGCGATCATTCGATCACCTATCCGATCATGCGCGCGGTCGGCGAGAAGCGCCCGCTCGGCATGGTCCATATCGACGCCCATTGCGACACCTCGGGACCCTATGAGGGCTCGAAATTCCACCATGGCGGCCCGTTCCGGCAGGCGGTGCTCGACGGCGTGCTCGATCCCGCTCGCGTGATCCAGATCGGCATCCGCGGCGGGGCCGAGTATCTCTGGGAGTTCTCCTATGAGAGCGGCATGACCGTGATCCATGCCAATGAGGTCGACGCGCTCGGGCTCGATGCTGTCATCGCCAAGGCGCTTGCCGTCATCGGCGACGGCCCGACCTATGTCTCCTTCGATGTCGATTCGCTCGATCCGGCGTTTGCGCCCGGCACCGGTACGCCCGAGGTCGGCGGGCTCACCCCGCGCGAGGCGCTCGCCATCCTGCGCGGGCTGAAGGGTTCAAACATCGTCGCCGCCGACGTGGTCGAGGTCGCGCCGCAATATGATGCGACCTCCAACACGGCCCAATGCGCGGCGCAGGTGCTCTTCACGCAATTGTGCCTGATCGCGGAAGCCCGCGCCGCGGGCAAGGGCAGGCCGTGAAGCGCAAGGCGCTGACGCTCGACGCGATCGACCGCCGGATCATCGCGGTCCTGCGGGGGGAGGGGCGCATCACCAACCAGGCCCTCTCCGAGCGGGTCGGGCTGTCGGCCCGGCCCTGCCTCGAGCGCGTGCGAAAGCTGGAGGCGTCCGGCCTGATCCGGGGCTATGGCGCCCGCCTTGCGCCGGAGCTCGCCGGCCACGCCATCGTCGCCTTCGCGCAGATTTCGCTGCGCGACCACTCGGTTGGCCGGCGCGAGCGCGTCGAGAAGGTGCTGAAGAGCTGCCCCGACGTGGTCGAGGTCCAGGTCGTCAGCGGCGAGGCCGACTATCTCGCCCGCATCGTGGCGGGCTCGCTGGCCGATTATGAGGAATTGACCGGCGCCTGGCTCGCCGATGCGCAGCTCGGCGTGGCCAGAATCGCCACCACCTTCGCGCTCAAGGCGCTGAAGGAGTTCGAGGGCTATCCGCTGGGCGAGGAGTAGCGCGCCTTCGTCAAATGGCGCGGGGAACCCTTCGCCTGCATCGAAGTCGGGTTTAACCCGACTTCGACACTTTGAGTGTTGAACTCGGGCAAGCCCGAGATCAGGGAGAAGGGCAGGGATGAGGTGTCGGCCCCTGGACCGGTGGGGTGCAGGCCAATCCCAGGTAAGCCCGCGACCAGGCGAGGAAGAGCGCTTCTTCCCTTCTCCCCTGGCGGGAGAAGGTGGCGCGTAGCGCCGGATGAGGGGGCGCCGTGCCCTTTCCGGTTAGCGTCGCAAGGCAAAACGGTAATCGTCGAGCGGCCCCTCATCCGTCTCGGCTTCGCCGAGCCACCTTCTCCCGCGAGGGGAGAAGGGAAAGCGCGTCGACAAGCGCGGGGACCCCTCTCCCTACGGGAGGGTTCTCCGTCGAGGTTCCCTGCCTGATCATGTAACGCAGCCTCAGCCATAAATCGGTCTCAAAACCCGTTGCTCTAACGCCGCGCCGATCTGCCTGCGCGACGCAGCGAGATGAGATGATGAGAGGCGCGATGAGAGCGAAACTGGCTTACCCTATCAAACTCCTGGTGCTCGCCTCGCTGCTGGGTGCACCCGGCTGGAAGGCGTGGGCGGAGGTGCCGGCATCGGGGCCTGCCCAATTGAATGCAGCTTTTTCCGCCATGGACGCGCTGACGCGTCAGAGGCGGGCGAGCGGGACCCTGCCGCGATGGAGCGATCCCGCAGATGCCAAGGTGCTGGCAGCGCTGTGGGATGCCCCAATCATACTCGGCCGGCCGCCCTATGCATCCAACGACATTCCCCTGCTGCTCGACATCCTGGCGAAGGAAACGCAGATTCTGAAGACCTATGCGCTGTTCTCCGCCGATCCGGCCCGGCAGCCGGACACCGCGCGCAATGCGATGCTCTTCCAGGATGAGATCACCCGTTCGCATGTCTTCCTGATCAAGGTCATTGCCGCGGCCATGCCCGCCGTGGCCGATTTCATCACGCGCCTGAAGCCCGACGAGATGAACGATGCGCGCCGCCAGGGACTGCGCATGATGCGCCTGGGCTTCCTGGAGATCGTCAACGCGGCAACGCTGGCGCTCCGCAGCCCTGGCTTGACCCCGGAAAATCAGCGCGCGCTTGCGAATGGCCTTGCCGAAAATGCTGCGGCGCTGGCCAAGGGAACGACGCGCGGCGACCGCCTCGCACTCGTCGCAACCGTCCAGTCCGCGCTCCCGGCGCTCAGCCCCGCTGTGCAGGCGCCGCTGAAGGATGTCGTCGCGGCGCTGTCGGTCAATTCATGCGAGGGGCTCTGCGGACTGGAATGAGGGCCGCAAGCCGGCAGGGCGGTGCCTTCGTCGCATGCGCCGCCGGTGCGAGCGAGCCGGTCAAGCCTTCACCTGCGTGGCGGCGAGATGCCGCCGCAGCATCTCGCGCAGCTCTACGACCGCAGGGTCGCGGATGGCGAGATCATCATCGGCGCGCAGCATCGCCGCCATGCGGATCAGGTGCAGGATCAGCGCCGCCAGAGGCGCAAGCCGTTCGCGCGGCACCGGCGGCTCGATCGTCTGCAGCAGGCCGGCAATGCCGCCGCGCAACCGCGCCCGCGCCTGCTTCTTGACCGCCGGATCGAGGCTGCGGCGCTCGCCCAGCACGAGGAAGGCCGGATTGGCCTCGAGATAGACCAGCAGGCGCTGGAACAACGCGTCGATGATCCCGTCACCGGCCGCACCTTGCTCGCTGGCCGCACCTTGCGCCTCGGCGGCGAGACCGTCGAAGACGGCGGCGAGACCGTCGAGATGGCGGGCGTGCAGCGCCGCCGCCAGATGCTCCTTAGTCGGGAAGAACTGATAGAGCGAGCCGATCGAGGCCCCGGCGCGCCGCGCGATCTCGGTCGTGGTCGCGGCCTCGTATCCAGCCTCGGCGAACACGGCGGAAGCGGCATCGAGCAGGGCCGAGACGCGCTGCACGCCCCTTCCGCGGCTGGGCGTCTTGGTGGTCTTGGCGGTCTCGCTCGCGCCTGCGCTTGACTTTTGTGAGTCCATTCTCATAAATCACAAATGTGAGGATTGCCTCATATTAACGAGCGCCGCCCGGCCCGAATCTGCCCGAGCGCGACGCCCCGGCTTCCGGAGATCACCATGACCTTTCATCTCGACCCTGGCAAAACCGCCCTCATTCTCATCGATGTCCAGAACGGCACGCTCGCCATGCCGCTGGCGCCCTATGACCGCGCCGCGCTCGTCACGGCGACGCAGCGGCTCGGACAAGCCTTCCTGGCAGCCGCAGCGCCGATCGTGACCGTGACGATCGCGTTCTCCGGGGATGGCGGCGACCGGCTCGCGCAGGCCGTCGACATGCCCATGCAATTGCCGGCTGGCGGGCCACCTCCCGGCTGGTCGGAATTGGCGCCCGAGATCGCCGCGTTGCCGGCCACGATCCGCATCGTCAAGCGCCAATGGAGCGCCTTCTTCGGCACCGAACTCGACCTGCAATTGCGGCGGCGCGGCGTCACCAGCATCGTGATCGGCGGTATTGCCACCAATTTCGGGGTCGAATCGACGGCGCGGGATGGCTGGCAGCATGGCTACGCCGTCATCGTCGCGCAGGATGCATCGACCTCGCTGGGCGCGGAGATGCATGAATTCGCGCTGACGAAGACGCTGCCGCGCGTTTCGCGCATCCGCAGCAGCGCCGACATCATCGCCGCGCTCGGGCACAAGGGCTGAAAGAGTGTTTGGGAATGTCTTGAGCTCCTCATCCTTCGAGACGCCATTCCTGATGGGATGGCTCCTCCGAGGCTGGCCAATAATCTGAGCAAGGATTTCAGTGGGTTGGAATTTCGTCTCGAAACGCGCCGTCATCCCGGGTGAGATGAAGCGAAGTGCCGGATGAAGGGCGCGGGGAACCCTTCTCCCGTGTGGGAGAAGGGCAGGGATGAGGGCCCCCCGCTCGTTATTGAGGCGCGACGGAGCCGCAGCGCCTTCTACTGAAAGGGCACACCCTCACCCCTGCCCCTCTCACTGAACTCGGGCCTGCCCGAGTTCAGCACTTGGAGTGTCGAAGTCGGGTATACCCGACTTCGATGCGGGAGAGGGGTTCCCCGCGCTTGTCCCTCCGTCACCGCCTGCTGGAAAGCCTGCGGTGAATCGTGCTTTTCGATCGGCCGCTCTCGGCGAACCGGGCCTTCGTGGCACAAGCCCGAGAATGACGCTCTAGGATGGATTTCCGATCAGCGCCGCACCGCCAGCCAGATCACATGCCGCGCGCCGCTGCGGCCTTTGTTGGCCCGCACCATTTTCTCCTCGACTGAAAAACCCGCCTGCCGCAGCCTTTGCGTGAAGCGGCGATCCGGCCCTTGCGACCAGACGGCGAGCACGCCGCCGGGGCGCAAGGCCTGGCGCGCGACAGACAGGCCCGCATCGCTGTAGAGCCCGTCATTGGCCGGTACGGTCAGCCCCTCCGGACCGTTGTCGACATCGAGCAGGATGGCGTCGTAGCGCGCCGGCGCGGCGGCGATCGCAGCGCCGACATCGGTGACCGTCACGCTGACGCGGGGATCGTCGAGGCAGCCCGCGAAGACCTCCGCCATCGGCCCCTTCGCCCAGGCGACGACCTCGGGCACCAGTTCGGCCAATTCGACCCTGGCTTCGGGCCCGAGAACCTGCAGAGCCGCGCGCAGGGTGAAGCCCATGCCGAGCCCGCCGATCAGGATCTGGGGATGCGGCGCATCCCGCAGGCGCGCGCAGGCGAGCGTGGCCAGCGCTTCCTCGGAGCCGCTGAGCCGGCTGTTCATCAATTCGTTCGTGCCGAGCATGATCGAGAACTCGCTGCCGCGCCGCTTCAGCCTGAGCTCGCCCTGGCCGGGCAATTTCGCACTGTCGATCAGGGTCCAGGGGATCACGGGACAGGTCTCGCGGCAGGGCAGGGAGGGCGGGCAGGCGAGGCTATAGCGGTGTCGCGGCGTGGCGGCGAGCCCGGCTGCCCGATCCCAGTGCTATCGCCTTTGGATTTTTGAGCTCTCATCCTGAGAGCCTGAGCGATAACGTCAGCAACGACTTCAGCCGGTTGGAACTTCGGGAAACGCGCCGTCATTCCGGGCGACTGCAAGGAGACCCGGGATCCATGCCGGAACCTCACTCGCAGGCGCTTCGGCATGGATCCCGGATCGGCGCCGCTGACGCGGCTTGTCCGGGATGACGGCGCGTTTTTCCGCGATGTTCAAGCTTTTGAAAACAGCGGCATCGTTATCGGCCAGCCTCAGAGGAGCATCCTTCGAAACTCAGCCTGCGCAAGCGCTCCTCAGGATGAGTGCTGTGGGGTCAAATGCGATAGCCCGCCCACCCGGTCCTGTCGCCTGAACGACAGATTCGGCTGCATTCTTCCTGCGCCCCGGACAAGTTCGGCTGCTGCGGTGGGCCTATCCTCGGGGCTTGCAAGGGGAGAGCCGTCATGAACGCCATCGACCGGGAACAGGCCGTCTGCGCGCAGAACTATGCGCCGCTGCCGATCATGCTCTCCCATGGCGAGGGCGTCTGGCTGACCGATACCGCCGGCGTCCGCCGCCTCGACATGATGAGCGGCTACTCCGCCGTCAGCCTCGGCCATGGCCATCCGCGCATCCTGAAAGTGCTCTCCGAACAGGCGCGCAAGCTCGCGGTCACCAGCCGCGCCTTCCACACCGAGCCGCTCGGCCCGTTCCTGGCCAAGCTCTGCGAGGTCTCCGGGCAGGAGATGGCGCTGCCGATGAACACCGGCGCCGAGGCGGTCGAGACCGCGATCAAGGCGGCGCGGCGCTGGGGCCATCGCGTCAAGCGCATTCAAGACGGCGCAGCCGAGATCATCGTCGCGGCTGGCAATTTCCACGGCCGCACCACGACCATTGTCGGCTTCTCCTCGGAGGAGAGCTATCGCGACGGTTTTGGCCCCTTCGCCCCGGGCTTCGTCACCGTTCCCTTCGGCGACGAGGCGGCGATCGCGGCCGCGATCACGCCCAATACCGCCGCGATCCTGATCGAGCCGATCCAGGGCGAGGCCGGCATCGTCGTGCCGCCGCCCGGCTATCTCAGGGCGCTGCGCGCACTCTGCGACCGGCACAACATCCTGCTCATCCTCGACGAGGTCCAGTCGGGCCTCGGTCGCACCGGGCGCTGGTTCGCGCATCAGCATGAGGGCATCCGCGCGGACGGGCTGATCGTCGGCAAGGCGCTGGGCGGCGGGGTCTACCCCGTCTCGGCCTTCCTCGCCTCGCGGGCGGTGATGAGCCTGTTCGAGCCCGGCTCGCATGGCTCGACTTTTGGCGGCAATGCGCTCGCCGCCGCGATCGGGCTGGAGGCATTGACCGTGATCGAGGAGGAGCGCCTGGTCGAGCGCTCGGCGCAGCAGGGCGCCTATATGAAGGCGCGGCTGGAGGCGATGAGCGCGGGCCTCGCCCGCTCCGTGCGCGGCCTCGGCCTCTGGGTTGGGGTCGAGATCGATCCCAGGGTCGCTTCCGCCAAGGCGCTGGTCAAAACCCTGGCCGGGGCCGGGGTGCTGACCAAGGAGACGCATGAAACCGTCATCCGCTTCGCCCCGCCTCTGACCATCACGCGCGCCGAGCTCGACTGGGGGCTCGCCCGCTGCGAGGCGGTGTTCAAGGAGGCGCTGGCCTCCGGGGCGAGGGCGGCGGCTTGAGTGCCACGCCCCATATGGCCACGCCGCCCTCATCCTGAGGGGCCTGGCTCCTGAGGGCTACGACACGGGCGGCTTGGCCCGTCATTGCGAGGAGCGTTGGCGACGAAGCAATCCAGGAGGGCTCGCTCGACGGCCCCAGGATTGCTTCGCTGCGCTCGCAATGACGGCAAGGTCGTCAGGCGACTGGTCGAACGGCCTACACCTCACCCAGCCCTCTCCTTAGGAGAGGGTTCTCCGTCGAGGTTCCGGCGTCATTCGAAATGGGCGCGGGAGGCACATCCCCATCATGCAATCAAGGCATGGCTCGTCCCGCCAATGCCTGTTGATCCGGCGCAGGCAGCATGGGTAACACTCATGTTGCGCTGCAGCGCGATTGCTGCGCCGCCGGTATTGGGAAGGGACGAGATCCATGACGGCCGCGACCGAGACGCGCCATGCCGAGATCGCCGTAGCGGTCGGCCAGCCCTCGACGCATCTGGCGCTCGTCCTGTTCGCGCTCGCCATGGGCGGGTTCGCCATCGGCACGACCGAATTCGCCGCGATGAGCCTGCTGCCCTTCTTCTCCAGGGGGCTGGGCATCGACGAGCCCATGGCCGGGCATGTGATCAGCGCCTATGCGCTGGGCGTCGTCGTCGGCGCGCCGATCATCGCGGTGCTGGCGGCGCGGATCACGCGCCGCACCCTTCTGATCGGCCTGATGAGCGTCTTCGCCGTCGCCAATCTGCTGAGCGCGCTGGCGCCGAGCTATGGCTGGATGCTTGCCTTCCGCTTCCTCAGCGGCCTGCCGCATGGCGCCTATTTCGGCGTGGCGGCGCTGGTTGCCGCCTCGCTCTCCCCGCCCAACCGGCGCGCCCAGGCCGTGGCGCGCGTGATGCTGGGCTTGACGATCGCCACCATCCTCGGCGTGCCCATCGCCAACTGGATGGGCCAGGCTCTCGGCTGGCGCTGGGGCTTCGGCATCGTGGCGCTGCTGGCGGTCGCGACCGCGCTCCTGGTCTACGCCTTCGTGCCGCGTGACCGCTTGCAGCCGGGCGCCAGCCCCTTGCGCGAGCTCGGCGCGCTGAAGCGCCGGCAGGTCTGGCTGACGCTCGGCATCGGCGCCATCGGTTTCGGTGGCATGTTCGCGGTCTACACCTATGTCGCCTCGACCCTGCTGGAGGTGACGCAGGTTTCGCCGGCGCTGCTGCCGATGGTGCTCGCCATCTTCGGGCTCGGCCTGACCGCGGGCACGCTCGTCGGCGGCTGGGCTGCGGACAAGGCGACCATGCCGGCCGCCGGCGCGATGCTGCTGTGGAGCGCAGCTTCGCTCGCGCTCTTTCCGGTCGCTGCAGGCAACATCTGGACGATCTCGCTGGTGGTCTTCCTGATCGGCTGTGGCGGCGGGCTCGGCATCGTGCTGCAGACCCGGTTGATGGACGTGGCCGAGGATGCGCAGACGCTTGCCGCCGCGCTCAACCACAGCGCCTTCAACACCGCCAACGCGCTCGGTCCCTGGCTGGGCGGCATGGCGATCGCGGCCGGCTATGGCTGGACCTCGACGGGCTGGGTCGGCGTCGCGCTGGCGCTGGGCGGGCTCGCCGTCTGGCTGATTGCGCTCCTCGACGACCGTCTCAACGCGGCTGCGCGTCGCAAGAGCCGGATGATGTCAGATGGGTTCACGCAGTGATCCCATCTGACATCTGAATCCGTCTCTCAACTAAAAGTGAGAGCAGGATGGATGCGAAAAACCGGCTTCCACTTTTTCGCATCCTGCTCTCGCGCGCCCACGGCATCGGCTGAAGCAGCAGGCCGTTTTTCGCCGAGCGGCCGATTTTCCCAATGAAAACAGCGGATTGATCTGCGGAATAATTGGGCGCGCCGGCCCATAAAAGGCGCGCATGCCCCCTTGCGGCAAGGATGCAAGATCGCCCAATCTATGAGCACAAGCTGGACCAGGGAACTCGAAACGCCCGGCCGGCCGAACTTGTGGGAGGTACTATGAAAGGTTTCGTTCGTTTCATCGCCGCGGCCGCGTTGACGGTCGTCGGCGCAACCGGCGTTATGGCGCAAGCCAAGGAGTGGAAGGAGATCCGGATCGGCACCGAAGGCGCCTATCCCCCCTTCAACAACCTCAACGCCAAGAAGGAGCTGGAAGGCTTCGAGATCGACTACGGTAATCTTCTCTGCGAGAAGATGAAGGTGAAATGCAGCTGGGTCGTCCAGGACTGGGACGGCATCATCCCGGCGCTTCTCGCCAGCAAATACGACATCATCATCGCCGGCATGAACGCCACCGATGAGCGCAAGAAGCGCGTCGATTTCACCTCGGTCTACACCAAGACCCCGATCTGGATCATCGGACCGAAGACCACGACCTCGACCGATGTCTCGCCGGCCGCGCTCAAGGGCAAGGCGATCGGCGTCCAGGGCTCGACCGTGCACGCCAACTTCGTCGAGAAGATCTACAAGGACTCGACCGCGCGCCCCTATCCGACGCAGGAGGAGGCCAACCTCGATCTGCTCAGCGGCCGGCTCGACTACATCATCGCCGACTCGCTCTCGCTCGAGGATTTCCTCAACGGCAAGGGCAAGGATTGCTGCAAGCAGATCGGCGTGATCGAGCGTGATCCCGCTATCCATGGTGCCGGCGTCGCCGGCGCGGTGCGCAAGGAGGACGTCGCGCTGAAGGAGATGTTCAACAAGGCGATCGCCGAATCGCTGGCCGACGGCTCGCACAAGAAGATCGCCGACAAGTATTTCAAGATCCCGATCCTCTGAGCGTGCCAGAGCGTTTTCGAGCGAAGTGGACACCGGTTCGCGTGAAGAAAACGCGTTAAAACAAGAGCTAGGGCAATTGAACGATCCAATTGGATCGGACATTGCTCTAGCCTGATCGACCGGCGCGGGCTCTCCGCGCCGGCTCACACCTTCAGCCCCGAGCACCGGCTGCTTCATGTTCGATAAGTTCGCTTTGCTCGGCTTCGGCCCCGGCGGCTGGGGTCTTCCTCTGCTCCAGGGCGCCGGCATCACCATCTCGATCGCGCTCGCGACCCTGCCTTTCGGCCTGGCGCTCGGCCTGATCGTCGCGCTCGGCAAGCGCTCCGAGAAAACCGTTCCGCGCTGGCTGGCGACGGTCTACGCCACGGTTTTCCGCGGCGTGCCCGAATTGCTGACGCTCTACATCATCTATTTCGGCATCCAGGTGGTGCTGCAGGAACTCTGGCAGCGGCTCGGCCTGCCCGGCAATTTCTCGATGCCGCCCTTCGTCGCGGGCATGGTCGCGCTAGGTGTCGTGCTCTCGGCCTTTTCCAGCGAGGTCTGGGTCGGCGCCCTGAACTCGATCCAGAAGGGCCAGCGCGAGGCCGCCGCCGCGCTCGGGCTCTCCCGGGCCCAAGCCTTTCGCCTGATCGTGTTTCCGCAGCTCATCCGGGTGGCGCTGCCCGGGCTCGGCAACAACTGGATGGTGCTGCTCAAGGAGACCTCGCTGGTCTCGGTCATCACCTTGCCCGACATCATGTTCATCACCACGCGCGCCAATGTCACGACCAAGGAGCCGTTCCTGTTCTTCGGCGCGGCGATGCTGATCTATCTCGCCTTTTCGCTGGCCTCGGCCTGGGGCGTGGCGAAGCTCGAGGCCCGCAGCAATCGCGGCATCGCCGCCTTCGGGGGCGCGACGCGATGAACTGGTGCGAATATCCCGGCTGGTTCCTCGGCAGCGAGGTCTTCCAGAACTATGGCTGCCGCATGGCCGGCGGCCTCTGGATCACCACCGAGCTGGTCGTCATCTCCGTCGCGATCGGCTTCGTGCTGGCCGTCGGGCTCGCCATTACCAGGCTGTACGGGCCGCGCTGGGCGCAGATGGCGATCAACGGCTACACCACCTTCTTTCGGGGCACGCCGCTGCTCTGCCAGCTCTTCCTGATCTATTACGGCCTCGGCCAGTTCCGCCTGTTCTGGCAGGATGTCGGGCTGTGGTGGTTCTTCCGCGAGCCGTTCTACTGCGCGCTCTTCACCTTCACCATCAACACCGCCGCCTACCAGGCCGAGATCCTGCGCGGCGCCATCCAGTCGATTCCGCGCGGCCAGTTCGAGGGCGCGCTGTCGCTGGGCCTGCATCGCTGGGCGACCTTGCGCCACGTCATCATGCCCCAGGCGATGATCCTGGGGCTGCGCCCGCTCGGCAATGAGTTGATCGTGATGATCAAGTCGAGCGCGGTCGCCTCGCTGGTGACGCTTTACGATCTGATGGGCGCGACCAAGCTTGCCTTCTCCCGCTCCTTCGACCTGACGATCTATCTCTATGCGGCGCTGATCTATCTCGTGCTGGTCGAGGTGATCAGGCGCGTCTGGGACAGGGTCGAAATCAGGCTGACCCGGCATATGGCGCTACGCTGACGGGGGGCGGTGCCGCGCGGCGCAGCCATCAGCCCGCGCGTCAGCCCGGAAGCGTCAGGACCAGCGGCCCGTTCGTGGTTGCGACGACGGTATGCTCGTACTGGACCGTCGGAGCCCGCGGTTCGCCATAGAGCGTCCAGGGGTCGTCGCCGCTCTCGGCCCAGTTCGCACCCAGCGACAGGAACGGCTCGACCGTGAAGACCAGGCCGTTATGCATCAGGCGGCGCTCCGAGCGCTCCGGCCAGGTCGCGATCTCGGTCGGCTCCTCGTGCAGCGAGCGGCCGACGCCATGGCTCGCCAGGTTGCGGACCAGCGTATAGCCGTTCTTCCCTGCAAAGCGGCCGATGGCCTGCCCGATGCCGGCGAGCGGCTTGCCGGCGCCGACCTGCCCGAGCCCGGCCCAGAGCGCGCGGCGGCCGTCGCGGCACAGTCGCTCGGTCCGGCGCGAGACCGGCGGCACCGCGAAGGAGGCGCCGGTATCGGAGAAAAAGCCGTTCTTCTCGGCGGAGACGTCGATATTGACGAGATCGCCGGCCTTGATCCGGCGCGGGCCGGGAATGCCGTGGGCGATCTCCTCGTTCACGCTGATGCAGGTCGCGCCGGGAAAGTTGTAGGCGAGCTCCGGAGCCGGGCGGGCGCCGGCGCTCTCCAGCGCCGCGCGGCCGATCTGGTCGAGCTCTGCCGTCGTCATACCGGGTTCGAGCGCCTTGCCCATCGCCGCCAGCGTGTTGGCGACGATGCGGCTGATCTCGCGCAACTCCTTCAGGTCGTCATCATTGGATATCGTCATGGCCGCATGCCCTAACCGCTCCGGCGGCCGGGGACAACAACCTCTGCTTCACTGCGCGCATGCGGGGCGGCACAGCCGCGCTGCTTTTCAGTTGGCCTGCCACAGGCTAAGCCGGTTCCGGCATTTCAAGAAACGCAGCGGAGCGAAACATGACCAAAGTCGCCTTCCTCGGTCTCGGCGTGATGGGCTATCCCATGGCCGGCCATCTCAAGGCCAAGGGCCACGAGGTCACGGTCTACAACCGTAATCCAACGAAGGCGCAGGCCTGGGTCTCGCAGCATGCCGGCATCAGCGCCGCAACCCCGGCCGATGCCGCCAAGGGCCAGGAGATCGTCTTCGCCTGCGTCGGCAATGACGATGATCTGCGTTCGGTGACATTGGGCGAGGGCGGCGCCTTCTCCGGCATGGAGAAGGGCGCGATCTTCGTCGACCACACCACGGCCTCGGCCGGCGTCGCCCGCGAGCTCGACGAGGCAGCGACCGCGGCGGGCTTCGGCTTCATCGATGCGCCGGTCTCGGGCGGCCAGGCCGGCGCCGAGAACGGCGTGCTGACGGTGATGTGCGGCGGCGAGCGCGAGGTCTATGCCCGCGCCGAGCCGGTGATCGCGAGCTTCGCGCGCATGTGCAAGCTGATGGGCCCGGCCGGCTCCGGCCAGCTCACCAAGATGGTCAACCAGATCTGCATCGCCGGCCTCGTCCAGGGCCTGTCGGAGGGCGTCCATTTTGCCAAGCGCGCCGGGCTCGATGTCGAGGCCATGCTGGAGGTGATTTCCAAGGGCGCGGCCGGCTCCTGGCAGATGGAGAACCGCGGCAAGACCATGAATGCCGGCAAGTTCGATTTCGGCTTCGCCGTCGACTGGATGCGCAAGGATCTCGGCATCGTGCTGGAGGAGGCTCGCCGCAACGGCGCGCAGCTGCCCGTCACCGCGCTGGTCGACCAGTTCTACGCCGAAGTCCAGAAGATGGGCGGACGGCGCTGGGACACCTCGAGCCTGATCGCGCGGCTCGAAGACTGATCCCGTTCAGCTTTCTGCGGGTCGGCGTAGGGCGCCTTCACGCAGGAACGCCACGAGCGCATGCACCGCCGGCGCCGGATGCGGGGTCGGCGTCGTCAGCAGGAAGATGCGGTCGCCGGGGCCGAGCACGTCGTAATCCGGCAGCAGCCTCAGGAGTTTGCCCGCCGCGATAGGCGCGTCGGCGATGTAGTCCGGCAGCAGGCCGATTCCGGCTCCGGCAAGCACCGTGTCGCGCATGAACAGGAAGTCCTCCGCCTGCAGCCGCGGCTGGACCAGGACGGTCTCGACCACGCCTCGACGCGAGAGCCGGATGGCATAGTCGCGGCCGGTCGGCGGCGGCGTGACGACCGGCAGGCGCCGCAGCATGTCGGGGCCGCCGGTCCCGAATGCAGCCGCGAGCTCGGGCGCCGCACACAGGCGCCAGGCGACGCGCCCGAGCTCGCGCGCCACCACCGTCTCGGGCGGCTGCGCCAGAACCCGGACGGCGACGTCGATATTGTCGGCGACGAGATCGTCGATACGGTTGCTGAAGGTCACCTTGAGCGTGATCTCGGGCTGTGCCTGCAGGAAGTCGAGCAGCAGGGGCGCAAGCGTGAGCCGCCCGAGCCCGGTCGGCACGCTGACCCTGACATGTCCGCGCGGGCTGTGCCTGTGCCCGGCGATCGCGGCCAGCGCCGCTCCCGCATCCTCGCGCAGGCGTAGCGCGTGCTCATAGGCGGTCCGGCCGGCATCGGTCAGGTCGACGCGCCGCGTCGTGCGCCGCATCAGCTGTGCGCCGATCTGGCTCTCCAATGTCTTCAAGCGCTGGCTGACGCGCGAGCGGGAGAGGCCGAGCCGGCGCGCCGCCTCGCTGAGATTGGGCGTCTCGACGATCTCGGCGAAAAGCAGGAGGAGATTGAGGTCCATCTGATTGTCGCGAAATCCAGAACAGTCATGTCGACAGCCCGGGGATTGTAGACGTTCGGGCACGGGTTACAATTGCGGGCAGAAGGGCGCCCGAATGCCCCGCGAGGAAACACCCGTGCCGGCCGAACTGATCTTCGAATCCCGCCGCATTCCAGGCGATGAGCTGGCGGCGCGTGGCGCGCGCCTCGCCGGCGGCCTGGCGGCGCTTGGCCTGCGCGAGGGCGACGTCGTCGCCGTCCTGCTGCGCAATGATCCCGCCTATGCCGACATCATCCAGGCCTGCCGCATCGGCGGCTTCGTCTATTGCCCGGTCAACTGGCATTTCGCAGCAGCCGAGATCGGCTTTCTGCTGGAGGACAGCGGCGCGAAGGCGCTGCTCGGGCACGCCGACCTTCTGGCGGCCGCCGCCGCTGCAATCCCGGTCGGATTGCCCGTGCTGTCGGTCGGCCCGGCCAGTGACTACGAAAGCTGGCTTGCCGCGCAGCCGCCCTATGCCGGGCCTCTCGTCTCGCCGCGCGGTCACATGGCCTACACCTCCGGCACGACCGGGCGACCCAAGGGCGTGGTGCGCGATGCCGTGCCGCTGGCCGAGGTCGCCGACTACCAGCGCCGCACCATGGCGGTGGTCGAGGCGAGCTTCGGCATCGTGCCCGGCGTGCGGGCCTTGATGCCGGCGCCGCTCTATCACAGTGCGCCGAGCCTGTTCGCGCAGATGACGCTGCTGGCGGGCGAGCTCTTCGTGCTGATGCCGCGCTTCCGCGAGGAGGAGCTGCTGGCGCTGATCGAGACGCATCGGATCGAGACGGTCTATCTCGTGCCGGTGATGTATGTCCGGCTGCTGAAGCTGCCGCTGGAGGTGCGCGCCCGCTACGACCTGTCGAGCCTGCGCTTCGTCGCCTCGACCGGCGCGCCCTGCGCGCCGGCTTTGAAGCGCGCGATGATCGACTGGCTCGGGCCGATCGTGAACGAGACCTATGCCTCGAGCGAGACCGGCATGATCACCGCCATCACGGCGCGCGAGGCACTGGAGCGGCCGGGCAGCAGCGGGCGCCCCTTCGGCGAGGCCAGGATCGCGATCCTCGACGACCATGGTGAGGCGCTGCCCGCAGGCGAGATCGGCCTCATCCATGTCCGCCAGCCGGCCTATCCCGACTTCTCCTACAAGAACCAGCCGCAAGCGCGGGCCAAGGCCGAGCGCGACGGGCTGATCACGCTCGGTGACATGGGTTATCTCGACAGCGACGGCTATCTCTATGTCTGCGACCGCGCCTCCGACATGGTCATTTCCGGCGGGGTCAACATCTATCCCGCCGAGATCGAGCATGCGCTGGTGCGCTGCGAGGGCGTGCTGGATTGCGCCGTCTTCGGCATCCCCGACGAAGAATATGGCGAGCAGCTCCTGGCGCTGGTCCAGCCCCAGCCCGGCCACGCGCTGGACCCGGCGGGGCTGGTCGCGGCGCTGCGGGGCGAGATTGCCGGCTACAAGGTGCCGCGCCGGATCGAGATCGTGTCCGAGCTGCCGCGCGACGATAACGGCAAGATCGCCAAGAAGAAGCTGCGCGAGCCGTATTGGGCTGGAAGTGGGCGGCGCATCTGAACGATCGCCCGAAGAGGAGGACGCCATGGGATTGCCTGCCATCGCACGCCGCGCCGTCTGTGCCGGTCTCATCGCGCTCAGTGCGATGCAGGCGCACGCCGCCGACTATCCGCTGCGTCCGATCCGCCTGATCGTGCCCTATCCGGCCGGCGGCGCCACCGACCAGCTCGCGCGCAGCCTCGCCGAAAGCATGGGCCGCGATCTCGGCCAGTCCATCGTCATCGAGAACAAGCCCGGCGCCAACACCAATCTCGGCGCCGAGGCGGTGGCGCGGGCCGAGCCCGACGGCTACACGCTGCTGATCGGCAGCGGCGCCAATCTCGTGCTCAACCCGCTGCTCTACAAGAAGCTGGGCTTCGACCCCGGACGCGACCTGCGTCCGCTCGGCCTGCTCGCCGAGATCCCGCTTGTCGTGGTCACGCATAAATCGGTGCCGGCGAAATCGCTGGCCGAGCTCGTCGCATATGCCAAGGCCAATCCCGGCAAGCTCAACTTCGCCTCCGTCGGCGTCGGCAACCCCCTGCATCTGGCCGCCGAGCGCTTCATGGTCGCGTCGGGCACGCGCATGACCCATGTGCCCTATCGCGGCAGCGCGCCGGCGCTGCAGGATCTCATCGGTGGTCAGGTCCAGCTGATGTTCGACACGGCCAGCACCTCGCTGCCGCAGATCCAGGCCGGCGCGCTGAACGGCCTGGCGGTGGCCGCGACGACGCGGCTCGCGGCGCTGCCCGACATGCCGACCGTGGCTGAGGCCGGCTATCCCGGCCAGGAATCGATCGTCTGGTTTGCGCTTACCGTCCCGCGCGCGACGCCCGAGGCGATCGCGCAGCGGCTCCAACGCAGCCTGGCGGGTTTCTATGCCGATGCCGCGTTGAAAACGAGCCTGGAAAAGCAGGGCTGGATGATGCAGCGCGCGATGAGCGCAGCCGAGATCGCCGCTTATCTCGACGCCGACCGCAAGCGCTGGGCCCAGATCATAGCCGACAACAAGATCACGCTCGACTGACGCTGCGTAGGCGGATCGAACGCAGGATTCGCTCCGCCCGTCATTGCAAGCGCAGCCGTCATTGCGAGCGAAGCGAAGCAATCCAGGGAGGCAATAGAGCGAGCCCCCCTGGATTGCTTCGTCGCTCACGCTCCTCGCAATGACGGCCAGGAAAGCGGCGACTTAAGAAAAAGGCCCCGGATCGCTCCGGGGCCTTCCACGTTTTGAGGGCCGCGCCTTTGTAAAGCGCTGTTCGCCTCAGTTCAGGTTGAGCTTCGGCGGGGCGTTGAGGTCGAGCCCCGGAAGGCCGCCGGAGCCGCCGAGGCCCGGGATCTGGATCGAGTCGAACTGCTTGTCGATCGACTTCTGGTCGAGCTGCACGGCCGATGCCTTGTAGTGCATCACCATGCTCGGGAAGATCACCACCAGCGCGACCATGATGCACTGGATCACCACGAAGGGCACGGCGCCCCAATAGATCTGCGCGGTCGTGACCGGCTCCATCATCTTGGAGGTCACCTTGTCGCGATAGGGGTTCTTCGGCGCCACCGAGCGCAGGAAGAACAGCGCGAAGCCGAAGGGCGGGTGCATGAACGAGGTCTGCATGTTGACGCCCAGGATGACGCCGAACCAGATCAGGTCGATGCCGAGCTTGTCCGCGGCGGGTCCCAGCAGCGGCACGATGATGAAGGCGAGTTCGAAGAAGTCGAGGAAGAAGGCGAGCAGGAAGACCAGCACGTTGGTGAAGATCAGGAAGCCGGTCTGGCCGCCCGGCAGCGAGACGAGCAGATGCTCGACCCAGACATGGCCGTTGACGCCGTAGAAGGTCAGCGAGAACACGCGTGCGCCGACCAGGATGAACAGCACGAAGGCCGAGAGCTTGGCGGTCGATTCGGTTGCCTGCTTGAGCAGGTCGAAGGTCATGCGCCGCTTGCCGAAGGCGAGCAGGATCGCGCCGGCCGCGCCCATCGCGCCACCTTCTGTCGGGGTCGCGAGGCCGATGAAGATCGTGCCGAGCACCAGGAAGATCAGCGCCAGCGGCGGCACCATCACGAACACGACCTGCTCGGTCATGCGCGAGAGCAGGCCCAGGCCCAGCCATTTGTTGGCGAGCGCGATCACGAAGGACACGCCGACCGCAATCGACATGGTCAGCACCACGAAGTCGGCGCCGGCGCCGACCGCGGTGAAGTACTTCATATAGGCGATGCCGATGCCGAAGGAGAGGATCGTCACCACCAAGAGCGAGCGCCGCCGCGTCTGGCCGTCGGCGTCGCGCAGGGTCTGCGCTTCCGGCGGCAGGCCGGGGGCGCGATCGGGATAGACGATCGTCACCAGGAAGACGTAGCCGGCATAGAGCCCGGCGAGCACGAGGCCGGGAATGAAGGCGCCCTCATACATGTCGCCGACCGAACGGCCGAGCTGGTCGGCGAGCACGATCAGCACGAGCGAGGGCGGGATGATCTGCGCCAGCGTGCCCGAGGCCGCGATGACGCCGGAGGCGAGGCGGCGGTCATAGCCGTAACGCAGCATGATCGGCAGCGAAATCAACCCCATCGAGATGACGGAGGCCGCGACCACGCCGGTGGTGGCCGCCAATAGCGCGCCGACGAAGATGACCGCATAGGCGAGGCCGCCGCGGATCGGTCCAAACAATTGGCCGATCGTGTCGAGCAGGTCTTCCGCCATGCCGGAGCGTTCCAGCACCAGCCCCATGAAGGTGAAGAACGGGATCGCCAGCAGCACGTCGTTGTTCATCGTGCCGTAGATGCGTTCCGGCAGCGCCTGCAGGAAGTTCTCCTGGAACAGCCCGAGCTCGATGCCGATGATGGCGAAGAACAGGCCGTTGGCGGCGAGCGCGAAGGCGACGGGGTAGCCGAGCAGCAGGAACAGCACGAGCGCCACGAACATCACGGGCGCCATGTTGACGCGCAGGAAATCGCCGAGGCCGGCCGCATGGGCGTCACCGGTATGGAGGCTGAAGAAGGCGGTGACGGTGAGCGCGACCAGAAGGCCGGCGCCGCGCGCGAGGCGGGATGCGGTCATGGAAGGGGTCCGGACGTCTCTGGAGGTATCTGCGCGGCCAGCGTTGTTCACGAAGCCGAGGCTCTTCACGAAGCCAAGGTTCTTCACGAAGCGATCCCTTGAGCCTTGGCCTGGTCGAGCAGGCGCTGGGCTTCGGCTTCGGCCGCGGCGGCATGGCCGCGCAGCGTCTCATCGTCTTCGAGATGTCCGCGCATGATCGCGATCTGCTTGATGATCTCGGAGATGCCCTGGAAGGCGAGCATCAGGAAGCCGATGAACAGCAGACCCTTGGCCGGCCATTGCGGCAGGCCGCCGGCCGAGAGCGACTGCTCGCCGATCACATAGGAGCGGGTGAAGAAGGGCCAGGAATGGTAGACCATCAGCACGCAGAACGGCATCAGGAAGAGCGTGTGGCCGATCAGGTCGATCCAGCGCTGCCAGCTCTTGGGCAACTGGCTGTTCACGATGTCGATGCGGATATGCTCCTTCACCTGCAGCGTCCAGGAGGCGCAGAGCAGGAAGACCGCGCCAAACAGCATCCATTGCAGTTCGAGCCAGGCATTGGACGAGACGTTGAAGAGTTTGCGGATAATCGCGTTGACCGTCGCGACGATGACGGCGAGCAGGATCAGCCAAGCGATTTTCCTGCCGATCTGGCCGTTGATCGTGTCGATCGCGCGGCTGACCTTGAGTAGTCCTTCCACGTCCATCCTCCCGAAGCGAAGCGTCCCGCCTGTGTCCCGCTTCTGGCGGGTATGCAGCGCTGTTATATCAAGGTGTAGGGCAGTACAAGATTGTGCGGCGCAGTCGGCGGGGTTTCCCACCAAAGGATCATTCGCATCAATCGCGCGCGATCCTGTTGAAACGCAATGCAAATAACCCAGCCGCCATCATCAGCCACATCATCACGACGAGCGCCTGCGGCCAAAGTGTAACGAGCCAGCTGATCAGAATGGTCACAAGCGCGCTCGAACCGAGCTGGATCGCGCCCATCAGCCCCGCCGCCGAGCCCGCCAGTTCGGGCCTGGCCGAGAGCGCCTCGGCTGTCGCGCCGGGGATCGTCAGCCCGTTGCCCGCTGCGTTGAAGGACAGCGGCAGGAACAAGGCGAGCGGCGTCCAGACCGGGCTCAGCGAGAGCGCCAGCGCCACGCACATGGCCGCAAAGGAGATGATCAATCCGATCCGGATCAAGCGCTTCGTGCCGAGCTTCACGGCCAGGCGCGACATCGCGAAATTGCCGGCCATGTAGCCGAGGGCGTTCAGGATGAAATAGGCGCCATAAGCGTCGGGCCCATGCCCCATCGTCTCGACCACGATGAAGGGGGCCGCGGCCACGAAGCCGAAGAAGGACGCCGAGGTCATCGACAGCGCGACCACATTGACGACGAAGCCGCGGTCGCCGATCAGCAGCGGGAAGGCGCGGAAGACGCCGAGCAGCGGGCTGCGCTGGCCGAGATTGGGTGCGGTCTCCGGCAGCCGTGCTATCGTCAGCAGCAGCACGCCGGCCCCGAATGCCGTCATGAACCAGAAGATCATGCGCCAGCCGAACCAGGTCTCGATATGGCCGCCGAGATAGGGCGCGAGCATCGGCGCCACCACCATCACCATGGTGACGCTGGCGATCTGGCTTGCCGCCTCGTCGCGGCTGGCGCTGTCGCGGATGATGGCGCGCGACAGGGCGAAGACCGAGCCCGAGCCCGCGCCTTCGAGCACACGCGCCAGCAGCAGCATGTCCGTCGAATGCGAGAGCGCGCCGAGCACGGAGCCGAGCAGGAACAGCGCGATGCCGGCATTGACGCAAGGCCGCCGGCCGAACCTGTCCGAGAGCGGGCCGATGACGAGCTGCATCAGCGCGACCGCGACGAGGAACAGCGTCAGCGTGAGCTGGATCGTGGCGTAGCTCGCGGTGAAATGCCGGGCGAGCGCCGGCGTCGAGGGGGCGAGCAGGTTGAGCGCGATCGGCTGCAGCGTCGAGATCGCCACCAGCACGGTCAGGGTCGGCTTGGGGCGCAGGGCGGTGGCGCTCATGCCGGCGGACCGCTGGCGATCTTGAGATTGGAATCGGGGCGCACCCGCTGCCGGTGCATCGTGTAGAGCCCGCTGCCGACGATGAGCGCGATGCCGGCGAAGGCGAGGGGGTCTGGAATCTCGCCCCAGCCGAGATAGCCGATGATGACGGCGAAGATCACCACTGAATAGCGGAAGCCCGAGATGACGCCGACATCGGCGTCGCGGAAGGCGCTGATGATGAAGAAGCTGCCGGTCGAGACCAGCACGGCCGCGACCGCGACATAGGCCGTCTCGCGCCGCCAGACCGGCTCCCAATCCTCAGTGATGCCATAGCCCAGGGCGATGACCCCGACGATCAGCGTCGTCGTGAAGGAGACCACGGTCGAAGGCACGTCCTTGTCGATCCTCCGGGTCAGGAGGTCGCGGAAGCCGACGAGCAGGGCACTGAGCAAGGCCACGATCGCAGCCGGGCTGAAGCCTTCCGCCGTCGGCCTGACGACGATCAGCACGCCCACGAAGCCGACCGTGACGGCCGCCGTCCGCCGCCAGCCGACCTTCTCGATGCCCATCAGCACGGCGAGCACGACGATGATCAGGGGCGAGGCCATGCCGATGGCGGTGATGTTGGCGAGCGGCAATCGGCCGAGCGCCCAGACGAAGGAGAGGGCGACGCTGGCCTCGATCACGCCGCGCAGCACCACCACGGGGCGCAGCGCCAGCATCAGCTTGTCGCCCTCGCGGAAGGCAAACACCAAGGCGAGCCCCGCCAGCATCGCGAAGACGGTGCGCAAGGCGATCGCCTGGCCGGCGGGATAGGCCTCGCGCGCCAGTTTCATCAGCGCGTCATTGCAGACGAAGAGCGACATCGCCGTCAGCATGGCGATGATGCCGCGGCGGTTTGTGGCTACACTGGCCAAGGCTGGCTTTCGTTGCGCGGGTTCCGCTCAGGCCGCGAGGCGGTCGAGCGAGAACGGCGTGAGGTCGAAGGCCGATTGGCCGGAGGTGGAGAGATCGGCGAGGATCTCTCCGATCGCGCTGGCGAATTTGAAGCCGTGGCCGGAGCAGCAGGAGGCGAAGACGGCCTGGGGCACACCCGGCACCGCATCGATGATGAAATCCTCGTCGGGCGAGACGGTGTAGACGCAGCCCTTGAGGGTCAGCGGGTCGCCGGCGGCGTCGGGGATGTAGCGCCGCAGGCATTCGCGGATCAGCGCGACCTGGCGCGGGCTGGGCGTGCGGTCGTCGTCGCGCGGATCCATCGGCTCCCGGCCGAAATGCGGTCCGCCGAGCTTGAAGCCCGGATGCTCGTAGAGCGGGAAGCCGTAGAACGCGCCTTCCTCGACGCTGAGGATGAAGACGGGAAAGGCGCCCTCGCGAAACAGCTCCGGCCGGCGCGTCGTGAACCAGCCGATCGCCTGGCGCACGGTCGAGACCTTGCTGGCGAGCGCCGGCACGGCGTCTGCGATCCAGCCGCCCGAGGTGATCACCAATCGCCCGGCCGAGTAGGTGCCGCGCTCGGTGCGCACCACGACGCCGCCTTGCGCGGTCGGGGTCCAGTCGAGCATCGGCTCGCCGGTGCGGATCTCGGCACCGCGCGACTGCGCCAGGCCGACATGGGCGTAGATCGCCTTTTCCGAGGCGACGAAGCCGCCATCGGGTTGCCACAGGCCGACATGGCCCTCCGGCAGTTGGAAGGCGGGGAAACGCCGCGCGATCTCCCTGCCGTCAAGCCGCTCATGGACGAGCCCATGGTCGAGACAGGATTGCAGCGAGGACTCGACCGGGCCCACGCCTTCGGGACCTGCACCCTCCGGCGCGAGATCGATCGAGCCGGTGACGTGCAGGAGCTTCATCCCCGCCTCGTCTCCGGTGATGCGCCACAACTCATGGGCGCGCCGCACGATCGGCACGTAATGCGAGCCTTCGAAATAGGCGAGGCGGATGATGCGATTGAGCCCGTGCGAGGAGCCCATGGCGTGGCCGAGGTCGAAGCGCTCGAGGCCGAGCACCTTGAGGCCGCGCTTGGCGAGGTGCCAGCAGGCGGCCGAGCCCATGGCTCCGACACCGGCGACGATGACATCGTAGCTATGGCTCGTCATGCAAGGGACTCGGGCAAGGACTGGGCTCAGGCAAGGACTGGGCTCTGGCGGCAGGCGAGGCGGGCGCCGAGCTTTAGCGTCCGCTTTCCCCAGGGTCCATGCCCAGAAGGTCTAGGCGGGTCTGCGGTCCGCGCCGGTGAAGCTTTGTTAACGATGTCGGTTGATAAAAGGTTGCGTTCTTTTCACTCCAGGATTGGCTGATGCTCGGCAAGGTTCGGCGCTGGTTAGGCAGTCGAAACCACGTGGCGACCGGGCAGGGTTCGGCCATGGGCGAAGCGCTGTCGGTGCCTGCGAGCGAGGTCTCGCTTGAGGGGACCTATGACGACGGCGCGCTGCACGAGGCCGTCAGCACGCTGGAACAGGATGTCGTGGCGGCGATGCGCCGCCTGACCGGCGGTCTCGGCGAGGCCGAGCAGTTCTCCGCCCATGCCGAGGGGCGCTCGCGCGAGATTCATGACAGCATCGCGGCCTTGCGCGCCGCGACCTTGACCGCCAGCATCAATTCGACGTCGCTGGCGACGGCGACGCAGCAGGTCTCGGACGCGGCCGAGCATGTCGGCGCGACCATGATCAGTGCCCGCGACAGCCTCGACGCCGCCGCCACGCGGGCCGGCGAGGCGACGGAGATGATGGCTGGGCTCGCCGTCGCCACGGTCGAGATTCGCAGCATCGTCGATTCCATCGCCGAGATCGCCAGGCAGACCAATCTGCTCGCGCTCAACGCGACGATCGAGGCTGCGCGCGCCGGGGAGGCCGGGCGCGGCTTCGGCGTCGTGGCGCAGGAGGTCAAGACGCTCTCGGTCGAGGTGCGCGAGGCGGTCGACCATATCCGCCAGCGCGTCGACAACCTCACCCAGACCGCGCAGGGCTCGGCCGCGATCGTCAACGAGGCGCTCACCATGGTGCGCGACGTCAACCCGGTGATCGCCTCCATCGGCGGGGCTGCGCAGGAGCAGGCTGCGGCTGCGGCCGAACTCTCCCGCAGCGCCGGGGAGACGGCGCGCTTCGTCGAGACCGTGCTGCACCGTGTCGACGAGATCGACCGCGTCGCGCTCTCGGCCGCCGACGACAGCGCCCGGGCGCGCAGCTCCCTGTCGGATGGCGTGCGCCAGGCCGACAACATGCTGCGGCGCTTCATCCCGACCTTGCGGCACGCCGCCTTCGCGGACCGCCGCCAATATGACCGCTTCCCCGCCGAGCATCGCGCCGAGGTCAGCCTCGGCGCGCAACGCATCGTCAGCCAGACCATCGATCTCGGCTTCGGCGGCGCGCTGCTGGCGAGCGTCGCCCAGGCGCCGCGGCTGGGCGTCAGGGGCACGATCACGATCGATGGGCTTCCGCCGCTCGCCTGCCGCCTGATGGCGACGAGCGAACTCGGCCTGCATATCGCCTTCGAGCCGGGCGCGGTCGAGGCGAATGCGGCGTTGCGGGCGCTGCTTGGCGAGATCGAGCGCTCATACCGGCCCTTGATCGTGGCGGCGCAGAGTTTTGCCGACAGCATCGCGCAGGTCATGCAGCAGGCGCTGCGGGCGCGCCGGCTGAGCGAGGACGAGCTCTTCGACATCGACTACCGGCTGCTGCCCGAGACTGATCCGCCGCAATACGCCAATCTCGCCTTGCCGACGCTCGAGGAGACCCTGCCGCCGCTGCTGGCGAAGACCCTGGCGAGCGATCCCCGCCTGGTCTTTGCCCTGCCGATCGACCGCAACGGCTATATCCCCGTCCATAACGCTGCCTTCGCGCAGCCGCAGCGTCCGGGCGACCTGGCCTGGAACATCGCCCATAGCCGCAACCGGCGCATCTTCGACGACCGGGCCGGCATCATGGCGGCGCGCTCGGTGCGCCCCTTCCTGGTGCAGTCCTATCGGCGCGACATGGGCGGCGGCGTCACCGACCTGATGCGCGAGGTCGATGCACCGCTCCGCATCAATGGCCGCCACTGGGGCGGCGTGCGCATGGCCTACCGCATGTGAGTGCGGTTAAGGCCGTTTGCTAAAGCCGGTCCCAGGCGAAGGGGATGTTGAGCGCCCGCAGGGCCTGCTGCCAGAGCGAGCTCGCCTGTTCGAGCCGGGCGGCATCGTAGACGCCCTGGACCTGGTGCACCTGCAGGCGCCATGAGGCGCCGTCAGCCTCGGTCCAGGTCTTGCCGACGAGCCGGCGCAGGCGCTCCGGATCGCGCGCGCCGGGGCTGTTGCCGAAGACGGTGAATTGCGGCGAGTTCTGCAGCATGTCGGAGACCAGCAGCAGCGCCCGGTCTCCGCTTGGCACGCGGTTCTCGCGGCGCGCCAGCACGTCGCCGATCGCCTCGACGATCGGCGACAGGTTGCCCTTGGCGGGCTGGGCCAGCATCGTCAGCGCCTCGTCGAGCGGGCGGCCGAATTTCTCGACCCATCTGACATAGTCGCGGCGCGGATTGCCGATCAGTTCGCTGACCGTGCGGCCCGGATTGCACAGCGCCAGGAGCGGCGGGAAATTCGGCTCGAACACGTCCTTGAAGACATAGATCGACATCAACCGGTCGGCCGGCAGCGCCTCGCCGACCTCCTTGACCAGCTTCTTCAGGCGCGCCGCCTGGACGTCGCTCCAGGGGTCGGTCTTGTCGACGAGGATCAGCGTGTGCCCGATCGGTCCGCTCTTCCTGCAGAGCGTCTCCGCATCGCGCGGCGGTCCGCTGAGCAGCCTCGGGGCGGCGAAGAAACCGGCCAGCGAGAGGCCGGCCAGGATGGTGGCGGTGATCGCCCAATGTTCGCTTTTCATGCCTCGTCGCAATCTGCCCCAGCACCCGTCTGGATATGTGAGCCCTCATCCTGAGGAGCCGCGCAGCGGCGTCTCGAAGGATGCTCCAGATGGTTCGGGAGCCCCCTGGAGCATCCTTCGAGACGCGCTCCTGCGGAGCGCTCCTCAGAATGAGGGCTGTGGGACATCACCAATGCTTCAGCTCAGCGCGGCGTCGCGGAAAATTCCGCATGGATCGCCTTGCGGTTGGCCTCGTCCCGCTCATAAGCCTCGCGCCCGGCCTCGACCGCGCGTGTCTTCAGGCGCTCGATCTCGCCGGCGAGATCGACCCCGCGCACCAGCGCCAATTGGTCCTTGAGCTTGGCTTCGATCAAGGCCGGCATGTTGGCGAACTGGCGCTCGACATCCTCGATCAACGCCCGCAGCCTGGAATGGTCGACGAGCTCCGCCGGCTGGTCGATCTCGGGCAGGTTGATGCCTTGCGAGAAATAGGCCGGCGGCAGATCGGTGCGCACCCTGAGATTGGCCTCGCGGTACTGCATCACGGCGGCGTCCTTGGCGGCGCGCAATTGCGCGACGCGGGTGAGGTAATGGTCGCGGATCTGGTCGGCACTGGCCTTGGCGAGCTGCAGCCGGCTGATCTCGCGCTGGCAATCCTCGCGAAAACCCTCGACCTGGCCGCGGATCTGTTCGAGCTCGGGCGCGAGCTCGCTGTCGATCCGGCGGCGCTCCCGCTCCACCGCCTCCCAGCGCTGCCGCCAGCGCTTATAGGCGAAGGCCTGGCCGGGATAGCTGCCGAAGGCCGAATAGCCCTTTGCCGCGGAGAAGAAGGCGATCAGGCAGCCGATCAGCACGAGCGCGATCGATTTCAGCTCGTAGACGCCGAGCGGGTTGGCCAGCATATGCGGCACCACCTGCTGCGAGGCGGCGTCGGGATTGGCGATCAGCAATTCGCGGTAATGTCCGACGGCGAGGTTGAACAGCACGATCAGCGCGATCATCCCTGCATAGGCCGGCAGCGCCCAGAACAGGTGCGAGGCCTTGACGTGCTGGCAATAGCGCGCCGGCCACAGGCCCATGACGAAGCCGAGCGAAATGTTCAGCGCCGAGATGATCACGGCGGTCGCCGCCCCGCCGATCAAGCCGAAATCGCTGGCATCGGCGAAGAAATTGCCGTTGAGCAGGCTCTCGATCGCCAGCGGCACCACCAGGAAGGCGAGCGTGAACTGCCACTTCTCCAGCTTCGGGTCGCTGCTGCGCTGATTGACGTAGTTGAAGTACTCGTACTCGCGCTTGGCCTTCAGCGCGTCGAAGACCGTCTGCTCGAGCTCGCCGCCATGCTTGTTCAGCAGCGCCCGCATGCCAGATTCGATGCGCCTGATGCGGGTCTCGTAGCGCTCCGCCGTCAGCGCTTCGCGCTTGCCGATGATTTCGGCATGGAGCGCGCCAAGCTTGGCCGTCGCCTCCTGCCGGATGCCGTTGAACAGCTCGGTGACGCGGGCGAGCAGGCCGAGCTCGGTCTGCGAGGGCAGGGCGGAATGAGCCGGCGGGTTGTTGGCGAGCGCGTCGCCGGCGCCGCGCAGGCCGGCCTGCACCGTCTCGGCGAGGTGATAGCCGGTAATCGGTGGCGCGCCTGTGCCGTTGCCGCGATCATCGCTCATGCGCGATCAACCATCATGGGAGGCTCGCGCCAGATAGCCCCGGACATCGACGATGTCGGCGTGGAAATCGCGGAAGCGCGGAAAGGCCGGGCGGCGATAGGCCCTGTCGAACCAGAGCGCGGCCAGAATCAGGATCGGCGTGGCGATGAAGAGCGGGCTGTGACCGGGCAGCGAGGCCGAGCCCGCAGCCACCGCCGCAAGCGCCAGGATCGCGATGCCGGCGGCGATGAGCGCAAGCATCGTCAAGAGCGCGCCGATCCGGTGGCGGCCGGTGTCGTAGGACAGGCGCAGCAGCCCTTGCAGCGCAGTCAAGGCGCTGGCGGCGCATAGTTCCAGCACGATGAGGAAGGCGAAGGCCGCCGCGATGCCAGGCCCGATCGCCGTGGTCGCTGCCGGCCGCAAGGCCGCAAACACCGCCCGCGCCGAGAAACCGGCGAAGGCCAGGCAAAGAACCAAGACGCCGGTCAGCAGCAAGGCGGGAAAACGGACATCGCGCCACAGCCTGATCGCTGCCAGCACGAGCCTCACGAAGCAGGTGTCCTGCACCAGGCGGAACGCGGCGCGTGGGAGCGCCTTGATCCGGGAATGGACACGACTCAGCATGAAACGCCTGCAACCGGAACGGGCCAAAACGTTAGCCCAACCGGCTATCGGGTCAAGTTGTAACGAATTGGACCGCGTCTCGGTTTGCGTTCCGGCGCGCTCCAAAACGTCACGCGCCAGGCTGCGACCTCGGCTTGCTCTCGTCAAGCAGCCAGGCGCGAAACAGTGCGACCTCGGGGCGTGTCCGCGCCAGCTTCGGCGTCAGCAGGTAGAAAGCCCGCTCCGAAACGAGGCGGATATCGGTCCCGAAGGGGGCGATCAGCCGGTGCTGCGCGATATCGTCCGCGACCAGGGCGAAGGGGGCGAGCGCGATGCCCTGGCCGTCGAGCGCCGCCCCCAGGGCCAGCGCGGTCTGGCTGAAGCGCTTGCCGGCCGTGAGGGGCGCCTGGGCGTTGGCCAGCTCCAGCCAGAGCGGCCAGGCGTCATGGGCGTCGTGCAGGAGCGTTGTCCCCAGGAGATCGACTGGGGTCGCCAGCGTTGCGGCGAGCGCCGGGCTACAGACGGGAAACAGGTCATCGGCGAGCAGCCGCTCGGCCTCGAAGGCGCGGTCGAAGGGCGGCGCCGAGAGCCGCACGGCGAGATCGGGCAGGCCCGGCCCGCCCAGCCGCTCCGTCGCTTCCGATGCCAGCACGCGCACCTCGACATCGGGAGCAAGCGCCGAAAAGCTGCCGAGCCGCGGAATCAGCCATCTGGCCGCGAAGGAGGGCGTCACCGTCACCGTGACGCCGCGCCGCTCATGCTCCTGCCTCGGTTCGATTCCCGCCATCGCGCCGGCGATCAGGGCGAAGGCGCGGCGGATCTGCGGATGGAAGGAGCGCCCTGTCGGCGTCAGCGCCAGGCCTCTGGGCTCGCGCTCGAACAGCACAACGCCGAGGCTGGCCTCCAGGGCCCGGACCTGCTGCGCGACGGCGCCATGCGTCACGTTCAGCTCTTCGGCGGCGAGCCTGAAGTTGAGATGGCGAGCGGCGGCGTCGAAAGCGCGCAGGGTCGCGAGGGGAGGCATTCGCTGCATGGCGCGAGGGTACATGGCGAGGGTGTAGCAGCGCTACAGGGTCCCTGCACGGGAAATCGATGGTTCAGGGCGGCGCCGAACCTTATGAAAAGTGGCATCAAGCAGGGCAAGAGCAACCAAAGAGCGCGCTATGACGAAGAAAGTGGCGATCATCACGGCCGGCGGCAGCGGCATGGGCGCAAGCGCCGCGCGGCGTCTCGCCAAGGACGGCTTTGCGGTAGCGATCCTGTCCTCATCGGGCAAGGGCGAGGCGCTGGCCAAGGAGCTCGGCGGCATCGGCATCACCGGCTCGAACCAGTCGAACGACGACGTCAAGCGCCTGGTCGATACGGTGTTCGAGCGCTGGGGCCGGGTCGACGTCCTGGTCAATAGCGCCGGGCACGGGCCGCGCGCGCCTATCCTGGAGATCCCCGACGAAGACTGGCAGCGCGGCATGGAGGTCTATTTCCTCAGCGCCGTGCGGCCGGCGCGGCTGGTGACGCCGATCATGCAGGCGCAGCGCTCGGGCTCGATCATCAACATCTCGACGGCCTGGGCCTTCGAGCCCGATGCGATGTTCCCGACCTCGGCGGTGTTCAGGGCAGGGCTTGCCTCCTTCACCAAGATCTTTGCGGAGAAATACGCGCCCGACAATATCCGCATGAACAATGTGCTGCCCGGCTGGATCGACAGCCTGCCAGCGACGGATGAGCGCCGCCAGCGCGTTCCCCTGCAGCGTTATGGCCGGGCCGAGGAGATCGCCGGGACGATCGCCTTCCTGGCCTCGGACGACGCCGGCTACATCACCGGGCAGAACATCCGCGTCGATGGCGGCATAACCCGCTCGGTCTGACGGCCCGGCGGGGCGGGTGGCGTCAGCGCCGGCTTTAATGGCTCTGTCCTGGCCACCTACGCGCCGTCATTCCGGATCAGCGCCGCTGGCGCGGCTTGTCCGGAATGACGGCGCGGGGCTGTCGAGCGATCGGAAGCTCCTGATATCGCTCGGTTCATTTCGAACCAGGCTCTCAGGATGAGGGCTCACATTCCAAACCGGCTCTCAGCCGCAGATCACGCTCATAAGGAAACCGGCGGCTCTCAGCCGCCGGTGACGCTCATATGGCGGCCGACGGCGGGTTTGGCGCGGCGGCGATCGATGATGAAGTCATGGCCCTTGGGCTTGCGCGAGATCGCCTCTTCCATGGCGCGGTGGAGGCCCGCATCGTCGGGCGAGGCGCGCAAGGGTGCGCGCAGATCGGCGGCGTCCTCCTGGCCCAGGCACATATAGAGCGTGCCGGTGCAGGTCAGGCGCACCCGGTTGCAGCTCTCGCAGAAATTATGCGTCATCGGCGTGATGAAGCCGACGAGCCCGCCGGTCTCCTTGACGCGGACATAGCGCGCCGGCCCGCCGGTCCGGTAGGGATCCTCGATCAGATTGTACGTATCCATCAGCCGCGCCCTGACGACCGAGAGCGGCAGGAACTGGTCGATGCGGCCGGGCTCGATCTCGCCCAGCGGCATCACCTCGATCAGGGTCAGGTCCATGCCCAGCCCGTGGGCCCAGGTCATCAAACCTTCGATCTCGTCCTCATTGACGCCCTTGAGCGCGACCGCGTTGATCTTGACCCGCAGGCCCGCCTTGCGCGCCGCCTCGATGCCGCCGAGCACCTTGTCGAGATCGCCCCAGCGCGTGATCTTGCGGAACTTGTCGGGGTCGAGCGTGTCGAGCGAGACATTGATCCGGCGCACGCCGCAATCGGCCAGCTCCTGGGCATAGCGGTCGAGCAGCGAGCCGTTGGTGGTCAGCGTCAGCTCTTCCAGCGCGCCGGTGGTGAGGTGGCGCGAGAGCGAGCGGAACAGGCTCATCACATCGCGCCGCACCAATGGTTCGCCGCCGGTGAGCCTGAGCTTGCGCGTGCCGCGTGCGACGAAGGCAGTGGCGACGCGGTCGATCTCCTCCAGCGTCAGCAGGTCGCGCTTGGGCAGGAAGGTCATGTCCTCGGACATGCAGTAGACGCAGCGGAAATCGCAGCGATCCGTCACCGAGATGCGCAAATAGGAGATGTCGCGGCCGAACGGATCGACCAGCGGCGCGCGCGCGATTGGCGCGATCACATCGGGCTTGATGTCGTCGAGGAGCACTCTGCTTCATCCCTGAAGACGGCGGCTTGCATGCGGGCAGGTGCATGGCGGTGGCCGCATCGCTATATCCGGTGAGACATTGGCATTGCGGCGGCCAAGGTCAAGCGCGGCCATCGTCGCAGTCGCCCTGGAGCAAACACAACCATGTCAGCATGGCCGACCGAAATCCGCCTCGCCAAGGATCGCCGCACCCTGCATGTCGCCTTCGAGGATGGCGCGGCCTACGCGCTGCCGGCCGAATTGCTGCGGGTGGAAAGCCCCTCGGCCGAGGTCCAGGGCCATGGGCCCACGCAGAAGAAGACCGTGCCGGGCAAGGCCGAGGTCGAGATCATCGGCGTCGAGCCCGTCGGCCACTACGCCGTGAAGCTTACCTTCGACGACATGCACGACACCGGCATCTTCGCCTGGGACTATCTGCGCGAGCTCGGCGAGCATGGCGAGGCCAAGATGCAGGCCTATCTCGACGCGCTGGCGGAGCAGGGGCTGTCGCGGGAGCGGGTGAAGCGAGGGTAGCGATGGGAGCCGATGGGAGGCTGTTGGAAATCTTCTGAGCCCTCATCCTGAGGAGCCATTCCCTCGGGAATGGCGTCTCGAAGGATGCTCCAGGAGGCTCCCGAACCATCTGGAGCATCCTTCGAGACGCCGCTACGCGGCTCCTCAGGATGAGGGCTGGAGTTTCCAAACCAGCCCTGAGCTATGTCTCAAGGTAACGCGCGCGGAGGAAGCATCGCGATGAAGTCGTTCGTAGCTGCTCTGTTCGCGGTGCTGCTCGCCTGTTCCGCGGCTCCGGTATGGGCCTGCGCCGGCTCGCAAGACTGCGCGAACGGGCTGGTCTTCATTCCCTATGGGCCGACATCGCCGGGGCCGGCCTCGGTGATGGCCGTGTTCCTCCATGGCGACGTGTCGAGCGGGGGGAGCGCGGACTACATGCTGAGTTCGGCGCAGCGTTTCGTCGCGGATGTCCCAGGTGCGAGCGCCGCCGTCCTGATCAGGCCGGGATATTTCGACCGGCATTCGCGGGTCAGCGAAGGCTCCGATTGCGGGCGCCGCGATTGCTATACCGAGGAGGTCGTCGGGACCGTCACTGAGGCGATCGCGCAAGTGAAGCAGCGGTTTGGAGCAAGGACAGTGATCGGGCTGGGCCATTCCGGCGGCGCCGCGATCCTTGCCAATGTGATTGCGCGTCGGCCCGGCCTCATCGGCGGCGCCGTTCTGGTGTCATGCCCCTGCGACATCCGCCGCTGGCGGCCGCAATGGCAGCGCAGCCTGTCGCCGATCGATCTCGTCGGGAGCGTGCGGCCTGCGACAAGGCTGGTCGCGATCACCGGGCGCGATGACGAGACGGCCGGCCCGCAATTCGCCGAACGTTATGTCGAGGCGCTGAGGGCGGCCGGCAAGAACGCCGTCTTCATCCCCACCCAGGGGACCCATGACTATCGCTCGGTGCGCGATGCCGCATTGCTTGCGCTCAGGGACCTCGCGACAGCCGTCAAGTGATCATCGCCAACGCGTCATTGCGAGCGCAGCGAAGCAATCCAGGAGCGGCAGCGCTCTACGCCCCCTGGATTGCTTCGCTGCGCTCGCAATGACGGCAAGGTCCGATGCGTCGAATTCTGTAAAAGCGGCCGGCGCTTCAGTTGCCGCGATCTCCCGCCTACCTGCCGAGGCCGGCTTCCTTGATCTGGCCGATGAGGCCTCCCGTCACCAGATCGATACCGGTTCGATACTGGCTCGGCATCCAGCGCTCCTTCGCCGGGCCGGCGGTGAGATCCATCTCCGTCGCAATGCGGCGTGTCAGAGGAGCTCTTGCATAGGCATCGATCACGCTGTTCAGGAGGCGCGGGGTCGGGTTGATCATATCCGCTCCCTCGTCCGAGCGCTTCACCTGCATCAGTTCCGCGACGGCGTCCGGCACCAGGCAATCGAGCTTGACGGTTGCGTGGAAGCGGCCCCCGGCCGGCTCGCTGCCGACCCTGCTGCCGAGGGCCGAGCAGCGGATACGCCTTGAACTCTCGACGATGAGCTTGGCCATCAAGCGCCTCAACTCGCGTCCCGAGGGATCGGTCTTTACGGTCAAGGTCGCCATTCGCTTGAGCTGCCATGCGATCGGATCGTTGAACATCGTCATGTCGATGTAGTCCCGGCCCTCGGATTCCGGCCGCAGCTCCTTGTTCAGGCGCAGAGCCTTGTTCAAGCGTATGGCGCTGGCACGATCGTAATTGAGCCAGGCGCGATAATAGAGTTCCGCGGTCTGCTCGAGTGTCGGCTCGGAAGCCTTGGCGGGGAGGGTGCTCTGATATCCGGTCAGCGCCGCGATGAGCGGAAAGACGGCAAGAAAGCTGGTTTTTCTCATCTACGACGCATTGAGGCTCGTTGAACGGGGTCCAAAACCTCGCAGAGCTGCAGCTTGGCGACAACCCTCCGGAGACGCAGCGGGGGCGCAACCTGGCGGCGGGTCGGCAGAAGGCCGGTGTGGGCTTGCGGGCGGGCCCATCCACAAAACCATGCCTCAAAACCGTGAACTGCGCCGGCGTTCCGCTTGACGGCGGTTCCATGGAAAACAACAATCAAATGAAATAATCCACCTAGGGAGCACAGGCATGGTCAACCAGAATTCCGCGCGAGGGTTTTTCCTCGCGGGGGTAGCGCTTTTCTTCATGGCGACTGCGCTGCGCTATCCGCTTGGTGATCTGGCCCATGCCGGCCCCGGGCTCTTCCCGCTCCTGCTGAGCGTCCCGCTGCTCGCCATTGCCTTGCTGATCATCGTGCAGGCGCGCCTGAGCGCTCCGGTGCCGCTCAGCTTCAACCTCAAGAACATCGCGCTGATCATGCTCGGGCTGGTGGCCTTCGTCGTCGGGGCCCAGCTCGTCAACGCCGCGGTGGGCATCGTCCTGATGGTCTTCATCGCGGGCTTTGCGGCGGTGACCTATTCCTGGACGCGCAACCTCAAGATCGCGCTCGGCCTCATCGTCGTGGCCTATGTCTTCGAGCATTTCCTCGGGCTCAATCTGAGGCTCTTCTGATGGACATCCTGAATAATCTCGCATTCGGCTTCGAGCATGCGCTGACGCCGGCGAACCTGCTCTACTGCGCCATCGGCTGCGTGGTCGGCACGCTGGTCGGCTTGCTGCCGGGGCTTGGGCCCTTGGCGACGATCAGCCTGCTCCTGCCATTGACCTATTCGCTGCCGACCGGCGGCGCGCTGATCATGCTCGCGGGCATCTATTACGGCGCCCAATATGGCGACAGCGTCAGCGCCATCACCATGAAGATCCCCCATGCCAGCAGCATCGTGGCCTGCATCGACGGCTACCAGATGACGCTGAAGGGCAAGACCGGACTGGCCCTCTTCACCGCCGGCGTCTCGAGCTTCATCGGCGGCACGGTCGCGATCGTCGTGCTGGCGAGCCTTGCGCCGACGCTCGGCCAAGTCGCCCTGCTGTTCGGCCCCACCGATTATTGCGCGCTGATGCTGGTCGGCTTCGTCTGCGTCAGCTTCATCACCACCGGCAGCCTGCTGAACGGTTTGGCGATGTGCCTGCTCGGCGTGCTGCTGGGACAGGTCGGCACCGATCTGGAGACCGGCATGGAGCGCTTCACCTTCGGGCTGCCCTCGCTCACCGACGGCGTCAGTCTTGTCAGCCTGGCGCTGGGCTGCTTCGGCATCGCCGAGATCACCAAGAACCTCGATGCGCGCGAGGAACGGACGCCCTTCAACGGCAAGATCCACCTGATGCCGACCTGGCCGGAGTTCAAGCGCATCATTCCCAGTGCGCTGCGCGGCAGCGTCGTCGGCTCCATCCTCGGCATCCTGCCGGGCGGCGGCCCGGTGATCGCGCAATTCGCCGCCTATGCCCTCGACAAGAAGGTCAGCAAATACAAGCATGAGATCGGCGACGGCGCGATCGAGGGCGTCGCCGGACAGGCGGCGGCCGACGAGGCGGCGGCTCGCACCAGCTTCATTCCCCTGATGAGCATCGGCATCCCCGAGAACGCCGTCATGGCGCTGATGATGGCGGCTTTCATCATCAAGGGGATTCAGCCCGGCCCGAACATGATCGCCAAGCATCCCGACCTGTTCTGGGGCCTCGTCGCCAGCATGTGGGTCGGAAACTGCTTCCTGCTGATCCTGAACGTGCCGCTGGTGCGCTTCTGGCTCTCGGTCTTCAAGATACCCTACAACGTGCTGTTCCCGTCGATCCTGTTCTTCTGTTGCATCGGCACGTTCAGCGTCAACAACAGCCTCAACGACATCTTCACGACGGCGGCGTTCGGCCTGATCGGCTATACCATGATGCGCCTGGCGCTCGATCCGGCGCCGATGATGCTCGGCTTCATCCTGGGGCCGATGCTGGAAGAGTATTTCCGTCGCTCGATGATCATCAGCCGGGGCAGCTTCACGACCTTCTTCACACATCCGATCAGCGCGACGCTGCTTAGCCTGATCGGGCTGTTCTTCGCCTTTCAGCTGTTCGTCGCGTTCCGGACCAAGCGAGCGATGGTGGTCGAAGCGCCCGCTGCATCGGGGTGATACTGACGGCCTTCAGCGCTGAGCGATGGCCGTGAGTATGAGCTGGGAAACACACCGTCATCTCCGCGCCGATCGCCTTCATCTTCGGATTGGCGGCGTAGAAGGCCCTGATCCTGGTCTCGACGGCGGTGAAAGAGCGCGGGGAACCCCTCTCCTGCATCGAAGTCGGGTATACCCGACTTCGACACTCTGAGTGCTGAACCCGGGTATACCCGGGTTCAGTGAGAGGGGCAGGGGTGAGGTGTAGGCCCCTGGACCAGTCGAGTGGAAACCCCACAGCGAAGCAGCGGTGAGGTCACGGCCAAAGTGTCGAACGGCCGACCCCTCACCCTGCCCTCTCCCTCCGGGAGAGGGTTCTCCGTCGAGGTCCCGCCCGCTATTGCGACAAACGAAAAGGCCGGCGTCACCGCCGGCCTTTGCTTTGGAAACGAGCTTCTTTTGAAACCCGGTGTGTCTCTTGCCGCTCAGCGGGCGACGACGACCCGGGTGCCGACCTTGGCGCGCTCATAGAGGTCGATGACGTCCTCGTTCAGCATGCGGATGCAGCCCGAGGAGACCGCCTGGCCGATCGTCTCCGGCTCGTTCGAGCCGTGGATGCGGTAGAGGGTCGAGCCGAGATACATGGCGCGCGCGCCGAGCGGGTTTTCCGGGCCGCCGGGCATGAAGCGCGGCAGGTCGGGGCGGCGCTTCAGCATCTGCGAGGGCGGCGTCCAGCTCGGCCATTCCGCCTTGCGGGTGATGCTCTGCGAGCCGGCCCAGTCGAAGCCGGGGCGGCCGACGCCGACGCCGTAGCGCATCGCCTTGCCGTCGGGCATCACGTAATAAAGCCGGCGCTCGGTGGTGTTGATCACGATGGTGCCGGGGCGCTGCTTGCCGTCATAGGAGACGAGCTCGCGCGGGATCGCGGTCGCCTGCGCCTTGGCCGGGTCGGCACTCTGCATCAGCGGCTGGCGCGTCAGCGGATCGATCTCATAGGCATGGGCGGATGAGGCAGCAGCGAGCAGGCCAAGCCCGGCAAGCGTGGCCATACGGAAGAAACGGTTCATCGGGACCTCGGACGGATGGCGGGGGAGCGCTAAGCTCGAAGTTGACCCAAATGTGTCAACATCTCCTCAATTTTCTGTCAGAGCGGCTCGGTCGGCGCAATTGCGCCATCATCACATCGATGCGAGGTCAAGGGCTTTGACGCGCTGCGTTGCGCGTGAGCAACAGACTGCAAGCCGCCTCAGAGACTTTTCTGTTTGGAACCCCTTTGAGCCCTCATCCTGAGGAGCCGCGAAGCGGCGTCTCGAAGGATGCTCCAGATGGTTCGGGAGCCTCCTGGAGCATCCTTCGAGACGCCATTCCCTCGGGAATGGCTCCTCAGGATGAGGGCTGCAGTTTCCAAACAGGGCTTCTCAGCTCTTCAGCACCACGCAGGCCCCCCGGTTGTCCTGAATGCGCCGACACAGGGCGGTGGCTTGCGCCCGAGTCGCTGCCGGCAATCTGACCCGGTAGAAGGCGCGCGTGCCGCGGCTGCGCAGCCTCGTGCCGATCACCATCGGGGAGAGATCGGCAAGGATGGCGCGATGCCGGGCGCTTGCCCGCTGAAACGCCGAAAGCGCCCGCGCCTTCGAGAAATTGGCCGCGAGCTGCACGCCCCAGGGCGCGAAGGGCGCCTCCGCGACGGCAAGCGCGCCGCGCCCGGCGCGGATCAGCGCGACCGTGGTCAGGCACGGCGCCTGGCCGTCGGGGCTCGCCGGCCGGGCGGGGCGGGTCTCGCCTTCCGTCCCCGCCCGCGCATCCTCGGCCCAGGCCTCGGCGGTCGCGCCGGTGATCGAGAGGACGTAGTTTTCGGTCTCGGTGGGCAGGAAGCCGCGCCCTGCGATCCAGCTCGAGACGCGGGTCGGGCCGCCATTATAGGCTGCCGCCGCCAGCCCCCAATTGCCGAAGCGCTGGCGCAAATCGCTGAGGAAATGCGCCGCCTTGGGCACGGCCTGCTCGGGGTCGAACGGATCGGTGAGCCCGCGTTCGCGCGCCGTGCCGGGCATGAACTGCGCCACGCCCTGCGCGCCGGCCGAGCTGGTGACGGCGGGGCGAAAGCTCGATTCCTGGAAGATCAACCGCGTCAGGAAGCCGGCGGGCACCGCCTGTGCCGTCGCCGCATCGTCGATCAGGCGGCACAGCGCAGCATCGATGCCCGAGGAGGGCGGCTCCTGAGCTAAAATCGGCGAGCCACCCAGCAGCAAAGCGAGCATCAGGCCGGGCAGGCGTAAGCCGGGGGCGAGCCATGGCCGCCTTGTCATGCCGCGCCCCATCCCCATTCCTGCCCTGACTCAGGCGGAACGCTTGGCCGCGACCGCGGTGATCTCGATCGCATAGCCCGGCGAGGCCAGTTCCGCCTGCACCGTCGCCCGCGCCGGGGCGTTGCCGGGCGCGACCCAGGCGTCCCAGACTGCGTTCATCTCGGCGATCGCCTTGATGTTGGTCAGGAAGATCTGGACGCTGAGGATGCGCTCCTTGCCGCTGCCGGCAGCCTCCAGCGTTTCCTCCAGCAAGGCGAGAACCTCCTGCGTCTGCTCCGCGAGCGAAGCGCCCTGCGTCTTCTCCGCGCAATGCCCGGCCAGGAAGACGATGCCGTTGAAGGCGGCGGAATCGCACCAGCGCGGCGTCAATCCGGTCCGTTCGATGGTCATGTCTTCGCGTCCTCATCCTGATCGCTCAAAGCGCCTGCTTACCCGCAATGTCGCGCAGCGGACAGGCCCCGATGTCGCAGCGTCCACAAAGGGAAGGGCTGCACCTTGCCGGTTGGTATCGTCGCACCCTACTCAAGTGTCATGACAAGAGCCGCCTTGCACTGGTTCCGGGACGATCTGAGGCTAGCCGATAATCCGGCACTCGCCGCCGCGACCGCCCATGGCCCAACCCTGTGCCTTTATATCCTCGACGAGGGCGGCGAGCGCCGTGGCCTCGGTGGCGCCTCGCGATGGTGGCTGGCGCAATCGCTGCGCGCGCTCCAGGCCTCTCTTCGCGAGAGGGGGGCCGAACTCGTGCTGATGCGCGCAGATCCCGCCGATCTCCTGCCGAAGCTGGTGGCGCAGGCCGGAATCGATCTCGTGACCTGGAGCCGACGCTATGAGGCGGCCGCGATCGGGCTCGATCGCGATCTGAAGGAGACGCTGGTCGGCGCGGGCGTCACCGTGCGCAGCTTCAACAGCCATCTCCTCAACGAACCCTGGCAGGTGTCGAGCAAGCTCGGCGAGCCCATGAAGGTGTTCACGCCCTATTGGCGTGCGGCGCGCGCCAAGGGCGAGCCGGCTGCGCCCGAGCCCGCGCCGCAACGCATTGTGCCGCTGCCGCTCCCGAGCGCTCTCGCCAGGGCGGCGCTCGACCTTGCCGATCTCGCGCTCGAGCCGGCCAAGCCGGACTGGGCCGGCGGCCTGCGCGCCGCATGGACGCCGGGCGAGGCGGGCGCGGTCGAGCGGCTCAGTGATTTTCTCTCCGGCTCGCTCCGGGGCTATGGCGAAGGGCGCAACAGGCCCGATTTCGTCTCGACATCGCGGCTTTCGCCGCATCTGCGCTTCGGCGAGATCGGTCCCCGCCAGATCTGGCATGCCTGCCAAACGGCCTCAGCGGCCGGCATGGCGGCGGGCGGCGCGTCCGATCTGGACAAGTTCCTCTCGGAAATCGGCTGGCGCGAGTTCTCCTACCATCTGTTGTTCTACAATCCCGAGCTTGCGACGAAGAACTATAATGCCCGCTTCGACGGCTTTCCCTGGGGAGCCGACACCGAGGCGCTGAAGCGCTGGCAGCGTGGCCGGACCGGCTATCCGCTGATCGATGCCGGCATGCGGGAGCTCTGGGCGACCGGCTGGATGCATAACCGGGTGCGCATGGTCACAGCCTCCTTCCTGATCAAGCATCTGCTGATCGACTGGCGGCAGGGCGAGGACTGGTTCTGGGACACGCTTGTCGATGCCGACCCGGCGAGCAACGCTGCAAGCTGGCAATGGGTCGCGGGCTCGGGCGCGGATGCGGCGCCCTATTACCGCATCTTCAACCCGGTGACGCAGGGCGAAAAATTCGATCCCAGGGGCGATTATGTGCGCCGCTGGGTGCCCGAGCTCGCAGGGCTCGACGCTGGCGCCATTCACGCGCCCTGGCAGGCAGATGCGGCGAGCCGGCGCGATGCCGGCGTCAGGCTTGGCGAAACCTATCCGCGCCCGGTCATCGACCTGGCCTTTGGACGCCAGCGCGCACTCGACGCGCTGGCGACGATCCGCGGCGCCACGGATTGATCCGCAGGCGCCGCGCTGCGCGAAAGCTACTGAATGATGCCGCGCTTCTGGCCGAAGCCGTCGATATAGCAGCCGCAGCCGGCGCCAACCGGGGCGGGGCGCGTCTCGCAGCTGCCGCGCGAGGTCACGCACATCTCGCCGAAGCGGCGCTGGCGATAATAGGGCCGCTCGTCGTCATAGCGCGGCCGCCGGCGCTCATATTCCCAGTCGCGCGGTGGCGGCCGGTCGTAATCGTAGCGCGGCGGGGGCGGGCGGCCATAGGGGTCGTAATACTGCGCCTGGGCGGCAGTTCCCGACAGGGCGGCCAGCCCCGCCAAGGCGACCAACGCAAAAATCCTCGACATGGCGAACTCCCTTCCCGATTGCGTGACCGGCCGTGAGGCCGAACAAAGGCGTAATCTGCCCGCAGGGACATGAACACAGCCTGACGCGCGGTGTTCCATGTGAGGCGAGGGGACCCAAGCCGAGAATGCCCTTCACGCGGCTGCCGCGTTCAGCCGCATGTCATGGGCAAAATCGGCGGCGTCTGCGGCGCTGCAATCCTCGCGCTCCGCGATGTGGCTCTGATAGGCCTTGCGGATGCGGGACTGGCCCCTGGGGCGGGCGAGATCGCCGGAAACCCACTCGGTCACGCCCATGACCAGCCAGGGCATGGTCTGGCTGCGCTTGCTGGCGATGATGTCGATGACGGTGAAGTCGACGCCGTCCTGCGTCTCGATCTCGATCACGTCGACGCCGCCGATGCAGACATCGCCGTGATCGAAATCGCAATCCTCGAACGGGAATGTCGCGGCGCTGGCGCTCATCCGGGTCTCTCCTGCAATGGCGATATGATGCAAAATGTATCGACCGGCGTCAATACGTATAGTATCGCTATCGATACGATTTATTTTGAGGAGGCTACCGATTTACGACTCGACTTCAGGTTGCCGGGCTGGCTTAAATGAGAACATTAAGTGAACAAAAGAGGGTTCGGCCATGAGCAGTGTTTGCCGGGAGATGTCGCGAGATAAGCCCGGCCTGGCCGATTTTGCCGCGCTCTATATCCGCTGCGACGATTGCGGCAACGAGAAGCGCATGACGCCCCAGATGCTGGCCCGCTTCGTCGATCGCGGCATTTACTGCGCTGACGAGCTCAGGCCGAAATTGACCTGCTCGGTCTGTCGGGCGGGCGGCGGAATAGGCAAGAATGTCGCGCTGATTCCGGCCTTCAGATGGGGGTAGGGCATCGGCCCGAAAAGCGGGAACCGGTTCACGCGCAGACAACGCGCCAGAACAAGGAGCTGGAGCTTGCTGCCTTGGCAGGGAAACGCGCCGTCATCCCGGACAAGCGGCTTTGGCCGCGCCGATCCGGGATCCATGCCTGAGCCTGACCAGGCAGCGCTCCGGCATGGATCCCGGGTCTGCGCTTCGCTACGCCCGGGATGACGGAGTGGTTCAATGCCAAGACAATGAGAGCCGGCCCCTCTACGCAGCCAATAATGCCGAGGTCCTGCTCACTCGCCCCTGAGTTCCCGCTCCGGGATCACGCGCAGGATCTGCTTGATCGCGTTGGCGTCGAATTCGAGCCGGCCGGCGGGGTTGAACTGCTCGACCGTGACCCTGCCGGAATTCATCGAGACCAGGCGCTTGATGAAGGATTTGCCGGGGCGGCCGTCCTCGGCAGGCTTCAATTCGATGACGACATAGTCCCGGATCGCGGGCTTGCGCTTCTCGACATAGACGCGCTCGCCATCCTCATATTTCGGCGCCATGCTGTCATTGGAGACGCGCAGCGCGAAGACGTCCTTGCGGTCCAGGATGCCGATCGGCCGCTTGACCATATCGATGACCTGGCCGTTCATCTCGAAGGCGTCGTCATCGCTGGCAAAGCCGCCGACCGTGATGCCGAGCTCCTGGATGTCGCTGGGGCCATGGGTTTTCGGCAAGGCTGCCTGGCCCTCGAAGACCGCATTGGGCTCGGCCAGGTAGCCGCGCGGCGACGCGGGCCTTGGGGCGACGCCATGGCCGTCGGCGCCGCTGGGCGCCTCGCCATCGCCGAACAGGATCCAGCCCGCCTTGACGCGGAAGGCGCTGGCATATTTCTCCGCCACGGGCTGCTTGATGCCGCGTCCGCCATTCTCATGGGCTCGGTAGGTGACCTCGTTCCAGCCGAAGGCCTGGGCGGCTTCCGTCGGGCTGGGGAAGCCTCTCAGCTCCCGGGCTTGTCGCAGGCGATTGGAAGGTGTGTCCATTGCTCCTGTATCGCACGCTTCACGATACGTTTCATCTTGACCTTACACGATACGATATGTATCGTCCAGCATCATGAGCGCCATCATCATCCCCTTCGCCGCGGCTGCGGCCGGTCTCTGTCGCCAGGCGCGGCTCAGGCGTGCGCAAGAGCTGCGTGCGCAAGAACTGCGCGAGCAAGAGCTGATCGAGGCCGCTGAAGCCGAACGCGACAAGGCGCCAGCCCTGTCGGGGCCGCTCATGCGCTCGCCCGCGCCTATCCGTGATCGGGACAGCCAATGAGCCGCTGGTATCGCGCCTATGCCGGCACGGTGAAGGACGACAAGCTGGCCGAGGTCGCGCTCATCGCGGCCTGCTCGCGCTCCGTCGCCATCGCGGTCTGGCACGCGCTGCTTGAAAGCGCCGCCGAGACCGATGCTGGCGGGCGCTTCGAGACGACGCCGCGCCGCGTCGCCGCCGCCCTGTGCGAGCCGGCCGGCACGATTGAAGTGACCTTCGCCGCGATGGCCGAGATCGGCATGATCACGGGCGATGCGGTCAGCGCCTGGAAAACCCGGCAATATGAGAGCGACAAGAGCACCGAGCGCTCGCGCAGGCACCGGGAAGCCAAAAACCGCGACGTGATGCGCAGCGGCGTGGCCGCGTTGCAGCAACGTTGCGCAACGCCGCCAGAGTCAGAGACAGAGTCAGATTCAGACACAGAAGACGATTCCGCTGGCGCGGCATCGTCTGCGCCGCGCGCGCCGGATCTCGATCTGATCGAAGCAGAACGGCGCTGCTGCGAGACTGCGGGCTCGCAGAGGCTCGGATCCTTCGCGCCGATCGCCGAATTGCTGCATCGCCAGGCTGATCTTGAGCGCGACATCCTGCCGGTCATCCGGGCCAGGCCTGCGTCGGGCGGCAGGGTCAATTCGTGGAAGTTCTACGTCCCGATCATCACGGAGGCGCTGCAGAAACGCGCCCCGGTGAGCCAGGGGCCGCCAAAGGCGTTCGTCGTCAAGGGGACAGCCGAATGGCGCGAGCGCGTGGCGGCCGGCCACAAGCCGGGGATGACGACGCAGGACCCCAGGACCAAGGCCGAGGGCTGGTATTTCCCGGCCCCCGCTACCCCCCAAAACAAGGACAAGGCAGCATGAGCAGGCCCGGAAAGAAGCGTGCAATGGTCCAGCGCGAGCCCAATGGACGTCCGCAGCGCCCGAGCGCCGCCGAGCGGCAGGCGGCGCGCCTCAAACGCGAGCAGGGCGAGCGGGCGACCGTGCTGGCCCAGCCGCATCGCCGGGGCAATCAGGACCAGCTCTGCGCCTCGCCGCTCGGCCGGCATGTGCTCGATTGCCGCCTGCGCCGCGAGCTTTACGACGCCGGCGAGGAATATACCGAGACGACGCGGCGTTGGCGCGCCGCCAAGGGCGTGCCGGTCGGCCTCATCGTCGTCGGGGCGGGCTCGGGGCGGGAGTTGTCGGACGAGGTTATCCTGCGCCTCCAGTCGCGCCTCAACGCCATGCGCAAGGCCGTCATCGACGGGGCAGGGGAGGCGACGCTCCAGGCGCTCGACCGCGTCGCCCTCGACCATGAGACCATTCCCGGCGCAGTCGGCTTCCGCGTCACGGCCGCGCTGCTCATCCTCGCCGAGTATCTCGGGTTGGTCCCCCGCAATGCCCATCCGTATCGGTGAGGGCGATCATGCCAGCACTCTGGATCATGCCAGCAATCGCGTGGGCACACCGAGCGCTGGGCCGGCCTCAGTGAGCCGCTGGTCGAGCGTGTGCACGGTGGCGCCATGCTCCGATGCGATGGCGAGATGCAGCGCGTCGCCGGCGCGAAGCCCCAGCGCATGCTGATCGGCAAACTTCGCCGCCGCCCGGAACTGCCCGCTTGTCACGGCGAGCACGGTGAAGCTCTCGGTAGTGAGCTTGTTGAACATGGCGAGCGCGGCCGCGCGCTGCTCCAGGCGGATCTGCCCGGTCCGCAGTTTGATTGCCATGGCCGAGGACATCTCGGTGATGGTCCAGTCGCTGACCAGAAGCTGGGCTGGATCCTGCGCCGCCAGCCAGGTTTGCACGCGCGGCGTCATCGCTTCGTTGGAGAGCGCCGCCACGATCAGCGATGTGTCGAGATAAAGCATTGCTCTCAATTTTTGGAAGCTAGAACATCAGTAGCGGTCGCCATCCCGCATCGACCGCACCAGATCGGCGGCGCTCTGGGGTTGCGCCGGCATGGTCACTGTCAGCGCCGCGAGCAGGGCGGCATCGATCGGCTTGCGCGGTGTGGCCACGGCGGTGAGCCGGGCTACCGGCTTGCCGCGCCGGGTGATCTCGATTGAAGCGCCGGCCTCGACGCGGTCGACCAACTCGCTCAGATGGGCCTTGGCATCGGCCAGATTGATCGCGTTCATGTCAGGCTCCTGCATCTCACGCGTTCATGACTATGTAGATGGTCATATAGCGCGTCGCGCGTAAGAGTTCCAGCGCGGCCACCATGCCAAGTCCTGCGAAAGGCCAAACGAGGACCCCGGTTGACTCCTGCCTGCTCTCGGGTCAACACTTAAGCAAATGCTACAGTATCAACCCAAACCGCTCGATCTCGCCTTCCAGGCCCTGTCCGATCCCGGACGCCGCGCCATGGTCGAGCGGCTGTGTCTTGGTCCGGCCTCGGTCAGCGAGCTGGCCAAGCCCCTGCCGATGACCCTGTCGGCCGTGGTCCAGCACCTGAAGGTTCTGGAGGAGGCCGGGCTGGTGAAGAGCCAGAAGCTGGGCCGCGTGCGCACCTGCAGCCTGGAGCTCAAGGCCATGAGGCAGGTCGAAGGCTGGATCGCCGAGCGCAAGCGCTTCTGGGAACAGCAATACGATCAACTGGAGGCCTATCTGGCCCAAACCGCTCCGGAGGAGGACCAATGACCGTCACCAACGCCACATTCACCATCGAGCGCGTCCTGAACGCTTCGCCGGCGCGGGTCTTTGCGGCCTATGGCAGCCTCGAGGCCAAGAGCGCATGGTTCAGGGCGCCCACGGACATCGAAACCCTGAATCGCGACTTCGACTTCCGCGTCGGCGGCAGGGAACGCTTCCACGCCCGCTGGCCCAGCGGCATGACCACCGACTTCCAGGCGACCTATCACGACATCGTCGCGAATGAGCGGATCATCCTCGTCTACGACATGTTCCACAACGGCGATAAGCTGTCGGTGTCGCTGCTGACGCTCGAACTCAGGGGCGAGGGCGGCAGGACCCGGCTGATCCACACCGAACAGGGCTCCTATCTGACCGGCGGCGTCGAGGCGGTGCAGGGGCGCGAGCACGGCACGACCTGGCATATCGACAACCTTGTCGCGGTCATCGAGGGGCGCGAACCGAGGGCCTTCTCATGACCATCGAACTCTTCGCCCATCCGTTCTCGTCCTACTGCCAGAAGGCGCTCATCGCCTTCTACGAAAACGAGATCCCGTTCACCTACCGGATGCTGGAGGCGGCCGGCGTGAGCGAGGAACTCGCAGCGCTATGGCCGATGAAGCGCTTCCCGATCCTGCGCGATGACGGCCGCACCGTGCTGGAGGCCTCCATCGTCATCGAATATCTGGAGCTGCATTATCCAGGGCCGGTGAAGCTGATCCCCGCGGATCCAGACCTCGCCCTCGAGGCGCGCATGCTCGACCGCTTCTTCGACAATTACGTCATGACGCCGCAGGGCAAGTTCGTCCACGATGCGCTGCGCCCGCCCGAAAGCCGCGACCCTTACGGCGTCGAGGATGCGCGCAAGATGCTGGACACCAGCTATGCCTGGCTCGACCAGCGCATGCAGGGGCGCAGCTGGGCGGTGGGCGAGAGCTTCAGCCTGGCCGACTGCGCTGCCGCGCCTTCGCTGTTCTATGCCGACTGGACCTATCGAATTCCTGCGCATTACGGCCATCTCCTGGCCTATCGCGCGCGCCTGCTGCAACGGCCGTCCTTCGCCCGTGCGGTGGAGGAGGCGCGGCGCTTCCGCCACTACTTCCCGCTCGGCGCCCCGGATCGGGACTAGAGCATTTTCGAGCGAAGTGGACACCGGTTCGCGTGAAGACAATGCGACAAAACAAGGAGCTGGAGCATTGTCGCGGTTCGGAGAAGCGCGGACATGCTCCAGGCGCAGCCGCGTGCCTCAGCATCTGGACCGGCGAGGCCAAAGGCTCCGATGCGGCCAGGTGAACGGGGTCTTCCACGTCCGTATGCCAGCCTGTCCAGAAAGGTCTCGGATCAATGCCCAATGACGACGTCCTGATCAGGCCCGGACTTGTGGACGACATTCCCGAATTGATGGCCATCTTCAATCACTACATCGAGAACACGAACGCCCGCTTCACCACGGAACTCCTCACCCTCGAAAGCTGTCGGGCGTGGTTCGACGGCTATGGTGCAGGCCGCTATCGCCTGCTGGTGGCGCATGACGGCGCCCATCTGCTTGGAGCCGCCTATAGCAGCCGCTATCGGCCTTCTGCCGCCTTCGACACGACGGTTGAAACCAGCATCTATCTGCATCCCGACCGACGCCGGGGCGGAACCGGGACGAGACTCTACAGCGCCTTGATCGCCCTGCTGCAGGATGAGGATGTCCATCTCGCCGTGGCCGGCGTCGCGCAGCCCAATGAGGCCTCCAACGCCTTGCATCGCAAACTGGGCTTCGAAGAGGTCGGAACCTTCAAGGACTATGCGCGCAAGCGCGGCCTATGGATCAGTTCGACATGGTTCCAGCGGCTCATGAAGGAGGATTAGCGGGACCGGCGCGACGTCGACGTGATCGCGGCTAGACCACCACTCCAGAACACCGCCATGCCATCGGCGCAGCCCCGTCCGGACAGGCGAACGATCTGCTGCGACGGCAATTATCTGCAGCAATTCCTGCTCGACACGGTCGCGATACAGGGCCCGGCGCAAGGTCGCCGGACACTATGATCGCAGCGGAAGCGAGGCCGATCGCTTCGCCAATCGGGAGCAGCGATGATGGATGTCATCAAGCCTAAATACGTGACCTTCGATTGCCACGGGACCCTGATCTATTTCGCGATGGCGGACGCTGCGCGCGCGCTTTACGGCGCAAAGCTGGCCGAGCCCGCCATGCGCAAACTCATCGATGATTTCTCGGCTTACCGCCTCGATGAGGTGATGGGCGACTGGAAGCCTTACGAGGCGATCGTCTACAACGCGCTCGAGCAGACCTGCCGTCGCAACGGCGTCGCGTTCCGCCCCGAGGATGCGCGCTGGGTCTATGAGCAGGTCCCGAGCTGGGGCCCGCACGCGGATGTGCCGGCCGGCCTCGCCAAGGTGGCGAAGGAGATCCCACTCGTCATCCTCTCCAACGCGATGGACGAGCAGATTCCGCACAATGTCGCAAGGCTCGGCGCGCCCTTCCATGCCGTCTACACGGCGCAGCAGGCCGGCGCCTACAAGCCGCGCTTCAAGGCCTTCGAGTACATGCTCGACAAGCTCGGCTGCGGACCCGAGGACATCTGCCACGTCTCCTCCTCGTTCCGCTACGACCTGATGTCGGCGCATGATCTCGGCATCAGGAACAAGGTCTGGGTCAATCGCGGCCACGAGCCGCCAAACCCCTATTACGGCTATGTCGAGATCCCGGACATTGGCGGCCTGCCAGGCGTCTTCGGCCTCTGAAGCCAGGAACCGGGCTGTTCAATCTGATTGCGGCGGCATCCGTCACGATGTTGCCGTCGGAATCGCCCTGCAGCGTGATCCCGGCGCGGCGCCGTCAATCGGCTGAATGGAAATCCAGCGCGGATTTCCATCTGAGTGAACCGTCATTGCGAGCGCAGCGAAGCAATCCAGAAACGGCAGAGCTCTACGTCCTCCTGGATTGCTTCGTCGCTTCGCTTCTCGCAATGACGGTCTGTATTTCACTCAGGTCGAAAACCGCGCTAGCGCTTCGGCGCCAGATGTCGCAGCGGGACGGTCCGTGTCTCGAAAGGTTTTCTCAGGACGATCCTGTTGGAGAATTTGATGATGCCGACATCGAGCTCGAGCATGGCATCTCTGATCGCGCTAAAGCGCGACATGCTCTCGACGATGATCTTCAGAATGTAATCGCAGCCACCGCTGACATTGTAGCATTCGGTGATCTCCGGCAGTTTCTCAGCCGCCTCCTCGAACAGGCGAAAGCTGTCGCGCCGGTGCTCGCTGATAGTGATCTCGCTGAAAACCGTGATGAAATTGCCCAGCTTCTCCAATGCGATATTGGCGTCATAGCCCCGGATCACGCCCGCTTCACAGAGACGTTTCACCCGGGCGAGGCAGGGACTCGGCGAAAGGCCCACGGCAGCCGACAGCTCGACATTCGAACAATGGCCGTTTCGCTGCATATGATCGAGCAGCTTGATGTCGAGCCAATCGAGTGAAACTGCGGTTTCCATGCGCTTACATTCGTCCGGGCTCGGGAGCTGCGCTAGAGCCGGATGATTTCAGACGGGGTCACTTTGTGATCCCGTCTGAAATCTGAATCCGTCTCTCATCAAAGAGTTAGAGCAGGATCGATTGCGAAAAACCGGTTCCCACTTTTTCGCATCCTGCTCTAGGTGACCGACTCATAACTTCGCAACCAGATGCGGATTGAAGCGAGTTGGACTGAGGCGAGGAAGTTGTCGTCTCGCTTATCGTAGCGCGTGG
>NZ_JAVDTY010000010.1:0-287678 GCF_031456075.1 Allobosea sp. BE125
ATCCGAAAGCTGCTCACAACCCTCAACGCAATCGTCAGAGACAACACCCCCTGGCGAACACAAAACCCTTGACCAACAACACAGCCGCTCATCCGTCTCGGCTTCGCCGATCCACCTTTCCCGCCAGGGGGGAAGGGTCGTGCGCCTCTTCCGCCAACGCTGCTCCGCCCTGCGGGGCCTGCGCTTGTCGCGCGGGGCAGCGCCGCCTAATCCTCGCTCCTGGAAAAGTCGTTCTCTGAAAACGACGCGCGAGGAAACATGGCTTCCCTGGATGCGCGTTATGCGCCGGATTCCTCCTATGCCTGGCTCAGGCTGGCGATGTCGCTGCTGCTCGGCACGGTCGCTTGCGTCGGCACCTGGTCGGTCGTGGTCGTGCTGCCTTCGGTGCAGGCCGAATTCGGCACGCTCAGGGCAGGGGCCGCGCTGCCCTATACCTGCGTGATGATCGGCTTTGGCTTCGGCAACATCGCCATGGGCCGCATCGCCGATCGCTACGGCATCGTCGTGCCGGTGGTAATGGGGGCGCTCCTGCTCGGCAGCGGCTATCTGCTGGCGGCGCTGGCGCAATCGCTCTGGCAGTTCGCGCTGGTTCATCTCGTCCTGATCGGTATCGGCGGCGGCGCCGGCTTCTCCCCGCTGATCGCCGATCTGTCGCATTGGTTCCGCAGGCATCGCGGACTCGCCGTGGTGTTCGGCGCATCGGGGAGCTATCTCGCCGGGGTGATCTGGCCGCAGCTCATCACCTGGGGCGTGGCGCATCATGGCTGGCGGGCGACGCATGTCGCCATCGGGCTAACGGTGCTCATCATCATGCTGCCGATGTCGCTGTTCTTCCGGCGACGTCCCTCGGTCGAGCACATGGCTGCCGACGATGTGGCGAGCAGCAACGCGCGCGGCGATCTCGGCCTTTCCGCGAACCAGTTGCAATGGCTGCTCGCGACCGCCGGCTTCTGCTGCTGCGTCGCCATGGCGATGCCGCAGGTCCATATCGTCGCCTATTGCGGCGATCTCGGTTACGGCGTTGCGCGCGGCGCAGAAATGCTCTCGTTGATGCTGCTGCTCGGCATCATCAGCCGCATCGGCTCAGGCTTCGTCGCCGACCGCATCGGTGGAACGGCGACGCTGGCATTGGGCTCAGCGATGCAGGGCGCGGCGCTGTTCCTCTATCTCTGGTTCGACGGCTTGACCTCGCTCTATATCGTCACCGGCATTTTCGGCCTGTTCCAGGGCGGCATCGTGCCGATGTATGCGGTCATCATCCGCGAATACCTGCCGGCCAAGGAGGCGGGCGTGCGCATCGGCATCGTGATGTCGGCGACGGTCTTAGGGATGGCCTTCGGCGGCTATGTCTCGGGCGCGATCTTCGACTATTTCGCGTCGTATCGCGTTGCGTTCTTGAATGGGCTGGCCTGGAACCTGGTCAACCTCGCGATCGTCTCATGGCTGATGCTCAGGGCACGGCCGCGGAATTTGCTTGGACACTCGACTCCGGCGGCCGTCTGACACGGCTTTTTGCGCTTCCGGTGCTCACGGACGAAAAGTCCGCTCCGCGCCGGTTCTCGAAAGCCACGCCAGTCGACACGCCGGAGCGAATTCCAAATCGAATTCCGGGCCGGTGGTGGCGTGAGGCGCTACCCGTCATTGCGAGCGCGGCGAAGCAATCCAGCGTCTCGCGCTACGCCCCCCTAGATTGCTTCGCTACGCCGGGAATGACGGTGAGGGTATGTCGCTGGCTTGCGCCTCACACCGGCTTGTCGCCCGGCCGGTACGTCCCAAAGCACCAGACATGCCCTTCCGGGTCCTTGCAGATGAAGTCGCGGCTGCCATAGGGCTGGTCGGTCGGCTCCATGCAGATTTCGGCTCCGGCTGCACGGGCGCGCTCGCAGCGGGCGTCGATGTCGTCGGTGGCGATATAGGGCGAGGCGGTGGTGCCGCCGAGTTCGGCCGGCCTTGCGACCAGCTTGCCGAATTCATTGTTCTCGGCCGAGCCCAGCATGACGAAGCTCTCGCCCATGCGCAGCTCGCCATGCAGCAGGGTCTTGCCGTCCGGCGAGTAGTAGGCGGCGTGTTTCTCGAAGCCCAGCGCCTCGATCAGCCAGTCGTACATTCTGGGCGCATCGGCATAGCGCAGCGAGACACAGATCATGGCGGGCGCTGTGGTCATTGCGCTTGTCCTCTCACGGGGTTTGCGGTCTTCGCCGCGCTTGACGCAACATGCCGCGTGCTGAATGTCGGCTCAACCGGCAAGGCTTGGAACCGACAAGGCTTGGAACCGGCAAGGCTTGGAAGGGCATGCGATGAAGGGCGTGACGCAGTTCGAGCATCGCAGGCAGAAGCTCATCCCCGTGCGCCGCTTCGCACTGCGGCTGGGCCGCGCCATCCTGCTCTGGCTGGGAATGGCCATCATCGGCATGGCGATCGGCATGGCCGGCTACATGTCGACCGAGGGCATGAGCGCCATCGACGCCTTCGTCAATGCGGCGATGATCCTGTCCGGCATGGGCCCCGTCGACCAGCTCAAGACCGATGGAGGCAAGCTGTTTGCCGGCGGCTATGCCTTGTTCTCGGGATTGTTCGTGGTGATCGCGACTGGTTTCGTACTGGCGCCGGTGCTGCATCGTGTGCTCCATTCCTTCCATGTCGAAGAGGGGAAGAGCAACGATGATTGAGCCGGGCCTGACGCCAGATGAAGCACCGCGCGGGAGTCTCACCGTGCGCGTCAACGCCATGCCCGCCGACACCAACGCCAATGGCGACATCTTCGGCGGCTGGGTGATGTCGCGGATGGACGCCGCCGGCGGCATCGCCGGGGTGGACCGGGCGCAAGGGCGCGTGGTCACGATCGCTGTCGATGCGATGACCTTCATCAGGCCGGTCAAGGTCGGCGATGTGCTCAGCGTCTATACCGAGGTCGAGTCGGTTGGGCGGACCTCGATGAAGATCCATGTCGAGGCCTGGGCGCGGCGCTTCCGCACGACGCTGCATGAGAAGGTCACCGACGCGACCTTCACCTTCGTGGCGATCGACGAGGAGGGCCGGCCGCGTCCGGTGCCGAAGCCGCCGGAAGGGTGAGTTGCAAGCGGCGCCCGCCGCCTCGCTTCCGCCGCATGGCCTAACGAATGCTGAAGCACCGGGGCGGGCGAGTGATTCAGAAGAATCCGCCCGCTTAAACGTTCCTTAAGTGCATATCCGCGATCTTCAGCTTCGGAAGGCCTTGTCCTGCCTTCTGAAATCGGGGCTGTGCACGCATGCGCGACCGTCGCGAGGTTCTCGCTCTGCGCGAACCTGCGCCAGGTCGCCGGCGGCGCGGTCTGCCGCTTTCTGTCCTTATTTCCTGATTCTTTCCACGCGTTGCGTCAGCATTTCGGAGAGCGCTTCATGACCAAGGCTACGAAGCCCGCGCGCCAGCGCACGCCGCTTCGCATCGGCATCGCTGCCCGCATCTATGCGGCGCTTGGCCTGCTCACGGTGCTGACGATCGTAGCCTCGCTGGTGGCATGGTTCTCCTATGATCGCGTCAACCAGACCGTTTCCGAGACGGTCGAGCGCAAGATGCCGACCGTGGAGCTTTCGCTCGAGCTTTCGCAGGCTGCGACGCAATCGACGGCGCTGGCGCCCCGTTTCATGGAAGTCACCACGGTGCAGCAGCGCGCGAAGCTGACCGGCGAGCTCGACGCCATCGAGGCGCGCCAGTTCGATCTCATCCGCCGCATCGCCGCGCTCGACGCCATCGACATGAAGCCGATCCAGACCGGCGTCGATGAATTGTCGCGCCAGATCAACGATATCAACGACCTGACCGGAGAGCGGCTGCGCAATGCGGCGGCGATGCAGGCCTCGCTCGAACAATTGTCGAAGGCGCGGGGCGTTTTCGTCGGGGTGGTCGGGGCCGAGGCCGATGAGGCCCGGTTCAACATCCTGATGGGGATGGAAAGCGTCAAGGGCTTGAGCGGAGACGATCTCAACGCCTCGATCCAGGGGCTGATCGAGCGCGATTTCCAGGCTTTCGACCTGGCGCGGAAGCTGGAAGCGCAGGTCAACGAATTGATCGGCCTGCTGCGCGAGATCGCGCAGGTCGACGACAAGGCGAAGCTAAGCGCGGCGCGCGACCGCTTCAGCGCCATCGTGACGCGCATCCGCAAGGATTTGTCGGCGATCGAGAAGATCGTCCCCAACAAGGTGCGCGTCGGCGCCATCAACACGGTCATCGATGTCGGCGAGGGCAGCGAAGGCGTCCTCAGCGTGCGCCAGCGTGACCTTTCCACGCAGGAGGGGATCACTGCGAGCCTGCGCGGCGTCGGCAGCGCGGCCGAGGCGTTGCGCGGGCAGGTCGACAAGCTCGTCAAGAGCGCGCGCGGCGAGGCCGTCGCCTCCAGCACCTCGACCCGCACGCTGATCGAGCAGAGCAAGCTCTGGCTCGGCGCGGTCGGCATCGGCTCGCTCCTCGTCGCGCTGGCCTTGTCGCTGCTCTATGTCCGCCCGATGATCGTCGGCCGCCTGAACCGGCTCTGGGCCGCGACGCGCGCCATCGCCGACGGCCAGCTCGAGACGGTCGTGCAGACCAAGGGCAATGACGAGATCGCCGACATCTCCAAGAGCGTGCTGCTGTTCCGCGACAATGCGGTGGCGCTGCGCGCGGCGGAAGCGGCCAAGATCGAGGACGAGGCGAAAGCCCAGCACCAGCGCCGCGAGATGATGGCCGAGCTCGGCGCGGCCTTCGGCGAGGTCGTCGCCGCTGCCGCTGCCGGCGATTTCAACCCGCGTGTCGCGGCGACCTTCGCCGATGCCGAGCTCAACGCGCTCGCCGATTCGGTCAATGCGCTGCTCGAGACCGTCCAGGCCGGCCTGTCGGAAACCTGCGATGTGCTGGCCGAGCTCTCGGTCGGTCATCTCTCGACCCGCGTCGAGGGGCGCTATCAGGGCGCCTTCGCCGAGCTCAAGAACGGCACCAACAGCCTGGCCGAAGAGTTCGAGAGCACGCTGGCGCGGCTCTCCAACACGGTCGCGGCCGTGCGCAGCGCCACCAGCGAGATCCTCGACGGCGTCACCGACCTCGCCGAGCGCACCAGCGAGGAGAGCAACGCCGTCTCGATGGCGACGAACCAGCTCACGGCCTTTGCCGGCACCGTCAAGAAGACCGCCGCCGAAGCCGCCCAGGCGACCGGAATGGCCGAGGGCGCCGAGAGCCAGGCCCAGCAGGGCGAGAAGGTCGTGGCCTCCGCGCTGGAGGCGATGCACCGCATCCGCTCCTCCTCGAACAAGATTTCCGAGGTCATCGCGATGATCGACGAGATTGCCTTCCAGACCAATCTGCTGGCGCTCAATGCGGCGGTGGAGGCAGCCCGCGCCGGCGATAGCGGACGCGGCTTCGCCGTCGTCGCGACCGAGGTGCGCAGCCTGGCCAAGCGCTCGGCCGACGCCTCCAACGACGTCAAGAAGCTGGTCGAGGCCGCCCATGGCGACGTCAAGGTCGGCGTCGGCCTGGTCGAGGAGACCTCGGCGATGTTCGAGGCCATCGTCGCCTCGGTCAACGATCTGACCGGGCTGATGAACGGCATCTCGCAGACCGCCAGGAGCCAGGCCACCGACGTCTCGGCGATCAACAACGAGATCGACGGCATCGGCACCATGGCTCATCAGAACGCGGCGCTGGTCGAGGAGACCAATGCGGCGTTGGCCCTGACCGACGAGCAGACCCGCGCACTGACCGAGCATATCGGCCGCTTCAAGTTCCGCGAGGGCCATATCGCCGACCATGGCGAGGAGCCCCGGATCGCGGAAGCCGCCTGAGACCCGCAGCCGAACCTCAAGGCGAAGCCCTTCACGCCCCCGCTGCCGCAAGGCGGCGGGGGCGATCGATTTGGGCAAGGCCTCAATCCTTTTGCGCAAGTGCCCAGACCGGCCTTGCCCGAAGCGCGGCTGCGATGTTACGCGGGGTGTGGGCCGGTAGCTCAATGGTTAGAGCTCGCTGCTCATAACAGCGCCGGTGCCGGTTCGAGTCCGGCCCGGCCCACCATTTCCGATCAGAGCTGTGAGCTAAGACGTGGCCGCGCGGCATGGCTTCGCAGGTTTTTCTCGAAGTTGTCGTTTCTGCCGACGACCCGGATTGATCCGGGCTCGACGATTATGGCGGCGACGCCGGCATGGGCCAGCTGACGGGCGATCTCGAGGCCAATCCCTTTCTTGGCGCCGGTGACCCGTCCTCGGAGGGCTGGGTGCCTTCGGTGATCAGAAGGCCCATTGTCGCGCGCCGTGCGTAACATTCGGGCGCCAGGTCGCCAGGCGTGCCGTCGGGCTTGGCCCGGCTACGGGTCATCGGTGCCATGGCGAGGCGATGCGGCAGCTGCAGGGCGCCGATTTTTATGGTGGACCAGACATCGGTCATGGGGGTTGGAGGCGAGGGTCAGAGCTTGCCTTCGGCGAGCATCTCGCGAGTTCGCTTCAGCGTGGACAAAAGGGCGGCCTTGTAGCCCTTGTCGCTGTCGAGCTGGGCCTGCTCGGCCTGTTCCTCGGCGCCGTTCGGCTCTTTGCCACGCAGCCCGAGGTAGCCGTAGAATCTGAGCTGAAGCGCGCCCGCTTCATCCTCGAACAGCTCGTTGATGATCGCGCCTTCGCGCGGCCCGGTGGCCTGGAAGAAAGTCACCTTGCGCTGTGGTTCAAGCGTGATGATCTCGCGCAGGTCGGAACCCGCGATGGTGGCGTCACGGACGAAATGCGTCGCGCTTTCCTCCGTGACGTCGCAGCGGGTGCAGAGGCCGGGCGGGAGGAACAGGCGCGCATCGCGCGCCTTCAGCTCCAGGCCTTTCCAAGCCTGCTCACGTGTGAGTTTGGCTTCGCCTTCCGGGTTCACCGGGACGGTGGCGGTCGAATAGATCATGATGATGGTCCTTGTCGGCGTGGTTGCAATTGCAGGATGTCAGCCGGCGATCTGTGCGACGTAGTCGCGATAGGACCGCAACGGACGTCCGAGCAGGGTCGTCAGCCGATCGATGTCGCCGGCATCGGGGAGCATGCCGTCGCTCAGGAACCGCTCGGCCATCAGACGCATGTCGAAGGCCATCCAGCTCGGCATGAACTGGCGCAGGTTCTGCTCGAATCCGGCGGTGTCGTTGCCGGGAAACGCGATCGTACGGCCGAGGACGTCGCTCCAGATGGCGGCGGCGTCCGCACCGGTCAGCGTGTCCGGGCCGACCAGGTTGATGCGGTTGAGCGGCAGCGGCGTGGCCGACTGTTCGCGGCGCATCAGCTCGATCGCCGCGATCTCGCCGACATCTCGGGCGTCGATCATCGCGAGGCCCTTGTCGCCGATCGGCATGGGGTAGATGCCGTAGCCGGTGACCACGTCCTTGATGGTGATCTCGTTGTCCATGAAGTAGGCCGGGCGCAAAATGGTGGCGTTGAGCCCCATCTGCTCGATCATCCGCTCGACGCCGAACTTGCCCGCAAAATGCGGCACGTTCACATAGACATCGCTATGGATCACCGAGAGGTAGACGATCCGCTCGATCTTGGCCTCGCGGGCGATATTGAGAGCGATCAGCGCCTGGGTGTACTCATCGGCGACAACCCCGTTCAGCAGGAACAGCGTGGAGACGCCGGAGAAGGCGCTGCGTAGTGCGTCGACGTCGAGCAGGTCGCCTTTGACGACTTCGACGCCGGCGGGGAAGCTGGCCTTGGACGGGGCGCGGACCAAAGCGCGCACATCGGCGCCACGGTTCTCGAGCTGTTCGACGACGTTGCGGCCGACATTGCCGGTCGCGCCGGTCACGAGAATGGTCATGGGGGGTAACTCCTGGGTTGAGCCGTTTGGCTGTCCCGAATTTATCGATCCACATTCGCGCCAATAGACGCTATATTTGGACAGACCGTCTCTTGGGTGGAACGTATGGATCTGCTTGCCCTTGCCGATTTCAACCTGGTCGCCCGTCACGGAGGGTTCAGAAAAGCCTCGCGCGCCGCAGGCCGTCCCAAGGCGACCCTGTCCCGCCGCGTCGCGGAACTGGAGGCCAGCCTTGAGCTCCGCTTGTTCGAACGGGGCGCACGCGTCCTAAAGCTGACCGAGGAGGGGCGGGCGCTGTTCGAGCGGACGGGCCAGTTGCTCACCGAACTCGACGAGACGGCTGCGGCGATCGCCTCGGGTGGGCATAGCCCCCGAGGAAGGTTGCGGATCAGCGCGCCCTTGCTCTTTTCCCAGACCGCGATGGGGAAGCTCGCCGCCGGCTTTGCGCTGAAATTTCCCGACGTCCGGCTCGAAGTCACGACCGAGGACCGGTCCGTCGACATGATCGAGGAAGCCTATGACTTGGTGATCCGGGTCAATCCGGAACGGGACGAAAGCCTCATTGGGCGAATCTTCCTTCACGACCAGCTGGTGGTCGTGGCGAGCCCGAAGCTGGCGCCGCCTGTCGATGAATCTGCTGCCCCGGCCGTCGTGCGAGGCCAAGGCCGAGAAGCCGAAGCTTGGGAAGTGACGACAGCGACAGGAAAAGCCAGGATCGCGGTCAATCCGATCCTCAGCCTGGCGTCGCTTGTCATGGTCCGGGACGCCGCGCGCATGGGCGTGGGTGCCGCGCGCCTTCCCATCTCGCTCGTAAGTCACGATCTCGCCGATGGCACTCTGGTGCGTTGGGGGGACGTCGAGGGGCCGGAGATCGCTCTGTGGGCGCTCTATCCCTCGCGCCGACTGCTCAGCGCTCGCGTCTCAGCTTTCCTGGAGCATTTGAAGGAAGCCTTTCCTCAAGGGACACCAGACGAACTCGCTGCCTATCTCGGGCGATAAAGGCCCGTAGGGGCCACAGCCGCTCGCAGCAAGCAGCCGACACGCCAGCGCCGGCTTGATGGCGGTTAAACCGACATGCTCTTCGCCCGACGGTCCGTTTAAGGACCCAAATTCTCGCCGATCGTTCCACGCATGAAACGCTTTGTCTAAATTCGAGGGATAGTTGGCACGGAATTGGGCCGATAAAAGATGTTGGAGAAACGGCGGCCTCATTGAGAGGCTCCCCTGCCGAGGAGGCAATCATGGCTAGTTCCGGGAACGACAAGATCCCCACTCGACATTCCAAGATTTTGATTCTCGGGGCGACCGGGGGCACCGGCCGCCTGATCGTCAAGGACGCTCTGGCGCGAGGATACGACGTGACGGTCCTCGTCCGCTCCGCCGAGAAAGGACGCGATCTTGGAGGTGTCAAACTCGTCATCGGCGACGCTCGAGACGAGACCGTGATGCGCGAAGCTCTCAGGGGCCGCGACGCCGTCGTGAGTGCGCTTGGGACGCCAGCCAGCCCGTTCCGCGAGGTGACCCTGCTTTCGTCCGCGACGCGCAGGCTGGTCGACGCGATGAAAAGCGAGGGTGTTACTCGTCTCGTCGCCATCACCGGGATGGGCGCGGGCAACAGCGTCGGGCATGGTGGATTTCTCTTCGACACCCTGATCTTCCCGCTGCTGCTACGCCATGTCTATGCCGACAAGAACCGGCAGGAGGCCATCATCAAAGAGAGCGGACTCGATTGGGTGCTGGTCCGTCCCGTCATCCTGAACAACAAGCCCGGCCGCGGCACCGTGCGCGCCCTAGACGATCTCTCCGGCTTTCACGGCGGGAATATCGCCCGTGAAGACGTCGCACGCTTCGTGGTGGATCAGGTTGAGGGCGAGGCGTGGCTGCGCCGCTCACCGCTGATCACGTGGTGAATGTCTCCAGCTTCGTCGGAGATGGCCTGTGTGACGCGCTCGATCCCTGTGCCGGACCTCACATGACCGCAGCCGACGTTGCGCGCGTCGTCAGCCTCTGGCTCGAGTTTCTACAAGCCCATACCTGTCGGCATCTTTGACCAGCGCTCGTCCTCTGCCAATCAGCGAACGAACGCACCCTAGCAAAAATAGATGGGCCTCCATGGCGCCGTTAGCGGTCGTTGGCCGCTCGCCAGGAAGCAGACATTCCGACATTCTTTCACTGCTGTTGCGGATGGCTAGGCTTTCGGCATCCAGTCAGACTTCAAGGAAGCCAGCACGGCGTGCGCGGCAGCTAGACCGGTCTGAAGGGCGCCATGCGCCGTCGAGAAATCCTGCTTCGAGCAGGCTTCCCCGGCGAAGAAGAGCCTGCCGTCGACATCCCCGGCGAGGATCGCCCGCGCCTCCGCATGGCCGGGCAGCGCGTGGCTGTACGAGCCTTGCGCAAAGGGCTGGCGCCCCCAGCGGGATTGCGCGATCGGCTCCAGCCGGCTCCTGATCCCGGAGCCGAACAGCCCCGCCAGCTCGGCGCGCGCGAAAGCCGCAAAGGCATCGCCGTCGGCTTCAAACGCGCGTGCGGCCTCGCCGCCCACGAAGCCTTCGATCAGCGGCCGGCCGAAGGGCCGCAGATGGTAGCTCGCCGTTCGTTTCACGGACGGATTGCCCAGGACCTGCGTGTCCGGTTCGAAGCCGTCGCAATCGGACAGCTTGAAGATGATCTTGTCCGCCAGGCCCAGCGGGAGCGCGCCGGCAGCGTCGATATGGTCCGCTGCGCGCGGCGGCAGGCGGATTGCGCCGGAAGCCAGCACATCGGTCGGGACCGTGACGATGACGCGCTCAGCCTCGATCTCGCCTTTGGCACTGGCCAGCCGCAGGGCGCGGCCCGATGCGTCGATGCTGGTGACCGCCGTGTTCAGCGCGACCGGCACGTCCTTCGCCGCGGCCGCAACGAGGCTGCCATAGCCCTCGGTCACGCGCCAGTTCACGCCGGTCTCGGCATCGGCATAGGCGAGATAGTCGCGGATCGAGAGCTGCCCCAGCTCCGTGCCGTTAATATAGGTGCTGAGCGCCTCGAGATAGGGCGTCCAGCGGTCGCTTGGGTCCAGAAGGTCGGAGGCGCGGTCGTTCCCGGGAGGGGCCTCGCGCAGGCGCTGCTCGAAACGGACGAAGGCGGCCCGCGCGGCACGCTGGTCGGCTGAGGGAAAGCCGAGATCGCGAAACTGGACGCCCCATGGCGGCGTGGTCCGATCGATATGGAAGCCGAGTTCCGGTGCGAGCGCAGCCCAGCCGTTGCGATCCGCCGAATGGAGCCAGCCGCAGCCGAGGTCGAAATGCAGGCCGTCGTGGAAGGCGGTGTGCGCCCGCCCGCCGATCCTGTCGGTCGCCTCGATCAGAAGCACGTCGAGCCCGGACGCGGCGAGATGCCGGCCCGCCGCAACGCCAGCCGCTCCGGCACCGACGATCGCGACATCGACCGGCTTCATGCGCTGCCCTCCCGCGGCGCGGCGCCGAGTTCCAGCCAATCGAGCTCTTCCTCGAGCCGGTGGAAGGCGTCATCGCCGATGGTTCCGCGCTTCCGCAGATCGAATGCGGTCTTCCTCGCGACCGCGAGCGCGGTCCGCCGCAGGGCATTGTGGTCGGTGTCGAGCTGCGCGGCCCGTCCGGTCTGCTCCAGCATTTCGCGATACTCCTGTCGGATGGCCGCCGCAGCCGCCTTCTGCGCTCCTTCGAGCGATTCGATCGCGGCCTCCAGCGCGGCCTTCCGCGCGAGGGCGAACTCGCGCTCGACGGGGTGATCATCGCTGATCGCGAGATAGCGCAGCAGTGGCGCCAGCGTCAGCCCCTGGATCAGCAACGTGCCGACCACGACGGTGAAGGCACAGAGCAGGATCAGGTCGCGATAGGGGAAATCGGAGGGAAGGGCGTAGGCCGCGGCGAGCGTGACGATGCCGCGCATGCCGCACCAGGCGACGACGACGCTGCCCTTGGCGTTCTGGAGAAAAGTCGCCCTTTCCCGCGCATCCGAAGAGCGACCCGAAACCAGAAGGGCGAGCCCTCTGTAGGTCGCGACCCAAGTCAGCCGCACGAGAATGACCGTTGCGAGGACTGCGAGCGCGATCCAGGCGTAACCGACACGTTGCGCGGCATCGAAACCTTCGAGGATCGGGCGCAACTGCAGGCCGACCAGCACGAAGGCGAGAACCTGGAGCACGAAGACGGTCGTCTCCCAGACTGCGTAAGAAGGGATGCGCAACCGCGCGCTGGTCACGGCGGGAACCGTTCGCGCTAGCACGATGCCATAGACGACGACAGTGATGATGCCGGACAGATGCAGCCGCTCCGCCAGGATCCAGACGCCGAAGGTCGTAACGAACTGCACGATGATGGCACTTGCCGGATCGCGAAACAACACGAGCAGCCGCACCGCGGCCAAACCGAGAACCATGCCGAGAACCATGCTGCCCACCGTGACGAGGGCGAAGGCTGGCAATGCATTCGCCAGGCTGAAGCTGCCGGCCGCCACCGAACCCACCGCAAGGCGGTAAATCAGCAGCGCGGTCGCATCGTTCAGCAGGCTCTCGCCCTCGAGGATGACGACGATGCGATGGGGCGGCCGCACCCTTCGCAGGATCGCCGTCGCTGCAACGGCGTCGGGCGGGGCGACGATCGCTCCGAGCGCAATCGCAGCCGCCCAAGGCAATTCGGGCACGAACCATCGCGTCACAACTGCAACGACGGCGGTGGTGACGCCGACAGCCACGAAAACCAGACTGGATATGGGCAACCAGTTCCTGCGCAGATCCCGCGGCGAACTGTCGAAGGCGGCATCGAGCAGGATCGGCGCGACGAAGAGGGCAAGCACCAACTCCGGATCCAACGTGATGCGCGGCGCATTGGGAATGAAGGCGAGAGCTGTCCCGCCGATGGCGAGAACGACCGGATATGGGATGCCGGCTCGCCGCGAACCAGCAGCGAGGATGACAGCTCCGAACATGATGACGAGGATTGACTCGAACAGGACCATGCTCGGCCATTCTATCTTCGATTGCCGTGGTTTCGATCGCAGGCGATCCGCCCCGGCAACATCCTAGCTTCTTTCAGGCGGCATCCGCCAGTTGCGGAAGCCGAGCAGCGCCTCAAGCGAAGCCTTGCGTGAGAGCGTCTCTGGCCGTCAGGCCTCGCGTCGCCCGGCCCGTGCTTCTATGCCCTGTATCCTAGCGGTTACCTGGCCGCGCGGAGGATCAGCTCAGAGATTCTTTCAGGAAAGGACAGCATTGTGACATGACTGGACGGCACTTCGATCGACATCGCCCGTGATCGCTCCACCTGATCCTTCTGGAGCTGCGGCGGAATGATGGCATCGTTCGTCGCAATTGCCATGAAGGTGGGCTTATCTCGCCAGGCCGCGCGGACGACCGGAGTCGTGAGAGTTCTTGCGTGCAGCCTGCCTTGCACGGCGGTCACCAGCTTCTGCTCTCCGACCGTCAGGTCCGGAGCAAAATAGCGGGAGATTCCCGTATCACTGATCCTGAGGAACCCGTCTTCATCGCGGATGTACTCGGCACGACTTTCCTGTTGCGGATATCGAGAGGTGATGTGGCTCTGGGCCTCTCCGCTGTCTGGCGCGTAGGCCGCCACGTAGACCAGCGCTCCGACCTTAGGGTCGTTACCAGCTTCTGTGATGACGATCCCGCCATAAGAATGCCCGACCAGAACAACCGGCCCCTCAGCATCGCGGATCGCGCGCCGCGTCGTCTCGACGTCGTTTTCAAGCGATTGCAGCGCGTTTTGGACGGCAATGACCTTCAAGCCGGCCTTTTCCAGCAGGGGAATGACTTTGTGCCAGGAGGATCCGTCGGCAAAGGCGCCATGGACGAGGACGACGGATTTGGCCGCCACCTGGGCCATGGTGGTCGAGCTGGCGATCAAAGCGGCGGCACCGGCCGCCACGAAAAGCATCTGCCGAAAACTGCTCATTTTCGCCTCTCTGATGTTGAAGACGTTGGTCGGCCGATCCGATAGGAAGATTAGCGCTCGGCGGCGAGCACAGCTGTAAAATGGTGTAAAATCTGCGACGGGCGCCAGCCCACTCGGAACCTTGGATGGATCGATCCTGACGTCCCTACTCATGCGGATAGGCCAGCAGCCGCGCTTTCGGACCGGTCGAGCATTTCCTACGCGTTGGCTATCTCAGCATCAAAATGGCTGAGCAGCGATCTCGGAACGATCTTCTGGATTTCGCGTAAGCGATCGTCCCGGCTTTTTGACGACCTCAAGCAGGAACGAATGTGCCATCCCAACTGGCCGGTTTGCTTAGCCAGTATCAGCGATTGATCGAGAAGCGCCTCGCCCGAGGTCTGTTCGCCGAGACGCAAGGCGAGTTCTCCCTTCAGGCGCAGGATCTCGGGCGCGACCCAGAGGCGACTGTCGCGCTCGAGATAAGCAAGCTGCTCGTCGAGTAGCACGTGGGCGGAATCCGACTGGCCAACAGATATGAGCGCTTCGACGAGGGCTAGCACGAACCCCGAGTGATGCTGCATGAAGCGTGCACTGCGGAGCTCGTCGACCGCGCGCTGCATGAGGGGTAAGCCGTCGTCGGGCTCCCGCTGCAGTGAGTGCAAATGCCCCCGATAGGCCTGCGCATAGATATGCCAGACCTCGAGGCGGTGCCGCGTCGTCTCCTCGACCAGTTCGTCGATCATGCGTTCCGCCTGCTCAAGATCGCCGTTCAGCAGCGCTATCGGGCAGGCGGACTGGGCCAACGCGTAGCAAAGCGACAGATGGTGATCGAGGGATCGGGCCTCGGCGATACTGGCGGCGGCCATGTCTGCGGCCGCGCCCAGATAGCCCTGCAGCCACAGGACGCGAGACAGCGTCATCAGAGCGGCAATTCGTGGGGCGACCTGATAGCGGGCGATGTGAGAGCGATGGCCAGGCGCCGGGTAGCGATCGAGCATCTGCTCGATGTGGTGGCGCGCACCTTCCTGGTCGCCCAAGAAGTGCAGCGAGGTACCGATCAATCTGTCACCGATCGCGAGATCGTCGGAATCCAAGGAGTGCTCTGCGGCGCTCTTGAACTGGAACGCACTTTCGAGCGCCGTTTCGAAGGCGGCGCTCTTCATGTTACCTGCCCAGAGCCCCCATAGCGATCGCAATCTATAGTCGTTATCGTCCAGACGTTCTGCGAGGCCGTGAGCGGCCTTCCACACGTCGCTCGTCTGCCGCGCCGTACCGGCATTGTACATCAGCGCCCAGCCACGCGCGGTTTGCAGCTTCAAGACAATTTCGTCGTCGGAATCGTCTTCATCACCGTGTCGCGCCAGCGCTTCCTCGACACGTTCTCGGCATTCGCTGACCATTGAAAGACGCAGCCAGAGAGGAATGGCGGCTACGGTCAGCGAGACGCCGGATTTCGCGTCACCATGCGGCGAGAAGGCCCAATTCAAGGCCGCGCGCAGATCAGCCAGCAGGCCTAGTTCGTCGGCGGCCCGCGCCGGGTCGGCTGGCCGCTCGGTCTCGGCGAGCAGATCCAGGCACCATCTTGCATGCCGCTTCGCGACTTCAGTCGCGCAGGGTGCGGCCGCGAGCTTTTCCCGGGCATAGGCGCGGGTGGTCTCCAGCAGGATGAAGCTAGGCTCTTCCTCGGCCGGTGCCGTACTGATCAAGGACTGCGAGACGAGATCGGCGATGCCCTCGGTCACGTCCGTGGTGCTCAATTCGCCCCAAGCCGCGATCGCGGAGGCGGAAGCCAGTGTAAACCGGTTCGAAAACACGGCCAGCCGCCTCAAGAGCGTCTGATCACGCGTGGTAAGCAGGTTGAAGCTCCAGTCGAGTGTCGCATGGAGCGTCTGCTGCCGAGGCAGAGCCTTGCGCTCGCCGCGGGTCAGTACCGCGAAGAGATTGTCCAGGACGGCGGCAAGCCCGCGGGCGCCGAACGCCTCGAACCGTCCAGCGGCGAGTTCCAACGCCAAGGGTATGCCGTCCAGGCGTCTGCAGATGTCGGCCACGAAGCGGCCATCGTCATCGCGAAGCGCCATGCTCCCGCAGCGGGCGCACACGCGTTCGACGAAGAGAGTGGCAGCGGGATAGGCTAGCGCTTCATCGAGGCTGAGTGTCGCTGCGACGGGCGGCGCGGCGAGCGGTTGCAGTCGATAGACCCACTCGTCGGCGACGCGCAGCGGCTCCCGGCTCGTCGCCAGGAGGAAGACATTCGGGGCATGACATAGAATGGCCTCGACGATATCGACCACGGGGTCGATGACGTGCTCGCAATTGTCGATGACGAGGAGGCACGCCTCCTCGCCGAGATAGTTCACGATGCTCGATAGCGCATCGTCGCCGGCCAGGACCACGCCAAGCGCCGAAGCGAAGGCGCTTGGAACGGCTTGCCCGTCGGAGAGCGAGGCGAGATCCACGAAGACGATCTTCTGCCAGGCAGGCTTCTCTCCGTCCTGGCGCATCTGGGCGATCAAGGAGAGGACCAGTGTCGTCTTGCCGACGCCCCCCGTGCCGACCACGGTGACGAGTCGCCGCTGCCGGACTTGCTTCACAAGCGCCTGGATCGATCGATCCCGCCCGATGATCCTACCCGGCCAGGCGGGTGGCGAACCGGCGCCCGCCCGATCTGCGGCGATAGCAGGATTGCCGGGCGGAGCAACGGGCCTGCGGCGCACCGTCTCGACGAAGCTGTATCCACGATTGGGAACGGTTGCGATGTATCGCCGGCCATGGCGTCCATCGCCAAGCACACGACGCAGCTCGTTGATTTGGACGCGAACATTGGCCTCCGCCACGAAAGTGCTCGGCCAGGCACGCGCCAGAAGGTCATCCTTGCTCAGAATCTGACCGGAGGCATCGACGAGGAGACAGAGAATGTCCAGGGCGCGACTGCGGATGCCGACCGGCTTGCCGCTCTCAAGTAGAATCCGTCGCGATGGCATGAGCTCGAAAGAGCCGAACGACAGAACCTCTTCTGATCTGTCGATCCTTGTCATGCGTCTAGCGTTTGGCTCGAGATTGCCGCATGTCGGCATGCCTGCCGGCCCGGCAAGCTTTGACAAGCAATCTGCTCGTCCGATCGCCGCTTGAACTGCTGTTCGTCACGACCCCCCGCCTCTGGCCAGCCCGCGCGCCAAATCATCCTAGCTTTCAGGCGCCGCAGCCGTCCATGGCCATTCCATCTACCGTCAAGTTCTTGAGACGGTCACCGCGCCAGTTTTGAATTTTACATCTTTTAACCGCAGCTCCCAGCGCCACGGTGCTACCTCTTTCCGTGACGCGTATCGGCGGCTCGGTTTAGCCAAAACCGCCGACTTCATTGGAATGACAGGTGGCTCGGGCTCCACGGCATGAGGCGTTGGTCGCCCTTCGAGCCATTGCATCGAGACGCCATCGAATCGAGGGAAAGCGGCCATGCCTCGCACGCTCGACACACTGACGCTGGCAGATGCCAAGCAGATGCTCGAGGCTGGCGAGGCCAAGGCAGCGATCCTCGGGATTCCCTACAATATCGCAGTTGTCGACGCCGGCGGCGCCCTCGTCGCCTTCACACGCCAGGATGGCGCGCTCGCGGGAAGTATCGAACTGGCGATCGGCAAGGCAAAGACCGCCCGTATGTTCGACAAGGCGACGGATTGCCTTGCCGGGTTGGCACAGCCCGGCGCGCCGCTCTTCGGCATCGAGCAGAGCAATGGCGGCAATGTCGTGATCTTTGGCGGCGGCTTGCCGGTGAAGATCGGCGGCCAGATCGTCGGCGCGGTGGGCACCAGTGCGGGTTCGGTCGAGCAGGATATTGCGGTGGCCGAGGCGGCAGCCGCGGCCATCAGCCAGAGCACGGACTCGCAGAAGGCCATTTTCGCGGTAACGAACAGCAACGTCTAGCGAGGGAAGGCGTCGGTATGATCGAACTAACCGTCAATGGGATCAAACACCAAGTAAACGTCGTCCCTGAAATGCCGTTGCTCTGGGTTTTGCGCGATGAACTCGGCATTACAAGCGCCAAATATGGCTGCGGAATAGCTCAATGCGGCGCCTGCACGGTACAGATTGACGGAGCGGCCGTTCGCTCGTGTCAGACGCGTATGGCCGATGTCGCAAGCAAGGCGATCATCACCATCGAAGCGATCGGCAACGGAAAGCTGCATCCGGTGCAGGAATCCTGGATCGAGCATCAGGTACCGCAATGCGGCTACTGCCAGACCGGTCAGATCATTCAGGCGGTTTCCCTGCTCAAAGCGATTCCCAAGCCGACCGATCAAGACATCAACGAGGTCATGTCGGGAAATCTCTGCCGATGCGGCACCTATGAGCGCATTCGTGTTGCGATCCACTCGGCCGCCGAGAAGACGGGGGACAAATGACATGGGCAGGATGCCAAGTCTTTCGCGACGCAATTTCGTTTTCGGCTCCGTCGCGGTCGCTGGCGGTGTGGCCTTCGGTCACTATGGTCAGGCGCAACAGGCACCTTCCGCCGCTGCCGCGGCGAATCCGCTGATGGCGGATCTCGGTCCGCATTCGGTTGCGTTCAATCCCTGGGTCGAGATCAGCCCGGAAAAAATCACACTGATTGCCCAGCATGCCGACAAGGGCCAAGGCGTTGGCTCTATCCAGACCCTCATGATCGCCGAGGAGTTGGACCTCGAGCCCGGCCAATTCGAGCTCCGCTTCGCCGGGCCTAGTCCCGCCTATTTCAATACCGGCTTTGCCCACGAACTTGCGCCCTTCATGGCGCCGGACCAAAGCCCCGCAGCTGAGAAGGCTCGCGCGGTCGCACTGGAGTGGCTGAGGAAGGCCGGGCTGCAGATGACCGGGGGCTCCAGTACGATTCCCGATACATACGAAAAGCTGCGAATGGCCGGCGCGATTGCGCGGGAAACGCTGAAGGCGGCGGCTGCGAAACGCAGCGGACACGCGGCCGCCGCCTTGCGCACCGAAGCCGGAAACGTGATCCTGCCGGACGGGACGAAGATCCCCTACGTGGCGCTTTCCGCCGATGCGGCGAAGATTGCGCCGGTCGCGGCCGTCAAGCTGCGTGAACCATCGCAATGGCGAATGATCGGCAAGCCGATGGAGCGGCTCGATATTCGTTCGAAAGTCACCGGCGAAATGAAGTTCGGTATCGATCGGAAGATGGACGGTATGGTGTACGCGGCCGTCAAGCTGAACCCCAACAAGGGGCAGCCGATCAAATCCTACGACGCGACCAAAGCTCAGGCGATGCCTGGGGTACAGAAGATCCTCAAGGTATCGAATGGCATCGCGGTCATTGCGACGAACAGCTGGTACGCGATGCAGGCGGCCGAGGTTGTCGACTGCGTGTGGGAGCCGAGTAAGTATCCGGCCGAGCAGGCTGACCACTGGAACATCGTGGGTTCTTCCTTTGCTCCGCAGTTCCTAGGCAAGGAGTGGCGCAACGACGGCAATCTCGACGCCGGATTGAAAGACGGGAGGCTGATCGAGGCGGAATATCGCGCACCCTATGTGGGGCATCAGCCGCTGGAGCCGCTTAACGGCATCGGCATCGTGACCGACAAGGGAATGGAAATCTGGGTCGGACATCAAACGCCGCAATCCGTGCAGTACATCGCGGCCACGGCGATCGGCATGAAGCCAGAACAAGTGACCTTTCATAACGAGTGGATGGGCGGGAGCTTCGGGCATCGGCTCGAATTCGAGAATATCAGAGTGCTTGCCGAGATCGCGAACCAGATGCGCGGGACACCGGTGAAGCTCATCTTTTCGCGGGAGGAGGACTTCCTGCAGGACATTCCCCGGCAGATTGCGATGGGCCGGTGCAGGGGAAGCGTCAAGGATGGAAGGATCGTCGCGGCTGATTTGCAGGTGGCCGCAACAGCGCCGTTCAAGGAGCTCTTGGCAAGGATGGGCTCACCCTCGAAGGACCCCGATGGCCAGCTGGGGGTCGGAATTTGGAACGTTTACTACGACATTCCGAATTACCGGGCGACAAGCTTCGAAGTCCTGGGACTGTCACCGTGCACGACCTGGCGGGCCGTAGGGGCTTCCGCCAACGGGTTCTTCACCGAGGGTTTCATCGACGAGTTGATACACGCCGCAGGTCTCGACCCGCTCATGGCGCGCATCGAGATGTGCAAGATTCCGATCTACCGGAAGCTCCTGGAAACCGTTGGCGAGATGGCGGAGTGGAAGGGGCCCCTGGGACGGGGAAAAGGCCGTGGCGTTGCGTTTGTCGAGTCGTTTGGAACGGCTGTCGCCGAGATCGTCGAAGTGACTTCGACCGAGGCGGGCATCAAGATCGACAAAGTCTGGGTGGCGGCCGATGTCGGCAAGATCTTGGATCCTGTCAACTTCGAGAATCTCGTTCAAGGCGGCGTCGTCTGGGGCCTTGGCCATGCCATGAACTGCGAACTCACCTATTCCAAGGGTGCCGTCCAACAGACCAACTACAATCACCACGAAGCAATGCGCATGTATCAGTGTCCGGTGATCGAGGTGCGCGGCCTGGAGAATGATTTCACGGTCCGGGGCATCGGGGAGCCACCCGTACCCCCTGCGGCGCCAGCGCTGGCCAATGCCATCTTCGCCGCGACCGGCAAACGCATACGAGAAATGCCTTTCAACAAATTCGTCGATTTCGTGTGAGGGCAGGTCATGAGAAGGCTAGCTTTGATCGCGCTCACATGTGCCAGTTCATCAATCGTCGCCCTGACGGGTTTTGTTCTAGCCAAAGACGAGTCGAAAGATGCGTTGCCACTGGGCAGCATCAGCCAGGCCGAGGGGCTGCAGGCCTGGAAGAGAATTGAGGCGGTGGTGACGCATCCACGCTGTGCCAATTGCCACGTCGATGCGAAGGCAATTCCAATCTGGACGCCAGCCGGTGAAAGCAAATCCCGAGTGCATGGCATGAACATTCACGGCGGAAAAAGCCGTATCGGAGCAGAGACCGTTCCGTGTTCGACGTGCCATGTCACTTCAACGTTGCCGAATCCTCCCGCACCGGCGCCCTTGCATGCAGGCATCGACTGGCAGCTTGCACCCGTGGAATTCATCTGGTTCGGCAAGAGTGGTGCCGAGATTTGTGCCCAGCTTAAGAATCCCGGGCGTAATGGCGGTCGCGACGCTGTCGGCCTCCTTCAGCATTTGAGGCATGATGCATCGCTAAACGGCTTCATACCCAGGGCATGGGAGCCCGGCGCCGGCCGCGCGACTCCGCCGGGAACCTTTGAGGCTCATGTCAAAGACATGGCTCTATGGGGAGCTGCCGGGCAGCCCTGTCCGGGCTGAGAGCCTGTCCCGAAACTCTACTCCGGAGGCCATCTGACGCGGCTTTCTGCGCTTCCGGTGCTCACGGACATGAAGTCCGCTGCGCTCCGGTTCTCAAAATCCGCGCCAGCCGACTCACCGGAGCGAGTTTCGAGACAGACTCTGAGAGCGCAGGCAAAGGCGAAGATGTCGATGCTGCTCCTTCGCTATAGCCTCATGTTCCCGAAACGACGTTTCTTTGTGAAGTCAATATTGCCGTCAATATGGATGCCGTCGGTGCAAAAAGCTGTCTTAGTGCAGATTTCCGAAGGAATGATCTTGCTCATGGCAATGGAGATCATCACGGAACCTTCCCACTAGGGTCCGACCGCACGACAGGACGATTCCTCGGATTGCTCCGCATGGATCGGCACGATCCGCACAGCCATCGCGAATGGAGGCACTGATGCTGGACAAGGCCTATCGCGGTCAATGTGCCGCAGTGAAGGTGCATTGCACGGACGAAGCAGAGCGGCGCAACCGCGGCCTCACGCTGTTTGCCCTGGCGCTCGGCAGCTTCTGCATCGGGACGTCCGAGTTTGCGAGCATGGGGATCCTTCAGCTTTTTTCGGCCAGCCTTGGCATCGATATCCCCACGGCGACGAACGCGATTGCGGCCTATGCCTTCGGCGTGGTGATCGGGGCTCCTGTGGTGACGCTGGTGGCGGCGCGGCTGAACCGGCGAACGCTCCTCCTATGCCTGATGGGCCTGTTCATCCTCGGCAACGTCCTGTCGGCGGTCGCCTCGGATCTCGGCATGTTCGCCCTGGCGCGCTTCGTCAGCGGCATGCCGCAAGGGGCGTATTTCGGCGCCGGCGCCGTGGTGGCGTCCTACATCGTCGGCCCCGGTCACGCGGGCAAGGCGTTCGCGCTGGTGATGACCGGGCTGACGGTCGCGACGATCATCGGCTCGCCGCTGGCGACCTTCCTTGGCCAGACCATGGGGTGGCGAAACACCTATTTCACCGTCGCCGGGGTCGCCGTCCTGGCCTTCCTTGCCTTGTGGACCTGGGTGCCTCGAACCGAGGCGCTTCACGGCGGGCCCGTGGTGCAGGAGCTTGGCTCGCTGCGCAAGCCGGTCGTCTGGGCGACGATGCTCGTCGCGGCGCTCGGCGTTGCCAGCATCTTCGCCGTGTACACCTTCATCGGCCCCTTCGTCACCGATGTAGCGGCGCTCGATCAAACGTGGATTCCGCTCGCGCTCGCGCTGTTCGGGCTGGGCATGACCGCCGGCAACCTGATCGGTGGAAGGCTGGCGGACAGCTATCCCGCGCGAGGGTTGGTCATGGGCTTCGGCAGCGCCCTGATCGCGCTTGCGGTGCTGGCCGCCGGTGGCGGCCATGTCTGGGTCCTGATGCCGGCGCTGTTCGGCGTCGGCATGACGATGATGGTCGCCATCCCCACGATTCAGGTGCGCTTGACGGGCTTCGCTCCCGAGGCGCCCACGCTGATGGGCGCCATGAACCTCGCGGCGCTCAACACCGCCAACGCCGTCGGTGCCTGGGCGGGCAGCGTGACGATTGCGGCCGGCTACGGCCTGCTGTCTGCGGTATGGGCGGGCTTCGGGCTGACGCTGCTGGGCCTTCTCGTCTTCGCGCTCACCTTGCCGAAGGCGCCGCAATTCGCACCGGCGTGATTGCGGTCAAGCTCCTGATCTGGTCGGATGGTGTCGCGCACGAGAAGTGGCATAGGCCCGATAGGGAGGTCACCCCATGGCAATCGGCGAGGCTCGGCGAGAGCAGATTTTTCCGACATTGTCCGCCCTTCAGATCGCGACGGCGCATCGCTTTGCGAGCGGCGCACCGCGCAGCTTTGGTCCGCGCGAGGTCGTCTATGAGATCGGCGCCCGCGACGCTCCCTCCTGGCTGATGCTCGATGGCTCGGCTGACGCGATCCGGCGCGGCGCAGCCGGCCAGTCGTCCGTGGTCACGACCTACGGTCCCGGCCAGTTCACCGGCGAGACCAATCAGCTCTCGGGCCGTCCATCCCTCATGTCGGTCGTGGCGGGGGACAGCGGCGCGGTCGCGATCCCCTTTGATGCGCCGCATCTGCGTGCGCTCGTCATCGGATCGGCGGATGTCGGTGAAACGATCATGCGCGCCTTCATCCTCCGGCGCGTCATGCTGATCGAGGAGGGGCAAACCGGCGGCGCAGGGTCGATCCTGGTCGGACGCCGGGATGATCCGGGCATCGTCGAGTTGTCGGGGTTTCTCACCCGCAACGGCTACCCCCACACCGTCATTGCCGCGTGCGAGCCGGAGGGGCGCGAACTGGTCGAACGGCTCGGCGTCGCCGCCGAAGATCTGCCGCTGATGATCTGTCCGAACGGCACATTGCTGAGAAGCCCGAGCAATGCCGATGCCGCGACCTGTCTCGGCATCACACCGGATCTCGATCCGAAGACCATCCATGACGTGGCGGTCATCGGGGCCGGGCCGGCCGGGCTTGCCACGGCCGTCTATGGCGCATCGGAAGGATTGTCCGTCCTGGTCCTGGACAGCCGCGCCTTCGGCGGCCAGGCGGGCGCATCCGCCCGGATCGAAAACTATCTCGGCTTTCCGACCGGCATCTCCGGACAGGCGCTGGCGGGCCGGGCCTTCAATCAGGCGGCGAAGTTCGGCGCCGAGCTCGCCATTCCGCTGACCGTGGGATTGCTCCGCTGTCACGGAGCGGATGCGGAAGCTCCGTTCACCCTCGAGCTCAGCAACGGTGGCACTGCTCGGTCGCGCACCATCGTGATCGCCTCGGGAGCGCGCTACCGGCAGCCCGACATTCCCAACATCGAAGCGCTGGAAGGGGCCGGCGTTTCCTACTGGGCATCGCCCGTCGAGGCTCGGCTTTGTGCCGGCGAGGACGTCGTCCTGGTCGGCGGAGGCAACTCGGCGGGCCAGGCGGTTGCCTATCTCGCACCGCAGGTCAGGCATCTGCACCTGGTGGTGCGCCGCCCCCTCGAGCAGACCATGTCCCGGTACCTGATCGACCGGATCGCGGCACTGCCCAATGTCGAACTTCATGTGGACAGCGAGATCGTCGATTTGCACGGCGACCGGGCGACAGGCCTGACCGGGACGAGGTTTCGGGACCGCCGGACAGGTGCGATCCGGGAGTGCACCTCGCGCCACCTCTTCCTGTTCATCGGTGCCGACCCCAATACGCACTGGCTCGACGGCTGTGTGGCGCTCGACGCGACGGGCTTCGTCCTCACGGGGGAGCGTGCCGGCGACGGCGAGCGGCTGCCGCTCGAAACCAGTTGTCCAGGCATCTTTGCCGTAGGGGATGTGCGGGCCGGCTCGACCAAGCGGGTCGCAGCCGCCGTCGGCGAAGGCGCCGCCGTCATCTCACAGATTCATTCCGTCCTGGCACGGAACGTCGGGCGCGCCTTGAATGCGGTGCGGCAAGCATGAGGAAACGCAACCTCTGCATCGCGTCGGGGCCAGCTACGTTGAGATGCGTGCCCGGTCCGGCGGAGTGTTGAAAGCCTCCAATTGTCGGGACTGAAACGCGCCACGAACGCCCATCGCCCGGTCGGGCGAAAGGTGCCAGAAGCGGCCGCACCAGTGCGAATGAGGCGAAGTCGATCCGGCCGCTTCGGTCGCCTTGGTTCGACCGGTACGCCGCTATTGATTTGCCGGCTCTAGAATATACGGTTCTCTGCCTGGAGAGAGCCCGCGATTCGATGAAAAAGGTGAAGCGTGCATCGGACAAGCCGCGTCCCCAGATCGCCGCCCTGCCGGTGCGCCGCTCGCCCTCCGGGGAGCCGGAGATTCTGCTCGTCACGACACGCACGACCCGCAGATGGACCGTTCCCAAAGGCTGGCGGATCAAAGGCAAGAAGGGGCATGAGGCGGCCGCCATCGAAGCGCGCGAGGAAGCCGGGATAGTCGGCAAGATCCGCAAGAAACCCTTGGACCGCTACATCTACTGGAAGCGGATGGAGGATCATTTCATGCTGTGCAAAGTGACGCTCTACCTCCTCAAGGCCGAACGGCGCCTTGAGAACTGGGCGGAAAGCGACCAGCGCCAGTCGCATTGGTTCTCACAGAAAGACGCCGCCGACATTGTCGAAGAGCCGGGGTTGAAGGCGGCGATCCGCTCGCTCAAATTGGGCTGACCGTCAAGCTTAGCCATCAGCGCCCCGTCAGGAACAGGCCCGATGCAGCATAGGCGATCGCCGAGATGAGTCCGGCCATCGGCATCGTCACGATCCAGGCGAACACGATGCCGCGTGCCACGCCCCAGCGCACTGCAGTCACCCGCCTTGCGGCGCCGACGCCAATGATGGCGCCGGTGATGGTGTGCGTCGTCGAGACGGGAATGCCGAGATAGGTCGCCATGAACAGCGTGATTGCCCCGCCAGTCTCGGCGCAGAAGCCCTGCTGCGGTGACAGCCGGGTGATCTTGGAGCCCATCGTATGGACGATGCGCCAGCCGCCGCAGAGCGTTCCCAGCGCCATCGCCGTCTGGCAGGAGATCACCACCCAGAACGGCACCGAAAAGGTCTCGCCCATCATGCCATGCGAGAACAGCAACACCGCGATGATGCCCATGGTCTTCTGCGCGTCATTGGCGCCGTGCCCGAGCGAATAGAGCGAGGCCGAAACGAACTGCAGAAGACGAAAGCTGCTGTCGACTTTCATCGGCGCGATTCGCAGAAAGGCCCAGGACACGATCAGGACCAAAAGTAGCGCCAGCGCGAAGCCGATGGCCGGCGACATAAAGATTGCAACGACGGTCTTGCCGAGGCCCCACCAGACTATCGACGAGAATCCTGCCTTGGTTAGCCCGGCGCCGACCAGCCCGCCGATCAGCGCATGCGACGAACTCGACGGGATGCCGGCGATCCAGGTGACCACGTTCCAGACGATTGCGCCCGTCAGCGCGCCAAAGATGACGCGGTCGTCGATGATCGCAGCTTGAACGATGCCGGAGCCGACCGTCTGGGCCACGTGCAGGCCGAAGAACAGGAAGGCGATGAAGTTGAAGAAAGCCGCCCACAACACGGCCCAGCGCGGCGCCAGCACGCGGGTGGAGACGATCGTCGCGATGGAATTGGCGGCGTCGTGCAGACCGTTCAGGAAATCGAACAGCAGCGCGACGGCGATCAGGAAGATCAGGGCGGGGGCGATGCTGGCGATGTCCACGAGCGCGCCGCTCAGAGATGCTCGAGGACGATGCGGCTGACGCGCTTGGCGACATCCTCGAAGCGATCCACCACCTTCTCGAGATGATCGTAGATCTCCGCTCCGACGATGAAGGACATCGTGTCCAATGTCTGGTGCGCCTTGAAGAGAGCCTTCAGCCCCTCGTCGTAGAGTTCGTCGGACCGTTCCTCGATTGCCCCGATCTCCTTCGCGAGCGCGCCGATCGAGATTGCGTGCTTCTTGATGTCGCGCAGCATCGGCAGCAGCACCGCGACGCGCTCGGACGCCTGGACGATCACCATGCCGAGATCCTTCATGCAGGGCGCGAAGCTCCCAACCTCGAACAGCGTGATCGCCTTCACGGTCTTCTGCATCTGGTCGATGGCATCGTCCATCGCGCCGATCAGCTCCTCGATGTCGCCGCGATCGAACGGCGTGATGAAGGTTCGGCCGACCTCCAGCATCACCTGGCCGGCAATCTCGTCGGCGCGGTTCTCCTGGGCAATGACCTCGGCGCATCCTTCCGGGACAGGCACCGCGCCGGCAAGCAGCCCGTTCAAGGCCTTGGCGCCGGCGACGAGCGTTACGGCGTGGCTCTCGAACAGGTCGAAGAATTTGTTCTCCTTGGGGAGGAGCTTCTGAAACCAGCCGAGCATCAGAGCCTCGTCTTCCATCGGTGAACTGTCACAAATGGCGATAGGCGCTTGCGATTTGGCTGTAAAGCGACCCTCGCGCCAATCGGGATCTCTCCGGCCGGACAGGTCGAGGCAAGTACAAACGATCAGGAATCGTCGGAGAGGATGGGCGCGGCATCAACCGCTGACGATCCGGCCGCCTTTCATCACAAGGATCGGGATGACATCGGGTCCGGTTTTGTGACAGCTTCATGACTTGCCGCCGCATGGACATGCGGTCCGGGCGATCTCGACCGACCTCGACGTCGGCGATGTTTAATAATTGGGAGGACGACATGATCACACGCAGGATCGCGCTCGCGACCGCGCTCGGCTTCAGCCTTGCGACCTCCGCCGCTTTCGCTCAGGCGCCGGCGGGCAAGGTCACGGTCGTGACATCCTTCTCGAAAGACGTCACCGACCCGATCAAGAAGGCCTTCGAGAAGGCGACGCCCGGCGTCACGCTTGAGGTCCAGAACCGCAACACCAATGCCGGCGTGAAATATCTGGAGGAGACCAACGCCAACAACCAGGTCGACCTGTTCTGGGCCTCGGCGCCTGACGCTTTCGAGGTGCTGAAGGGCAAGCAGCTGCTCACCGCCTACAAGCCCAGGGCGACCGGCATCCCCGAGAAGATCGGCTCCTACCCGATCAATGATCCGCAGGGCTTCTATTCAGGCTTTGCGGCGTCGGGTTACGGCATCATGTGGAACGAGCGTTACGCCAAGGCCAACAAGCTGCCCGAACCCAAGGATTGGCAGGACCTCGCCAAGCCAGTGTTCTACGACCATGTCTCGATCGCGTCGCCTGCCCGCTCGGGCACGACGCATCTGACGATCGAGACTATCCTGCAGGGCGAAGGCTGGGACAAGGGCTGGCGCACCATCAAGGAGATGTCGGGCAATTTCCGCACGATCACCGACCGCTCCTTCGGCGTGCCCGAGGCGGTGAATTCCGGTCAGGTCGGCGTCGGCATCGTCATCGACTTCTTCGCCTTCTCGGCGCAGGCCTCGGGTTTCCCGGTCAAGTTCGTCTACCCGAGCGTGACCACGGTGGTGCCCGCCAATGTCGGCATCGTCACGAACGCGCCCAACAAGGCAGCCGCCGAAGCCTTCGTCGAATTCCTGCTCTCGCCCGCTGGGCAGGAGGTGCTGTTGGAGCCCGGCATCCGCCGCCTGCCGGTCAACCCGGCGGTCTACGCCAAGGCCGGTGCGGACTATCCCAACCCCTTCACCGATCCGCGCTTCCAGAAGATGATCGGCTTCGATGTCGACAAGTCGGAGGCGCGCACGGCGGTCGTCGACACGCTCTTCGACCAGTTGATTTCGTTCCAGCTCGACGCGCTCAAGGGAGTCACCAAGACCCTGCATGAGGTCGATACGGCGCTCGCCAGGAAGCCCAGCCCGCAGGCCAGGGCGCTGGCCGACGAGGCCCGCAGCCTGATCGCGGCGCTTCCCGTCACCGAGGCGCAGGCCGCCAGTGCCGAATTGCGTGGCGCCTTCACCGGCGCCAAGGAAAAGGGCGCGCGCCAGGCCGAAGTCGAAAGTCAGTGGGCGAGTTTTGCCCGAGACAACTACGGCAAGGCGAAGGCGAAGGCGGAAGAGGCGCTGAAGGCGGCGCGGTGAGGAGGTGCATCATCCCGAGTGCGCAGCGGCGTGGGACGCCGCTGCGCAGAAGCGGGACCGCGCGACGAGACGCTGCCTCTTTCTGATGACGGTCCCGCATCTGCGCCGACGCACTGCGTGCGGGATGACACGTAACGACAGGCCTTCATGACCGCCATCCCTGCCACAGTCAGCGCTAAACGCCTCTCGGCCACGCCCGGCCAAATCGCGCTGGCGCTCGCCATCGCGGCGTTCCTGGGGCTGTTCCTGGTGCTGCCGGTCGCCACGGTGCTCTACGTCGCCTTCACCGAGAAGGGCACGAGCACGTTCACGCTCGTCAATTTCTACGACTTCGTCCGGACCGAGCTGTTCATGCGCTCGCTGTGGAACTCGTTCTATGTTTCGGCGATGTCGGTGGTCTGGGCCTCGGTCTTCGCCCTGCCGCTGGCCTATCTGACGACGCGCTTCGCCTTTCGCGGCGCAGCCCTTGTGCAGACGCTCGGCTTCTTGCCGCTGATCATGCCGCCCTTCGTCGGCGCGGTCGCGATGCAGCTCTTCTTCGGCCGCAACGGCTCGGTCAATCTGCTGCTCGACGACTGGTTCGACTTCAAGATCGGCTTCATGGAGGGGCTGAACGGCGTCATCTTCGTTCAGTCGGTCCACTACTTCCCCTTCATCCTGATCAATCTCTCGGCCGCGCTGCGCAACATCGACCGGGCGATGGAGGAGGCGGCGCAGAATCTCGGCTCGTCCGGTTTTCGGCTGTTCCGCCGCATCGTCTTCCCGCTCGCCATGCCGGGCTATCTCGCCGGAGCCTCGCTCGTTTTCGTCAAGGTCTTCGACGATCTGGCGACGCCGCTGCTGCTCAACGTCAAGGACATGCTCGCGCCGCAGGCCTATCTGCGCGTTACCTCGATCGGAATCGCCGATCCGATGGGCTATGTCATCTCGGTCGTGCTGATCGTCGCCTCGGTCGTGGCGATGTGGCTCTCGGCGCTGGCGCTGAAGGGCCGCGACTATTCTACGACGCAGCGCGGCGGCGGCGGCCTCGCCCGGCGGGTGATGACGCCCTTCGAGGCGGTGTTTGGCTATGGTGTCGTCATCCTGATCCTGGCGCTGGTGCTGGCGCCGCATCTGGGCCTTCTGCTCTTGTCCTTCGCGACGATCTGGTCGTTTTCACCTCTGCCGGACGCATACACGGCGGCGCATTACGCCCGCGTCTTCGGTGAGAGCTCGATCTACATCAAGAACACGCTGATCTATGCCTCGATCGCCGGCGGCATCGACGTCGTGCTCGGCGTCGCCATCGCCTATCTCGTGCTGCGTACGAAGCTCGTCGGGCGCGAATGGCTCGACTGGGCCGCCTCGGCGGCGCTCGCCATTCCCGGCGTCGTGCTCGGCATCGGCTATCTTCGGACGTTCTACGGCGTCACCTTGCCCGATGGCACGCCGCTCGCCTCGCTCTGGATCATGATCGTGCTGGCGCTCGCCATCCGGCGCCTGCCCTATGCCCTGCGCGCCTGCCATGCTGCGCTTCAGCAGATTTCCGTCTCGCTGGAGGAGGCGGCCGAGAATCTCGGCGCGACCAAGGCCCGCACGGTGCGCCGCGTCGTCGTGCCGCTGATGGTGGGCGGCATCCTCGCCGGCTTCGTCACCTCGTTCTCGACGGCCGCGGTCGAGCTCTCGGCGACGCTGATGCTGGTCCAGTCGAACTCCGACGCGCCGCTTGCCTATGGCCTCTACGTCTTCATGCAATCGGCGGCAGGCCGGGGGCCGGGCGCGGCGCTCGGGGTCGTCGCGGTCCTGCTCGTGGCGCTCTGCACTTTCCTCTCCCATCTCATTATCGAACGCAGCCAGAAGGCCAAGGGAATGGGCCACTGACCATGAACGCCATCGCAGCGATTTCCACGCCGGCGCTCGCCGTCGACATCGAAGGCATAAACCTCTCCTACGGCACAAACCACGTCCTGAAGGACGTCAACCTCACCATTCAGCCCGGCGAATTCTTCGCCTTCCTCGGCCCCTCCGGTTGCGGAAAAACCACGCTTCTGCGGCTTATCGCCGGATTCAACCAGGCCGATACAGGCCGCATCATGATCGGCGGCAAGGACATCTCGAATCTGCCGCCCTGGAAGCGCGATGTCGGCATGGTTTTCCAGTCCTACGCGCTCTGGCCGCATATGACCGTTCGAAGGAACGTCGCTTTCGGCCTGGAGGAACGCGGCGTGGCGCGCGCCGAAATCGAGCGACGCGTCGATGTCGCGCTCGATCTTGTCGGCCTGGGCCATCTCGGCGAGCGGCGCCCGTCGCAGCTTTCCGGCGGGCAGCAGCAACGCGTCGCGGTGGCGCGCACCGTTGCGGTCGAGCCGAAGGTGCTCCTGCTGGACGAGCCGCTCTCGAACCTGGACGCCAAGATGCGCGTGCAGGTTCGCCGCGAATTGCGCGACCTGCAGCGAAGGCTCGGCCTGACCACAATCTTTGTCACGCATGACCAGGAGGAGGCGAACACGATCTGCGACCGCATCGCGGTCATGAATGACGGTGTCATCCAGCAGGTCGGAACGCCGATGGAACTCTACGAGCGACCGGCCAATCTCTTCGTCGCAAATTTCCTGGGCACGGCCAACATCCTCGCTGGCGACATCGTCGATTCCGGCCCCGAACGTCATTTCGCGATCGACGGCGGGATCAGGGTGCCAATAGCGAGCGATGCGATCGTTCCTAAGGGCGCGAAGCTGGTGTTTCGGCCGCAGCATGCCGGGCTGACTGGTCCCGAGACTCCCTCAGGCAATGCCTTGGCTTTGCCCTGCGTGATCGCACATCGCGAATTCCTCGGAGCGAGCGTCCGCTATGGAGTCAGGATTGGCGCCACCGAGGTCGCCGTCGACGTGCCATTCCAATCTGGCGAGGGCCTGTTGGAGATCGGGGAAGCCGCAACGCTTACATTGCCTCAACGCTTGCTGCTCTGGATTGCTGCGTAGCTTTTTTCACCGTTCTGGAACATTGCGCCCCATAGGCCGCAATGACCGAGACGGTTGAGAAGCAGCCGGACGCTCCGCAGCCCCGGCTCATCGAGCCGGGGCTGCCTCGCTCCAAGACCTCAGCCCTTGATGAAGGCGAGCAGGTCCGGGTTGATGATGTCCGGATGGGTCGTGCACATGCCGTGTGGCAGGCCTTCATAGATCTTGAGCGTGCCGTCCTTCACCAGCTTGGCCGCGAGCAGGGCCGAGTCCGCGATCGGGACGATCTGGTCGTCGTCGCCGTGCATGATCAGGACCGGCACATCGATCGCCTTCAGGTCCTCGGTGAAATCGGTCTCCGAGAAGGCCTTGATGCAATCGTAATGGGCCTTGGCGCCGCCCATCATGCCCTGCCGCCACCAATTGTCGATCGCGCCCTGGGAAACCGTCGCGCCTGCCCGGTTGAAGCCGTAGAACGGGCCGGTGGGCACATCGATATAGAACTGCGCGCGGTTGGCGACGAGCGCGGCGCGGAAGCCGTCGAAGACCTCGATCGGCAGGCCGCCGGGATTCGTCTCGGACTTCACCATCACGGGCGGCACCGCGCCGATCAGCACCGCCTTGGCGACGCGGCCGGGCTCGGCGCGGGCGACGTAATGGGCGACCTCGCCGCCACCGGTGGAGTGGCCGATATGGACGGCGTTCCTGAGGTCGAGCGCCGCGGCAAGCTCGGCGACGTCGGCGGCGTAGGTGTCCATCTCGTTGCCGGTCGCGGTCTGGGTCGAGCGGCCATGGCCGCGGCGATCATGCGCGATCACCCGGTAGCCCTGTTCGAGGAAGAACAGCATCTGGTTGTCCCAGTCATCGGCGCTGAGGGGCCAGCCATGGTGGAAAACGATCGGCTGCGCCTCCTTGGAACCCCAATCCTTGTAGTAGATCTCGGTGCCGTCACGGGTGGTGATCGTGCTCATCGTTTGGTTCCCTTCGATTGCCGGGCAGTGGGATCGCCGCCCTCGATGTAGACGGTATAACCGCGCCGTCGCATGCTGCCGCTTGGCGGAACCGACATTATGCGAGGCGAAACTGACAGCATGACGACTGCTCAGAGGATCAAAGCCGAAATCGGGCTCTTGCTCTATCCCGATGTGCAATTGGCGGCCGTCCATGGCCTGACCGATCTGTTCCGCATCGCCAGCGACATGAGCGCGGCGCATGGCGAACCGCCAGCGCCCGCGATCCGCGTGAGCCATTGGCAGCTGGCGGCGCAGGATACTGCGGCTCAGGAGCATGCGGCGCAAGGTGATGCGGCAGTCGAATGCGTCTTCGACAGCCATCCGGGCCCGGCGCACAGGCTCGGCCATCTGATCGCCCCGCCGAGCCTGGTGATGCCGGCCAGGATGCAGCCGATGGCGGGCTTCGCTGCCTGGATGACCAAGCGCCATGGCGAAGGGGCGATTTTGTGCTCGGTCTGCGCGGGCGCCTTCCTGCTCGGCGAGACGGGATTGCTCGCAGGCCGCGAGGCGACGACGCATTGGGCCTTCGCGGAGGCGCTGGCGGCGCGCTTCCCGGCGATCCGCGTCGACAGCGATCGCATGGTGATCGATGGCGGCGACATCATTACCGCCGGCGGCATCCTGGCCTGGACCGATCTCGGCCTGACCCTGGTCGAGCGCCTGCTCGGGCCGAGCGTGATGCTGGAGACGGCGCGCTTCCTGCTGATCGACCCGCCGGGGCGGGCGCAGCAGCCTTATGGCCGCTTCGTGCCGCGCCTCGACCATGGCGATGCGGCGGTGCTGAAGGTGCAGCACTGGCTCCAGGCGACGGGCGCCAAGGACCATGCCGTGCCGGCGCTGGCGGCGCGCGCCGGACTCGAGGAGCGGACCTTCCTGCGCCGCTTCCGCAAGGCGACCGGCCTGCGCCCGACTGAATATGCCCAGCATGTCAGGATCGCCAGGGCGCGCGAGGCGCTCGAGCAGAGCCGCCGCCCGGTCGCGCAGATCGCCTGGGAGGTGGGCTATGGTGATGCCTCGGCCTTCCGCAAGCTGTTCCAGCGCGTCACCGGGCTCGCGCCGGCGGATTATCGCCGCCGCTTCGGCATTGCGGCCTGAGCGGGCGGGATCAAGGTCGCTCCGGGCCAGGCCTCGGTTCCGCAGAGACCGGCCAGCAGGCTCTCGATTTCCGCGCCGAGCTGGCGCGCCAGCGGCTCGGCGAGCGTGCTCTGCCGCATGATCAGCGCCAGCGTCGCGAGGATCGGCGGGTTGTCGATGGCGCGGCGGCTGAGCTCGCCGCGCGCGACCTCGGCCTGGACGGAGGCATGGGTCAGGATCGTGTAGCCTTGCCCGACGCGGACCATGGCCTTGGTCAACGCGACGCTGTCGACCTCTGAGCGGATGGCGAGCCGGACCTCATGGCGTGCCGCCGCCTGTTCGAGCACCCGGCGGTTGTTGTGCGGCAGGCTCGGCATGATCAAGGGCAGGCCGGTGATGTCCTTGATGCGGATCTCCGGGGTCTCGCCGATCCTGCGCGTGTCGCCGGGCGGGCCGACGAGCACCATGCGCTCGCGCAGCAGCGGTACGATCCGGAAGCCGTCGACCGGCATGGCATTGTAGACCAGGCCGACATCGATGCGCTTTTCCGCCAGCCATTCATGGATCAGGGAGCTCACGCCCTCGCGCAGATTGAGGACGATCTCGGGATAGGCCTGCGCCATGTGCGCGGCCAAGGGCGGCCCGAGCAGTAGACCCGCCGCCGGCGGCAGGCCGAGGGAGACCGTGCCGCGCAGGGCAGGGCGGTCCTGGCGGGCATCGGTTTTGATCTGGGCCAGCAGATGCTCGATTTCCTCGGCCCGTTGCAGCACGCTTGCGCCCAGCGCCGTCAGACGGACGCCGCGGCCATGGCGGACGAGGAGCGGCCGGCCGAGTTCGTCCTCGAGTTCGCGGATGCGCCGACTGAGCGCGGGCTGCGCGATCCGCAATTCCTCGGCGGCGCGGCTGAAGCTGCCGGCGCGCGCGACGCTGGCGAAATATCCGAGCTTGCGGGAATCCAAGCGCCTTCTCCGAATTGCCGCGGGAGCATAAGAGATTGAAGCCATGCCGTCACGGCATGGCTGGCCATTCCAACATGGTTTTGGCGTCGATGTGCCTCTCCTGCCAGAGTCGGCAGATTGATCGGACCGCCGGAAGAGCGGCAAAGACCATTCCCAGGGGGAGGGATAATGATGCAGGCGAGATTCCGCGGCTGGCTCGTGATGGCCGCCATGCTGCTGGCCCAGGCGGCGAGTGCCCAGACTTTCCCGAGCAAGCCGATCAGGCTCGTGGTGCCCTTCGCCGCGGGCGGCCCTGCCGATACGATCGCGCGGGCGGTCGCCGAGAGGATGCAGGCGATCGTCAAGCAATCGGTCGTCATCGACAACCGCGCCGGGGCAGGCGGGGCTGTGGGCACCAAGGCGGTCGCGATGGCAGAGCCCGACGGCTACACGATCGGGATCAGCACGGCGGGCGCGCTCGCGATCAGCGTCAGCATGCAAGAAGCGATCGGCTACGACCCGCGCAAGGATTTGCGGGCGCTGACATTGGCGGCAAGCGTCCCGGAATTGCTGGTCGTCGGCTCCAAGGTGCCGGTCACGAGCCTGCCCGAGTTGCTGGCGCTGGCGAAGGCCAAGCCCGGCACGCTGAATTTCGCTTCGTCCGGCGCCGGCAGCATGCCGCATCTGGCTGGCGAACTGCTCAAGCAATATGGCCAGGTCGACATGGCGCATGTGCCCTATCGCGGCGCGGCGCCGGCCGTGACCGATCTGATCGCCGGGCAGGTCGAACTGATGTTCATGGATATCGCGGTGCTGCTGCCGCATGTCCAGGCCGGCACGATCAAGGCGATCGCGATCGGCAGCGCCACGCGCTCGCCGAGCCTGCCCGATTTGCCGACAACGGCGGAGCTCGGCCTGCCCAAGGTCGTCGCCGATAACTGGTATGGCATCGTGGCGCCGCGCGCGACGCCGCAGCCGATCGTCGACAAGCTTCATGCCGCTTTGGTCGAGGCGCTGCGCTCGCCTGAGGTCAAGGACAAGCTCGCTCTGCAGGGCGCCATCGTCGTCGCCAACAAGCCCGAGGAATTCGCCGCCTATATCGTGAGCGAGATCGACAAATGGGCGGCCGTCGTCAAGGCGGCGAACATCAAGACGAACTAGAGCAATTTCCAATCCGGTCGGATCGTCCAATTGCCTTAGATCTTTGTTTTAACGCGTTTTCTTCACGCGAACCGGTATCCGCTTCGCTCGAAAACGCTCTAAGGGGCGGCTCTCATGCCTGTTGCATCGCTTGGCTCCTGCGAGCTTCGCTACGAGATCAGCGGAGAGGGGCCGGATCTGGTGCTGATCCACGAGCTCGGAGGGGCGCTGGACAGCTTCGACGGGCTGCTCCCCCTGCTGACCCCGCATTTCCGCGTGCTGCGCTATGACCAGCGCGGCGCCGGCGGATCGAGCCGCAAGCCTGCCGCGCTGTCGATGGAGGATCATGCGGCCGATCTCGCGGGGCTTGTCGCGATGACCGGTTTCGGGCCGCGCTGTCTGCTTGCCGGCGCCGCGGCCGGGGCTGCGATCGCGGTGGCTTATGCGGCGCGCGACGAGGCTCTCGTCGACGCGCTCGCCCTGTGCGCCCCAGCGCTTTCGGTTCGGCCAGAGCGCAAGGCCTATCTCGACCGGCGCGCCAGGCTCGCACGCCGCGATGGCATGGCCGCGATCGCCGAGGCGAGCCTGGCTCGCTCCTATCCGGAGGCGCTGCGCACCGACAGGCGGGCCTTCGAGGCCTATCGCGAGCGCTTCCTTGCCAATGATCCCGAGAGCTACGCGATGGCCAATGCCGTCTTGGCCGGGACGCGGGTGGCCAAATGCCTGCCGTCCCTGACGATGCCCTGCCTTGTCCTTGCCGGCCGGCACGACCTCTTGCGCCCGCCCGCCGAGGTCGAGGCAACAGCGGGTACAATCCCAGACGCTCGCTTCACGACGATCGAGAGCGGGCATCTGATGCCGGTGCAGGCCGCGCAGGCGATGGCGGCGCAGCTCGTGCCATTCCTGACGCGGCATGCTGGCAGCCACAAGCCCATCGCGGAGAGCGCCCATGTCTAAGGGCCTGTTGCTTGTTGCGATGGAGCCTCCCGCCGCGTTCGAGGAGGAGTTCAACGACTGGTATGACAGCGAACATTTTCCGCAGCGGTGCGGCCTGCCCGGCTTCGAGAGCGCCTCGCGCTGGGTCTGCCTGTCGGGCTGGCCGCGCTGGCTAGCGATTTACGATCTGAATTCCGTCGAGGCGCTCGCGACGCCCGAATACGCCGCCGTCTCCGGGGGAAATTCCACGCCCTGGAGCAAGCGCCTCCTGCCGCGCATGATTGGGCGGCGACGGGTCGTCGCCGAGCAGCTTCATCCCGGAAGTGCTCTGGCTCTGCCCGTGAGCGAGGTCGCGCGCCTCTGTGTGGCGCAGTATCCCGGGGCGGATGATGCGGCCATCGAGGCGCTGCTTCAGGTCGCCGCCGAGCTCGATGGCTTGAGCCAGTTGCGCCTGTTCCACGACACCGCCGGCGCCTTGTGGCTGCTCGCCACCTTCTCGCGTCCTCTCGGTTTCGAGCGCGTCGAGGCCGCGTTCACTATGGCAGGCGGGCACGGTGCGAAACTGCTCAACCTCTATGCCCCCTATCGGCGAGATTGAGGCAAACGCATGCGTATCAAGGATTTCACGCAAGGCGAGATGAACGAGGCCCAGCGACGCGTCGCCGAGGAAGCGGCCTCGGGCAAGCGCGGGCGCGTTCCGGCGCCGCTGCGGGCCTGGCTGCACAGCCCGGAATTCGGTGCCCGGGCCCAGCGGCTCGGCGAGTTCCTGCGCTACGACACCAGCCTCGGGCCGCTGCTTTCGGAGCTTGCCATCCTGGTGACGGCACGGCGCTGGACCTCGCATTACGAATGGTTCGTCCATAAGCGCGAGGGCTTGAAGGCGGGCCTCGATCCGGCGGTCGTGGCGGCGATCGCCAGGCGGGAGACGCCGGATTTCGCGGGGCAGGCGCAGCAGGCCGTCTATGACTACGCGATGGCGCTGCACGAGACCCACACGGTCCCCGCGGCCGTGCATGCGGCGGCGGTGCGCGAGCTCGGCGAAGCCGGCGTGGTTGAGCTCGTCGGCGTGCTCGGCTACTACACGCTGGTCTCGATGACGCTGAATGCCTTCGAGATCGGCCTGCCCGAGGGCGAAGCGCCGGAGCTCACGCTGTGACGGTGGGGGTGGGGCGTCTTGCCGGCAAGGTCGCGCTGATCTCCGGCGCTGGCTGCGTCGGGCCGGGCTGGGGCAATGGCCGTGCCGCAGCGGTGCTGTTCGCGCGCGAAGGGGCGAAGGTTTTTGCGCTCGACCTCACAGCCGAGACCATGGCTGAGACGGTCGCGCGCACTGAGGCGGCCGGCGGCACGATCGCGACCCATCTCTGCGACGCGACCGACAGCGCGCAGGTCGAGAAGGCTGTGCAGGCCTGTTGCGAGGCCTTCGGGGCGATCGACATTCTCGTCAACAATGTCGGGGGCTCGGCGCCAGGCGGTGTGGTGGCGCTGTCGGAGGAGGGCTGGCGCCGCCAGCTCGACTTCAACCTGTCGAGCGTCTTCCTCGCCTGCAAGCATGTCATCCCGGTGATGGAGGCGAATGGCGGCGGCGCGATCGTCAACACCGCCTCGACCTCGGGCCTGCGCTGGACCGGCGCGGCGCAGGTCGGCTACGCCGCGGCCAAGGCCGCGATCATCCAGTTCTCGCGGGTCACGGCGGTCGAATACGCGCCCAGGCGCATCCGCGTGAACACAGTCGTGCCGGGCCAGATGCACACGCCGATGGTCGAGGCCCGGCTGGCCGGGCAACGCGCCGACGGCGATGTCGAGGCGCTGCTTGCAGCCCGCGTCGCCCGCATCCCGCTCGGCTTCATGGGGGATGGGCGCGACACAGCCCATGCGGCGCTGTTCCTGGCCTCCGACGAGGCCCGTTTCATCACCGGCACCGAGATTGTCGTCGATGGCGGCATGACCGCACGCTGCGATTGAGGACCTGACAATGACGACGCCGAAGCCCGACGGCCCGCCGCCGAACCCCAACCCGCGCAAGCCGGCGCTCGCGCTGCCGCCCGGCGCCTGCGACGCGCATTGCCACATCTACGGCCCCTTCGACCGCTTTCCGCTGCCGCCCGAGCGCAGCTTCACCCCCAATGCCGCACCCGAGACGGCGCTGCGGCGATTGCACGACCATCTCGGCATCGCCCGGGCCGTGATCGTCCAGAGCCAGGGGCATGGCCTCGATCACCGTCCGCTGCTCGCCGCGCTGACTGAGGGCGCGGGGCGCTATCGTGGCGTCGCGCTGCTGAAGCCGGATTGCACGGAAGGCGAGATCGCGGCGTTGGACGCCGCCGGCATTTGCGGCGTCCGCTTCAACTTCCTGACGCATCTCGGTGGCCAGCCCGATCTTGCGGCGATGCGGGAGATCATCGCCAAGGTCGCGCCGTTTCGCTGGCATGTCGCGATCCATGTCGCGGGCCATGACATCGCCACGCAGGAGAGCTTCATCGGCTCCATCGCCGTGCCTGTCGTGGTCGACCATATGGCGCGGCCGCCCTTGGCGGAGGGGCCGGACGGGCCGAGCATCGCGGCGCTGAAGCGCCTCATCGACACTGGCCGCGTCTGGCTCAAGCTCAGTGGCGCCGACCGGCTGTCAGTTGCCGGGCCGCCTTTTCGCGACGCCTTGCCGATCGCGGCGAGCCTCGCCCGGCACGCGCCCGAGCGCATGCTCTGGGGCAGCGACTGGCCGCATGTGAACCTGCACGGGCCGATGCCGGATGATGGCGACCTCGTCGATCTCCTGACGGAGATCGCGCCCGGCTCGGGCGAGCGCCAATTGATGCTGGTCGACAACCCCCGGACGCTGTTCAACTTCGATTGAACAGCGCCTGGAAAGCTGGATTCAGGCTAGCCCCTTGGCGATCAGCCTGGTCAGGCGATCGGAGAAGGCCCTGGCGTCGCTCGGTCGCTCGCCATCGAGGATGCGCGCCTCGTCGAGCAGCAGATGAGTGATGTCGCTGCGCAGCGGCTCGTCCTGCGATCCGGCGAGGCGGATGATCAGCTCATGCTGCGGATTGACCTCGAGGACCGGCTTGTTGGCGCCGTCGAGGCGGCCGGCGGCGGAGAGCAGGCGCTCGAACTGGCGGTCGGGGCCCTTATCGGTCGCAACCAGGCAGACCGCGCTGTCGGTCAAGCGGTCGGAGGCGCGGACATCCTCGACCTCGGCTGCCAGCGTCAGCTTCATCGCGCCGAGCAGCGCCGTGACCTCGGCGCTGGTTTCGAGCTGCGGCTTCGCCTCGCCGTCGAGCAGCGGGATCAGGCCGAGATCGGCCGCACCCTGCGTCACGGATTTGAACGGCTTGCCGTCATGGTCGGGCGCGTTCGAGACCCAGAAGCTGTCGACCGGGTCGCTCAGCAGCAGGACCTCGATGCCGCGGGCGCGGAAGCCCTCAAGCTGGGGCGAGGCGGCAATGCGCGCGGGATCGTCGCCGGCGATGTAGTAGATCGCCGTCTGGTTCTCCTTCAGCGCCGCGACATAGTCCTTGAGGCTGCGCCAAGTATCGCCGGAAGCGGTCGTCTTGAAGCGCGCCAGGCCGAGCAATTGTTCGCGCCGCTCGAAATCCTCATAGAGGCCTTCCTTGATGACGGGGCCGAAATTCTCCCAGATTTTGGTGAAGGCCTCGCCATCCTGCTCCGCGAGCTTGCCGAGATCGGTGAGGATGCGGTTGGTCACACCCTTCTTGATCGCGCCCAGCAGCGGGCTGTCCTGGATCATCTCGCGGGAGACGTTGAGCGGCAGGTCGGCGGTGTCGACGAGGCCGCGCACGAAGCGCAGATAGCGCGGCAGGAGCTCGGCTTCATCGGTGATGAAGACGCGCTTCACATAGAGCTTCATCCGGCCCTTGCGGTCGGCGTCGAAGAGATCGAACGGCTTGCCGCCCGGCACGAAGGCGAGCGTGGTGTATTCGTGACGCCCTTCGGCGCGGAAATGGATCGTCGCGGCCGGCTCATCGTATTGGCCGGCCACGCTGCGGTAGAAGTCGGCATAGTCCTCGGGCTTGATCTCGCTTTTCGGCCGGGTCCAGAGTGCGGCGCCATCGGCGAGCGAGGTCGGTTCAGTGCCGGGCTTCTCGACGAGGGAGATCGGCACCGGGACATGGCCGGACTGCGCCTTGACGATGCGCTCCAGCGTCCAGCGTTCGGCATAGCTCTTGGCGTCGTCGAGCAGCGAGAGGGTGACGCGCGTGCCGCGGGTGGGAGCCTCCTCCAGCGTGGCCGGTGCGACCGAGAACTCGCCCTTGCCGTCCGATGACCAGCGCCAGGCCTCTTCGCTGCCGGCGCGGCGGCTGACGACCTCGACCTGGCCCGCCACCATGAAGGCGGAATAAAAGCCGACGCCGAACTGGCCGATGAGCTGCGCGCCCTCCTTGCCCTGGGCCGCCTCGACGCGATCCATGAAGGCGCGGGTGCCGGAGCGGGCGATCGTGCCGAGCGCCTCGATCATCTCGTCGCGGGTCATGCCGATGCCGTTATCGGCGATCGAGAGCGTGCCGGCCTCGGTATCGGCGGCAATGGTGATCGCGAGCCTGGGATCGTCGCCGATCAGCTCCGGCCTGGCGATCGCCTCATAGCGCAACTTCTCGCAGGCGTCGGCGGCGTTGGAGATCAATTCGCGCAGGAAGACGTCCCGGTCCGAATAGACCGAATGCACCATCATATGGAGCAGGCGCGAGACGTCGGCTTCGAAACTGCGATTCTCGGTGGTCGTGGTCATGCTGAAAAGCTCTTTGAACGGATCATCGTCGCGGCCAGCGATTTGGCCGCAAAGTGGCGCGTTTTCAAGGTGTGTGAAGTCTTTTGGGGCGAGCGGATCATGCTGATGCTGGCAAGCTGGGCCCGCTTCGCACATACCGGCGCGCCCGCTTCCGATATTTCGGGCGCCTGGCGGCCGGTCTCGCCGGACGGCAAGGGCATCAACATCCTCGGCGGCGAAAACGGCTATCAGCTTGCCGACGCCGTCCAGCCGGGACGCACCGCGGCTTGGAAGATCTGAGGCGCGGGTTCTGGCGAAAAATGCACGCAGCCCAAGCCGCTGGGTTTCCGTATCGACTGGCGTCGATCGCGGGGGCGCGGTCCTTCAAGGAGACCCAAGCGAAGCCCTGACCGCATCCGCGCCGTCAGATCAACGCCTCCGAAGCGACGATGTGCACGCCGCTCGCCCCAGTTACGGCTGCGGCGACCATAGCGGCAGCGATGCGCTCGGCAGGGTTGATACGCCAGCGCCGCGGCAGGGCTGGGCCGAGCAGGCGCAGGACGAACGACGCCAAGCGTTCGCCTGTGCGGAACTCTTGCCGGTTCCCCCCAATCAGACCCGGCCGCACATAGGTCAATGAGCGAAAGCCTAGGGCGGCGAGATCGCGCTCTACCTCTCCCTTCACCCGGTTGTAGAAGAAGTGCGAGGCGATGTCGGCGCCGATCGCGGAGTTCAGAACGAAGGTCGGCGTGCCACGCGTCCGGGCGAGGCGGGCGGCGGCGAGCGGGTAATCATGATCGACGCGATAGAAGGCCTCGCGCGAACCAGCCGTCCGCAAGGTGGTACCAAGCGCGCAGACGACGGCATCCACAGTCCACCAGGGCGCCTCTTCCGGCAAGACGTCGAAATCGACAACCGGCGCGAGCAGCTTGGAATGCACGGGCAGCGCACGCCGAACCGGCGCGACCACCTGATCGATGCGGTCATCGGCCAAGGCCAGCCGCAAGACATGACTGCCAACCAGGCCGCTTGCGCCCACCACGAGCAGTCTCATGCCGATCCACTTTCCATGCGACCTGCCTTATCGACGCGCGAGCCGCTCGATCGCCTTGCCGATCGGCGTCTCGCCGGCGGTCAGCTCGATGATGATCCGACTAACCGTGGGCTGCTCGATGATCTGGACGAGCGTTGCGGCGACATCATCGCGGGGAACCTCGCCATAGGGAATAGCCAAATCGGCGCTGACCTTGCCGGTGCCGGGAACATCGGACAGCGTTCCCGGCCGCACGATCACCCAGTCGAGATCCGTCGCGACCAGATGCGCGTCGGCGAGCCTCTTGACGCGGATGTAGTTCTCGAAACCCTCCGAGCGCTTCTCGTCGCGCAAGGCGTCGGGGAACGCTGAAACGAGCAGAAACCTCGTAATGCCGGCGATCTGCGCCGCCGCGGCCGCGAGTTCCAGCCCACGACCATCGATCGCATTGGTCACTTCCATGCCGGCGCCGCCGGCGCCAGCCGAGAAGACGACGACGTCACTGCCCTTCATCAAACCCGCGAGTTCGTCCGCCATCAGCTTGGTAAGGTCACCCGCGACGGCTGTCGCGCCGAGTCCGGCGAGCTCGCTCGCCTGTTCGGGCTTGCGGTGCAGGGCGACCGGGTGGTGGCCGCGCTGCGCCAATTGGCGGGACAAGCGGCGCGCAACCTTACCGGCCGCTCCGATGATGAAGACCTTGGCCATGACACTCTCCTCGATTTTTTGCAGCCCGATGCCGGGCCGGCTTCCCTCTGGTCGGCAGGCATCTTTGAAATGCAGGCGTCCGCGGGGGCGCCTCAGGCGCTTGGATGAGTGTGGTAGATCTTGCTGACGATGGTCCATTTGCCGTCGACCTTCAGCAGGTTGAAGAAGTCGGTGAAGCGGTAACCGGAGATGTTGTCGGTATCGATCCGGGCGTTGGCGGCCGTGCCGACGATGTCGATGCGGACGATGGCCGCCTTGGCCTCGGGCGACGGTCGGAAGGCGCTGTCGATCGTATCGAACAACCCCTGGATCGGGCCACCGGAGAGTTTACCGTCCTCGATGCCGAAGATCGTCGCCTTGTCGCTGAAGGCCGGCTTCATCACGGCGCTGTCGGCTTTCTTGCCGCCTTCATTGTACTGGCTCAGCACCGCGACGATGGCATTGTACTCATCGACATAGGTCGGATTGGTCATCATAGTTCCTTTCGTGAAGGGATGGTTGCCCCGGCCTCGCCAGGAAAAATCGCGCCGTCAGGCGGCAACTCGCCGGGCGGGGGACACAGGTCCCAACTGCCGCAGCATGTCCGGCCTCTCCGTCGTGATCGAGGAGAGCGGCGAAGCTCACACGGTCAAGGCAGGCGACAGCTTCGTCCTGCGCGCCGGCTTCAAGGGCACTTGGGAAGTGATCGAGACGACCCGCAAGGACTATGTGATCCGGACTTGAGGCAGCATGGCGGGCGGCGACCGGCGCCGCCCTTCGTGCGGCGGCTCAGCCCTTGGTCTTGCTGGCCTCGTAGCGGGCCTTGTTCTCGGCGTTGGGCGGATAGAGCCCCGGCAGAGCGGCGCCGGCCTCGACCTCCTGCATGATCCAGGCTTCGAGCCGCTCCTGTTCGGGCGCTGCTTCGAGCACGGCGTCGATCAGAGCGGCGGGGATCAGGACCGCGCCATCGTCATCGGCGACGATGATGTCGTCGGGATAGACGGCGACGCCGCCGCAGGCGATCGGCTCCTGCCAGTTGACGAAGGTCAGGCCCGCGACCGAAGGCGGTGCGGCGGCGCCCTGGCACCAGACCGGCAGGCCGGTGCCGAGCACGCCGGCGACATCGCGCACGACGCCGTCGGTGATCAGCGCGGCGACGCCCTTCTTGGCCATGCGCGCGCAGAGGATGTCGCCGAAGATGCCGGCATCGGTGACGCCCATGGCGTCGACCACGGCGATGCAGCCATCCGGCATCGCCTCGATCGCGGCGCGGGTCGATTTCGGCGAGGACCAGGATTCCGGCGTGGCGAGATCCTCGCGGGCGGGCACGAAGCGCAAGGTGAAGGCACGCCCGACGAGGCGCGGCTGGCCTGGCTTCAGCGGCTTCGTTCCGCGCAGCCAGACATTGCGCAAGCCCTTCTTGAGCAGGATCGTCGTCAGGGTTGCCGTCGTCACCTTGGACAGGACATCGACGATATTTGCATCGGTGGTCATCGGAAGTTCTCGCTGCTGAAGGATGGGAAGGAACGATCAGATGCTGGCTATCAGGCCGCCGTCGACGCGGATGACGCTGCCGGTCAGGTAGGCGGCGCGTTCGCTCGCCAGGAAAGCGACGACATCGCCATACTCCTCCGGCCGGCCATAGCGACCGAGCGCAATCGCGCCAGTGCTCTCCGCCGCGACGGCTTCGACGCTGCGGTTCTCGCGCTCGGCCTTCTGCTCATCGAGGAAGCTGATGCGCGACGTCGCGATCCGGCCGGGCAGCACGATATTGGCGGTGACGCCGTCGGAGCCGACCTCCCGCGCCAGCGTCTTCGACCAGCCGACAAGCGACAGCCGCAAGGCGTTCGAGATGCCGAGGTTGGGGATGGGCGCCACCACACCCGAGGAGGTCGAGGTGATGATCCGGCCCCATTTGCGCTCGCGCATGCCGGGCAGGACCCGGTCGGTCAGCGCGATCACCGAAAGCACCATGGCCTGGAAATGCTTCGCCCAGAGTTCGCTCGGTTGGCCGGAGGCGGGCGTCGGTGGCGGGCCGCCGGTGTTGTTGACGAGGATGTCGACCGGTCCGATCTCGGCCTCGATGGTCGCGATACGGCCCTCGATGATCGAGAGATCGGCGAGGTCCCAGGCCAACGCCAGGGCCGTACCGCCTTCGGCCCGGATCTCGCCGGCCGTGCGCTCGAGCGCCGCCGGATCGATGTCGCCGAGCGAGAGGCGCGCACCCTCGCGCGCTAGCGCCTTTGCGATGGCGCCGCCTAGCCCGCCGCCGGCGCCCAGCACCAGTGCGGTCTTTCCCTTGATGCCGAGATCCATCGGTATTCTCCTGTACTTGCGATCAACTTCAGCCGAGCCGGCTGCAGGCATCGGCGATGCGCTCGCAGGCGGAACTCAGGCGCTCGGTGGCCGTGGCGAAGGAGATCCGGAAGAACGGGGCAAGCCCGAAAGCCGAGCCTGGCACGACAGCGACATTGGCCTCCTCGAGCAGGAAGGTGGCAAAGTCGACATCCGTCTCGATCTTTCGTCCATCCGGTCGCATGCGCCCGATCAGGCCGGCACAGGACGGGAACAGGTAGAATGCGCCGTCCGGCGCGCGGCAGCTCAAGCCCGGGATATCGTTGAAGGCCGCGAGGCAAAGGTCGCGACGCTGCTGGAACACCGCATTGCGCTCGGCCAGGAAGTCGAGTGGACCGCTCAGGGCCGCGACGGCGGCGGCCTGAGACACCGAGCTTGGATTGGTCGTGCTCTGCGACTGGATCGTCGCCATGGCCTTGATCAACTGCGTCGGGCCGCCGGCATAGCCGATGCGCCAGCCGGTCATCGCATAGGCCTTCGACACGCCGTTGCAGGTCAGCACGCGGTCGAACAAGGCCGGCTCGACGGCAGCGATAGTGGCGAATTCCCAACCGTCATAGCGCAGGTGCTCGTACATATCGTCGGTGAGAACCATCATCTGCGGATGGTCGAGCAGGACGTCGGCGAGCGCGCGCAGCTCGGCGGCCGAATAACCGGAACCGGTCGGGTTGCTTGGCGAGTTCAGCACCAGCCATTTGGTGCGTGGGGTGATCGCCGAACGCAGCGTCTCGGAGGTCAGCTTGAAACCGTCGGCCTCGCCGCAGGCCACCGTGACAGGCTTGCCGCCAGCAAGCCGGACCATGTCGGGATAGGAGACCCAGTACGGTGCCGGGATGATGACCTCGTCGCCCTCGTCGAGCGTGGCGCAGAGCGCGTTGTAGAGGACCTGCTTGCCGCCGGTGCCGACGCTGATCTGCGACGGCTCGTAGCGCAGGCCGTTCTCGCGCTCGAACTTGGCGATGATCGCGCGCTTCAGCTCGGGCGTCCCGTCCACATCGGTGTATTTCGTCTGCCCCGCGTCGATGGCGGCCTTGGCCGCCTCCTTGACGTGGGCGGGCGTGTCGAAATCCGGCTCGCCCTGTGAGAGGCCGATCACGTCCTTGCCCTGGCGGCGCAGTTCGTTGGCGAGTTGCGTGATCGCGATCGTCGGCGAGGGCTGGACCGCCGACATGCGCCGCGCGAGCCGAACGCCCAGCCCCAGTGCGGGCGGGAATGTTGCAGTGACGCCGTGCATCGTACCGCTCTCCATCAGCGTGCGCGCCATACCGTCAGCCAGATCGGCGCGGCGCCACATGTCGTATTTGCTGACAGCATGCGCCCTTTCTGTCGAAAGGGAATGCGGGTTTCATCGATTTCGAAAGACAGGAAAACTATCAATACCAACGCGGCGCAGCCCATAGCCTCTAGCGATTGGGCAGGCTGAGTTCCTGCCGGATCGCGCGCGCCTCAAGCTCGACCTCGCCACCGGCGATCGGCGGGCGCGCTCGGTAGACCAGCACGCCACGGCGGATCGGCTCGCCGAGTGCGCCGAGCAGGGCCGGCCCCCACAGCTCCGGGATCTCGTGCGCATGGAAGAGCGCGATGCGCGTGGTTTCGCTCCAGGAATGCCCGAGCTTCGCCAGCGTCGTGCCGACCGTGTCGATGGTGAAGCGGGTGCGGCGCTGCATCGCGGCCGGGCTCGTATCGCCCTCGGCAATGATTTTGCCGTCCGCCCCGATATCGGCCTGGCCGGACAGCAGGAAGGTGGTCGCCTTCACCGTCCTGGGAACCGTATAGCTGAAAGCACACATCGCGGTCGCAACCGGTGGATGAAGATCGAGCGCGATATTCGAGCGGCAGACCAAGCTATAGTCGCCGAAGACCAGGCCCCATTCGCGCAGCTTTGCGAGGTAGGGTACGTTGAAGCTCGACCATTTGTCGAAAGTCAGCGGCTCCGGCACCCGCAGCTCGATGCCGCAGAAGGCCTGGACCGGCCGGCCGATGCTCTTCAGGTAGCTTTCGATGAAGCCATAGGCCTCTCCGAGCGGAGCCCAGCTCTGGAGCTCGGCGCGCACAACCTCATATCCCTGATCGGGAACGATGCCGGAGCAATAGGCCGCACCGCTCGGCAGGATGGCGTAGTTGCCGGCAATGTTGGCGAGCAGCCCGTCGGAACGGGTCGTGATCTGCGGCGTGTCGGTCATGGCACTCTCCCTGATGGCGTCTTGAGGCGGCCTAGAATTCGTCGAGCCCCGGCGGGTCGAACCAGTTGGTCAGCGACAGACCGCCATCGACGACAAAGGCCGAGCCCGTGACATAGGCGGATAAGCGGTTTGACAGGACCGCGAGCGCCATCGGCGCGAGATCCTCGCTGCGTCCGAGCCGCCCAAGGGGAATATGCCGCGTCAGCGACGGATCGGCCACGAATCCTCCAGCCGCGATAGCTCCCGGCACCAGTGCGTTGACCCTGATGCCGAAGCGGCCCAGCGTCTTGGCAAGTTCCTTGACCAGCATGGCCAGCGCCGCCTTCGAGGTACTGTAGTGCGGCAGGTTGCGCGGCGTGGCGGCATGGAGCGAGGTCAGCAGCAGGAACGAGCCCGGCTTGCGCTCCGCGATCAATGAGCGCGCGATCTCGCGCGCAAGGTGGAAGCCGGCATCCACGTTCACGGCGCGCATGTATGCCCAGCTATCATCCGACACCGCCAGCGCGTGATCCGCCTCACGCCGCGGCGGCGCGGCGCTATGGACGAAATGGCTGACGGTTCCGAGCGCGGTGCGGGCATGGGCGAGCAGCGCATCACAGCCCTCGCGGATGGCGAGGTCACCGACCCACGGCACGGCCAGTTCCGGCCGGGACGAGCCAGCGATCGCAGCCTCGACTTTATCCTTACTCAGATCGGCGAACACGGTGCGTACGCCTTCCGCGACCAAGGCCCGCGCGATGGCGCGGCCAATGCCGTTGCCGGCACCGGTCACGAGCGCGGTGTCGTGCTTGGGATCGAAAGGGCGATCGAAAATGCTCATATCGCTACATCCTGATGAGGAGCTGCCGCCACGACGCCCAATTGGCTAATTCGTCACCCGCGGCACTGCAGCACATGATCATTGACGCCGCCGCGCTGCGAGGGAATATGTGTTTTCCTGCCTTCGACATTCAGGGAAACTGATAGTGGAGACGCGCTTTCTCCAAACCTTCCTGAGCGTCGTGCAGACCGGTTCGCTCTCAGAGGCGGCAAGGCGGCTCAACATCACGCCGTCGGCAGTCATCCAGCGAATCAAAGCGCTGGAAGACGAGATTGGACGGCCGCTCATCCAGCGTTCCGGTCATACGATGCAGCCGACACCGGCCGGAGCCGCCATCCTCGCTGAGGTCGAGCGCATGCTCGCCGTCGCCGACGACATCAAGGCTGCCGCTGCAGCCGACCTTGAAACCGGCTTGCTACGTATCGGCGTGATCAACTCCGCCCTGACCGGCCTGCTTCCCGATCTGCTCGTGCAGTTGCGGCAGAACCGGCCCGGGATCGAACTCTACATCCTGCCGGGAATGTCCGGGGATCTCTATTCCTGCATCACCGACGGCGAGCTCGACGCGGCAATCATGGTGCAGCCTCACTTCGCGCTCCCCAAGGCCCTGGACTGGCTCCTGTTGCGCCAGGAGGAGCTACTGGTCATCACGCCGCTGAGCGTTACCGAAACCGACACGTGCGCGATCCTGAAGCGCCAGCCCTTTATCCGCTATGATCGCAACCACTGGGGTGGTCGCATCGTCGATCTGCACCTGCGCAAGCTGAAGATCCGGCCGCGCGAGCAATATGAACTCGATTCGCTCGAAGCGATCACAGTCCTGGTCAGCCGCGGCCTCGGCGTTTCGCTCGTGCCGGACTGGCTGCCACCCTGGCCAGAAGGCGCCAATGTGCGCCGGATCAGGGCGAGCGGCGCGCCGACGCGCGATGTCGGTATCCTCTGGTCGCGAAGCTCGAAGCGGCTGCCGTTGATCCGCGCCTTCATGGCCGAGGCGGTCAACGCGATCCGCCTGAAGCATTCCCCGGGCATACGGTCTGCATAGGGATAGCCGCAGCCGGCACTACGGCCGCGGGACGGCCGCGATGCCGGGCCGGCATGGCTGAATGCAGGGTCGCCGGGTCGTTCCTGGCGATATTGGGTCACACGGTCCTGCCGACCGAATAGGCCAGCGTCGGCATGGATGGCCGCGGCGCCCTGGCGAGCGGCGGTGCGTCGGCGAGAACGAAGGTCGCGACCAGCTCGTCCAACCGGCCGATCTGCTCAGTCAGCACGGAGGCCGAGCCGGCATTCTTGTCGGCCAGCGCGACGTTCTGTTGCGTCATGGCGTCCATATGGGTAACGGCCTGGTTCATCTCCTCGATGCCGTGGGCCTGTTCGCTCGAAGCCGTCGAGATTTCCGATACGGTCTCGGCGACCTGCTTCGAAGCGACGACGATCTGCTCCAGCGCCGAACCGGCCGAGCGAACAAGGCTGGAGCCCTGCACGACCTCCTGCGTCGCCGCCGCGATCAGCTTGTTGATCTCCTGCGAAGCGCTTCCGGAGCGCTGGGCGAGGATCCTGACCTCGCCGGCGACGACGGCGAAGCCCTTGCCGGCATCGCCGGCGCGCGCCGCCTCCACGGCCGCGTTCAGCGCCAGGAGATTGGTCTGGAAGGCTATATCGTCGATCAACCGGCTGATCTTCGAGATCTCGCGGCTGGTCTCCTCGATGCGTTCCATGGCCGAGATCGCCTCGCGGACGATCGAGCCGCCCTGCGCCGCCACCGCTGCCGCATCGCTGGCGGCGAGTGCGACGGTGGCGGCAAACTGGGCGCTGATCTTGACCGACGCGGCCAATTCGTCAGTGGTGGCGGCCGTCTGTTCGAGCGAGGCTGCCTGTTCCTCGGCCCTGTGCGAAAGATCATCGGCGCCCGAGCGTATATCGTTGGCAGCCGAGGAGACTTGCGCCGCCGAGGACTGGATGCCGGAGACCACCTGAGACAGATGCGCGATCATGTCGCCGACGGAGCGGTTGAGCTCGGCGAAACGTCCCTGGTAGCGGCCCGTCACGGAGCGGGTCAGATCGCCCTGGGCGATTGCCGCCAGCACCTGTGAGAACTCGGTCGTCGCCAGATCGACGACCGCATTGATCTCGTTGATGCCGTTGACCAGCTTCTGCATCTCGGCGTCGGCATGCTCGATCCTCAACCGCGCGCTGAAATCGCCCGCCGCAGCGGCCGCGACGACGGCACCGACATCGTTCACCACCGCGATCATCGATTCCGCCCGGGCGGCGCGCTCGGCGGCGGCGGCACGCTCCTGCGTCTCGAGCGCCCTGATCCGGATGAGGTTGTCGCGGAAGACCTCGAGCGCGGCCGCCATCTCGCCGATCTCGTCCTTGCGCTCGCGTGCCGGAATGTTGGTTTCGAGCCGGCCCTCCGAGATCTCGCCCATTGCCTGCGTGATCTCGCGGACCGGCCGGGCGATCGAACGGCCGACGATGAAGGCAACGCCGCAGCCGATCAGGAAGACGATAGCGACGAGGACGAGTGCGGTTCGCCCGGCCTGGACCATCACCGCCTCGATCTCGGGACCGGCCACCGCCGCCTTGCTCTCCAGCGCGGCCGCCGCCTGCTTGATCGCGGTCGAACTGTCCTCACCGAGCTTGAGCAGCGCCTGCGAGGCATCGGCCTGCAGCCCCGTCGCCTTCAGGCCGGTCACTAGCTTGAGATAAGCTGCGACCTGGTCGTCGAGCGTTCCGATCAGGGCCTCGACGCCGTCGCGAGCGGCCGCTTTCGCCGCCATGATGCTGTCCAGGCCCGCCTTGGCCGCGGCCTCCGCCTCATCGAGCTTGGAGGGATCGAGGGACAGGCCGAAGGCCTCGCCGGCGAGGCGTGCATCGGCGAAGCTCGCCTGCGCCTTGGCTAGCCCGGCCGCGACGCTCGTGATGGAGCGATATTGCCCGTAGAGCGCCAGCGAACCCCGCGCAGAGGAGATAGCGAGCCAGCCCAGTAGCGCCGACATGGCGACCACGGACAGGAAGCCGATGGCGATCCTGGTCTGAAGGCTGATGGTGTATCCCGCTTTGCGCATGCCGGTTCCGTGGCTGTCAGGTCGGTTGATGGGCGTTGACCCAGCCATCGACGAGATTGAGGCCGAGCAGGAATTCAGAGCTGAAACGCCTCCGGATCAGCGGCTCGACCGGGATTGTCGCAGAAAGGAAAACCTGTTCCGCGGCCCGTGCCGCCACCGCCTCGGCATGGGTAACGACGTGGAAACGGAGCGAGGTCCCGGGCCGCGCCTGCGCGAGCCGGCCGAGATCGGGGCCGATGATCGTCGCGATCTTGGGATAGCCGCCGGTCGGTTGGCGGTCGGCCATCAGCACGATCGGCTGACCTTCGCCCGGCACCTGGATCGCGCCCATGACAATGCCGTCGGAGACGATGTTGAAGCCTTGTGCATGAGTGAGCGTCGGCCCTTCGAGGAAGCAGGCCATGCGGTCACCTCGCGCCGAAATCCGCCAGGGGCCGGCGAGGAAGGCGGCGATCTGGTCCGGCGCGAAATAATCGTCCTGCGGCCCCAGGATGACGCGGATCACCTCCGCCGGCCGGTCGAGCATCGGTGCGACGATCAGGCCGGCCTCGACACCGTCATCGGCGTTCGCCGCGATAGCGATCCTGTCGCCGGCCGCGAGCGCCCGGCCGCCCAGGCCGCCCAGGCTGGAGCGGATATGGGTCGCGGCGGAGCCCAGAGCCTTCGGCACGTCGAGGCCGCCCGTCACGGCGAGATAGCACCAGCTGCCCGCCTGTCCGGCGCGCAGCTTGAGCTTGGCACCGGGCTCGACGAGCGCGACCGTCGCGGGCGGCAGTGCTTGTCCGTCCAGCGCAATCGCGAATTCTCCGCCCGCGACGGCGACCGCCACGGGGGCGCCCTCGGCGGTGACCTCGATGCCGCCGAGCGAGACTTCGATTGCGGCGGCATTGGTGGGGTTTCCAAGCGCGCGGTTGGCAACCGCATGGGCGAAGGGGTCCATCGGGCCCGCGCCGGTGACGCCATAGCGCAGATAGCCGTGGCGGCCGCCATCCTGGATGGTGGCGCCGGGGCCGGCCGAGAGCAGGCGCAGCGCCGCGGTCATGGCGTGATCCTCCGGGCCACGACCTCGCCCGCCTGGACCCGTGCCTCGAGCGCCGCGAAGGTCGCGGCGTCGACAGGCTCGAAACGCAGATCGTCGCCGGGCTCCATCAGGAACGCCTCGGGCCGCTCCGGCGCATAGAGCCGCTCGGGCGTGCGCCCGACGACATACCAGCCGGTCGGCATGGCGAAGGTCGCGATGGCGCTGAGGCCGCCGCCGACGAGCACGGCGCCGGCCGCATGCGGCGGGCGCGGCTTGCTGCGCCGCGACACCGCGATGTCCTCGCCGAGGCCGCCGAGATAGGTGAAGCCGGGAGCAAAGCCATACATGTAGACGCGATAGGTCGCCGCCACATGGCTGGTCACGATCTGCCCGGGCGAAAGGCTCATCGCCCCGGCCATCTCCGCGAGGTCCTCGCCATGGGGCGGCTCGTAGCAGCAGGGGATGGTCCAGAGGTTGGCGATGCGCGTCCCGGCTACAGGGGCTGACAGCCGCGCCGTCACCGCCTCGACCAGCGCCTGGCGGGCGATCCGCAGCGGATCGTAATGGATCATGAGCGAGCGATAGGTCGGCACGAGCTCGCGGACGCCGGCGGGCAGGTCGGCGCTCAAGACGGCGTCGAGCGCGAGCACGCGGTCGTTGATCGCGGGATCGACCACGCGGCCGAACTCGACGACCAGCGCCGCCTCGCCGGCGTCGAGGAAGCGTGGCTGCACCTCGCCGGGATCGTCTTCCTGGTCGGGACCGTCTTGGCTCATCGGAAGGCGGACAGGCGCAGGCCGGCCTGCTCCAGGGCCTGGCGCACGCGCCTCGCCGTGGCGACGGCATGGTCGGAATCGCCATGGACGCAGATCGAGTGGATCTGCGTCGGCAGGCGCTTGCCGGAAGCGGTGATGATCACGCCCTCGGTGACCATCTCGACCATCCGGCCGGCGGCTTCATCGGCATCCGTGATCAATGCGCCGGGCTTGTCGCGGGCGATGAGCTGGCCCTCGTCGGTGTAGCCGCGATCGGCGAAGATCTCCTGATGGACGGCAAGCCCGGCAGCCTCACCGGCAGCGACCTGCTCGGTCAGGGCGATGGCGAGCATGGCGAGACCGGAATCGACCGCCTTGACCGCGCGCGCGATCGCATCCGCCACGCCGCGATCCTCGGCGGCGATGTTGCCGAGCGCGCCATGGGGTTTGACATAGCTGATGCGGTGGCCGGCATAGGCGGCGAGCGCCGCTGCCGCGCCCACCTGATAGGCGACGAGGCGCTCGATCTCGCCCGTCGAGAACGGAATGCGGCGGCGGCCGAAGCCCCAGAGATCGGGAAAGCCGGGATGGGCGCCGACCGCGACGCCGCGCTCGCGGGCGACGGTGAAGGCGCGCGCCATGATCTCCGGATCGCCGGCATGCAGGCCGCAGGCGACATTGGCGGAGGTGACGACAGCTAGCATCGCCTCGTCATCGCCGCAGCGATAAGCGCCGAAGCCTTCGCCGAGATCGGAATTCAGATCGATCGAGAGCATCACATCTCCTCGCTCTTTCCGGCAGTTTGGCCGCGCGCTGGTCCGGGGGAACGCGGGCGCGCGGCCAAGCGCCTAAAGCAGTTTCCGATCCGATTGGATCGTTCGACCGCTCCAGCTCTTTGTTTTAACGCGTTTTCTCCGCGCAAACGCTTCGCGTTTGTCGCGGGGGAACCGGTGTCCACTTCGCTCAACAACGCTCTAGATGCCGAGATAGGCCTTGCGGATGTCGGGGTTGTCGCGCACCTCGGCCGCCGTGCCGGAGAGGATGACCCGTCCGGTCTGCAAGACATAGGCACGGTCGGCGATCTCCAGGCTCTCGGCCAGGCGCTGTTCGACGAGCAGGACGGTGACGCCGGCCTTGCGGATGGCCAGCACCGCCTCGAAGATCTCGTCGACGAGCTTGGGCATGATGCCCTGCGAGGGCTCGTCGAGCATCAGGATGCGCGGCCGCGTCATCAAGGCCCGCCCGATGGCGAGCATCTGCTGCTCGCCGCCCGAGAGGGTGGAGGCCCGCTGCGGCAGGCGCTCCTTCAGGCGCGGAAAGAGCGTGAAGACCTGCTCCATGGGCTGCTCCCGGTCGGGACGCTTGCGATGCAGATAGCTGCCGAGCCGGAGATTGTCGGAGACCGACAGGCGCGGGAACAGGCGCCGGTTCTCGGGCACATAGGCGACGCCGCGCGCGGTGATCTCGTGTCCGGGCAGGCCGCTGATGCGCTCGCCGTCGAAGCTGACCTCGCCGGAGCGCGGCCGTTCCATGCCCGAGATGCTCTTGAGCAGCGTCGATTTGCCGGCCCCGTTGGCGCCGGCGACGACCACGATCTCGCCCTCGGCTACGGAGATCGAGATCTCCGAGATGGCGATCAGGCCGTCATAGGCCGTGGTCAGGGAGGAGACTTCAAGCAGCACGGTGTCTCTCCCCCAGATAGGCGGTGATGACGGCGTCGTTGCGGACGACGTCATGCGGCCTGCCCTCGGCGAGGACCGTGCCGAGATTGAGCACCACGGCCCTGTCGACCAGCGGCATGACGATCTCCATGACGTGCTCGACCATGACCACGGTGACGCCCTGGTCGCGGACCTTGCGGACGAGCTCGACGCCGAGCCGCGCCTCGCTCGGCGTCAGGCCGGTCATGACCTCGTCGAGCAGCAGGAGTTTGGGCTTGGTCGCGAGCGCTCGCGCGACTTCGAGGCGGCGTTTTTCGGGTGGGGTCAGGTCGCCTGCCGAGGCCCCGGCGCGATGGGCGAGGGCGGCGAACTCCAGCGTCTCATAGGCGATGTCGCGGGCCGCGGCCGCACTCCGCGCCCGGACGAAGCCGCCGACCATGACATTGTCCAGCACGCTCATCGAGTCGAAGGAGCGCGGGACCTGGAAGGTGCGGGCGATGCCGCGCTGGCAGCGGAGCGGGGCGGAGAGGGTGGTGATGTCCTCGCCCTCGAACATGATGCGCCCCTCATTCGGCGCGAAGGTCCCGGCGACGAGGTTGAACAGGGTCGACTTGCCGGCGCCGTTGGGGCCGATCAATCCGAGGATCTCGCCGCGCCGGACGGTGATCGAGACATTCGCATTGGCGACGAGGCCGCCGAAGCGCCGTGTCACGTTGTCGACGCTGAGCAGAGTGTCGGTGCTCATGAACGCGCCTCCCGCTTCGGCTTGCGCTGGAACAGGCTGAGGATGCCCTCGGGCCTGGCCAGCGAGACGACCATGATCAGGCCGCCATAGATGATGAGGTCGATGCCCGAGCCGGAACCGCCGAGATAGGAGCGCGTGATTTCGGTGAGCGGGATCAGGATGGCGGCGCCCACGAAGGGCCCCCACAGCGTGCCGATGCCGCCGAGCACGGCAGGCAAGGCGAAGAGCAGCGAGAAGCGGAAGCTCATCACGCTTTCCGGGTCGATATAGGCCAGGAAGCTCGCATAGAAGCTGCCGCCGACCGCGGTGAAGAAGGCGGAGACGGCAGCCGCCGCCATCTTGGAGTGGAAGATCTCGACGCCGAGGCTTTCGGCCGCCTCGGGGTTGTCCTTGACGGCGCGCCACCAATAGCCCCAGCGCGAGCCTTCGATCAGGAAGGTGACGAACCAGGTGACGGCCAGCAGGCCGAGGGAGAGATGGACGTAAGGCACCTTGTCGCGGGCGAATTGCAGCGTCCACCAGCTGTCGGAGCCGAACGGCCACTGGATGCCGAGCGCGCCGCCGACGAAGTCCCAGTTATGGATGAGCAGCAAACCGATCTCGGCAATGACGATGGTCGCGATCGAGAAATAATGGCCCTTGAGCCGGAAGCAGGGATAGCCGAGCAGGAGTGCGACTGCCGCCGAGAGCACGCCGCCGACCAGCATGCCGCCCCAGGGCACGACGCCATAGGTGACGAACAGGACCGAGGTGGCGTAGGCGCCGATGCCGAAATAGAGCGCGTGGCCGAGCGAGATCTGGCCGCAATAGCCGCCCAGGATGTTCCAGCTCTGCGACACGGCGGCATAGAGCAGGGTCAGGATCAGGACGTTCTGGAGATAGACGTCGCGGACGAGGAAGGGCGAGGCCGCGACGGCCGCGAAGACGAGGGCAGCTGTGAGGAGCTGCTTGCGCCGCTGCGGCAGCATGCCGGCCGTGCGGGGAGGGGAAAGCGCGTCTGCTGTCATGGTCAGAGCTTTCCGAAAAGGCCGCTCGGCCGCACGAAGACGACGCCGAGATACAGCATGTAGATGCCCAGCGACTTCATCGCCGGCGGCAGGATGGCGGCGGTCAGGGCCTCGACGAAGCCGACGATGATACCGGCGACCAGCGCGCCGAAAACGCTGCCGAAGCCGCCGAGTGCAACCGTGACATAGGCGATCAGGCCGAAGGTCGCGCCGACCTGCGGGTGGATGTAGTAGAAGATCGCGAGTACCGCGCCGGCCAGGCCGACGAGCGCGGCCCCTAACCCCCAGCCCAGCGTGAAGACGCGGTTGCGGTCGATGCCGACCAGCGCGACCGCGCCCTGGTCTTCGCGGGTCGCCTCGAGCGCCTTGCCGAAATCGGTGCGCGACATCAGGAGATAGAGGCCGCCGAAGGCCGCAATCGAGACCAGCCCGCCGAAGATCTGCGGCAAGGGCAGGAAGACGCCGCCGAGTTCGAGCGTCTTGCCGCCCAGCCAGGAGTTGCCGATGCTGCGGTAGTCGGGCGTCAGAAAATACTGCGCGGCGCCCTGCAGCAGGGTGGCAAGACCGAAGGTCGCGAAGATCTGCACCATGCCCTGATTGGCCTTGGCCCGCATCGCGAAGCGCACCACCCCGAGATAGACCACTGCGCCAACGCCGAAGAGCACGGCGACGACGATGGGCATGACCAGGATGGGATCGAGGGAGGTCAGGAACACCAACCCGAAAGCCACGTACATCGCCGTCATCAGGAACTCGCCATGGGCGAAGTTCACGACATCCATCAGGCCGAAAATGAGCGAGAGGCCCACTGCGATCAGGGCGTAGATGAGCCCCATCAGCAGGCCGCTCGCAAGCACTTGAGCCAGTGCTTGCGCCGTCATGTGAATTTCCTTCCGCCTGTGGAGCGTCAGCCGTTCATCGGCCAGATCGCACCGGCGATCGCGACGTCGGTCGGGAAGATCGTGACGAACTTGCCCTCGACATATTGCAGGAGGACGGGGCTCGCATCGGGGTTCTGGCCGTCGGCGCCATAGCGCACGCGCGCCCAGGGCATGATCGTGCTGGTGCCGGGGATATCGGTCGCGGCCAGCGCGTCGCGCACCTTGGCGCCGTCGGTCGTGCCGGCGCGGTTGATCGCCTCCGCCAGCAGCAGCAGGCCCATGAACTGGCGCGAGCTGTTGTCGTTGAAGTCGCGGGTCGAGCGCGCCTTGAACATGTCGTTCACCGTGGTGATGAACGGGCGCTTGGCCGCCAGATCGAGCGAGAAGCTGGCGCGGGTGATCGCGCCGCGCAGCTTGTCGCCGACCGCGTCATAGGTGACCTGCTCCGAGAAGCCGCTCGCCTGGGCGACCAGGTTCTTGGGCTTGTAGCCGAGCTCGGCCGTCGTCTTGACGAGCAGCATCGCGTCCGTGGTGTAGGAGGACGGCATCAGCACGTCGGGATCGGCGGATTTGAGCTGCTGGACCTCGGCGGTCAGCGAGGGCGAATTGGTGCGGTATTTGACGTCGGCTGCGATCTTGTAGCCGCGCTCGGTGGCGAGCTTGCGCTGGACGTTGGAAGAGTCGACGCCGAAGATCGTGTCCTCGAAGAAGAGCGCGACAGTGTCGATCTTCTTGCCCTTGGCCTTCTGCGCATCGAAGAAATCGAACATCGCGGCCGAGAACATCTCGTCCTGCGCGGCGGGGCGGAAGAAGAACTTCATGCCGCGGCGCTGCAGGCTGGGCGAGGAGGAATCGGCGCACAGGAACGGCACGCCGTAACGCTCGGTGACGGCGCTCACCGTGGCGGAAACAGAGGACTGGTAGCAGCCGATGATGGCGGAGACCTTCTCCTGGGTGATCAAGCGCTCGGCCTCGGCGCGGCCCTTCTGCGGGTCGGCCTGGTGGTCGGCGAAGACCAGCCGCAGCTTGGCGCCGCTGAGCGCCGAGAGCCCTGCGCCCTTGGCGCCGATCAGATCGAGCGCATGGTCGTTGTTGACGATGTCGAGCGCGGTTTCGAAGGCGTGCCTGGCGTCGATGCCAACCTGGGCGCTGGCGCCCGACATCGGATAGATCACGCCGATGACGACCTCGCGAGCCGCCTGGGCCTGGACTGCCCCGGCGAAGCCGGCCGCAGCGGCGAAGGACATGGCGGAGGCTCCGCCGAGCAGCAGTTCTCTACGATTCATGATGTAACCCCTCTTCGTGATGGATGGGCTCTTCGGCCCCTTGTTTGGATCTCTCGCAGTCTGGTCTTCAGATGATCGCGAACTCCGTGTTGCGGCGATCGGTCACCAGCATGCAGCCGGGCGCATGGGTGATGGCGAAGGACGGCTTGACCTCGGCGATGACCGATTGCGGCGTGACGCCGCAGGCCCAGAACACCGGGATCTCGTCGGGCAGGACCTCGACCGGGTCGCCATAATCGGGCTTCGACAGGTCGCGGATACCGATCTGCTCGGGATGCCCGATATGGACGGGCGCGCCATGCACGGCGGGGAAACGGGAGGTGATCTGGATGGCGCGGATCGCCTGGGCTGGCTTCAGCGGGCGCATCGAGACGACCATCGGCCCGGAGAAGCGGCCCGCAGGCGAGCAGGGAATGCTGGTGCGGAACATCGGTACGCGGATGCTGCGCTCGACATGGCGCAGCGGGATGCCTTCGTCGAGCAATGCCTCTTCGAAGGAGAGCGAGCAGCCGATGACGAAGGAGACGAGATCGTCGCGCCACCATTCGCTGACATTGCCGGTTTCCGCGACGAGCTCGCCGTCCTTCCAGACGCGGTAGCCGGGCAGATCGGTGCGGATATCGAGGTCGCGGCCGAGCACGGGAACCCTGGGGCTGCCGACATCGGAGACGCCGATGATCGGGCAGGGGCGCGGATTGGCCTGGCAGAAGCGCAGGAAATCGGCGGCGAGATCGGCGGGCAGGACGGCGAGATTGCCTTGGACGAAGCCCGGCGCCAGACCGGAGGTAGTGCCGGTCAGGGAGCCGTTGCGGCATGCCAGCCGGATCGCTTGCGCGGCGGCGGCGGAGCCCTGGGCGGTCGTGGCGGGAGTGATCTGATTCATCGTGCTCATGGTCCCTTCCTGCCGGTTGCTGTTCGATTGGCACATCGTTGCGTCAGCCCGTCCAATCTTGAATCGGGATCGACCGCGATAAGCTCCAATTATAGAAGCCCCGGCGAGCTGGGCGGCGCCCGCAAGGGTTTGAGAAACATCGCATAAAGGTCAGCGCGCCCTGGCGGGCGCACCGATCTGAACGGCAGCTGAGACAGGCTTAGTTTGACGAGCCCACACCAAATTGAAAGGCGTGTTTCCTCGCTTTCGATTTTAAGGGAATCTGCAAATGGAGGCGACGATCGCCGCAGCAGCGAAGAACGAAGCGATGCGCGGCGCCCCGCGGTAAAGGGCCGAGCAGTGCAGGCAAGCTGAGCCGGCGGGCGATCCCGATCAGGCGTCGGGCGCGGCCTCGAACTGGCGCGCGACCTCCTGGGCGAGCTCGGCCATGGGCTGGGCCAGTCCGCCCATCAGCGCCAGCGGGAAGGCGGCCGTGAAGACGAGGTCGGGCACGGTGAGCGAGGTCTGGACGATGCGCAGGCGTCCTTCCGACAGCTCCTTCTGGACGACGATGGGCGGAATCACGCTGAGCCCGATCCGGTCCAGCGTCATCCGGACGATGGTGGTGAGCGAGGAGTTCCCGAAGATGCGCGGCGGCGGCAGGCTCGGATCGTTCAGCGCCTCGCGCAGGCGGGGATAGGGCGATGTCGCCTTGGGATAGGTGATGATCGGGAAACTCCGGATCCGCGCGAGGCTCAGCGGCTCCTCGCCGATGTCGAGATCGGGAGAGGCGATGAAGGCGAGCGAATAGGCACATAACTCGCGATTGGCCATGGTCGCGTCGCCAAGCGGCCCGAGCAGGAAAGCGAGATCGAGCTCGCCGCGCCCAAGCAGGTCGCGCATGGTCGGGGAGACATCGACCGTGAGGTCGATGACGATGTTGGGATAGACGGCATGCGCCCGCTCCATGAAGCGGCTCAGCCAGGTCTGCGCGATCGTCTCCGAGACGCCCAGCCGCAGGATGCCTTTCATGGCAACGGTGGAGCCGACATCGGCGACCATTTCCGTGCGCAGCAGCAGGAAGCGCTCGGCATAGTCGACCAGCTTGCGGCCCTGATGCGTCAGGCTGATCGAGCGCGAATTGCGCTCGAACAATTTGACGCCGAACTCAGCCTCCAGCGCGGCGATCCTCTGGGAGACGGCGGGCTGCGTCGTGTTCGCCCGCTCGGCGGCCTTGCTGAAGCTGTTTAGCTCCGCGACCCAGTAGAACAGCTCGAGACTGCGAAAATCCGTCATGTTCGCTGCGCGTCTCCAGGCATCGAGGCAAAGCGGCCGAAACAGAGGGAAGCCGGATTGTCGACTGTCGCGGTCTTTTGGCTAGCACAAGCCGTGATGAGGGTCACGGAGACGGCCTGCGCGGCGCGCCTGCTACTTCACCTGCCGCCAGTCGCCGCGGTCGCCCTTCCAGTTGACGGAATGCCCGAGCGCCCTGAGTACGGAGGCCCGCAGCGTGCGCACCAGGCCCTCCCATTCCAGGGCGGAGATGCCGTCGACCGCCGGCTCTGGCGCCATGAACATGCCGTCCACGCCGCCGCCCGCGACGCATTGCTCGATGCAGCGCACCTCCAGCTCCGGCTCATGGAAGACGACTTCGTTCTGGAGCAGGGCTGTGAGCGCGGCGATGATGCCGGTCGCGCCCCAGTTCGAGACATTGGCGACGACGAGATGGCTGGCAGCGGTTGCCGCCGCCACGCCGCCGCGCCCCGGGATGCCACAATCGGCGGCCTTCGGGGAGAACCGCGGCAGGTCCTGCGCGATCACGCCCATGCCGAGCTCGTTGCCGCCGTCGCCGATACCGATGAAGGGCAGGCCGAGCTCCTTGCCGGTCCGAAAGAGATAGTCGAGATCGCCGACCATGTCGTCGAGCGGCCGGCCACCCAGACCGTGATAGAGCCCGTTGGCATTGCAGCCGGGACGCTCGATCGCGATCAGCAGGCTCGGCCGGGTCCGCTCCAGCAGGTCGTCGCTGACGGCGCGGCTGCCCTCGGCATCCTTGGGGATGGTGCGGATATAGACCGGGCGCAGGAAGGCGATCGGCTCGATGACGCCCGAAGCGGGGAAGGGCATGGGGGAGAGGCCGGCGCCGAGGCAGGTCTGGCGCATCATCGCCTCCCAATCCTCATCGACGACGATCACGCTCTCGACGCCGAGGCCGAGAAACAGCGCCCGGGCCAGCAACGCCGCGCCGACCGGGCCATCGGTCTCCGGCACGCCACCGCCTTCGGGAAAACCCGTCGCGATCAGAACGGGCCCACCCTTCTCCTTGATCGTGCGCAGGATGATCTCAGCCGCGCCCATGCAGATCGGCCCGGGCTGGCGCTGGCCCAGCGCCGCATGGATGTTCCCGATCAGGCCGACGCCTGTGAGGTCGATCGTCATGAACTGGTCGATGGTCGCGGCGATGCGGCCATAGAGCGGTGAATCACTTGAAAGCATGGGAAGTCCGGTTCTCTAGGAAGGGCGCCGATGTCGGGCGGGCTCAGTCGGCGATGCAGGCGCTGAACTTGTCGTGGTCGACATTGCCGCCGCTGAGCACGAGCGCGACGGTCTTGCCGGCGATATCGAGCTTACCGGCGAGGATTGCGGCGAGCGGGGCGACGCCGCCGGGCTCGACCACGAGCTTCGTCAGATCGTAAGCGACGCGCATCGCATGCCGGACCTCGGCATCGGTGACGGCGATGCCGCCGGCGAGCAGCGCCTGGTTGACGTGGAAGGTCAATTCACCCGGGATCTGCACCTGCAGCGCATCGCACAGGCTCTTGGCGCCGGGTGCATTGCCCTCGCGGCGGCCGGAGGCGAGCGAGCGGATGGTATCCTCGAACCCTGCGGGCTCGACGCAATAGACTTGGGTCGCGGGCGAGACGGCGTTCATCGCGACGGCGGTTCCAGCTGCGAGGCCGCCACCGCTGCAGGCGACCAGCATGAGGTCGATCGCGGCACCGAGCTCGCGAGCTTGTTCGACGCATTCGAGCGCGACTGTGCCTTGGCCGGCCATGATGTCTGGATCGTCATAGGGCGGGATGATCACCGCGCCGGTCGCCCGGGCGATCTCGGCGCCGATCTCCTCGCGCACCTCGGTCAGCCGATCATAGAGGCGCACGGTGCCGCCGAAGCGCTCGGCGCCCTCGACCTTGGCACGTGGCGCGTCGGACGGCATCAGGATTGTCGCCTTGATGCCGTGCCGGGCTGCCACGGCCGAAATCGCCAAAGCGTGATTGCCCGAGGACCAGGCGACGATGCCGCCAAGCCTTTCCTCCGGCGTCATCCTGGAGACGCGGTTGAGGGCGCCGCGGAACTTGAAGGAGCCGGTGACCTGCAAGGTTTCCGCCTTCAGTAGCAGGCGTGCCGACAAGCGTTTGTCGAGCTCGTCATTGCGGATCAGAGGTGTCCTGACGGCTTGTCCGCGGATACGGCCTGCCGCGTCTTCAATATCGGCGAGATCAATACCGAACGTTGCATTGCTGTTCTGGGCAGTCTTGTTCGTCGAGCCGAGCACGTCTTCATCTCCGATTTAAGTGGAGACGCTAGTCGAGGTGGCGTTTCAGTCAAATTCTATCTGTTTATTCTCTGGGATAAGCTGGACTTATTCGAGAATTGAGCCCTCATCATTCGAGACGCCATTCTCTAGGGAATGACGTCTCGAATGATGAGGGCTGTGGGTCATCTCAAACGGTCATATGAGCCGTTGCGGCTGGCAATCCTGCGCAGCATCGCGACGTCGTCTCGCCAGAGGGCTTCTGCGTGGCTGGGTCTGGATGATGCGCGTTTTGCGCCGTTCCGCGGTCAAATCACGAATTCGCGCGCGGGTTCTTCTTAGTTTATAATTATTATAAGGAAAAAACATAGAAATTGACAGCTTCCGGCCGCGGGAATCTAAGCCTCGATACTTGGTCCGCCTCTCCCACAGGACCGGAGTTGCAGAGGTTGTCATGACACTGATGCCGTCTTCCCTGATGCGCGCCGCCGCGCTCGCCTTGATCCTGTCCGGCGCGTCGCACGCCGTCCGCGCCGCCGATGAGGGCATCACCGTCTATAATGCGCAGCATGAAAGCCTGACCAAGGCCTGGGCCGACGGCTTCACCAAGGAAACCGGCATCAAGGTGACGATCCGCAAGGGCGGCGACACCGAACTCGCCAACCAGATCGTCCAGGAGGGCGCGGCCTCGCCCGCCGATGTCTTCGTCACCGAGAATTCGCCGGCGATGGTGCTGGTCGAGAAGGCCGGGCTGTTCGCGACCTTGCCCAAGGACGTGCTGGCGCAGGTGCCGGCGAATTTCCAGCCGTCGAGCGGGCGCTGGGTCGGCGTCGCGGCGCGCAGCACCGTCTTCGTCTATGACACGCGCAAGCTGAAGGAGGCCGACCTGCCGAAGTCGCTGCTCGATCTCGCCGATGCGAAGTGGAAGGGCCATTGGGCCGCCTCGCCCTCGGGTGCCGACTTCCAGGCGATCGTCGGCGCGCTGCTCGAGCTCAAGGGCGAGAAGGTCACGGCCGAATGGCTCAAGGCGATGAAGGCGAACTCCACCGCCTATCGCGGCAACAGCGTCGCCATGAAGGCGGTCAATGCCGGCGAAGTCGATGGCGCGGTGATCTACCATTATTACTATTTCGGCGATCAGGCGAAGACGGGCGAGAACAGCGGCAATGTCCGGCTGCACTATTTCCGCAACGGCGATCCCGGCGCCTTCCTCAGCACTTCGGGCGCCGGCGTACTGGCTTCGAGCAAGCATAAGGAGCAGGCCGAAGCTTTCGTGAAATGGATGGCGGGCAAGCATGGCCAGGCCGTGCTGCGGGACGGCGACAGCTTCGAATACGCCATCGCCAACGGCGCGGAATCAAACCCGAAGCTGGAGCCGATCGCGCAGTTGCAGGCGCCGAAGGTCGAGCCCTCCAAGCTCGACAGCAAGAAGGTCTCCGAACTGATGACGGCGGCCGGGCTGCTCTGAGGTCCAGGTCATAAGGGGCGATGGCGTGACTCGTGTCGCGCCGTCGTTCCGCTTCGCCTTTTGGCTGGTTCGATCGCGTTCATGACCCTGCAGGCGCAGCCCTTGCGAGCCTATCCCGTCCTCGCGACGCAGCCCTTGCCGCTGCGCCGGGTCCGGCAGCTCGCGGCCAAATCCCTGTTCGGGCTGGCGGCGCTGGTTTCGCTCGTCACGCTGCTGCCGCTCGGTTTCATTCTCTGGATCACGCTCCAGACCGGCTGGGAGACGGCGTCTGCCCTGATCTTCCGGGCACGCGTCGGCGAATTGCTGGTCAATACCGCGCTGCTCGAAGTGCTGACCCTGCCGCCCTGCATCGTGCTGGCGGTGGCGCTCGCCTGGCTGACCGAGCGCAGCGACGTGCCGGGCGCGCGGTTCTGGTCCTGGCTCGCGGTCGCGCCGCTGGCGATCCCGGCCTTCGTGCAGTCCTATGCCTGGATCGGCGTCGCGCCGGGGATGCACGGGCTTTTTGCCGCCGTTTTCGTTTCGGTGCTGGCCTATCTGCCGTTTCTCTATCTGCCGGTGGCGGCCCAGTTGCGCCGGCTCGACCCGGCGATGGAGGATGCCGCCGCGTCGCTCGGGCTCGATCCCTGGCGGGTGTTCCTGCGGGTCGTGCTGCCGCAATTGCGGATCGCGCTCTGCGGCGGCTCCTTGCTGATCGGGCTGCATCTGCTCGCCGAATACGGCCTCTACGCGATGATCCGCTTCGACACCTTCACCACCGCGATCGTCGACCAGTTCCAGTCGAGCTATAACGGGCCAGCCGCGAACATGCTGGCGGGTGTGCTCGTACTCTCCTGCCTCGGCCTGCTCGGGCTCGAGGTGCTGATCCGGGGCGATGCGCGCTATGCCCGGGTCGGTTCGGGCGCGCCGCGCCCAGCCTCGCGCCGCCGTCTTGGTCGGGCGCGCGGGGTTTCCATGCTCCTGCCGCTCGCGCTGAGCGGGCTTGCGCTCGGCGTGCCCGCCTATGCGCTTGGCCGCTGGCTCATCGCCGGCGGCAGCGAGATCTGGCAGGCGCGGGAGTTGGCGTCGGCCTTCGGCGAGACGCTGCTCTATGCCGCCGGCGGGGCCCTCGCGACGACGCTCGTGGCGATCCCGATGGCCTGGCTTTCGGTGCGCGCGCCGGGCCGGCTGCAGCGGGTTCTCGAAGGCTGCCATTACTATGTCGGCGCCTTGCCCGGGGTCGTGGTCGCGCTTGCCCTGGTCACGATCACGGTCAGGATCGCCTTGCCGCTCTACCAGACGGTCGCGACCGTGCTCCTCGCCTATGGTTTGATGTTCCTGCCGCGCGCGCTGGTGGGCCTGCGCGCTGGCATCGCGCAGGTGCCAGTCGAGCTGGAGCGCGCCGCGATCGCGCTCGGGCGCAGGCCGGCCGGCGCGATCTTCTCGGTGACGATGCGGCTCGCGGCGCCGGGCGTCGCCGCCTGCATGGCGCTCGTCGCCATGGGCGTCACCACCGAGCTGACCGCGACGCTGATGCTCGCGCCCAATGGCACGCGCACGCTCGCGACCGAGTTCTGGGCGCTGACGAATGAGCTCGACTATGCGGCGGCTGCGCCTTATGCGGCGCTGATGATCGCCTTGTCCTTGCCTCTGACGGCACTCCTGCATGCGCAATCGCGACGGGTCGCCGGACAGTGAGCCTTCTCGACGTCATCGGCCTGAGCAAGCGCTACGGTCCGCAGATCGCGCTGGAGGGTGTCGATCTCACCGTGCCGGCGCGCAGCCGCACGGCGATCGTCGGCCCCTCCGGCTCCGGCAAGACCACGCTGCTGCGCATCATCGCCGGTTTCGATGCGCCCGATGCCGGCCGCGTGACGCTGAACGGCCAGGTGCTGGCGGACGGGCCATTGATCGCGCCGGCGCATCTGCGCGGCATCGGCTATGTGCCGCAGGATGGGGCGTTGTTTCCGCATCTGAGCGTGGCCGAGAATATCGGCTTCGGGATCGATGCCAGAGACCCGGAGCGCGACCAGCGCGTCAACGAGCTGATGGAGATGGTCGAGCTCGATCGCGCCATGTTGCGCCGCCGCCCGCATGAGCTCTCCGGCGGTCAGCAGCAGCGCGTGGCGCTGGCCCGGGCTCTGGCGCGCCGGCCGGCGCTGATGCTGCTCGACGAGCCGTTCTCGGCGCTCGATACCGGCCTGCGCGAGGCGGTGCGCAAATCGGTGATGCGCGTGCTGAGCCAGGCCGGCATCACCGCGATCATGGTGACGCATGACCAGGCCGAGGCCTTGTCCTTTGCCGATCAGGTCGCGGTGCTGCGGGGAGGGCGGCTGATGCAGGTCGGTGCGCCGGGCGTGCTCTACTGGCAGCCGAAGGACCGCGAGACCGCGCTCTTCCTTGGCGATGCGACGATGCTGGAGGCGCAACTGGGCGAGGGCTTCGTCGATTGCGCGCTCGGGCGCATTCCGGCCGAGACCGGCGCGCGGCGCGGCCCCGGCGAGATCATGCTGCGGCCGGAGCAGATCAGCCTCTCGCCAGCCGCGACCGGCCCCCAGGAGACTGCCGCCTGTCATGGCGAGGTCGAAGAGGTCGAGTTCGGCGGAGCGCTCTGCGCCATCACCGTGGGGGTCGGCTTCGAGGAGGCGCGGATACGCGTCCTCGTCCGCTCGCCGGGCCGCGATCTGCCTCTGCCGGGCGCGCGCGTCCGGCTCTCCGTACACGGCGGCGCGCATATCCTCGAGCGATAGAGTCTGCGACCGGTAACGCCGTCCAGCCGTGTCTTCGATGCTGGCAGTTCGATGGGTTGCTTATGAAATAGGCGAATACAGCCGTCGTGCATACAAGATGCATGTAATCTGGCCAAAGGCATGCCGCAGCGTGCATTGACGTGCTTCATTCGGCAAGCGCTGTCGATCGCGAATTCGAGGTCGCTTTCAGCGCGAACAGGCGGCAATCGCAAGAAAAACCGGCTTCTGCCACACTGCGAAGGCCTCAAACGAGGTTGGGTTCCGCCGCCATCATCGTGCTTTCGAGCGCGGTTTGGGGCGGCACGCTCTGTGCATGAGGAATGGTGTCTTTCCGTCGCCAGCGCCGTTCCAGGGCTGCTGGCGCATGCCAGCCTGTCCGCGCATCGAGGGATCGCTCCATGACAATCACACGCCGCACCGCCATTGCTGCCGGCCTCGGCCTGCCCTTCATCGCCCGCAACGGCGCTGCGCAGGCCCAGGCGCCGAGCCGCAGCGAGACGCTGCTCTTGGTGCAGGAATACGGCCCCAACAGCCTGGACATGCAGGGCATCGGCTCGTCGCAGCCGGTCAATGGTGTGGCGCTGAACTGCTACGATCGGCTGCTGCGCTTCAAGCCGGTGCCGATTCCGGGCGGGGGCGGCAACACGATCGCGATGGGCGAGCTCGAGGGCGAGCTGGCGGAAAGCTGGCAGCTTGCCTCAGACGGTATGAGCTGCACCTTCAAGCTGCGCGACGCCACCTTCCATTCCGGGCGCAAGGTCACGGCCAAAGATGTCAAATGGTCGCTCGACCGCGCGGTCTCGATCGGCGGCTTCGCCACGACGCAGATGAACGCTGGCTCGCTGGAGAAGCCGGAGCAGTTCGTCGTGATCGACGACAAGACGCTGCGCATCGACTTCATCCGCAAGGACAAGATGACGTTGCCGAACCTGGCCGTCACCATCCCCTTCGTGTTCGACTCCGAGCTTGCCATCAAGAATGGTGGCGATGACCCCTGGGCCAAGGACTATCTCAAGAACAACATCGCCGGCTCCGGCGCCTACAAGGTCGAGAGCTGGAAGCCCGGCGTCGAGACGATCTATGTCCGCAACGATGCCTGGGCCTGCGGCAAGCTGCCGAGCCTGCGCCGCATCATCGCGCGCGACATCGCCTCGCCCTCGACCCGCCGGGCCCTGATCGAGCGCGGCGACGCCGACATCTCCTACGGTCTGCCGCCCAAAGACTTCAAGGATCTGGCTGACGCCGGCAAGGTCAATGTCGTCGGCGTGCCAATCCCCAATGGTGTCTGGGGCTGCTATCTCAACACGCAGGTCGGGCCGTTCAAGGATGTCCGCCTGCGCCAGGCCGTCGCCTGGGTGATGCCCTATGAGAAGATGCTGCAGGCCTCATTGTTCGGGCGCGGCGTCGACATGTCAGGCGGGCCGGAGACGCCCAAGGTCGCCTGGCCGCAACCTTTCCCCTACAAGACCGACGTCGCCAAGGCGAAGGCGCTGGTCGATGCGGCCGGCGGTGGCTTCTCGACGACGCTGCTGTTCGATGCCGGCAATGCGACGGTGGCCGAGCCGATGTCGGTGCTGATCAAGGAGGCGCTCGCGACCATCGGCATCAATGTCGAGATCTCGAAGGTGCCGGGCGCCAATTTCCGCGGCGAAATCCAGAAGAAGACCAACCCGATGGTCCTCAACCGCTTCGCCGGCTGGCTCGACTATCCCGACTATTATCTGTTCTGGACGATGCACGGCAACAATTCGATCTTCAACATCGCCGCCTACCAGAACCCCGCGCTCGACAAGCTGGTCGACGAGGCCCGCTTCACTGCCGACAAGACGGTTTATGACAAGAGCGTCGTCGAGTTCATCAAGCTGGTGAACGTCGAGGTGCCGATGGTGCCGATCGCCCAGCCGACCCATGACGTCGCCATGCAGAAGTCGATCGGCGGCTATCAGTTCCAGCCCTGTCGCGAGCCGGATTTCCGCTACCTGACGAAGGGGTGAGCGGTCCCTTCGTCATGCTCGGGCTAGGCCCGAGCATCTCCTGACAGAGATTCTCGGGTCTGCGTGGAGTTTATCCTTGGGCCGGCCAAAGCCGGACCCGGGGGCTGCGCCCGAGAATGACGACACGGTTCAGAAACCTGTTGAAGGAGGCCAAGCCATGCTCAAGATGATCGGCCAGCGCCTCATGACGACCATCCCGTCGATCATCGGCGTGATCATCGTCACCTTCCTGCTGACGCGGGTCCTGCCGGGCGATACCGCCGCCTATTTCGCCGGGCCGGCAGCTTCGCCCCAGGCCATCGCCGAGATCCGCGGCAAGCTCGGTCTCGACCAGCCGCTGCCGGTGCAGTTCGTCTCCTATGTCACGGCATTGCTGAAGGGCGATCTCGGCCAGTCGCTGACGACCGGCCAGCCGGTGACCAGGGACATCGCGGCGAGGCTGCCGGCCTCGGCCGAACTGACGCTGGCGGGCTTGCTGCTTGCCATGGCGGTGGCGCTGCCGCTGGGTGTGCTGGCGGCGGTGAAGCAGGGCTCCTGGATCGACCATCTCTGCCGGATCGTCGCGACGGCGGGCGTCTCGCTGCCGGTGTTCTTCACCGGCCTCTTGCTGGTCTATGTCTTCTACTTCCTGCTCGGCTGGTCTCCGGCGCCGCTCGGACGGCTCGATGTCTTTGCCTCCGAGCCGCCTGGTGTCACCGGCTTCCTGCTGGTCGACATGCTGCTCGCGCGCGATCTTGAGGGCTTTCGCGCCGCCTTCTCGCAGCTCATCCTGCCGGCCGTGACACTCGCCATCTTCTCGCTCGCGCCGATCACGCGGATGACGCGGGCCTCGATGCTGGCTGTGCTCGGCGCCGATTTCGTCCGCACGGCGCGCGCCAGCGGCCTGACCAACGGCAAGGTCATCGGCACCTATGCCTTCCGCAACGCGATGCTGCCGGTGGTGACGACGCTCGGCATGGTGTTCTCCTTCCTGCTCGGCGCCAACGTGCTGGTCGAGAAGGTCTTTGCCTGGCCGGGCATCGGCTCCTATGCGGTCGAGGCGCTGATCGCCTCGGACTACGCCCCGATCCAGGGTTTCGTGCTGACCATGGCGGTGATGTATGTCGCGCTGAACCTCATGATCGACGTGCTCTACGGCGTCATCGATCCCCGCGTCAGGCTGGAGGGGTGAGGCCGTGAACGACATGTCCCAAATCGTCAAAAAAGAACCCGAGCCTGTTCCCGCCGAATCCCTGCCCGCTGAATCCTCGCCAGCACTGCGCTTCGAGGCACCGCCCTCGACCAGCCTGTGGGCGCATGCGCGCCATATCGTGGCGGAAAACCCGGTGACGGGGCTCGCCTTCGGGCTGTTCGCGCTGATCCTGCTGGCGGCGCTGATCGGTCCTTCGATCGTGCCGTATGATCCTCTCGCCTCGAACACCAATGCGGCGCTGCAGGCGCCGAGCCGCGCGCATTGGTTCGGCACGGACCAGCTTGGCCGCGACATCTTCAGCCGCGTCATCGCAGCGACAAGGCTCGATTTCTCGATCTCGGTGTTCTCCGTCGCGCTCGTCTTCGTGCTCGGCGGGCTGGCCGGCGTCATGGCCGGTTTCTTCGGCGGCTGGGTCGACAAGCTGGTCGGGCGCATCGCCGACACGATCATGGCGTTCCCGCTCTTCGTACTGGCGATGGGCATCGTCGCGGCGCTCGGCAACAGCGTCACCAATATCGTGCTGGCGACGGCGATCATCAATTTCCCGCTTTATGCCCGCGTCGCCCGGGCCGAGGCGAATGTGCGCCGCGAGGCCGGTTTCGTGCAGGCGGCACGGCTCTCGGGCAATTCCGACTGGCGGCTGCTGCTGACGCAGATCCTGCCCAACATCATGCCGATCATGGCGGTGCAGATGTCGCTGACCATGGGCTACGCCATCCTGAACGCGGCGGGCCTCTCCTTCATTGGTTTGGGCGTGCGCCCGCCGACGCCTGAATGGGGCATCATGGTCGCGGAAGGGGCGAGCTTCATCGTCTCCGGGGAATGGTGGATCGCCTTCTTTCCGGGCTTGGCCCTGATGATCGCGGTGTTCTGCTTCAACCTGCTCGGCGATGGCGTGCGCGATCTCGTCGATCCGCAGCGGAGGAATTGATGCGGGCCCAGGTATTTACCGCTGTCATTGCACTGACCTCTGTCATTCCGGGGCGCGGCGCAGCCGCGAACCCGGAACCCACGGGCAGGGGCGCTCCCTGCTCGCTTCCCAGCTCTCACCCAGTCGTTGGTTCCGGGTTCTCGCTGTGCGAGCCCCGGAATGACAAGGGCGGCGCTCAATGACCTCTCCGCCCCTTCTCGATATCAAGAACCTCACCGTCGAATTCGCCACACGCCGCGGCGCCGTTCAGGCGGTGAAGTCGATCGACATCCAGGTCGCCAAGGGCGAGACGGTCGCGATCGTCGGCGAGTCCGGCTCGGGCAAGTCGGTGACCTCCTATGCCGTGGTGCGCATCCTCGATCGGGCAGGCCGCGTCGCCGAGGGCGCGATCTCATTCTCCGGCATCGACCTCGTCACGGCCGATGAGGCGCAGATGCGCGATCTGCGCGGGCGCGAGATCTCGATGATCTTCCAGAACCCGCGCGCGGCGCTGAACCCGATCCGCAAGGTCGGCCGGCAGATTGAGGACGTGCTGCTGCAGCATGTCCAGGCGACGCGCGCGACCGCCAGGGAAAAGGCGATCGAGGCCCTGACCAAGGTCAAGATCGCCCGCCCTGAGGAGCGCTACGACGCCTATCCCTTCGAGCTCTCGGGCGGCATGTGCCAGCGCGTCGTGATCGCGCTCGCGCTCGCCTGCCAGCCGCAATTGCTGATCGCTGACGAGCCGACGACGGGCCTCGACGTCACCACCCAGAAGGCGGTGATGGACCTGATCGTCGAGCTCACGCGCGAGCGGGCTATGTCGACCATCCTGATCACCCATGATCTCGGGCTGGCGGCAGCCTATTGCGACCGGGTCGTGGTGATGGAGAAGGGCAAGGTGGTGGAGACGGCGGCAGCCGCCGACATCTTCCGCAATCCGCAGCACCCCTATACCCGCAAGCTGATGCGGGCGACGCCGCGCATCGGCATGTCACTCGCCGATCTGTTGCCGGATGCACCAAAGGGGCCGCCGGCCGAGGCGAGGGCGCCTCAGGCGACGCCCGCGGGGACTGAGCCGCTGATGCGGGTCGAGAAGCTGGTCAAGGAGTATCCGCGACCTGCCACGGGTGCCTTCTTCGCCAAGCTCAGGGGCAAGGCGGAGCCGGAGAAATCCGCTTTTCGCGCAGTCGACGGTATCAGCTTCACGCTCGCCAAGGGCGAGACGCTCGGGCTCGTTGGCGAATCCGGTTGCGGCAAATCGACGACCTCGATGATGATCACGCGACTGATCGACCCCAGCGGCGGGCGTATCGTCTTCGACGGCGCCGATATCGGCGCGATCCCGGCCAAATCTTTCGCGGCCTCGCCGTATCGCCGGCGCATCCAGATGGTCTTCCAGGATCCGACCGATAGCCTGAACCCGCGCTTCACGGCCGAGCGGGCGATCGCCGACCCGATCCTGCGCATGGGCGGGATCTCGGGTCGCGATGCCCTGCGCGCCCGCTGCGAGGAGCTGGCGCGGCTCGTCGGCCTGCCGGTCGAGCTGATCGACCGCTTTCCGCACCAGCTTTCGGGCGGGCAGAAGGCCCGTGTCGGCATCGCACGCGCCATCGCGCTCGACCCCGATCTCGTCATCCTGGACGAACCGACAGCGGCGCTCGATGTCTCGGTTCAGGCCGTGGTGCTGAACCTGCTGGAAGAGCTGAAGGGGCGGCTCGGCATGAGCTATCTCTTCGTCTCGCATGATCTCAACGTGGTGCGGCTGCTCTGCGACCGGGTCATCGTGATGAAGACCGGCGCGATCGTCGAGGAAGGCACGGCCGAGGAGGTGTTGGGCAATCCGCAGGCGGCGTACACTCAGGAATTGCTGACCGCGATTCCGCACCCGCCGATGTGACATGACACCCTCACCGTCATTCCGGACAAGCCGCTCTTGCGGCGCCGATCCAGAATCCATCGTAGAGTTCAGCGCTCTTCGATGGATTCCGGGTCTCCGCTTCGTTGCGCCCGGAATGACGGTGAGGGTGGAAACAAGGACGATACAGGAATGAAGATCAACGACCCCGCCGTGCTTGCCGAAGTCGAGGCCGCTTTTGCCGCCTATGAGACGGCGCTGACGACCAATGACGTCACGACGCTGGATGCGCTGTTCAAGGACAGCCCGCAGACGCTGCGCTACGGGGTCGGGGAAAATCTCTATGGCTATGCCGAAATCGCGGCCTTCCGCGCGGCGCGCTCGCCGGTCGGGGTGATGCGCACGATCGAGCGTACCGTCATCACCACTTATGGCGATGCCATGGCCACGGCCAACACGCTGTTCCGGCGCGACAGCATGGTCGGCAAGATCGGGCGGCAAAGCCAGACCTGGGTCAAGTTCCCGGAAGGCTGGCGGGTCGTCAGCGCCCATGTCAGCGTGATCCCGGAATGACGTCCGGTTGCGCTGCGCCATGACCCGTATGTGCCGGCCTGCTAGAGCAGTCTCCGGTCCAATCGGATCGCTCAACCGCTCCAGCTTTTTGTTCTAGGGCGTTTTCTTGACGCGAACTGGTGTCCACTTCGCTCGAAAACGCTTTAAGCAGATGCTCGCGCTTCCGCCGAATCCCTGGTCCTGATCCATGCCGCCTCGCCGCGCCGCCGCCGTTGGACTTAAGCCCACAGCCCCCACGCGCACGGAAACCTTGCGGCTCCAGATCGCCGACGAAATCGTCTCGGGCGCGCTCGAGCCCGGCACGCCGCTCGACGAGCAGGAGCTCGCCGCGCGCTTTGGCGTCTCGCGCACGCCGGTCCGCGAGGCGATCCGCCAGCTCTCGAGCTCGGGGCTCGTGAGCGTCAGGCCGCATCGCGGCGCCGTCGTGGCGCTGCCGACGCCGAGCCAGCTCCATGACATGTTCGAGGTTATGGCGGAGCTCGAAGGGCTTTGCGCCGGGCTTGCTGCCCGCAACATGACGGTGCCCGAGCGGCGCGGGCTCGAGGCGCTGCACCAGGCCTTGCGCACGCTCGTCCACGAGGGCGACCCGGCGCGCTATCACGAGACGAACGAGGCTTTCCACGCCGCGATCTATGCCGGCACGCATAATGGCTATCTCGCCGAGCTCACCTTGATGACGCGGGCGCGTGTCGCGCCGTTTCGCCGGGCGCAGTTCCGCGCCACGGGGCGGCTGGGCGGCTCCTATCAGGAGCACGATACGATCGTGCAGGCGATCCTGCGCGGCGATCAGGCTGGCGCGACCGAGGCGATGCGCGCCCATATCGGCATCGTGCGCGATGCCTTCAGCAGCTATGCCGAGGCACGGTGAGGCGTTGTCGCGTTATAGTGGCGGCAAGCGCGTGAACGGGTTGAGCGATGCGATGTCGAGCGGACGAAAATGCCGCTCATTCGCCGTCAGCAAGGTCAGCCCATGTGCCGCTGCGGTCGCGGCGATGGCAATGTCGGCAAAGCCCATTGCATGGCCGCGCGCCTTGTCCAGCATGGCGCCGGCTCTCCGGGCAACGTTCCCATCGAACGGCAGCAGCCTCTCTCCGTAGAGCTGTTCGACCGTCGCCAGCCACAGGCGCAGCTTCTCCGCCTTCGTCGTCGCGCCGGTACCGATGGCGGCGGCGATGCCCTGCTCGATCTCGGCCAATGTGATTGTCGACAGGTAGAGTCGGTCGCTGGCCCCGAATAGCCAATCGTTCCACTCGGCCCGCGCCTGCGCCTTCGGTGGCGCCGCAGCCGAGAGCACGTCGGTATCGAGCAGATAGGTCAAAGATCGATAGCGCGGGGGGCTGCGCGATCCCGCTCAGGAATGTCGTCTTGCGCGGCAGGGAAGGCGGCGAGCAATTCGCCGAAGCTTGGAACCCGTGACAGACGCTCATACTCGGCGAAAGATAGAACGACCGCTTCCTTGCGCCCATGCCGGGTGATCAGGGCCGGCTCCCCGGCAACAGCGCGGTCGACCAGGGACGAGAGAGAGGCTTTTGCCTCCCGCAATTGAACTTCCTTCATTGTGGCACCTTAATGTGACTACACATGACTACATAAGGGGCGACGGCTTCGCGAGCAAGAGGCCGCCGCCTTGCAGCTCACGCCGCGCTCGCTTGCGCCGAGACATAAGCCCGCCAGCCGCCATATTCCGTGACGTCGCGCGCGCCTTCCGTAGCGATGGCCTCGCAGAGGAAACCCTTGACCCGCGTGCCATCCGCCAAGGCGAGCGTGCCGATGCCGAGCGGGGAGGGGATGCCGGCGACGAAGCGGCCAAAACCTTCTGCGGGCAGCGCCCAGACTTCGAGCGCGACCGTCGCGCCCTGGCCGGGCGCGACGCGCACCAGGCCGGGCCGCGCCGGCGGCCCGCCGGGGAGGGCGAAGAGGCGGTAGTCGGCCGTGGTCGTCGTCGCGCGCAGGAAGCTCGCTCCGAGCGCGGTCAATTCGCCGTTCAATGGCATGCCGGAGAGATGCGCGCCGACGACGGCGATCTCGATCGTGCCGGGAGCGGGGGCGATGGGCCGCGCCGCCAGCACCGGCGCGCGCGTGCCCGTCGCGCCCAGGGTCAGGCCGGATGCGGCATGGAAGGTGCGGCCGAGGCCAGCCAGCGCCGCGTCATGGCCGCTTGGCGCGATGAAGGTGACGCCGGCTGCCGTGCCGCCTTCGGTCAGGCTCACCGGCACGGCGAGCGCGCACATGTCGAGCAGGTTCACGAAATTGGTGTAGCGGCCGAGCATGGAGTTCTGGCCGATGGGGTCTGCCGCCATCTGCGCCAGCGTGACCGGGCGTGGTGCCGTCGGCACCATCATCGCGTCGATGCCGTTCAGGCCCGCCTTCGCAGCCAGCGCGAGTTCGGCCAGCTTGTAGCGCGCGGCGAAGCCGTCGGCTGCGTCCGGCAAGGGCTTGCCGGCGATGACCTGGCGGATCACCGGCAGGATCGCCTCGGGGTCGTGGGCCAGCAGGTCGCGGATGGCGAGAAAGCGTTCCGCGACCCAGGGGCCGTCATAGAGCAGGCGGGCGGTGTCGTAGAACGGCGTCATGTCGAGCGGCACGATGGTCGCGCCGAGCGAGCGGGCGCGTTCGACTGCCAGCGCGAAGCTCTGCGCCGCCTCGGCATCGCCGTCGAAATCAAGATCGGCGGCCCGTGGAATGCCGAGCTTGAACTGCGGCGGGATCGCGCCCGGCTGGCCGAGAGTGACGGCGCGCGAAAAGGGATCCGAGGCGTCCGGCCCTGCGACCACCTCCAGCACCGCAAAGGCGTCGTCGGTCGTCAAGGCGAAGACGGAGACGCAATCGAGCGTGCGGCAGGCGGGCACGACGCCCGCTGTGGGCACGAGGCCGAGGCTCGGCTTGAGGCCGACGAGGTTCTGCAGGCCGGCGGGCACGCGGCCCGAGCCCGCCGTGTCCGTGCCGAGCGCAACCGGGACGATGCCGGCCGCGACCGCGCTCGCCGAACCCGAGCTGGAGCCACCGGGAACCAGATCGGCGTGCAAGGCGTTGCGCGGTACGCCATAGGGCGAGCGTGTGCCGTTCAGCCCGGTGGCGAACTGGTCGAGATTGGTCTTGCCGATGATGATCGCGCCCTGCGCGCGCAGCCGCGCCACGGCGCTGGCGTCCTCTGTCGGCGTATAGGCGAAGGCCGGGCAGGCCGCGGTGGTGGCCAAGCCGGCGACGTCGATATTGTCCTTCACCGCGACCGGCACGCCCCAGAGCTTGCGGCCGCGCGGACCCTCGGCCTGGAGGCGTTGCGCTTCGCTCAGAACCTCGGCTTCGGGCCGCAGGCTGATGAAGATGGCTGCATCGCCATGGGCGCGGTGGCGCGCATAGCTGGCGGCGATCGTCTCGGCGATCGTGGCGCGGCCGTCGAGATGGTCGGCGAGGAGGGCACTCAGTGTCGGCACGGCAAGGTCTCTCGGCGAGGGGCTATAAAACAGGCATTAATTAGCTCGATGCATACAAGGATTATGCACGTTTGCGATAGGCAGCTCCGGCCTCTGCCTCGGCGTCAGGGGAGAATTTCGATTTCGGCGAAATGGCCGTTCTGATTTCCATGTGATTCCATAATCTTACGATTATCCCTCTCGGCGGAGGCCCGCTCGGTCAGGCTCGTTGGCTTTCAGGCATAGCCCTTGCAAAGCCCGTTCCGTTCGCCAGTGACGGGAGCGTTTTCGGTGAGCCGGTCCGAGATTCCAGCCCAGCCTTCTCCACTCAGCGTCGATTTCGCGCGCACCGCGCTCGTGATCATCGACATGCAGCGCGATTTCCTGGAGCCGGGTGGGTTCGGGGCAGCGCTCGGCAATGATGTCTCGCTGCTCGTCGCTGCGGTCGGACCCTGCCAGGCCATCCTGGCCGGTGCGCGCGAAGCCGGCATGTTGGTGATCCATACCCGCGAGGGGCACAGGCCGGATCTGTCGGACGCACCGCCGGCCAAGGTTTTGCGCGGCGATCCGAAGAAGCGTATCGGCGCGGCAGGCCCGATGGGGCGCATCCTGATCCGCGGCGAGGCCGGCCATGACATCGTTCCGGCGCTGGCGCCGCTGGCCGACGAACCGGTGATCGACAAGCCCGGCAAGGGCGCCTTCTACCAGACCGATCTCGACCTGATGTTGCGCAATCGCGGCATCGAGACGCTGCTCGTCACCGGCGTGACGACTGAGGTCTGCGTCCACACCACGGTGCGCGAGGCGAATGACAGGGGCTATCGCTGCCTCGTGCTCGGTGACGCCTGCGCCTCCTATTTTCCGGAATTCCATGCGGTGGGTCTGCGCATGATCGCGGCCCAGGGCGGGATTTTCGGCTGGGTTTCCACGACAGGCGAGGTGCTGGCAGCGCTCGGTGCTGCCAGGCGCCCTGCCTGAGCACAACACAGGAGGGGGCTATGGCGACGGCGACCGCGGCGACGACCTCACCGAAACTCTGGACGCCGGGCGACTGGAACGCCCTGTTCGGCTTCGGCACCAATATCCTGGTCAACCTGCTGGTGTTGACCGGCCTGCTGCAATTCGTGCTGAAGATGCCGGGCGAGATCGTCTTCGGGCGCATCCTGCCGGCGCTTGGGCTGATGATGGCGCTCTCGACCGGGTACTATGCCTGGCTCGCCTACAAGCTGGCGAAGGAGACCGGCCGCGACGATGTCTGCGCGCTGCCCTCGGGCATCAGCGTGCCGCATATGTTCGTCGTCACCTTCGTGATCATGCTGCCGATCGCCTCGATGACCGGCGATCCGGTCAAAGGTTGGGAGGCGGGGCTGGTCTGGGTCTTCTTCCAGAGCTTCATCCTGATGATCGGCGGCTTCATCGCGCCCTATATCCGCAAGATCACGCCGCGCGCGGCGCTGCTCGGCACGCTGGCTGGCGTCTCGATCGCCTTCATCTCGATGCGCCCGGCGCTGGAGATCTTCCTCACGCCGGCGATCGGGCTCACTTGCCTTGCGATCATCCTGGTGAGCTGGTTCGGCGGCGTGCGCTATCCCAGGGGCATTCCGGCGGGCCTTGTCGCCATCGCCTTCGGCATGGTCATCGCCTGGGGTTCGGCGCTGCTGGGGCTCGATGTCGGTGGCTTGAGCCTCGCCAAGCTGGGAGCGGCCTTCTCGACCTTCGGCTTCTCGCTGCCGCTGCCGGCTGTCGACCATGTCTTCTCGGGCTTCAGCTATCTCGGCGTCATCCTCGTCACCGCGATCCCCTTCGGCATCTACGATCTCGTCGAGGCGATGGACAATGTCGAGAGCGCGGAGGCTGCCGGCGACCATTACCCGACGACACGGGTGCTGACGGCCGACGGCGTCGTTAGCCTGATCGGCTGCCTGATGGGCAATCCCTTCATCAACGCGGTCTATATCGGCCATCCCGGCTGGAAGGCGATGGGTGGGCGCATCGGCTATTCCGCTGCGACCGGGCTGATCGTCGTCGTGCTGTGCTGGTTTGGCGTCATCGCACTCTTGCTGGCGCTGATCCCGATCGTCGCGATCTCGCCGATCCTGCTCTATATTGGCATGTTGATCGGCGCGCAGGCCTTCCAGACCACGCCGGTGAGCCATGCGCCGGCGATCGTGCTGGCGCTGACGCCGCATCTTGCCGCCTGGGCCAAGGTGCTGATCGACGGGGCGCTTGGAGCCGCCGGCACCAATGCGGCGGCGGTTGGCATCGACAAGATGGCGAATATGGGCGTGCTCTATCACGGGCTCGAACTGATGGGCGGCGGCGCGATCCTGTCGGGCCTCGTGCTCGGCGCCATCGCCGTCTTCGTCATCGAGAAGCAGTTCCTGCAGGCGGCGGCGTTCGCGGCTGCAGGCGCCGTCCTCACTTATTTCGGGCTGATGCACGGTGAGGCGATCGGCGTCGGCAAGGGGCTCGGCGTCACACCCTCGATCAGCCTCGCCTATGCGATGGTGGCGGGCTTCCTCTATCTCTGCTCGCGCTCGCCGGTTGGGGCCGAGGCGCCCAAGCCGATGATCTCCGAATCGCAGGGCATATTGGAACCGGCCGAATGAGCCAGACGAAACCTGCCTTCGACGCCGCGCGCCATCTCGACGCGATGGCTCCGGCGCTGGGCCTCACGATCACGGAGGCGCAGCGCCCCGGCGTGCTGCAGTTCCTTGGTGTCGCGCATCTGATGTCGGAGATCCTGCGTGCCGCGCCGCTCGACAACGCCTCCTTCGAGCTCGCGCCGGTGTTCCGGCCGGGGCGGACCAGCGACGGAGAGCCTGCGTGAGTTTCGATGCCTTCACGCCGGCCCATCTGATCGCGGCGCAGATCAAGGATGGCGCGATCTCGGCCGAGGCCGTCGTCACCGGCTTCCTCGACCGGATCGCCAGGGTCAATCCGCAGGTCAACGCATTTACCGACGTCACCACTGAGCGGGCTTTGGTGCAGGCGCGCAGGATCGATGCGGCGCGCATTGCGGGCCAGACGCTCGGGCCTTTGGCGGGCGTGCCCTTCGCTGCCAAGAATCTCTTCGACATCGAGGGCCTGCCGACGCGGGCTGGTTCGAAGATCAATCGCGAACGCGCGCCGGCGCCGCGCGACGCCGTGCTGATCGAGCGGTTGAGCGCGGCCGGCGCGGTGCTCGTGGGCGGGCTCAACATGGGCGAATACGCCTATGACTTCACCGGCGAGAATGCCCATGACGGCGCTTGCCGCAATCCGCACGATCTTGCGCGCATGGCCGGCGGTTCGTCGTCAGGCTCCGGTTCCGCAACGGCGGCGGGGCTGGCTCCGCTATCGCTGGGCTCGGACACGAATGGCTCGATCCGCGTGCCGAGTTCGCTCTGCGGTGTCTTCGGGCTCAAACCCACCTATGGCCGTTTGCCGCGCACGCGCAGTTTTCCGTTCTGCGACTCGCTCGACCATCTCGGCCCCTTCGCCCGCGACGTGACCGATCTCGCCCTGGCCTACGACGCGATGCAGGGAGGCGACGCGCATGATCCAGCCTGCGCGCAACGGGCGGTCGAACCGGTGCTGCCGACGTTAATGCATGGCGTCTCGGGCTTACGCATCGCGGTGGCCGGAGGGTATTTCGCGACCGACGGCATGCCGGAGGCCGATGCGGCGGTCAAGGCGGTTGCCGCGGCTCTTGGCGCGACGCGGAATCTGCTGCTGGAGGGGGCAGGCATTGCCCGCGCTGCGGCCTTCCTGATCACCAATGCCGAGAGCGCCGCCTTCCATCTCGAGCGTTTGCGGGCGCGGGCCGATGATTTCGATCCCGAGACGCGTGACCGCTTCCTCGCCGGCGCGATGCAGCCGGCGGCGTGGTACATCCAGGCGCAAGCGGCGCGGCGCTGGTTCCATGACGCGATGATGCGGGTCTTCGCCGATGTCGACCTGATCATTGCCCCGGCGACGCCTTGTCCGGCGCCGGACATCGGCCAGAAGACGCTGAGCTTGCGCGGCGAGACCGTGCCGCTGCGGCCCAATCTCGGCCTGTTCACCCAGCCGATCTCCTGCATCGGCCTACCCGTCGCGGCCGTGCCGGTGTTCGGCGCGGGCCTGCCGATCGGCGTGCAGGTGATCGCCGCGCCCTGGCGCGAGGATTTGTGCCTGCGCGCGGCCTATGCGCTGGCGCAGGCGGGCGTTTGCGAGGCGCGGGCACCGGCTGCGCTCGCTTAAGGCTGCTCAAGCTCGACGAAATCGCGCAGACGCCCAAGAGCCTGATCCCACTGCGCCGAGATCTGGGCAAGGTAAGCGCCCACATCCTCCAGGCGCTCGGTCCGCAGTTCCCAGACCTTGTCGCGTCCGCCGCGCTTGCCGTGCACCAGATCCGCATCCTCCAGCGCGCGAAGGTGCTTTGCGATGGCCTGTCGCGAAAGCCGCGTTGCGGAGGTCAGGCTCATGGTCGACAGCGGCCCGCGGGCGCCCAGCCGCGTGACAATGCCCAGCCGCGTCGGGTCTCCCAAAGCGGCAAAGACGAGGGCATTACGGCCGGCATGGCCTGCGGCTTGATCCGCGATCGACATGATCGGTTTCCTGCGATGGCGGGCTAGGATGCCGACGTGCCGACAAGGTATTTTTTGATCAGCTCAGCCTGCTTCGTCCAGCCTCCATCATTGGCGGTGAAGGCCTCAGCGCGGCGGCTCAGCGGGATGGCGTCGAAGCCGGACTCGCTGATTGTCAGCAGAACGCCATCGGCGACTTCTGCGAGATCAAAAGTGACAAGCGTCATCGGCTCGCTGTCATAGTCGACATCCGGATCGACTGCGTAGGGGTGCCAGCGAAACACGATCGTCCGCATCGGCTCGACGCGATCCACGATGAAGGTGAAGGTCTTGCCTTCATGGGGCTTCTGCATCGCCGCGACCTCGGGATCGACCTGCGTCGGCGTGATCCGCCCGACCAGCCGGGTGCCGGCCACGAACGGCCCGTCGAAGACGACGCCGAACCAGACGCCGAACTGACTGGAATCAGCGATGGCCTGCCAAACGCGTTCGAGCGGTGCGCGGAGATGAACTTTCTTTTCGATGCGATCTGACATCACGAGCAACCTCCTGGTTGCTCGTCAATTAGCAATTGTCGTCCCAACCTGCAACCGTTTGGTTGCTCATTGGCAGGGGCCGTCTCCGCATGCGAGCCTTAAGCCCCGCCGATCAAGATCCCCGCCGCCAGCACCAGCCCGCCGCCGAGCACGACCTGGAAGGCGGCGCGCAGGAAGGGCGTCTCCATGAAGCGGTTCTGGATCCAGACGATGGCCCAGAGCTCGATGAAGACGACGACGAGCGCGATCGCGGTCGCGGTCCAGAAGGACGGGATCAGATAGGGCAAGGCGTGGCCGAGCCCGCCGAGCATCGTCATCATGCCCGAGGCCAGTCCGCGTTTCCAGGGCGCGCCCCGGCCCGAGATCTTGCCGTCGTCATGGGCGGCCTCGGTGAAGCCCATCGAGATGCCGGCGCCGACCGAGGCCGAGAGGCCAATCAGGAAGGTGGTCCAGGGGTTCTGGGTCGCGAAGGCGGTGGCGAAGATCGGCGCCAGCGTCGAGACCGAGCCGTCCATCAATCCGGCAAGGCCGGGCTGGACCCAGGTCAGGATGAACTGGCGCTTGGCGGCCATGTCCTCGTCGGCGCGGGCCTCGCCGCCGAGATGCGTTGCGGTCAGGTCCTGCGCCTTGCTCTCATGCTTGGCTTCGGCCGCCGCCAATTCGCCGAGCAGCTTGCGCGTGTCGATATCGCTCGAACGCCCGGCCGCTGCGACATAGAAGTCGCGGGCCTGGCGCTCCATGTCCTCAGCCTCTTCCCGCATCCGGTCGAGGCCGAGATTCTCGATCAGCCAGACCGGCTTGCGCGTGTAGAAATCAGAGACATGCTCGCGCCTGATCGGCAAGATGAGGTTGCCGAACCGGCGCTGATAGAGGTCAATCAGCCGTCTGCGGTGCTCGTCCTCCTCCTCCGCCATGCCATCGAAGATCGCGGCCGAGGCGGCATAATCGGAGCGCAGCTTCTGCGCATAGATCGCATAGATGCGGCCATCCTCCTCCTCGGAGGAAATCGCCAGGGCGAGGATTTCCTTCTCCGACAGATCGTCGAAGCGGCGTTTGCCGGTGAGGCCGGGCAGGGAGAAGCGTGAGAGCATGTGAGATCTCTAGTTTAGAATAATTCTAGATTAGAGTCCTCCGGGCTGATGTGCAAGGGGCATGACGATGTCTGGCGGGGAGCAGCCGGAACCCGGACAAAAAAAGGCCCGGCCTTTCAGCCGGGCGTGATGGTGTCGGAAAGCGGTGCGCGCTCAGACGGTCAGCTTGCCGGCCTTGGCGGCGGCGTAGCGCTCATTGACCTTGGCCCAGTTGACCACGTTCCACCAGCTTTTCAGGTAGTCGGCGCGGCGGTTCTGGTACTTCAGGTAATAGGCGTGCTCCCAGACATCGTTGCCGAGCAGGACCATATGCTTGTCCATCAATGGGCTGTCCTGGTTCGGTTTGCCGAGCAAGGCGAGCTTGCCGTCGGCGCCGACCGTGACGAAGACCCAGCCCGAGCCGAAGACGCGCAGGCCCGCCGCCTCGAAATCGGCCTTGAACTTGTCGAAGCCGCCAAGATCCTTGGTGATCGCGGCCGCGACGTCTCCGGTCGGTGCGCCACCGGCATTCGGGCCCATGACCTCCCAGAACATGGTGTGGTTGGCATGGCCGCCGCCGGCATTGCGGATTGCGGTGCGGGCCGCTTCGGGAACCGAGCCGATATCACCGAGCAGTTTGTGGAGGGGTGTCGAGGCGACGACGCCGTGGTCCTTGGCAACGGCATTAAGGCCGGCGACATAGGCGGCGTGGTGGCGGGTGTAGTGGATGTCCATCGTCGTGGCGTCGATATTGGGTTCGAGCGCGTTGGTCTCGTAAGCGCGCTTGGGCAATGAGAAGGGGCCAGCCGGAGCCGCCGGCGCCGCGGCCTGGGCCCAGACCCTGGGGGCGGCCGAGACAGCGATGGCGGCCGCGCCGAAGCCGAGCAGCGAGCGGCGGGAAAACGAAGTCGCGTTGGTCATGAGATCCTCCATGGGCCGATTGGCTTGCTGGCTCGGCCTTGCCTTTACGTTATGCACGCAACAGTTCTGCGGATGCAGAGGGGGGCGTTCAAAAATTTGCGGTGCTGGCGGTTTTCCGGAACACCTCATCTGCTGCTTTTTCTGCACATGGCGCAGACGACTTCGCATGACGGCCGGCACCGCGTCTCTGCCATAATCGTGGCATGAGTTCGACCAACGCCCGCACGCTCCTTCTCGTTCCCTTGCTCGGCCTGCTCTGGGGCTTCAACTGGCCCTCCGTCAGGATATCGCTCAGCGAGATCGCACCCTGGACGCTTCGTGCCGGCGGCATGACCTTCGCGGGATCGACGCTGGTCGCCGTTGCACTTTTGCGCGGCCAATCGCTGCGCGTGCGGCGCCCGGAATGGCCGCGCTTGCTGCTGGCGGGGTTCCTCTCGATTGCAGCCTTCAACGTCCTGCTCGCCTTTGCGCAATTGATGGCGCCGACTTCGCGCGCCGCGATCCTGACCTTCACCATGCCGATCTGGGCAACGCTGCTGGCGCGGCTCTGGCTGGGCGAGGCGCTCGACCGGCGCAAGTTGCTCGGGCTCGCGCTCGGCATAGCCGGGCTCGCGTCGCTGGGGCTGCCGCTGATCCGTGGCGGCGGGCTGACGCTCGGCCTGCTGTTCGCGTTGATCGCCGCCCTGAGCTGGGCCCTGGGTACGATCGTGACCAAGCGCTGGCCGGTCTCGGCGCCAGCCCTGACGGTGGCCGCCTGGCAGCTCCTGATCGGCGGGGCGGTCGCCGCGCTCGGGATGTTCGTCTTCGAGGGGTTGCCGGTGCCCAAGATGCTGGCGCCGCGCACATTCGCGGCCTTGAGCTTCCACATCCTGGGCGCGCAGGCCTTGGCCTATTTCCTCTGGTTCACCGTGATCGCGCGATTGCCGGCGGGTATCGCCAGCATCGGCACCCTGATGGTTCCCGCCGTCGGCGTGCTCGGCTCGGTCGTGTTGCTGGGCGAGCGGCCGAGCCCGAGCGACTGGCTCGGCCTCGTGCTGGTGGTGGCCGCCTCGGGCACGATCCTGCTGCCGGCGCGACCGCTGGCCGGCCTCAAGGCGGCGCGATGAGCGATGGTTCCCGACCCGTTTTCTCGCATTAACGGCAGGTTTACGACGTTTCGTTACGGTCTGGGCGGACATCCCACGACCGAGGGTCACCCCCGCCATGCATGCGCTCGCTCTGAAGGCCCCCGAGCCGGCCAATGAGGATGCACAGCATGAGGCTGGAGCCGCGCATGCCGTGCGCGAGATCTCGGAGCGCTTCGGCAAGCTCGGCGTCGAGATCACCGATATCGCCGGGCGCATCGGCGATGTGACGGGCCAGCTCGAGGGGCAAGCCGAAGGGCTGCACCGCGTCGTCAGCGCCGTCGAGCAGGTCTCGCGCGCCAATCGCGCCATCCAGCAGGCGGCGGAAGGGGCGCAGGAGACGGCGTCCGTGGTCAGGAGCGGGCTGGAGCGCGTCACCGGCGCAGTCAGGGTCGGGCTCAACGCGGCGCAATCGGATATCGAGGCGCTGTCGCATGGCGCGCAGGCGATGTCGCAGGCTCTGGCCGAGGCGGTCTCCGACGCCCATAAGGTCAGGGTGTCGAGCGACGCTATCCAGTCGATCACCCGCGAGATCCAGCTGCTTTCGGTGAATGCCGGCGTCGAGGCGGCGCGCAGCGGTACGGCCGGGCGCGGCTTTGCCGTCATCGCGGCTGCGGTGAAGCAACTGGCCGAGCAGACTCGCGACGCTACCGCGCTGAGCGCCAAGCAGCTCGACATACTGGTCAAATCGGTCGACCAGCTCGCGCGCAGGAGCCAGGAGAATGCCCAGACCGCGCGCCGCGCCAGCGAGGGGAGCCAGAGCATCGCGCTGCAGGTCGGGGAGCTCGACAGTTTCGGCCGCTCGGTCGTCAAGCTGATCAGCGACATCGACGCGATCTCGAACCCGACGCGCGAGAATGCCGTCGCCTGCGCCAAGGTCGGCGAGGATCTGACGGCGTTGGTCGCCGGGGTCGATCAGTCGAGCGAGAACCTCGATCGCGCGGCGCAGCGCACCACCTCACTCGTCTCGATCAGCGAGGCGATCCTGGGCGCCATCGCCGCGTCCGGCGTGCGCACCGCGCAATCGGAATTGATCGCGACCGCGATGGAGACGGCCGGGCAGATCGGGGCCTTGTTCGAGCAGGCGCTGGCGCGTGGCGAACTGACGATGGCGGATCTGTTCGACGAGAGCTACCGGCCGATCGCCGGCTCGGACCCGCTGCAGCATATGACGCGCTTCGTCGGGTTGACCGACCGCATCCTGCCGCCGATCCAGGAGCCGCTGCTGGCCTCGAACCGCCGCATCGTGTTCTGCGCGGCGGTCGATCGCAACGGCTTCCTGCCGACGCATAACCAGAAATACTCGCAACCCCAAGGGCGTGACACGGTCTGGAACAACGCCAATTGCCGCAACCGGCGCATCTTCGCAGACCGCACCGGCTTGGCTGCGGCGCGCAACCAGAAGCCGTTCCTGCTGCAGACCTATCGGCGCGACATGGGCGGCGGCCAGTTCCTGGTGATGGAGGATCTCTCGGCCCCGATCCGGGTCAAGGGCCGCCATTGGGGCGGGTTCCGTTTCGGGCTCAGCGTTTGAGGTAGGTGAGTTCTGGCTGCCGGCGCCGTTGCGCCGCGGTCATCGTGTTGAGTGAGTGAATCGAGCAAGCGTCATGCATATCGCGCCGTCTTTCCCGAATCTCTCCGTCCTGCTGATCGATGCGAGCCCGCATTATCGGCGCATCATCCGTACGATGATGTATCAGGCGCAGCTCCACCGCATCTTCGAGGCGTCCGACCTGTCGTCTGCGGCAACGATGTTCATCCAGAAGCAGCCCAACATCGTGATTCTGGATTGGGACCTGCCCGATTCCGGCAGCATGAAATGCCTCGCCTCGATCCGCTCCTTCAAGACTTCGCCCTTCGCCAAGGCGCCGGTGTTGGTGATGATGGAGCGTCCGGACCGGCGCTCGGTCGTCCACGCCGCCAAGCTTGGCGCGCACGAGATCATCAACAAGCCGATCTCGCCCAACAACCTGTGGCTCCACCTGTCGGGAATCATCAACATCCCGCGGAAATACAAGGAGCAGAACGGCAGCATCTCACTCGTACCGCGCGCGATCAGCAATAACATGTTCTGAGGGTTGCAGGCCGAGGCGTTGCCAACTGCCGGCGGACGCCGAAAAGGCCTTAGAAACGCCCAAAAGATTGACGCATCGCGAGCAGGTTAGCGAAGTTTTTACCAATGAGACGCGATGCTCAGCGGCACATTCATGGGTCGCGCCGCCGTGGTCATCACCGTCTCCCTACCTCCCTTCCTGGGTCGCTCCGAAGCAGCTGCCTTCCGCAACCAGTTGCTGGTTGCGCTGGAGCAGAAGGAAAGCGTCGCCGTCGAATGCGCGGAGGCCGGTCCTTTCCCAAGCCTCTGGGTGCAATTGCTGCATTCCGCCGCGCTCAGCGCCAAGGCGCGCGGTCTCTCGGTCTCCCTCAAGGCGGCTTCCGAGGAATGCCGCAAATCCCTGCAGGCGATCGGGTTCGACCCCGCTCGAAGCGCTCTCGTTCTGGAGTGATATGGATGAAGATCCTGGCTATCGACGACACCAAGACCCTGCTCAGCCTGCTCTGCTTGACGCTGCGCAATGCCGGCCATGAAGTGGCTGCCGCGGAGAATGGCGAGGAGGGGCTGACCACCTTCGACAAGTTCAAGCCGGATCTGGTGATCACCGACCTCAACATGCCGTTGATGGACGGCATCGAGTTCACCCGGGCCTGCCGGGCCAGGCCGGCCGGGCAGAACACGCCGATCATCGTGTTGACCACCGAGAACGGCGCCGAGATCAAAGCGGAAGGCCGTCGCGCCGGCGCCAGCGCCTGGATGGTCAAGCCATTCGAGCCTACGACCCTGCTCGGCCTCGTCGCCCGCTATCAGAACTGAGGCTGGCTGATGGACCCGTTGGCGGAACTCAAGCAGACCTTCTTCCAGGAGTGCGAAGAACTCCTGGGCGCGCTGGAACAGAAGCTCCAGGCTCTCGATGAGGGATCGACCGATCCCGAGGACGTTAACGCCGCCTTCCGCGCCATCCACTCGATCAAGGGCGGGGCCGGCGCCTTCGGCTGCACCGAGCTTGTCGCGTTCGCGCATGTCTTCGAGGCCTCGCTCGATCATTTGCGCTCGGGCCGCGTTGCGATCGAGGATGCGCCGTTCTCCCTGTTCCTGCGCTGCTCGGACGCTGTCGCCGATCTCGTTTCCGCCGCTCGCAACGACGAGGTCGCCACTGCGCGCCCCGATCTGCTGGAAGCGCTGGAGCGGGTCGGCCAGGCGCCGAAGCCCGCCGCCTCCGCACCTGCTGCCGCCGCGCCCGAACCCGCCAAGACTGAACCCGCAAAGGCTGAAGCTGCAAAGCCGGCGGCTGCCAAACCAGCGCCCGTCGCCGCCGATGACGCTCCTCCCGGCATTGCCGCGCTCGGCAATCTGCTCGCCATGGTCGAGGCAAAGACCGGCGTCGCTGCCCCGCGCGCAGATGACGGCTGGGACGACGAGCCGGCCGCAGCCGCGCCGCCCCCCACCGACAAGCCCGGCCGCGATCTCTGCCTGCGGATCAGCCCGGAATCGGATCTGTTTCGCCGCGTCATCGAGCCGCGCGTCGTGCTGGGTTCGCTGCCCGCCGAGGATATCGTTTCGGTAGTCTGCGATCTGAGCCAGGTGCCGATGCTGGAGACGCTCGACGTCACCGATTGCCATATGCGCTTCGTCGTGACGCTGCGCACCGAGCTTTCGGTCGAGGATATCTACAGCCGCTTCGACTTCACGCTCGCCGCCGAAGAGTTCGAGATCGAGACGCTCTCGCCGCCTGCCGCGAATGACGACGCCGAGCCGGCCGAGGAGGCTCCCGCCGCGCCGGAGGCCGAAGTCTCGGCCAATGTCGCCGCCGACCTCTCTGCGATCCTCGCCAGGCTGGGGCCGGCTCCGACCAGCGCGCCGGAACCCGATATCCAGCCGACCGCCACACCTGTCGCAGCCCCGGTCCAGGCCATTGCGGAGGCTGCTCCGGCGCCCTCCAGGGCACCGGCGGCGCGAGCACCCGCCAATGATGCGGCCGCCGCGCGCCAGCGCCAGGCCGTCAGCGTGCGTGTCGATCTCGACCGCATCGACAAGCTGATGAACCTCGTCGGCGAGATCGTCATCACCCAGTCCATGCTGGTCGAATGCGTGCGTTCGCTACCCTATGACGTCCACGCCAAGACGGCCGAAGGCATCCTGACGCTGTCGCGCCAGACGCGCGAATTGCAGGACCATGTCATGGCGGTCCGCGCCCAGCCGGTCAAGGCCGTGTTCCAGCGCATGCCGCGCCTTGTGCGCGAACTGGCGCAGACGCTCGGCAAGGAAGTGAAGCTCGTTCTCGAAGGCGAGAACACCGAGGTCGACAAGACGATCATCGAGGAACTCGCCGATCCGCTGACCCATATGATCCGCAACTCGATGGATCACGGGCTGGAGACGCCGGAAGATCGCATCGCCGCCGGCAAGAACCCGGAGGGCACGATCAAGCTCGTCGCGGAGCATCGCGCCGGGCGCATCGTGATCTCGGTCACCGATGACGGGCGCGGCATCGGGCGCGACAAGCTGCTCGCCAAGGCGAAATCACGCGGGCTCGTCGGACAGGACGAAAAGCTGGCGCCGGAGGAGATCGATCAGCTGATCTTCGCTGCCGGGCTCTCGACCGCCGAAGTCATCAGCGACGTCTCCGGGCGCGGCGTCGGCATGGACGTGGTGCGCCGCAACGTCGAATCGCTCGGTGGCCGTATCTCGGTGGATTCCGAACCGGGCAGGGGCTGCAAGTTCACGCTCGCCTTGCCGCTGACCTTGGCGGTGCTGGAAGGCATGGTCATCCGCTGCGGCGACGACCGCTACGTCATCCCGATCGCCAGCGTGATCGAGACGCAGCATCTCGCCTCGACGCCGATCGAGCATCTCACCTTCGGCCAGGAGGTGCTGCGCTGGCGCGGCGAAGTCACGCCGCTGCACCGGCTCGGCGCTGTCATGGGCTCGACCGGCACGCCCAACGAGAACATCATCATCATCGCCGAGACCGAACGTGGCGATAATGTCGGCATTGCGGTCGACGAGATCGTCGGCCAGCAGCAGGTCGTGGTGAAGAGCCTCGAAGGCAATTACGGCACGGTCAACGGCGCCTCTGCCGCGACCATCCTCGGAGACGGCCTCGTCGCGCTCATTCTCGACGTCGACTCGATGCTACGCCTCGCCGCGACCAGCGGCCGCCCACCTGTTCCCGCACTGAAAATGGCTGGATGATCATGACCCTTCAACTCGGCGAAAAGCATTTCTCGTCGGCGCAGCCGGAATCGGCGGTGCGCCGCATCGTCACCTTCAAGGTCGGCGACCGGACCTTCGGCATCGATGTCGGCATGGTGCGCGAGATCAAGGGGTGGCAGGCGACGACGCCGCTGCCGCATGCGGCGCCTCATGTGCGCGGCGTACTCAATCTGCGCGGCGTGATCCTGGCGGTCTACGACCTGCGCACCTCGATCGGGCTCGGCCTCACCGATGCGACGGCGACCCATGTCATCGTCGTCGTCGACATCGAGGACAAGGTCGCGGGCCTGCTGGTCGACTCGGTCTCCGACATCGTCGACGTCCCGGTCAGCGCGGTTCGCCCGGCGCCCGATCTTGAGCGCGATGAGCACGGCCTGATCGAAGGCCTCGTCCTGCTCGACACCGATATCGTCGCCTTGCTCGATCTCGCGGCGGTGATCCGCGACGGCGGTACCGAGGGCGCGATGGCAAAGGCGGCCCGCGCCGCCTGAGATAGGTCCACTTCCGGAAAGGGTTGCGTTCAGCGTCAGGAAGAACCGCACATCACAGAACCGTACGCCAAGACAGAAACGATAAAAATGGGCAGTTCCCTCGGTTCCCTTTCCAGACTGTCGGTCAGGCTGCCGCTCATGGTCGTCGGCGCGGTCTTCATTGCAGGTGGAGCGGTTGGCGCCTGCGTCTGGCAGGTGGCAGGCGGCATGCTCGCCGCAGCGTCGCCCCAGATCCTGACATCGAGCTCGATCACGCTCTGCGTCGTCGCGCTGCTCGGCTGGCTGCTCGCCTATCGGGCCCAGCGCCCGATCGCGGCAATCCGCGATGCCGCGGTCGCGATCGCCGAAGGCGAGGACACGGTGATCCTCGGCCTGCAGCGCCGCGACGAGATCGGCGAGATCGGTCGTGCGCTCAAGACCATCCATGACAAGGCGATCGAATCCGCTCGCATCCGGGCCGCGCTCGATGGCTGCCGCACCAATGTCATGGTCTGCGACGCCGAGGATCGTGTCGTCTACGTCAACAGTTCGCTGCTCAAATTCTTCACCGGGGCGCAGGACGACTTCCGCATCGCCTTCCCGGGTTGTTCGGCCAAGGACATGCTCGGCAAGGTCATGGAGAGCGTGCGCAGCCAACCTGCCCTCGCGCATACCGGTCAGGGTGCCATTCGCTTCGCGCTCGGCCGGCGCACCGTCTCGCTTTCGCTGACCTCGGTGATGCATGCCAATGGGCGCCGCTTCGGCACCGCAGTCGAATGGCTCGAGCTCACCGACGAACTCGCGGCTTCGGCCGAGGTCGCCGACATGGTCTCGGCTGCCGCTGGCGGCGATTTCTCGCGCCGTGTTCCGCTGGCCGGCAAGCCCGAGGCGCTGATGCGGATCGCCGAGGGCATCAACAGCATCAATGCGCTCGTCGAGGATGCGGTCGGCGAATTCGCCGGCGTGCTCGGCGGATTGTCCGAGGGCGACCTGACGTCGCGCGTGCAGGGTGCCTATCGCGGCCGCTTCGGCGAGCTGAAGCAGAGCCTGAACGGCACGATGGAGCATCTTGCCCAGACCGTCGCGACGATCCAGGCGACAGCCGCCCATGTCTCGCGCGCTGCGCTGGAGATCAATGCCGGCGCCGGCGACCTTGCCCAGCGCACCGAGCAGACGGCGGTCAATCTCGAGGAAACGGCAGCGACGACGGAACAGCTCGCGGCTTCCGTGAAGCAGAGCGCGGCACGCTCGCGTGAGGCGACGGACCTCGCCAGCGAGGCGATGGGCGTCGCTGAGGACGGCAAGGCCGTCGTCTCCAAGACGGTGGGTGCGATCGAGCGGATCGAGGATTCGTCGGTCAAGATTTCCGAGATCGTCTCCGTCATCGAAGGCATCGCCTTTCAGACCAATCTGCTGGCGTTGAACGCAGCCGTCGAGGCGGCGCGCGCCGGCGACGCCGGCAAGGGCTTCGCGGTGGTGGCATCGGAAGTCCGCTCGCTCGCCCAGCGTTCCAGCCAGGCTGCCAAGGATATCAAGACCCTGATCGCGAGCTCGAACGAGCAGGTCGGGGAGGGCGTGCGGTTCGTGCGCTCGACCGGCGAGGCGCTGGACCGGATCGTCACGGCTGCCGGCAAGGTCTCCGCGACCATTGTCGAGATTTCGTCGGCCACCGCCGAGCAGGCGCATGGCATCGGGGAAATGAGCCAGACCGTCGCGCATATGGACGAGACGACGCAGGCGAACTCGGCACTGGCCGAGCAGAGTGCGACCTCGGCCGGCGAACTCATGGAGCAGATCGCGACGTTGAAGAACCTCGTCGCGTTTTTCCAGACGGAGACGGCCCCGCGGTTCGGCGGAGTGCAGGTCAGGGCAGAGCCGGCGCACCTGCCGCGCCGTGCCGAGACGCGCCGGTCGGAGCCCACTCCGTCGCAGAAGATGGCGCTTCGTCGTCGCGTGGCAGGCGGCGGTCGCGCCGAGGAATGGTCGGAATTCTAGTGTCGAGGTCCAACACCATGCTCGCCCCCCAAGCCTTCGCCGACGCGACATTGACGCGCGACGACATGGGCTTCATCGCCAAGCTCGTCTACGAGCATGCCGGCATCGTCATCCGCGAGCATAAGGAGGCGATGACGCGTGGGCGGCTGGCGCGTCGCGTCAAGGCGCTGGGGCTGGGCTCGGTCGCCGAATACTGCGCTTTCCTGAAAACGCCGGGCGCCGTCTCCGAGATCCCCGAGCTGATCAATGCGGTGACCACCAACCACACCGCGTTCTTCCGCGAGCGGCATCATTTCGACCATCTGCGCAAGGATGTGCTGCCGAAATTGCTGCAGGAGCGCAGCGGGCGGCGCGGGCGTATCCGGATCTGGTCCTCGGCCTGTTCCTCGGGCGAGGAGCCTTACAGCATCGCGGCGACCTCGCGCGACGTGCTGGGCTCGCGCAGCGATGTCGACTTCCGTATCCTGGCGACCGACATCGACACCGATATCCTGGAGCGGGCGGAGGCGGGGCTCTATCCGAGCGAATTGTTCGAGCGGCTGCCGTCCGACGTCAAGCCGCTGCTCAAGCTTGAGGCTGCGGCCAGGGGCGAGGCGCGCATCAGCGAGGATTTGCGCCGGCTGATCGCATTCAAGCGGCTCAACCTGATCGAGAAATGGCCGATGGGCGGGCCGTTCGACGTGATCTTCTGCCGCAATGTCTTCATCTATTTCGACACCCAGACCAAGGCTTCGATCCTTGATCGCTTCGTCGCGCTGCTGGCGCCGGGCGGCTTCCTCTATCTCGGCCATTCGGAATCGCTCCCGCAGCCGCATCCCCAGCTCCGGCTGATCGGCCGCACCATCTATGAGAGAACAGCATGAGTGTTGCCCGGGCCTCTCGTCGTTATTTCGACCCGCGCTTCGAGGCGACGATCATCACGGTCGCGCCAGGCGAGCACGAGATCACCGCCGCCAAGGACGAGATCGTGGCGACCGTACTCGGCTCCTGCATCTCGGTGTGCATGCGCGATCCCCAAGTCGGGGTCGGCGGGCTGAACCATTTCCTGCTGCCGAAGAACAATGGCGGTTCGGACACCAATGCCGGTGAGCGTTATGGCGACACCGCCATGGAGGTTCTGATCAACGGCCTGCTCAAGCGTGGCGCCAGGCGCGGCAATCTCGAAGCCAAAGTCTTCGGCGGGGCGCGCGTGCTCTCGGGCGCGACCATGCTGGCGATCGGTGACGGCAACATCGCCTTCGTTAATGAGTTTCTGAGGGTGGAGGGGATTCCCGTGGTGTCCAAGGACGTCGGCGGCACGCGCTCGCGCCGTATCCATTACCAGCCTTCGACCGGTCGGGCCTGGGTGCAGCATGTGCAGCCGAGCACGCGCGACAGCGAGCACGAGCAGGAAGTCGCTTATCTCAATCGCCTCAAGACTCAACCCGTGGCTGGTGAAGTGGAGATCTGGTGATGAGCACGCTGACCACCCCCGGCGGCCCGGTGAAAGTCCTCGTCGTCGACGATTCCGTACTGATGCAGAAGCTGATGACGCAGATCATCGATTCCGCGCCCGGCTTCAAGGTGATCGGCGTCGCCGGCAGCGCCGAGGAAGGCTGGGATGCGATCCAGGAATTGCGGCCCGACGTCCTGACGCTCGATCTTGAATTGCCAGGTCGCCACGGCCTCAAGCTGCTGGCCCGTGTGCTCAAGCAGGACCCGTTGCCGGTGCTGATCGTCTCGGCTTTCGGAGGGCCAGGCGCAGACAACACCATCCAGGCGCTGGAGCTCGGCGCGATCGACTTCATCGAGAAGCCCGACGGCACGACGCATACGCTCGAAGGCTTCATGAAGCATCTGGTCGCGGCGCTGTCGCGGGCCTCGGTGAGCCGGCGCATGTTCGCAGCCCGGCGCGAGGCTGCGCCCGCGCGTCCGGTGCTGGCGCGCGAGCCGGCCCGCGGCGGACGCACTTCGCTGATCGCGATCGGCGCCTCGACCGGCGGCGTGCCGGCCGTCCAGGTGGTGATGCGGGACCTCGCGCATCTGCGCATCCCTGTCGTCGTGGTGCAGCATATGCCGCCGGGCTATACCGCGAAATTCGCGGCGCGCCTGGCGACGGCGACGGGGCTCGATGTCCGCGAGGCTGCGGATGGCGACAAGCTGAAACCCGGCATGGCGGTGGTCGCACCCGGCGGGCCGCGCCATCTCGAGATCGAGGAGCGTCGGGGCGAACTCGTCTGTGTCCTGCGGGAAGGACCGTTGGTCAGCGGCCACAGCCCTTCCGTCGACGTGATGTTCCATTCGGTGGCGCGCAGCCTCGGCCAGCATGCGGTCGGCATTCTGCTTACCGGCATGGGCCGCGATGGCGCTGACGGTTTGTTAGCCATGCGTAAAGCTGGTGCGGAGACGTTAATCCAAAGTGGGGAAACCTGTGTGGTAAACGGGATGCCGAAAGCGGCCTACGAGTTGGGAGCCGCCGACAGAGTGGTGCCGCTGGATCAGATCGGTGCCGCTGTCGGCAACCTGATCGGCGAGCGACCGCATCTGCGCACCGCGTGAGGAGAGCGTGATGAAGGCGAGAAGCGACTACAGGATCCTCGTGGTCGATGATCAGAAGAGCATGCGCGGGCTCGCGACGTATTTTCTGAAGCAGATCGAATTCCAGGACATCGACGAGGCCGAGAATGCCCGCGAAGCCCTGATGAAGATGCAGAGCAAGCGCTACGATCTGCTGCTGCTCGACTGGAACATGGACGGCATGAGCGGCATCGACCTGCTGCGTGCGATCCGTTCGGTGCCGGAGCTGAACCAGATCAAGATCATCATGGCGACCTCCGAGCGCTCGGTCGACAAGATGGACGAGGCGACCACCAACGGCGCCGACCACTATGTGGTGAAGCCCTATGAGTTGCGCGACCTTGAAGTCCGCGTGAAGAAGGTTCTGTCGCTGAGTTCATAATCGCGCCGCGGCTCGACACATCACCTATTCCAGCGCCCCGAGCCGCAAGGCTGCGGGGCGCATCCGTATTGGGCTACCGTGCGTAGACGCAGGAATGGAACCTATCCTGCTCTCACTCTTTGATGAGAGACCGATTCAGATTTCAGATGGGATCGCGTGATTCCATCTGAAATCGTCGGGCTCTACGGGAGATCGCATATGTCGCTGCTGCGCCGGGAGGTACTGGGGCTGATCGCAGGTGCGGTTGCAGCGCCAGGTTTCATCGATTCGGCGGGCGCGCAGAGCCAGGCGAATGCCTATGGTTTTTCGTTCGACCAGCCTGGTGGTCGCCGGCTCGCATTGTCGGCCTATCGCGGTCATCCGATCCTGATCGTCAATACGGCGACTCAATGCGGCTTTGCCGGGCAGTTCGCGACGCTGCAACAGCTCTGGCAGCGCTATTCCGGACGTGGCTTGATGCTGATCGCGGTGCCGAGCAATGATTTCGGTGGGCAGGAGCCGCTGGAAGGCGAGGCGATCGCCGAGGCAGCGCTGCAGAGCTATGGCGCGACCTATGCGTTCGCCGAGAAGTGCAGCGTGCGCGGCCCAAACGCGCATCCGTTCTATCGCTGGGCTGCGGCGCAGCGCCCGGCCGAGACGCCGAGCTGGAATTTCCACAAATATCTGGTCGGCCGCGATGGCGAGCTGGTCGGCGGCTTTTCAAGCGGTACCGATCCGATCGGCCCGCAGCTCGTGCGTGCGATCGGCCAGGAGTTGCAGGCGGCCTGAGCAAAGGTCCGGCATGGTCCCGCGGGTTTGGCATCGTTTTCGCTTGGCCCCCTTGCGTCGCGCCGTCTTGGCGCAAGCGCGTGTCGGCGCAAGGATGGCGCCGTCATCGCCATCCAGACGCAACCCCTCCGGCAAAGCCTGCCTTAGATTTCTGATACCGAGGTTCCATGTCCCGTATCCTGACCGTCGCCGCCGCCCAGCTCGGGCCGATCCAGAAAGCCGAGGGCCGCGACATCGTCGTCGCCCGGATGATCGCGCTGATGGATGAAGCCAAGGCGAAAGGCGCCGAGCTGATCATCTATCCGGAGTTGGCGCTGACCACCTTCTTCCCGCGCTGGCATCACGAGGACCGGGCCGAGGCTGATCATTGGTTCGAGGCTGCGATGCCGAACCCGGCGGTGCAGCCGCTGTTCGACCGGGCACGCGAGCACGGCATGGGGATGAGCTTCGGCTATGCCGAACTCACGCCGGAAGGCCGGCATTTCAACACCTCGATCCTGGTCGATCGTGAGGGCGCGATCATCGGCAAATACCGCAAGATCCATCTGCCGGGCCATGTCGAGTTCGATCCCGAGCGCGCGCATCAGCATCTCGAGAAGCGCTATTTCGAGCCGGGCGATCTCGGCTTTCCGGTCTGGCGGATGATGGGCGGACTGTTGGGCATGATGATCTGCAACGACCGGCGCTGGCCCGAGAGCTATCGTGTCATGGGCCTTCAGGGCGTCGAGATGGTGGTGCTCGGCTTCAACACGCCATCGGTCAATTCGCAGAAGGCCGGCGAGGGCATGGCGCAGCGGCTGTTCCATCACCGGCTCTCGGTTCAGGCCGGGGCCTATCAGAATGCGACCTGGGTCGTCGCTGTCGCCAAGGCTGGCAACGAGGACGGCCACCACTGCATGGGCGGTACGCTGATCGTGAACCCTGACGGCGAGATCGTCGCGGAGCTGGAGGGCGAGGCGGATGGCGTCATCGTCCATGCTTGCGACCTGGACGACACCCGCTTCGGCAAGGAGACGATCTTCGACTTCAAGCGCCATCGCCGCATCGAGCATTACGGGCCGATCACTGCGCAGGTCGGCGTGATCGAGCCGAAGTAAGGCTCGCCCCTCGTCCATTTCCTCGCGTCATCCCGGCGCTCAGCTTCGCTTCGGCCAGGATGACGGCGAGGGGACGACTATTCCACTCCATGGCATTTCGACCGGATCGCCGAATGACCGACTTCACCGCTGCCTTTGCCGATCTCGAACCGCGCGAGCGCTACAAATTGCTCTGCGCCAGCGTGACGCCGCGCCCGATCGCGCTCGTCACCTGCGTTTCGCCCGATGGCGTCGTCAACGCGGCGCCGTTCAGCTTCTTCAACGTCTTCTCGGAGGATCCGGCCCTGGTCGTGCTCGGCCTGCAGCACGGGCCGGGCAACCACCCCAAGGACACCACCCGCCACATCGCGGCGGCTGGCGAATTCGTCGTCAACCTGGTCGATGAGGGGTTGGCGGAAGCGATGAACATCTGCGCTATCGATTTCCCGCCTGAGGTCAGCGAGATCGACGCGGCGGGGCTTTCGCTGCTGCCGGGCGTCAGCGTCGCCGTGCCGCGCATTGCGGAAGCGCCCTTCGCACTGGAATGCCGCAAGCAGGTTTCGCTCGCCTTCAGCCCGACGCGGGAATTGCTGATCGGCGAGGTCGTCCGCATCCATGCTCGCGCGGGGCTCGTCGACCCCAAGACGCTGCGGGTCAGTATGAGCGACTACAAGCCGGTCGGCCGCATGTTCGGCGACGGCTATTCGCGCCAGAACGATCGCTTCGACCTCAGGCGCGACAATTGCGCCAACTGGCTGGCGAAGCAGGGCTGAGCCCGTCAGGCCTTGGGCTTCTGCCCCGGCCGAAAAGCCACGATCACCGCCGGGTCGGTCTCCAGATAGGGGCCCTCGATCAGATCGATGCAGTAGGGGATCGCCGGCATCACCGCGTCGAGGCATTCGGCGATGGCGCGTGGGCGGCCGGGCAGGTTGACGATCAGCGACTTGCCGCGAATGCCGGCGGTCTGGCGCGACAGGATCGCGGTCGGCACCTTGGCGAGGCTGACCTGGCGCATCAATTCGCCGAAACCGGGCATCGGCTTCTCGATGACGTCCTCGGTTGCCTCGGGCGTGACGTCGCGCGGAGCGGGGCCCGTGCCGCCGGTGGTGACGATCAGGCAGCAGCCCTCTTCGTCGGCCAGCGTTTTCAGCGTGTCGGCGATCAGCTTGCGGTCGTCGGGAATGACGCGGGCGACCGGCGTCCATGGGCTCGTCAGTGCCCTGGCGAGATAGGCCTCGATGGCGGGGCCGCCCTCATCGGCATAGATGCCGGCCGAGGCACGGTCGGAAACCGTGACGATGCCGATCCTGATATCCGTGCTCATGTCCTGAAACCCCGGCGTAGCGCTGCGAGGCAGATGTGACCGATCGGCGCCGCGCGGGCTACCGAAAAAGACGAGCTCAGCCCTTGAGGCGCTTGCGCAGGCGGCGCAGCCTCTGGCGCGCATGCGCTGCCAGCTCCGGCAGGCCCGGCCGGCGGCTGCCGAGGGTGACGATCGCATGGCCCATCTCGCGTCGCTCGCCCCAGACATAGGTTCCGGCATCGACGCCGTCCCCCGCGCCGCTGTCGAAGACGACAGGCGGCGTGCCGGCGAAATCGGCCTGGAGCATGGCGATGGTGAGCGCCCGCCCGGGCGAGAGCCGGCTTTGGCTTTCGTCATAGGCGATCTTGAGGAAATGCCGCGTGCCGGCGCTCTCGATCAGCAGACCCATGGCGATCGGCTCGCCGTTTAGTCGTAAGCTGTCGACCTGCAGGGCGTCCTGCGCCGCGAAACCGGCGATGAGCAGGCGGAAATAGGCCGTGTCCCGCGGCAGCCGCGCGATCGCAGTGCCGGCCTCGCCCTTCCAGCCGGCGGCTTCGAGCGCGAGGAAGGCGTCGAAGCTGTTTTGGGCGGCCCCGCCCCGCTCTCGCCGGAACGCGGCCTCGCCCGCCTTGGTGAGGGTGCGGAACTGCTGCATGCGCTTCTTGTAGCTCTGTCCGAGCGCGCGCCTGAGATAGCGCTCGGCGTCGTCACCGGCTTCCGGCAGCAACATCGGCCGGCTCCAGCGCTCATGGATGGCAAGCCGGCTGCCCGTGCTGCGAAAGGCCTCGGTGAGGACGGCGTGGCATGCCCCTTCCAGCGGCAGCAATGGCAGCGCCAGCGTCTTGGGCAGGTCACTCGAGGCCAGGATGTGACGGAGCATGGCCTCTGCCGCATCGTTGGCGAGGTCGCGATCGAGAACCGGAATCGAGGAGACCTCGTAGAGTGGCAGCAGCGGCGCGACGAGCACGGGTGCAAAACCGCTGCGCCAGTCGCGTTTCCGATGCAAGGCCCAGAGGCCGGCGAGGCGCTCGGAGCCTAGCGCCTCGCTTTGCCAGGCGGCGAGCACGATGATCCTGTCGTCGGGTATGAGCAGGCGCGCGGCGGCGATGGCGGCTGGCGCCATATGCGGATTGGCGGCGAGCGCGCGCAGGCTCAGCTCGGTGAAGGCGGCGCCGCGCTCGACATAATCCGCAGGGCGGATGCGCCTGACGACGATTGTGGCGTTCAAGGCGAGACGCCGTCGCGCCGCACGCGCTTGATCTCGCCGCGCAGCGACAACACGAAGGCAATGACCTGGGCGGCGGCGCGGTAGAGCTCTTCAGGGATCTGGTCGTCAAGCTCGACGGCCGAGAGCGCCTGCGCCAGCACCGCGTTCTCTTCGACGGCGACGCCGTGCTCCCGGCCGGTCTCGATGATGCGCTGGGCCAGTTCGCCCCGGCCCTTGGCGGTGACGCGCGGCGCGCCCTGCCCATCATATTCGAGCGCGACGGCGATCTGGCGGGGCGAGGGGCCGGTCATGACATCCGGTCCAGGAACTGGCCGGCGGTCGGCTGCATCACGCGTGGCTGGCCGGTGTGGATATCGATGGCGCCATTCTCGAACTGCGCATCGACGAGCGCTGCCTCCAATCCGGGAGCGGCGCCGCGCAGCAGCCGGCTGGTCTCCTCGCGCTCGGCCCAGAGCGTGACGCCGACGCTGCGGCCCTGCAGCGTGACCACGCCCTGCAGCGGGCCCATCGGCTCGACATCGAGCGCGAAGCGGATGCGCCAGAGCGGCGCTTCGACGCCGTTGGGGCCGCGGCGGGGCGGCTCCTTCTCGATATGAAGTGGCAAGACGGCCGCGCCGGAATGGAAGGCGAGGGGGATCTCGGTCAGCCAGCGCGGGGCATGGTTCTGGTCGGGCCGCGCGCCGTCCAGCGGCAGCGAGGCGAATTGCGAAAGCGTGACGCGGTCGAGGGCGGCGTCGGTCTGCTCCAGCAGGGTCTGCGCGATCGTCAGCGGCTTTTCGCCTGCCGCGAGGGTCGGCTCCACGATCGGCTGCAGCGCAAGCGGGCCGTCGCGGCGCGGCGGCGTGGGTTTTGCCGTCGCGGTCGACGCAGCGGTCGTCTGAGGCGAGAGCAGGAGCGCCGCTTGCGGCTTGCCGGCCGGCGTCGGCTCGAAGCGCTCGATCACGGCAGCAAGGGCGTCGCGCAGCGTCACAAGGCTCGCCTTGAGGTCGGCTTGCGGCGGTACGGGTTGGCTCGCGGCTTGGTTTGTCGCGGCTTGGCGGCTCTCCATGAACAGGCCGGAGCGCTGGACGGCGTCCTTCAGGACCTCTGCCCCAAGCGGCCTGCGTTCGACAGGAACGGCCTGGGCCAGGACGCGCTCGATCAGGGTCAGCAGCGGCTTGGGCAAGGTGAGCGCGACCGAGCCTTCGGAGAGGCTGCGCAGATTGGCGAAGAGCGGCGCGAGACCGTCCTGATTGGCCAGCACCGGCCCAAGCAGAGGCCCGGCAATGGCGCGAGGCGAGGGGGCGGCGTTGGCCTGCGACTGCGCCGGTTGGGAAGTGGTGGCCGGGCGTGATGCATCGGCTGTCGCCGCGGCTTGCAGCAGCGAGCTCGGCTGGAGTGGGGCCGATGCGCGCGGGACCTCGGCCGGGGAGGTTGTCGCCGGGGAGGCTGTCGGCGTCGGATTGGGAGGAGCGGCCTGGCTGGTCTGCGGGGTGGATTGCGGCGTCGTGGGTGCAACGTTGGCGGGAGCGGGCGGGCGCATCTCGACCAAGGTCGCGCGCAGGCTTCCGCCTTGCTCCTCGGCGGCGTCGATCCTGAGCAGCAGCGTCGTGCCGGGGAGCAGAGCCGCCTGCTTCGCTTCCGGGCCGGCGAGCACGAGAGATATCTTGGTGTCGCCGATGAGCGCCGTCGCCAGGCCGTTGCCGTCAAGCGTCAGCAGCTGTGCCTCGACCGTCTGGCCCGGCGCGAGTTCGGCCGTGGGCGCGAGCGCCTGCAGCAGAGTGGCGAGGTTCTGGCTCTGGAGGAGCTGGGCGAGATTCATCGAGGCGAGGCCATGAGAGCAAGGCCAAGACCTTGACATGAAAGGTTAAGCATTTTGTTGCGCACAGGATTTGGCGGGCGAGCCCTGCGCGGGGCGCGCTGGTGCGCGGCGCGAGGCTGGGGCAGGGTCTCAGCCCCGAACTCTCGGAGTCTGATCCATGGAATATCGCCAGCTCGGCCGCTCCGGCCTCAAGGTCTCGCCTTTATGCCTGGGCACGATGATGTTCGGCGGCGCGACCAGCGAGCTGGATTCGCGTGCGATCATCGATCATGCGCGCGAAGCCGGCATCAATTTCATCGACACGGCCGATGTCTACAATGAAGGCCGCTCCGAAGAGGTGACGGGTCGCGCCATCGCCGCGCAACGCCATGACTGGGTGTTGGCGACCAAGGTCGCCAACCAGATGGGAACCGGACCCAACCGGGTCGGGCTCTCGCGCAAATGGCTGATGCAGGCCTGCGAGGACAGTCTGCGCCGGCTCGGCACCGATTTCATCGATATCTATTATCTGCACAAGGAAGACCATGCGACGCCGCTGGCTGAGACCGTGCGCGGGCTCGGCGATCTCGTCGCCCAGGGCAAGATCCGGCATTTCGGCGTCTCGAACTACCGCTCCTGGCGGCTCGCCGAGATCTGCCGGCTCTGCGACGATCTCGGCATCGACCGGCCGGTCGTCAGCCAGCCCTATTACAACGCGATGAACCGCATGCCCGAGGTCGAGCATCTGCCGGCGTGCGGCTTCTACGGGCTCGGCGTTGCCTCCTACTCGCCGCTGGCGCGCGGCGTGCTGACCGGTAAATACGAGCCCGGCCAGGCGCCGCAACAAGGCACGCGCGCGGCGCGCGGCGACACGCGCATCCTGCAGACGGAGTGGCGCGAGGAGAGCCTCGTCATCGCCCAGACCATCAAGGCCCATGCCGCCGAGCGCGGCATGACGCCGATCCAGTTCGCGGTACGCTGGGTCCTGAACAATGCCTTCCTCACCGCCGCGATCGCCGGGCCGCGCACGCTGGAGCAGTGGCAGGCCTATCTCGCGGCACTCGATGTCGCGTTCACCCCCGAGGACGAGGCGCTGGTGGACGGGCTCGTGCCCGCCGGCCATCCCTCGACGCCGGGCTATAGCGACCCGGCCTATCCGCTCGAGGGCCGCAAGGCGTTGACGGGCTGATCAGGCGGCGCGGACGGATCAGGCGGCGACCGCGACGAGCCCGCTCCAGGCCATCATGGCGGCCTGGGCGATGGCCTCCAGTTCGGGGCGCGTGGCGCCGTCGCGCGCGCGCAACGATATGCCTTGCTGCACCGTGACATAGAAGCTTGCGATCATCCCGGTATCGGTCGCGGCCGGCAACTCGCCACTTTCGACCGCTCCGCGCAGCCGTTGCGTGAAGCTGGCGATCGCCCGCTCGCGTACGCCTCGCAAATCGGCCCGGAGCGCCTCGCTCGCGCCGCCGGCATGGACCACCGCCAGCACGACCATGCAGCCGGCCGGCTTGCCCGGCCGCGTGAACATTGCCGCAGAGCGCATCAGGAAGGTTTCTATCGCGGCCCGGGCCGTCGGGGCTTCGGCGACCGCCTGGGCCAGTTCCTTGCCGTCGCAGGCCTCGTATAGCGCCATCGCCTCGCGATAGAGCGCCTCCTTGCTGCCGAAGGCGGCGTAGAGGCTGGGCGAGCCGATGCCCATCGCCTCGGTCAGGTCGCCCATCGAGGTGCCCTGGAAGCCGTTGCGCCAGAACAGATCCATGGCGCGGCGCAGCGCTTCATCACGATCAAAGCTTCTCGGTCTGCCGCGCTCGGACATGATCACCCGTTTTGTGCCAAGCGATACATAAATCGCTTGACCAGTGCCCGCAAGCGCCGCAAGTATTTATGTATCGAACGACACAAAAAGGAATCTCTCATGGAACGGTTGATCGGTAAGAAGGCGCTGGTGACCGGCGGGAGCCGCGGCATCGGCGCGGCAATCGCACTGCGGCTGGCGCAGGAAGGCGCCGATGTCGCGCTGACCTATGAGCGCTCGCAGGACAAGGCGCAGGCGGTGGTGGGCCAGATCGAGGCGCTCGGACGCAAGGGTTTCGCGCTCGCGGCCGACAGTGCCGATCCCGAAGCGGTGAAGGACTGCGTCGGCAAGGCCGCTGCTCTGCTCGGCGGTCTCGACATCCTGGTCAACAATGCCGGCATCTTCCGTGGCGGACCGGTCGCGGAGTGGAGCCTTGCCGATATCGACGCGACGCTGGCGGTGAACATCCGTGCCGTCGTGCTGGCGTCGCAGGCGGCTGCCGCCCATCTCGGCGAAGGCGGACGCATCATCTCGATCGGTTCATGCCTGGCCGAGCGCGTGGTCGAGCCCGGCGTCTCGCTCTATGCGATGAGCAAGGCGGCGCTGATCGGCTTCACCAAGGGCCTGGCGCGCGATCTCGGGCCGCGCGGCGTCACCGTCAACATCGTCCATCCCGGCTCGACCGATACCGACATGAATCCGGCTACCGGGGAGCGGGCCGATGCGCAGCGCGCCAAGATGGCGATTCCGCGCTATGGCAAGCCGGAGGATATCGCCGGGCTCGTGGCCTATCTCGCCAGCGAGGAGGCGCGCTTCGTGACCGGCGCTGGTTTCGCCATCGATGGCGGCGTCAACACCTAGACGCGATCCCTCCAGAGCAACGGCGGCTCAGTTCAGCAGGCAGAAGCCGCCGACGTTGTGGTCGCTTTGGCAGGCTGATCTGGGAGCCTCTCCCGGCTTGTTGTTGCGCGAGGATTGCCATCCCTGCGGCACCGCCTGGATGCTGGGACCCAGGGGCACGGAGGGGGGCTCGACAACGCCCCCGTCATGGCTCGAGCTGGGGCTGCTCGAGCTGATGTTGTCCGGATTGGAACTGGATTGCGCAACGGCAGAGGCCGCAGACAATTGAAAGGCTGCCACAGTGCAGACCAGGACGAGACGCAGCATGCCATTTCCCCATGAATGGCGTGCACGCTGCCTCATCGCAGGCGGCTGTGAAAGCCGCATCTGCGATCAATCTAAGCGGGGCGTTAACCGGCCGGCGCGGAAACGCGCCGCCAGACCTCGTTGCGTCAGTGCATCTCGTGGCGTCAGTGCATGATGCAGAAGCCGCCGACCACCACCTCGCTGTGGCACCAGACTTTCGTGCCTTCGCTCGAACTGACCCGGAGCGGGACCGGCCGGTCCGCGCTCGGCGACGGGAAGGGCACCCGGCGAGCTTCGAGAGAAGCGGGCTCGGCCGGAGTCGACGCGTGCCCGGCGCGCGGCACGGGGATGACGGTGGCGCTGCCGCTGGAAGAGCGCTTGCCGAAGCGCAGCCTTGCTGCCTCGGCATCGACCGGCAGGCAGGCGGTAGCGATGATGGCGATCGCGAGAACCCTGAGCATGCCGCATTCCTCTGCTTTAGCGGGCAGTCTCAACCTGCCGGCCCCAGCGGAATTTGCAAAGCGCGACGTCGGAACAACCTAAGCGCGAGGTTAAGCCGAATGGCGAGCGATGGGGGTTAGCTACCCGGCAGCACGATGATGGTCGGCTGTGCGGGAAGGCCGGCCTTGGTCAGGGTGATTGTCGGCTCCGTCTTGCGCTCGGTGGCCCAGACGCCGTCGGTTCGGCGCAGGAAGCGCTCCAGGCTGGAGCCGCCGAAGAAATGCATCGGGATCATCACCTTGGCCTGCAGCGATTTCAGCACCTCGACCATGCCTTCCTGGTCGAGCGTGTAGCTGCCATCGACCGGGAAAAGCACGATGTCGACGCGGCCGAGGGCGCGCAGATGGCCGGGTTCCAGCGGATGGTGCAGATGGCCGAGATGGGCGATGCAGAGATCGCCGATCTCGAAGACGAACATCGAATTGCCGTCATAATCGGTGGCGCCGGAGTAGCTGCGGATATTGGTCGGCACGTTGCGCACGCGCATATCGCCGAGCGTCACATCATGTTTCGCGGCGCCCTGGCCGCTGGGATCCCAGCCCGGCAGCACCTGTTTGATCGCGGGATCCGGGTTGCGTGAATTATGCGTCGAATGCGCCTTGTTCATCGTGGCGATGTCGGGCGTCTCACGTGGTCGGACATAATCGTTGTAGTCGGTCGCGGCCCTGACGCCGCCCGGCGTCTCGATCAGGAAGGTGGCGTGGCCGACAAAGGTGAGGCGGACCTCGTCCTTGGCGAGCGCGGCGCGTTGGATCGGCGCGCGCAGGCTCGCCATCTCGGGCCGGCAGCCGGGCTCGTCGGACTGGGCGCGGGCGGGGGAGGCCATCAGCCCGGCCAAGGCGGCGAGCCCAAGGCCGAAGCGCATCAGCGTGCTCCAAAAGCTCATCCGCCGCTCCCGTATTCTCCCAGCCCGGAAAAGCTTAGGCAAAAGCTGGGCCGGTGGAAGGGGTTCAACGTTGTGATGGCGGTTTCGTGAGGGACGTTCCGGGTCGTGGACAGGTGCGCTCCACCCCACTATCGAACCTGGCCTGTCTCCTGGAGGACGCCATGTCGCTACCCAACCGCTTCAGGCTGGTCGCCTTGATCTTCTTTGCCGGCGGTCTCGTCGCGTTTTTCTATGCCTTCAGGATTTCCGGCTGGGAACGCGTCGATGGCGGATCGCGTTTCGTCGTGCCCGATAGCGGCGGCCAGCAATTCGTGAAGGCGGAGATTCTGCCGTTGCTGGGCCAATATGGCGGCATCGCCATCGGACTGGGTGTCGCATTGCTCGTTGCCGCGCAGATCTACACCGCACGCCAGCGGCGCACCGTGAGCCAGGATCGCCCGCCTGCAGCGCCTGTCAAAATAGGGCTGGCCCGAACCATCGCGCGGGTCGTCCTTGCGATCGCCATAGGCGTTGGCGTAACGTTCGGCTATCGCTGGTACGACTATGTGGCCAACGCCACGAGCCCCTATGACGAGGTCGGAATCGCGATCAACAGCCGCCTGCCGGAGAGCCTGCGGGCATGGGGCTGCAGCCGGCTGAAGGAGCGCTTCGCGCGATCGATCCCGCCTTATGGCTGCAGCGACGCAAGCGGCAGGGGCTGGCGCTAACCCGGCGCAAATGGTCGCAATACCGCCTGTCTGCCCTGACGACAGCCAGCCGCTTCGTTGCCCCCTGCGCATGATTGCCGTGGCGCGCCGGCAGCGTGCGGCTGCGGCATCAGCCCGGCCTCGCTACCCGCGCGCCAGATTTCCCGACACAATCTTGCGGGTTCAAGTCCACACTGGAGCCCGCACGCCCCATGTCTCGTCACTCCATCTGCGATAAGCGCGGCCTGTCGAAGACCTATCGGGGCGGCAAGCAGGTCCTCCAGGACATCCATCTCTCCTTGTCCCCCGACGCCAAGATTGGTGTGCTCGGCGTCAACGGTGCGGGTAAGTCGACCCTGCTCAGATCATGGCAGGCCTCGACAAGAAATAGGCCGGCGAGGCCTGTGTCCCTGGATGGTGGGCGGATTCATCTTGGCTACCCGCGTCGTTCCAGCGTCCACGCGCTCAGGTAATTGCCGAGCCGGGGGAAGTGGGCAGGAGCGGGGCTGGTGCGTTTGTGAAGCGAGAGGCCGTCGGAAGATTTCGCGTGGCCGCGTCAGTGAAGCGGGTCGAGGAATGGCGTGTCGTGGCCGCTCACATAGAATATCACCACCTTCGTCGGCTCGACGGCGCTGCGGTTGTAGCCGACCATCTCGACATGCGGCGGTTCGACATAGGCCTCGCCGGCCTTTACCACCACGGCTGGTTGGCCCTTCAGTTCCAGCGTGAAGGCGCCTTCGAGGACATAGACCGTCACGGGAAAGCGGTGGCTGTGCCGGACGGTCCTGTCGCCGGGCTTGAAGGTCGCGGTCAGGATGCGGACTTCCTGCGAGGCGTCACGCGGCATGGCCTCGACGAGTTGGCGCAGCACGAGGTTCGGCTTCGCGAGGCCGGCCTCCTGCGCTTGCGCGCTGGCGCCCAGAAGAAGACCCGCGACTGCTGCTGCGGCCGAGCATGACGACATGCGCATGGCGTTGTCCTCCGACTTGGGTCTGACGCCTCGTCAGAACTGCCGAAAGGGTAGGCTTGAGCTGAGGACTATGGCAGCCTCAATTCTGCGGACAGGGGCCGCAAGACTGCAAGGTCGAGCATGTTCGATTGGAACGATCTGAAGCCTTTCCTTGCGGTCGCGCAGCATCAGAGCATGATCGCGGCGGCGAAATCGCTGGGCCTTAGTCAGACAACGGTGCAGCGACGGCTTTCGGAGCTCGAGCGGCGGATCGGTCGCGCGCTGATCGTCAGGCACCCTGCCGGATATCGGCTCACGGCAGATGGCTTGAGCCTGTTGCCGATGGCCGAGAGCGTTGCGCGCGCCGTGGCCGAGTTGGAGCGGTATCTCGACGACACTGCCCGCGAACTCGACGGCGTGATCCGCGTCACCTGTCCCGAGCCGCTGGTGCTGCGCATCGTCCAGTCGAAGCTGCTCGACGCCTTCCATGCGCGCCATCCGAAGCTGCGCGTCGAGTTCGTGACCAGCGATCGCTATCTCGATCTGTCTCAGGGCGAGGCGGATGTCGCCTTCCGCTCTGGCGACACCGATGACGAACTCGTCGGACGCAAGATCGCCGACTCGCTCTGGGCGATCTATGCCAGCCCCGACTATGTCGAGCGGCACGGTAGGCCGGCGACGGTGCAGGAAATGGCGCAGCACCCGCTGGTCGGCTTCGAGACGACGTTCAGCTCGCACCGCATGCTGACATGGCTTGCGGAGGTCGCACCGGCGGCCCGCTTCGCCGTGCGCAACAACAGCGTCCTTGGCCTGGTTTCGGCCGTCAAATCCGGCGTGGGAATCGGCCCATTGCCAACCGCGCTCGGAGACGCCGATGACGGTCTGGTGCGGATCCTCGGCCCGATCCCGGAGCTGACGCGAAGCTGGCGAATCCTGGCTCACCCCGATCTCCGGCGCACGCCCCGCATCGCGGCCTTCTTCGACTTCATCGTCGAACAGCGGGCTGCGCTGAAGCCGATCTTCACAGGGTAGAGGCGGCGAAGCGAGGACACCATGCGCAACACGTGAGACCGGCGGCTTGCACCGCACCGGTTGCGGGGAGCGGCTCGTCTCGCTACATACGCGCCAGATTTCCCGACACATCTCGCACGCCCGAGTCCGCAGCGGAGCCCGCACGCCCCATGTCCCGTCAGTTCATCTACCATATGCGCGGCCTGTCGAAGACCTATCCGGGCGGCAAGCAGATCCTCAAGGACATCCATCTCTCCTTCTACCCCGACGCCAAGATCGGCGTGCTCGGCGTCAACGGCGCGGGTAAGTCGACCCTGCTCAAGATCATGGCCGGCTTCGACAAGGAGTGGACCGGCGAGGCCTGGGTCGCCGAGGGCGCGCGCGTCGGCTACCTGCCGCAGGAGCCCAAGCTCGACGAGACGCTGAATGTCCGCGACAACGTCATGCTCGGCGTGGCGCCGCAAAAGGCGATCATGGATCGCTACAACGATCTCGCGATGAATTATTCCGACGAGACCGCCGACGAGATGACCAAGCTGCAGGACGAGATCGAGGCCAAGGGCCTGTGGGATCTCGATTCCAAGGTCGATCAGGCGATGGACGCCTTGCGCTGCCCGCCCGACGACTGGGAGGTCTCGAAGCTCTCGGGCGGCGAGCGCCGCCGCGTCGCGCTCTGCAAGCTTTTGCTGGAGCAGCCGGAACTCCTGCTGCTCGACGAACCGACCAACCATCTCGACGCCGAGACCACCGCCTGGCTGGAAGGCCATTTGCGGACCTATCCGGGCGCGATCCTGATCGTGACCCATGATCGCTACTTCCTCGACAACGTCACCAGCTGGATCCTCGAGCTCGATCGCGGCCAGGGCATTCCCTATGAGGGCAATTACTCGGCCTGGTCGGTGCAGAAGCAGAAGCGCCTCGCCCAGGAAGGCCGCGAGGACGTAGCCAGGCAGAAGACGCTGGAGCGCGAGCAGGAATGGGTTCTGGCCTCGCCCAAGGCGCGCCAGGCCAAGAGCAAGGCGCGCATCCAGCGCTATGACGAGCTCGTGCAGAAGGCCAACAACAAGGGGCCGGACACCGCGCAGATCATCATCCCCATCGCCGAGCGGCTCGGCAACAACGTCGTCGATTTCGAGAACCTCTCGAAGGGCTTCCAGGACAAGCTGCTGATCGACGGGTTGTCGTTCAAGCTGCCGCCAGGTGGTATCGTCGGCGTGATCGGCCCCAACGGCGCCGGCAAGACCACGCTGTTCAAGATGATCACCGGCCAGGACAAGCCCGATTCCGGCACGATCACCATCGGCGAGAGCGTCACGCTCGGCTATGTCGACCAGAGCCGCGACTCGCTCGACGACAAGAAGAACGTCTGGGAGGAGATCTCGGGCGGCAACGACATCCTTTATCTCGGCAAGCGCGAGATCAATTCACGCGCCTATTGCTCGACCTTCAACTTCAAGGGCGGCGACCAGCAGAAGAAGGTCGGCTCGCTCTCGGGCGGCGAGCGCAACCGCGTCCACCTCGCCAAGATGCTGAAGGCGGGCTCCAATGTCCTGCTGCTCGACGAGCCGACCAACGATCTCGACGTCGATACGCTGCGGGCGCTGGAAGAGGCGCTGGAGGACTATGCCGGCTGCGCCGTGATCATCAGCCATGATCGCTGGTTCCTCGACCGCATCGCGACCCATATCCTCGCCTTCGAGGGCGACAGCCATGTCGAATGGTTCGAGGGCAATTTCGCGGAATACGAGGAAGACAAGAAGCGACGTTTGGGCATTGATTCCACGATCCCCAAGCGCATCCAGTACAAGAAATTCTCGCGCTGACGAGGCGGGTTCGACTTTCAGGGCCAGCGTTCCCGGACCGGAGCGCTGGCCCTTTCTTTATGGGCCCGGGCTTGTCTCATGCTTCGGGGCTTGCCGCATGCTGCGAATTTGCTTTGTGCGTCGGGGGTGCCTCCGATGCGGGGTTTGGCGCGTAGCTGATATGTCAAAAGACACAGACATGGCGTGATCACGCCTCTATAGGCCGGAGTTTGACGTCTCCGCAGTGAATGGAACGAACCACCCGTGCACGACCTCGCCGATAAAGGCCCAGCTCCGGAGCGGCACGAGATCGATGCGAGGTTCATGCGCAGCCTGCTCGCCGCATCGGACGACTGCATCAAGGTCCTGACCCTCGACGGCGCGCTCAGCTTCATGAGCGAGGGTGGCCAGCGCGTGATGGAGATCAGCGACTTCAATGCGGTCAAGGGTTGTCTCTGGCCGGACTTCTGGCAGGGTGGCGGCAATGCCGATGCGAAGGCGGCGATCGAGGCGGCCAGAGCGGGACGAAGTTCGCGTTTCCAGGGCGCTGCGAATACCGCGCTGGGAAATCCGCGCTGGTGGGATGTGCAGGTTTCGCCCATCCTGGGTCCGGACGGGCGTCCTGAAAGCATTTTGTCGGTCTCCCGCGACGTCACGGAGCTCAAGCGCGCCGAGGAGCGTCAGCGACTGCTCGCGCTGGAGCTCAAGCATCGCATCAAGAACACCATCGCGATGATCCAGGCGATCGCGAACCAGACGCTGAGGAGCGGCGTGGAATTGGCCGATGCCAAGGCCGCGCTGATGGACCGGCTGAAAAACATGGGCGATGCCCAGGATCTGCTGACGCAGTCGGTCTGGTCGAGAGCTCGCATGCATGAGCTCGTCGCCAGAGTCGTGATGCCTCAGGGCGAGGCGGACCGGATTAGATTTGACGGTCCCGATGTCGAATTGTCCTCGAAATGCGCGCTGGCGATGTCGCTGGCGCTGCACGAGTTGACGACCAATGCGATGAAATACGGCGCCCTGTCGGGAGAGGTTGGCCGGATCGACGTGGCCTGGACGATCGATCGCGGTGCGAATCCGCCGCAGTTCCGGTTCGCGTGGCGGGAGATAGGTGGGCCGGTCGTCAGCCCGCCATCGCAGGCCGGGTTCGGCTCACGCATGATCGAACGAGCACTGGCAGGCTATTTTGCCGGTACGGCCGCGATGGAATACCCGCCGACCGGTGTCATTTTCACGCTGGTGGCGCCGCTCGAGGCCCTGACGGCCGATTGATCGTGGCCGCGTTTGCGCGGATGCCTTGGAGCAGGGCCCGCGTCCTTCCATTTTGCGAGTGGAGGGAGACAAGACGCGCCAACTCGGCATCTACGTCACGATTCCCTAACGCATCCGGTACGGGACATTCTTGCGCCGAGGGGCTGTTCTCGCCTCGTCGCACTGTGCCTGGTTCTCATCATGCGTGTCGCACCATGATGGATTGATCATGGCTGTGGCGCGCTTTGTGCGCGTTGACAGCCTTCCCGACGCTATGGATCATAAAAGTTGTCTGAGCCGCGTCATGCAACTGTCATGACGGTGGTTTGATCTCTCCGGAGACCGAGGAGCCTGTCATGGGAATGCCGGCCGCCCGCGTGACCGACATGCACAACTGCCCGATGATTTCGCCGGGACCGGTGCCGCATGTCGGCGGGCCGATCATCCCACCCTGCGCGCCGACCGTGCTGATCGGCGGCCTGCCGGCGGCGCGGGTCACCGACAAATGCATCTGCGTCGGGCCGGTGGACATGATCGTGAAAGGCTCGGCCAGCGTGCTGATCATGGGCCAGCCGGCTGCGCGCATCGGCGACACGACCACGCATGGCGGGGTGATCATCACGGGACAGGCCAATGTCCTGATCGGCGACCTGTCGAGCGCGGGCGCCAATATGGGCGCGGCCGGCGCGGCGCATGGTCCCGATAAGCCGTGCATGAAAAGCGCGGCGCAGAACAATTCTCCTTTCCTGCGGGCCTGAGATGCTTTGCCTGGCGAGGGGCAGCGCTTGAGCATCGATTGGGACTTCGTGCCGCTGGCACCTGCCTCGTTGCAGCTCAATGGCGCCGCCTTGAAGGCAGCTGTGGCCAGCCTGCCCAATGAAATCTTTGCTGTGCTCGATGGTGCCCTGTTTGACGACCTCGCCAGCGATCTCCAGCTGCACGGTCTCAAGGCGCGGCCGATGTTCCTGGAGGCAGGCAAGCCGCAGGCTGTGTCGGTAGGGCCGTTCCTGGTGGCTTTGCAGGAGCCTGACGATACAGGCCGCCTCTTGGCCTGCCACGGAGCACGTCGCTTGCCGGTATTCTGGTCCTGGTCGGAGGGAGAGGCCGCGCTGTTTCGGCATCTGCGGACACTGAATCTGGCAGAGATTCCAAACCAGAACAGGGCATCCGAAGACGCGCCCGCTTATGAGACGGTGATCTTTCGGCACTGGGACGCCGTCGTGCTTGGACAGGTGCTGCCGCTGCTGCGGCCCGGGCAGATCGCGCGCTTCCTCGGGCCGGGCCTCGGGCTCTGTTTCGACGCCGGGGTTGCGGGCGGCGTGTCGAAGCGCTTGCGCCCGCAAACGCTGCCGGCAGCCGACACGGGAATGCTCCGGTTCTCGCCCGAACAGGTCGCCGGCTTGAGCCATGCGCGTGTTACCGAGAGCCGCGGACGCATCTGCAACTACCTCCGCGAGGTCAGCCCCGACAAGGCGGCGAATTTGCCTCCGGCGGCATTGTTGAACCTGGTGGCACACAGTGAGCGCCTCGGGCGCGATATGGGGCTGCGAACAGAACGGGCACTGGGGCTTTGGGCGTTCCTCTGGCTTCTGACCGATGGCAAGGTCGCCGATTCCTATGAGATCAAGCACCTGCTGACGACGTCGGGAATGCCGCCGGAAGAGGCCCTGAATGCCTTCCTGCAGGCTTTCATGGTTACTGCGGGAAGCCCGTAAATGGTTTTCGCCCTTCCCGCCGTGCCGGCTGCCGTCTATTGGCTGATGGGCGCTCTCGGGCTCGCCACGGTCGCAGCCACGCCGGCCGGACAGGAGGCCATTCGACAGACCGGCAGGGCGATTGGCCGCGCCGGCACGGCTTTGCGTGACTCGGCGGCGGACGACACCTGCGAAGACTGCCCTTGCCACCGCAATCTGGTGATCTCGCGTTCGGCGTCGCCTCTGGCGGCCCAGCATATCCTGGACGCCCAAGCCGCCGGGCAGCCTTCCGTGCTGACGCTGGATCGCAATCCGGCTGCCGTCGCGGCGCGCCGGGCGGCGGCGACAAGCAAGCTTCCGATCGTGCGAGGCATGGACCGCGATGAGTACCCGCCGGCCACATTTATCGAGGGCGGCGCCACCGCCAGCGTGCGCCATGTGCCCCTCAGCGACAATCGCAGCGCCGGCGGCCAGATGACCAGCCAATTGACCGGTGTGCCCGAGGGCTGCAAAATCACGATGATGGTGGGCCCCTGATGCTCGAATTTCCCCTGACGGTTCTCTACACGCAGATCATCGCCTTCCGGACGAACCTGCCGCGACCGGGTTTGCTGTGGAGCGACGACCATGTCGCGCAAGGTTTTGCCTGGCGGCCGGAAACCGTGGCGTTCGGCGTCCCCGACCATGACGGCGCGTGCCTGTTGCACGTTGAGGCGCTCGCGCTGCCCTATCAGCTCCCGCCGGAGGCGCTGTGGGCGTTATCCGTGCCCTTCGAGGTGAGTACGGGGCGCGTCTCGGTCGGGACCGTGCTCAATACGCACGATTTCGAGCTGCCTATCGGCAGCTACAGCCTGATTTTCGACGTTCTTCCCGGTCGTACGATCGAGCGCGCTACCTACGCCTATTTGCCGCGGCTTCTGTTCGTCCCGGATGCCCGGCCCGATTTCACCATCCTGAGGAAGGGCGACGAGATCACCACCGATGTCATTCTGCGCAAGGATGCGGATCAGGCCTGAGGACAGCAGCGGTTTCAGGCTCGCCCTTTCACCAGAATCCGCCCATCGACATCGCGCACATCGCGCAGGCCGCACAGCGCCATGGTGATGTCGAGTTCCTTGCGGATGATGTCGAGGCAGCGGGTCACGCCTTCCTCGCCCATGGCGCCCAGCCCGTAGAGAAAGGCCCGGCCGATGAAGGTGCCGTGGGCGCCGAGCGCCAGCGCCTTGATCACGTCCTGGCCGGAGCGGATGCCGCCGTCGAACAGGATCTCCATGCGCCCGCCGACCTGTTCGACGATCGCCGGCAGCGCCGCGATCGAGGACAGCGCGCCGTCGAGCTGGCGGCCGCCATGGTTGGAGACGATCAGCGCGTCGGCGCCGCTCTTGGCCGCCATCTCGGCATCCTCGGGGTCGAGGATGCCCTTGAGGATCAATTTGCCGCCCCAGAGGTCCTTGATCCATTTGACGTCGTCCCAGCTCAAGGCCGGGTCGAACTGCTCGGCGGTCCAGGAGGAGAGCGAGGAGAGATCGCCGACGCCCTTGGCGTGGCCGACGATGTTGCCGAAGGAGCGGCGCGGCGTGTCGAGCATGCCCAGGCACCAGCGCGGCTTGGTGGCGAGGTTGATCAGGTTGGCGATGGTGGGCTTGGGCGGTGCGCTGAGGCCGTTGCGGATGTCCTTGTGGCGCTGGCCGAGGATCTGCAGGTCGAGCGTCAGCACGAGCGCGGTGACGCCGGCATCCTTGGCGCGCTGGATCAGCCGGGCGATGAAGTCGCGGTCCTTCATCACATAGAGCTGGAACCAGAAAGGTTTGCCGACATGGCTGGCGATGTCCTCGAGCGAGCAGATGCTCATGGTCGAGAGCGTGAAGGGCACGCCGGCTTTGTTGGCGGCGCGGGCGGCGAGGATTTCGCCATCGGCGTGCTGCATGCCGGTGAGGCCGGTGGGGGCGAGCGCGACCGGCATGGCGACGGGCTGGCCGACCATGGTCGAAGCCAGCGTGCGGTTGGTCATGTCGACGGCGACGCGCTGGCGCAGTTTGATCGCGGCGAAATCGGCCTCGTTGGCGCGGTAGGTGCCCTCGGTCCAGGCGCCGGAATCGGCGTAATCGTAGAACATGCGCGGCACGCGGCGCTTGGCCTGAAGGCGCAGGTCTTCGATGGTCAGGAGCTGGGCCATGGTCGTCGCCTCCACGCGTTCGTTTGAAGGCTCGGTCGCATGGAAATTTGCAGGTGGCAACCGTCCCCTACGACACCCCCATATACCGCCCGGGCTTGTGGTTGATCGCGAGGATGAGATTGAGCACGGCCGCGCCGGCAAGCGAGATCAGCACCTTGTCGAGCGGCAGCAGGAAGAGCGCGCCAGCGAGGATCACCACATCGACACCGAGCTGGAACCAGCCGGCGCGCACGCCATGAGCCTCCTGCAGATAGAGCGCCAGGATGTTGATGCCGCCAAGCCCGGTGCGGTGGCGGAAGAGCGCAAGCAGGCCGAGCCCCATGAAGCTGCCGCCCGCGATCGCGGCATAGAGCGGATCGACCGCCTCGATCCGGAGCCAGGCCGGCGTCGCCCAGGTGAAGACCGAGACAAGCCCGACCGCAATGAAGGTGCGCGCCGCGAAGCGCCAGCCCATGCGCCGGATCGCCAGCCAGTAAAAGGGCAGGTTGAGGGCGAAGAACAGGATCCCGAAATTGATGCCGGTGCTGAATTGCAGCAGCAGCGCCAGGCCCGCCGCCCCGCTCGTGAGCAAGGTCGCCTTGGTGTAGAGCACGATGCCGATGCTCACCATCAACGTGCCGAGCAGCATCGCCATCACGTCTTCATAGAAGCGGTGGCGTTCGCCCGTCTCCAAGGCCATAGCAGCTTGCGTCATCGCGTCATCCCGGTTCGCGCGCCTTCGGCAGGGCTCGCCCTGCGGCGATGCAACGGTTGAGCCATGCGGAGCGATCCTGTAGGGCCGGACCATCCTTTCCGCCAGTGAGCGAGACCTGTTCCATGATCCTGCGGCTCGTCGCTGCGTTCCTGCTCTGCCTTGTTGCGCCCCAAGTCTTTATCGGTGACGCCTTTGCCGATGACACCGTCGCCTGGAAGACCGGGCGCGAGGCCGCCGCGATCGAACGGCGCATCGATGCGCTGCTGGCGAAGATGACGCTGGAGGAGAAAGTCGGGCAGCTCCATCTCTCGGGGCGCGGCGACGGCTTCGACATCAACCAGATCAAGACCGGCCGCATGGGCGGGGTGATGAACTTCGTCGTGCCCAGCGAGGTACTCGCCGTCCAGCACGCCGCGCGCGAATCACGCCTGAAGATCCCGGTGATCATCGGGCTCGACGCGGTCCACGGCTTCTCCACTTATTTCCCGCTGCCGCTTGGCCAGGCCTCGACCTGGAATCCCGGGCTGATCGAGGCGGCGGCCTATTGGACCGGCCGCGAGGCGCGCGCCGCGGGCATCCAGTGGACGTTCGCTCCGATGGTCGACATCTCGCGCGATCCGCGCTGGGGCCGGGTGCTGGAAGGGGCGGGAGAGGATCCGTATCTCGCCTCGGTCGTGGCGGCGGCGCGCACCCATGGCTATCAGCGCGGCGGTGTCGCGACCACGGTGAAGCATTTCGTCGGCTATGGCGCGGCGGAGGCGGGCCGCGACTACAATTCGACCTGGATCCCGACGAGCCAGCTGCACGATCTCTACCTGCCGCCGTTCAAGGCTTCGTTCGAAGCCGGCTCGATGACGGCGATGGCGGCGTTCAACGCGCTGAACGGCATGCCGGCCACCGCCCATCGCGGCATGCTGACCGACCTGCTGCGCGGGAAATGGGGCTTCAAGGGCTTCGTCACCTCGGATTTCGGCTCGATCACCGAACTCAGGCTGCACGGTGTCGCCAAGGATGATGCCGAGGCCGCGCGCAAGGCGCTGCTCGCCGGCATCGACATGGACATGATGGGCGATGTCTACCTCAAGCATCTCGGCAACGAGGTGACGGCCGGCCGCGTGCCGATGAAGGCGCTGAACGAGGCGGTGCGCCGGGTGCTGCGGGTGAAATTCCATCTCGGCCTGTTCGAGCGCGCCGATATCGACCCGGCCGCGGCGCCGGCGCTGATGCAGACACAGGCCGCCCGCGACGTGGCGCTGAAGGCTGCCCAGGAAGGCGTGATCCTGCTGAAGAACGCCAATGAAACGCTGCCGATCGCGGCGGGCGTCAAATCGGTCGCGGTCATCGGCGCCATGGCGCGCCCCGAGGATGAGCGGGTCTGGACCGACCCGGCGGGCCTTGGCCGGCGGGTCATCCAGGCGCTGCCCGAGGCGCTGAAGGAGCGGCTGCCGGCTGATGCGAGTGTGGCCTACGAGCCCGCCTTCAGCAAGGCCTGCGGCACGGAGTTCGCCGACAAGGACGCGGCGCTGCGCGCGGCCGCCGCAAGCGACGTGATCGTCGCGATGCTGGGCGAGGATTGCGAGTTCATGGGCGAGGGCGCCTCGCGCACCAATCTCGGCCTGCCCGGGGTGCAGCAGGAACTGCTGGAGGCGCTTGTCGCAACCGGCAAGCCGGTCGTGCTGGTGCTGGCGACTGCGCGGCCTTTGGTGCTGAGCTGGGCCGAGGCCCATGTCGCGGCGATCGTCCAGACCTTCCATGGCGGCACGGAAGGGCGCACTGCCATCGCCGATGTCCTGACCGGCAAGGTCAATCCGTCAGGGCGCGTGCCGATGAGTTTTCCACGCTCGGTCGGGCAGATCCCGGTTTACTACGACCAGTTGCCGACCGGCCGGCCGGAGAAGGTCCGCCAGCGCTATGAATCCATCTTCATGGACGAGAAGAACGAGGCGCTTTACCCGTTCGGCTACGGCCTGTCCTATTCCCGCTTCACCTACGCCAATCCGCGTGTCGACAAGGCGAGCGTGCCGATGAACGGAACGGTCGAGGTCTCGGTCGATGTCGGCAATGCCGGCTCGCGCGACGGGCAGGAGGTGGTGCAGCTCTATATCCGCCAACCCGTCGCCAGCCGCTCGCGGCCGCTGCGCGAATTGAAGGCATTCGAGAAGATCGCGTTGCGCGCCGGGGAGACGCGGACGGTGCGCTTCAAGCTGGATGTGGCCCGGCTCGGCATCCATGACGACGACGGGCGCTATGTCCTCGACCCCGGAACCTTCGAAATCTATCTCGGCGGCTCGTCGCGGGCGTCGGAAACGGCAAGCTTCATTCTGACCAAGTCTTGATCGGATCGCCTCGCGCTCTGCATTCCCTTTGGTCTCGACAAGGATGAATTTTCGGTCAATCCTTCGAGGGCGCGGCCTTCGGACGCTTGCATCCGTCGGCTGGCAAGATGCGTGGCTCCAAAGGATGCGGCGATGGCGACCGGAACCGTAAAATGGTTCAATACTGAGAAGGGCTTTGGTTTCATTCAACCTGCTGACGGCGGCAAGGACGTGTTCGTCCATATAACTGCCGTAAAGGAAGCAGGCCTGATGACCCTGACGGAAGGGCAGAAAGTCTCGTTCGAGCTCAAGACCGAGCGCGGCAAGACGGCGGCGGGATCGCTCCAGCTGATCTGACCCTTTCGAGCTTGGACTATGTCTGGAGATCGCATCCTGGCTGCTGCGATAGCGAATGCCTTTGCGCAGGAGATCGCGGGCGGTTCTTCGTCGCGGCGAAAGCCAAGGAGCCTTGCTCGCGGTATCGTGACGATGGCTGCGGATGCTCTTGAGCACCGCTGAGCGCGGCCCGGGCTAGCGCGCGAAACGCTTGGCTCCCGCGACGCAGAGCGCGACGGCCGCCGAGACGGCGACCATCTGCCAACTGACCGCCTCGTTCAACAGCATCGACGCCAGCAGCAATCCGAAGAAGGGCTGCAGCAATTGCAACTGCCCGACGGCGGCGATGCCGCCCTGGGCGAGGCCGCGATACCAGAAGACGAAGCCGATCAGCATGCTGAACAGCGAGACATAGCCGAGGCCGAGCCAGGCCGGGCCGCCCGTCTGCGCGAGCGACGCCGGCATGGTGCCGAGCATGAGCGCCGCCATGATCGGCAAGGCCAGGACCAGCGCCCAGGAGATCACCTGCCAGCCGCCGAGCCTGCGCGACAGCGCCGCGCCTTCGGCATAGCCGAGGCCGCAGATGGTGATGGCGGCGAGCATCAGGAGATCGCCCAGCGGTGAGGCGTCGAAGCCGTGGGTCATGGCGAAGCCGGCGACGAGTGCGCTGCCAAAGCAGGAGAACAGCCAGAAGGCCAGGCGTGGACGCTCGCCGCCGCGCAGCACGCCGAAGATCGCCGTCGCCAGCGGCAGCAGCCCGATGAAGACGATGGAATGGGCCGAGGTGACGTGCTTCAGCGCCAGCGCCGTCAGGAACGGAAATCCGACGACGACGCTGAGCGCGACCACGATGAGCGGGACGACATCCCCTCGTTCCGGCCGGTTCTGGCGGAAGGCGAGCAGGAGCCCGAGCGCGAGGATGCCGGCGATGGCGGCCCGCGCGGCGGTGAGGAAGACGGGGTCGAAATCAGCCACCGCCACCCGCGTCGCAGGCAGCGAGCCGCTGAAGATCAGCACTCCGATCAAGCCGTTGATCCAGCCGCTCAAGGTCTTGTCCATCGATCACGCTCCGATTTCGACCTGCATCGAGGGCGCGGCGGCGGTTTGCTAGAGACAGTTCAATACAGTTGATGCAAACTGTGCTGCTTTCGGGAGCGATACGGATGCATGATCGAGCACCGCCCAACGGCGATGACGGCACGCTGGTCGAGCGCGTCATGGCGGTCGTCAACCAGCGGATTGCGGGGCGCACACTTGCGCCGGGAGCCAAGCTGCCTTCGCTGCGCAGCTTCGCCGAGACGATGGGCGTTTCGAAATCGACCGTGGTGGAGGCCTATGATCGTCTTGCCGCCGAAGGCGTGATCCAGGCGCGGCGCGGCTCCGGCTTTTATGTGGTGGGACATGCGCCGCCATTCTCGGTCGCCGATCTGGGCCCCAGGCTCGAGCGTGCGGTCGATCCGTTCTGGGTCTCGCGGCAATCGCTCGATGCCGGTGACGGCGTGCTCAAGCCAGGCTGTGGCTGGCTGCCGGCCGATTGGCTGCCGGAGGACAGCATGCGCCGGGCGCTGCGGGTGCTGTCGCGTGCGCCAGCCGAAACGCTGGCGGATTACGGCACGCCGCTGGGCTTGGCGCCGCTGCGGCAGGCTCTGGCCCGCCGCATGGCGCTCCACGGCATCGAGGTCGGGCCGGACCGGATCATGCTGACGGAATCCGGTACGCAGGCGCTTGACCTCGCCTGTCGTTTTCTGGTCGAGCCGGGTGACACGGTCCTCGTCGACGATCCCTGCTATTTCAACTTTCACGCCCTGCTACGGGCGCATCGCGTCCGCATCGTGGGCGTGCGCTATACCCAGAACGGGCCGGATACCGTGCAGTTCGAGCAGGTGCTGGCGGAGCATCGCCCGCGCCTCTACATCACCAATTCCGCGCTTCACAACCCGACTGGCGCGACGCTTTCGCCAGTCGTCGCTCACCGGGTGCTGAAGCTCGCCGACCAGTTCGGCTTGACGATCATCGAGGACGATATCTTCGCCGATTTCGAGCTGGAGCCGGCCCCGCGCCTGGCCGCCTTCGACGGACTCGACCGCGTCGTCCAGATCGGCAGCTTTTCCAAGTCGCTCTCGGCTTCGGTGCGCTGTGGCTACATCGCGGCAAGGCGGGACTGGATCGAGGGGCTGATCGATCTCAAGATTGCTGCCTCCTTCGGCACCGGCCGCCTCGCGGCCGAGATGGTCCTGACCATCCTCAGGGATGGCAGCTATCGCAAATACATGGATGGCCTGCGCGCACGTCTGGCGCGCGCCATGAGCGAGACCTCGATGCGGCTCAAGGCGATGGGCATCCAGCCCTGGATAGAACCGCGCGGCGGCATGTTCCTGTGGTGTGTTCTGCCCGAGGGGCTGGATTCGTCGGTGATCGCGCGGCAATTGCTGGCCGAGGACATCGTCCTGGCGCCGGGCAATGTCTACAGCCTGTCGCAATCGGCGAGCCGGTTCCTCCGTTTCAATGTCGCGCAGTCCGGCGATCCGCGCCTGTTCAGCGCGCTCGGACGGGCGATGGCGAGCGCCGCGCGGCGAGGGGCGCCGGCACAGATTGAGCTTGCGTGAACGTCATGATTGACATAAAGATATCTTTATATCTTTCTTGGCTTCACCTTGGAGTTCGAGCGCTTGCGCCAGCCGACCATGGTCTCGTCCGATGTTCTGCTCGCCGGCCTGCGCGCGGCCGGTGAAGAGACGCGGCTGCGTATCCTGGCGCTGCTCTCCGAGGGCGAATTGTCGGTGTCGGATCTGACCGACATTCTCGGCCAGTCGCAGCCGCGCATTTCGCGCCATCTCAAATTGCTGACCGAGGCCGGGCTGGTGCGGCGTTCGCGCGAGGGGGCCTGGGCCTTCTTCCGTCTCGACGAGACCGGGGCGGGCGGGGCCTTCGCCGCTTCGCTCGCGGCCTGGCTCGATCCGCGCGATCCGGTGCTCGCTGCCGATCGTGAGCGGCTGTCGGCGGTGCGTATGTCGCGCGCCGAGGCTGCACAGGGCTATTTCGCCAGCGTTGCGCGCGACTGGGACCGGCTGCGCTCGTTGCATGTGCCTGATGAGGCGGTTGAAGCCGCCGTGGAAGCCGCCGCCCGCGAGGGCGCGCGCGGAGCCTTTCTCGATCTCGGCACCGGCACGGGGCGCATGCTGGAGCGGATCGCGCCGACCTTCGGTCGGGCGATCGGGGTCGACGCCAATCACGCCATGCTCGCGGTCGCGCGCGCCAATCTGGAGAAGGCCGGGCTGGCGCGCGTGGAATTGCGCCAGGGCGACATCTACGCGCTGCCCTTCACGCGCGGTTCCTTCGATCTCGTCGTGATCCATCAGGTCCTGCATTTCCTCGACGATCCCGGTCGCGCCGTGCGTGAGGCGGCGGCGATGCTCAGTCCGGGCGGGCGCTTGATCGTGGTCGATTTCGCGCCCCATGAGATGGAGTTCCTGCGCGCCGAGCATGCGCATCGCCGGCTTGGCTTCTCGAAAGCCCAGATTTCCGGCTGGTTCTCGGAAGCCGGGCTCAACTGCGATCTCGCCGAGGAGATCAAATCGGCGGGCGGCGTCTCCGCTGAGCTCACCGTCATGCTCTGGCGCGGGCAGGACCGGCGCAAGCCGGCCGAGCAGAGCTTGCGTCAAACCAGTCTCGAGGTTGCCTGATGAATGCGTTTCGCCCCAGCCGGCACGGCTCGCGCCGTCCAAAAGTCTCCTTCGAATTCTTCCCGCCCAAGACGGCGGAGATGGAGACCGCGCTGTGGGAAAGCGTGCGCCGGCTCGAGCCGCTGGTGCCGAGTTTCGTCTCGGTGACCTATGGCGCCGGCGGCTCGACGCGCGAGCGCACCCACGCGACCGTCAAGCGCATGGTTGAGGAGACGGCGCTGAAGCCGGCCGCGCATCTGACCTGCGTGTCGGCGACCTGCGACGAGGTCGATGACGTCATCCGCTCCTATTGGGAGGCGGGCGTGCGCCATATCGTGGCGCTGCGCGGCGACCCGGCGGGCGGTTTGGGGACGGCCTATGAGCCGCATCCGCAGGGCTATCACCAGACCTCGGATCTCGTCGCCGGCATCCGGCGCGTCGGCGATTTCGAGGTCACAGTCTCGGCCTATCCGGAGAAGCATCCGGAAGCCGCCTCGCTTGATGCCGATATCGACGCGCTGAAGAAGAAGGTCGATGCCGGCGCGACGCGCGCCATCACCCAGTTCTTCTTCGATAACGACGTCTATTTCCGCTATCTCGACAAGGTCCGGGCGCGGGGTATCGATATTCCGATCCTGCCCGGCATCGTGCCGGTGCAGAATTTCAAGCAGACCGCGAACTTCGCCCGCAAGACCGGCGCGAGCGTGCCGCAATGGCTCGCCGACCGTTTCGAGGGGCTGGAGGAGGACGCCGCGACGCGTCGCCTGGTGGCGGCTGCCGTCTGCGCCGAGCAGGTGCTCGATCTGATCGATCGCGGCGTTTCGGACCTGCATTTCTACACGATGAACAAGGCCGATCTCGTCTATGCGATTTGCCATCTGGTTGGCCTGAAGCCCGATAAGACGGCGGCGCAGGCTGTTGCGGCGGAGTAAGTGATGAGCGAGTTCAAGCCTACTCCTGTCGACGGCGCCGAGATCGAACGCGCGCTGCGCCAATCCGCCTCCGAGCGCATCCTCGTGCTCGATGGCGCGATGGGCACGCAGATCCAGAACCTGAAGCTCTCGGAGGCCGAGTTCCGGGCCGAGCGCTTCAAGGGCTGGAACCATGACCTCAAGGGCAATAACGACCTCCTGGTGCTGACCCAGCCAGAGGCGATCCGAGACATCCACCTGGCTTACTTCACGGCCGGCGCGGACATCGTCGAGACCAACACCTTCTCCTCGACACAGATCGCCCAGGCCGATTACGGCATGGAGGCGCTGGCCTATGAATTGAACGTCGCCTCGGCGAAGCTCGCCCGCGAGGCTGCCGCGATCGCCCAAAAGGCCGATGGCCGCCGCCGCTATGTCGCCGGCGCGATCGGCCCGACCAATCGCACGCTCTCGATCTCGCCCGACGTCAACAATCCCGGCTTCCGCGCCGTGACCTTCGACCAGGTCCGCGAATCCTATGCCGAGCAGGTGCGCGGGCTGGTCGATGGCGGCTCGGAGCTGATCCTGGTCGAGACCATCTTCGATACGCTCAATGCCAAGGCGGCGATCGTGGCGATCGAGGATGTCTATCGCGAGAAGGGCTTGCGCCTGCCGGTGATGATCTCCGGCACGATCACGGACCTGTCCGGCCGCACGCTCTCGGGCCAGACGACCGAGGCCTTCTGGAATGCTATCCGCCATTCCAATCCGATGACGGTCGGCCTCAACTGCGCGCTCGGCGCGCGCGAGATGCGGGCGCATATCAAGGATTTGTCGCGCGTCGCGGACACGCTGATCTGCGCCTACCCCAATGCCGGGCTGCCGAATGAATTCGGGCTCTATGACGAGCGGCCGGAGGCGACGGCTGCGATGCTGGCGGAATTCGCCGATGCCGGGCTCGTCAATGTCGTCGGCGGTTGCTGCGGCACGACACCGGACCATATCCGCGCCATCGCCGAAGCTGTCGCCGGCAAGGCGCCTCGTCAGGTCCCCGAGATCAAGCGTTATCTCAGGCTTGCGGGGCTGGAGCCCTTCACGCTCGATGAGACCATTCCCTTCGTCAATGTCGGCGAGCGCACCAACGTCACCGGCTCGGCCCGCTTCCGCAAGCTGGTCAAGGAGGGTGATTTCGCCGCCGCGCTCGATGTGGCGCGCGACCAGGTCGCCAATGGCGCGCAGGTCATCGACATCAACATGGATGAGGGCCTGCTCGACTCGCAGGCCGCGATGACCGAGTTCTGCAATCTGATCGCCTCGGAGCCGGATATTTCGCGGGTCCCGATCATGGTCGATTCCTCGAAATTCCACGTCATCGAGGCGGGGCTGAAGACGATCCAGGGCAAGCCGATCGTCAATTCGATCTCGATGAAGGAGGGCGAGGAAGCCTTCCTCGAACATGCCCGCATCTGCCGCAATTACGGCGCGGCCGTCGTCGTCATGGCCTTCGACGAGACCGGGCAGGCCGATACCTATCAGCGCAAGATCGAGATCTGCACTCGCGCCTACAAGCTCCTGACCGAGAAGATCGGCTTTCCGCCCGAAGACATCATCTTCGACCCCAATATTTTCGCGGTCGCGACAGGCATCGAAGAGCACGACAATTACGGCAACGACTTCATCGAGGCCACCAAGACGATCCGCGAGACCTTGCCGCACGCCCATATCTCGGGCGGCGTCTCGAACTTGTCGTTCTCGTTTCGCGGCAACGAAAAAGTCCGCGAAGCGATGCATTCGGTCTTCCTGTACCACTGCATCAAAGTCGGCATGGATATGGGCATCGTCAATGCGGGCCAGCTCGGCTCCTATGACGATCTCGATCCGGAACTGCGCGAACTCTGCGAGGATGTTGTCCTCAACCGCCGCAAGGATTCGACCGAGCGGCTGCTCGACGCTGCCCCGCGCTTCAAGGGCGACGGTTCCGTCGCCGTCTCGGCCAAGGATCTCGTCTGGCGCGACAACCCGGTCGAGAAGCGGCTCGAATACGCGCTGGTCAACGGCATCACCGCCTTCATCGACACCGATGTCGAGGAAGCCCGCGCCAAGGCCGACAAGCCGCTGCATGTCATCGAAGGCCCGCTGATGGCTGGCATGAACGTGGTCGGAGACCTGTTCGGCGCCGGCAAGATGTTCCTGCCGCAGGTGGTGAAGTCCGCTCGCGTGATGAAGCAGGCGGTGGCCTATCTGATGCCCTATATGGAGGAGGAGAAGCGTCTGAACGGCGGCACCGAGCGCTCGGCTGCCGGCAAGGTGCTGATGGCGACGGTCAAGGGCGATGTCCACGATATCGGCAAGAACATCGTCGGCGTCGTGCTCCAGTGCAACAATTACGAGGTCATTGATCTCGGCGTGATGGTGCCGACGCAGAAGATCCTGGACACCGCCCGCCGGGAGAAGGTCGACATCATCGGATTGTCCGGCCTGATCACGCCCTCGCTCGACGAGATGGTGACTGTCGCCTCCGAGATGGAGCGCGAGGGTTTTGACATTCCCCTGCTGATCGGCGGGGCGACGACCAGCCGCGTCCATACGGCGGTGAAGATCCACCCGGCCTACAGCCAGGGCCAGACGGTCTATGTCACCGACGCCTCGCGCGCCGTCGGTGTCGTCTCCAGCCTGCTCTCACAAGACCAGAAACCGGCCTATGTCGAGGGCGTCCAGGCCGAATATGCCAAGGTCGCCGCCGCCCATCGCCGCTCCGAGGCCGACAAGCAGCGCCTGCCGCTGGCCAAGGCCCGCGTCAACGCCTTCAAGCCGGATTGGACGAGCTATATGCCGCCCAAGCCCAGCTTCCTCGGCACGCGCGTGTTCCGCACCTATGACGTCGCCGATCTCGTGCCGGTGATCGACTGGACGCCGTTCTTCCAGACCTGGGAGATGAAGGGGCGCTTCCCCGCGATCCTCGAGGATGAGAAGCAGGGCGAAGCAGCGCGCGCGCTCTGGGAAGACGCGCAGGCGATGCTCAAGCGCATCGTCGAGGAGCGCTGGTTCAACCCCAAGGCCGTCATCGGCTTCTGGCCGGCCAATGCGGTGGGCGACGACATCCGCCTCTATACCGGCGAGAGCCGGCAGGAGACGCTGGCGAGCTTCCACGGCCTGCGCCAGCAGCTCTCCAAGCGAGATGGCAAGCCGAATATGTGCCTGTCGGATTTCGTTGCGCCGGAAGGGATCGAACGGCCCGATTATATCGGCGCATTCGTCGTGACCACGGGGGCGGAGGAAGAGCGCATCTCCGAGAAGTTCGCGCGCGACAATGACGATTACCGCTCGATCATGGTCAAGGCGCTGGCCGACCGCATCGCCGAGGCCATGGCCGAACGCATGCATCAGCTCGTGCGGACGCAGTTCTGGGGCTATGCGCCCGACGAGAACCTGGCGAATGAGGACCTGATCCGCGAGGAGTATCGCGGCATCAGGCCGGCGCCGGGCTATCCGGCCCAGCCCGACCATACCGAGAAGGAAACCCTGTTCGAATTGCTGCAGGCCGAGCGGCGCGTAGGGGTGAAGCTGACCGAGAGCTTTGCGATGTGGCCGGGCTCCTCGGTCTCGGGGCTCTACCTCTCGCACCCGGACGCCTATTACTTCGGTGTCGCCAAGGTCGAGCGCGATCAGGTGGAGGATTACGCCACCCGCAAGGGCATGCCGATCCACGAGGTCGAGCGCTGGCTCGCGCCGATCCTCAACTACGAGCCCTCGGCCTATCGATTGGAGGCGGCGGAGTAACGCCGTCTTTCGTTGCGGCCGGAGCGATATCGGCTGCAAATTCGATGGGAGATCGTGCTCGCGAAGCCGCTCTGCCCGGCGTGACGCAGAACGGGGCCGCCCTGGAGGGCGGCCCGTTGCTTCATGCAGGGTGGCATGCTTACGCCGGCACGACCGCCAGGCTCCCGAACCCTTCCGCTCCACGCGAACGCGCCGCCGAGGCGGATACCTCGCGCGACACCGAGCGGCGCTCCGCATCGATGCGCTCGATCAGGAAATAGGCGCGCTCCGCACTGCCGAGCAAGGCGAGGATGGCGCCGCGCTCGACCCAGGGCAGTTCCGCTCCGAGCCTCAGGCAGCGCTCGCGCAGTTCGAGCAGCTTTGGCAGGCGCGGCTCGGCCTCTGCCGCCACCGGGGGATTGAGCTGATCGATCGTGATGATAGCGCGCATCGCATCCGCGACCTGATCGATGACGGTGTCGACGATCGCGCGGCCGGTTTCGCCGAAGGGCTGACGTTCGACGCGGCGCGCGATCTGATAAAGGGTCTCGCCGAGGCTGGCCGTGTAGTCCTCTTCCTCGATCAGGCTGGCGACCAGATCGGCGCGGGCATAGTGCATGTCGGGCGTGAACATGCCCGAGGTATAGGCACGGATGTCGCGGTTGAGGATGTCGATTGCGGCGTAGTGCTCCTCGATCTTGTCGGGCGCGTCGGGAACCCCCCTGGCAATGTCCAGGAAGAGCCGGGCGGCCTCGAGATAGCGTCCGGTCTCGCGCTGGATCGCGTGCACCGCCTGGGCGTGATCTTCGGCCTTCACCAGATAGCGGGGCTGGCTGTAATCCTCGATGTCGTCTGACGGACTCGCCCCGACCTTCAGCAGAACGCGCTCGAAGACGCCTACGAAGGGGAAGAGCAGGACGGTGTTGAAGATGTTGAAGAAGGTCGAATAGAGGCCGATCGCGACCGGGATCAGCGGGAAGGTTTCCTTACCGTCCTTGACGACCGCGATGCCGGGATCGCCGCCGAACCACTGCATGACCCAAGTGAGCACATCCATCGAGACAAAGAAGAGCGGGATCGTGACCGCGACGCCAATGATATTGAACGAAATATGTGCGTAGGCCGCGCGTTTGGCATTCTTGGAGAGGTTGAGCGAAGCCATCCAGGAGGTGATGGTGGTGCCGAGATCCGCGCCGAGCGAGAAGGCGACAGCCGTCTTCCAGTCGAGGATGCCGGCGGCGCCGAGACCCATCACGATGCCGATCGTCGCCGATGAGGAATGGATCATCGCGGTAATGCCTGCCGCGATCAGCACGCAATAGAGCAGGTTGAGATAGGTGTCGGCCTTGAGCGCCGAGATCACGCCCATGACTTCCGGCATGTTGCGCAGCGGGCGCAAGCCGCCGGTCATCAGGTTGAGCCCGTAGAAGATCAGCGCGAAGCCCATGCAGGCGAGCGCGATGTTCTTCACCTTGTCGGTCTTGGCGAAGATATGCAGCAGCGCGAAGATGCCGGCGAGGAACAGGCCGAGCGGTCCGAGCGGCAGCGCGATCAGGCCATTGCCGAGCGTGGTGCCGATATTGGCGCCCATGATCACGCTGATGGCGGGTCTCAGGCCAATGACGCCGGCATTGACGAGGCCGACGACCATGACGGTCATGGCCGTGCTCGACTGGATGATGCCGGTGATGAAGGTGCCGGCCATCACGCCCTTGACCGGGGTGCCGGCGATCTTGGCCAGCAGCGCCCGCATCTTGTTGACCGCGAGGTTCTGGATGCCGTTGCTCATGAATTCGAGGCCGAGCATGAAGATGCCCAGTCCTCCGACCACCGGCACGATGACCTGCGTGAAAATATCGATCTGCATCATGCCGCCCTCTGGAGAAGTCTAACGACTTTAGTCGTTAGACTGCGACGGCTCTGTGACTGCCGGCTCTCATCAAAAAGTGAGAGCAGGGATCGATGCGAAAAACCGGTTTCCACTTTTTCGCATCCTGCTCTGGAGCTGGATTTTGCGGATTTGCCCTGACGCCATCGGCCCTATGCGCAACCGCAATGGCGCGGGCATTGAAGAGCGCGCCGCAGTGCAACATCTTGCGCCTCACCGAACGGTCCCGTTCCGACAGAGGTTGCCATGACCACCATCGCCATCGTTTTCCATTCCGGCTACGGCCACACCAAGAAGGTCGCCGAGCATGTCGAGAAAGGCGCGGCCTCGACCGGCGCCAAGGTCGAGCTCATCGCCATCGACGCCGAAGGCAACCTGCCCGACAGCGCCTGGGAGGCCATCAAGGCCGCCGACGGCATCATCTTCGGAGCGCCGACCTATATGGGCGGCCCGTCCTGGCAGTTCAAAAAATTCGCCGACGCCTCCAGCAAGCCCTGGTTCAGCGGCGACTGGAAGGGCAAGGTCGCGGCCGGCTTCTCCAATTCCGCCTCGCTGAACGGCGACAAGTTCTCGACCATCCAGTATTTCATCACGCTCGCCATGCAGCACAAGCTGCTCTGGACCGGCACCGGCATGATGCCGGCCAGCGCCAAGGCGAACACCCGTGATGACCTCAACCGGCTCGGCGGCTTCTCGGGCCTGCTCACCGCCTCGCCCGCCGATGGCAGCGTCGAGGAGATGATCCCGGGCGACCTGAAGACGGCCGAAGCCTTCGGCAAGAATGTCGCCGAGGTGGTCAAGAGCGTGAAGGGCTGATCGGAGCGTTTTCGAGCGAAGTGGACACCGGTTCGCGTGAAGAAAACGCATTGAAATAAAGAGCCAGCGCTGTCGAAGGATCCAATTGGATCGGAAGCCGCTCTGGCCCGGGCTTCTCCAGTCCGGCACAACAGCTTTGCCGAAAGGGCCGTGATCCCGATGGGGTCGCGGCCCTTGTTTCGTTCGGCCGATGGTTGTTGACTTGCTCCCTGGATCTGGCGCGGCAGCGAAGCTGCGGGCAGCCGGACGAAAACGGCCTCGACAGAAGGCCGGTCCTCCAAGGGAGATACGCTATGACCATCACACGTCGCACCATTCTGGGCTCCGGCGGCGCGGCCGCCACGCTCGCGGCCACGGCCGCATCGGCACAGCCGGCCGCCACTGTGAAGACGCCCTTCGCGGTTGCGCAGACGACGATCCCGATCGTCGGTTCGCAGGATGCCTTCCCGGTCCGGCGGATCTACTGCATCGGGCGCAATTACGCCGCCCATGCCCGCGAGATGGGCTCCGACCCGACACGCGAGCCGCCTTTCTTCTTCCAGAAGCCGACCGACGCGATCCAGCTGGTCAAGCCCGGCGAGGTCGCCGACCATCCCTATCCCTCGCTGACCAAGAACTATCATTACGAGGTCGAGCTCGTCGCCGCGCTGAAATCGGGCGGGCGCAACATCCCAATCGACAAGGCGCTCGACCATGTCTTCGGCTATGCGCTCGGCCTCGACATGACGCGGCGCGATCTGCAGCGCGCCTCGGGCGATGAAAAGAAGCCCTGGGAGATCGGCAAGAGCTTCGACAACTCGGCGCCGATCGGCCCAATCCACCCTGTCGGCACGGTCGAGCACTTCACCAAGGGCGCGATCTCGCTTTCCGTGAACGGCACGGTGAAGCAGAACTCGAACCTGACCCATATGATCTGGTCGGTGGCCGAGCAGATCTCGAAGCTGTCGGAAGCCTTCGAGCTCAAGGCCGGCGACATCATCTATTCCGGTACGCCCGAGAATGTCGGCCCCGTGGTCAAGGGCGACGTGATCCTGTGCAAGCTCGACGGCCTGCCGGATCTGTCGATCAAGATCGTCTGAGGCTCTTCTGCTGCCGGGCGATCGCGGTCTGCCGGCGATATTCGCCGACCGGCAGGCCGCCGACGACCCAATCCTCCAGCAACCTCGTCGATGCCGACGAAGGTCGCTGCCGGGGTCTTGTTTCAGGATCCGGACGAGCAGTTCGGTCGGTAGAGCAGTTTCCGGTCGAGTTGGATCGTTCGATTGCGATAGGGCATCGCGAACTCCTCAAGGCGCGATCGTCACGACGAGGCGGCGATGTTGACATGAAAGACCTTGGCGATGATGCGCCACTGCCCGTCGAGCCTGACGAAGCTCAGCAGGTCGGTGAAGCGCTTCTCGCCGATCGCGCATTCGACCCGCGCCAAAGCCGTGACCGGACCGGCGAATTCGATCGACAGGATGCGGTCGCGCCTCTCTTCGCCACGGCTCGCCGGCGAGGGCCGGCCCGCGACCATGGGCAGATAGGCGTCCATGGTCAGATGGGTGAGCCTGCCCTCGCTGGCGCAGGCATAGATCGCCTGCGCATGGAAGACGCGGCTGAGTTCGGCCGCGTCGCTGTGGTGAAGGCCGTCGAAATAGCGCCCCAGGGTTTCGGCGATCTCGGAGAAGCGAGGGTCCATTGCGCTCACTGGACCAGCCCTTCGGCGCGCATCGCCTGCTGAACCGAATCGCGGGCCGCCACGCGGCTCATGAAGGCCTGAAGCCTCGGCCAGGGCTCCAGCGCGAGCCCGACATGGCCAGCCCAGTTCACCACGGTGAAGAGGTAGGAGTCGGCGACGCTGAAGTCCTTGCCAAGCAGATGGTCGCGACCGTCCGAGAGCGTCATCTCGACATGATCGAGGCGTCTAGTGACCACGGCGCGGGCGTCGCGCTTGCCATCCTCGCTGGTGGTGGAGCGAAGCAGCGGCACAAAGGCCTTGTGCAACTCGGTGGCGACGAAATTGAGCTCCTCCTGCAGCCGCGTTCGGGCGAAGGTGCCGGCTTTGGGGGCGAGACCGGCATCGGGAGCAAGATCGGCGATGAACTGGACGATGGCCGCGCCTTCGGTCAGCACCGCGCCGTCGTCGAGCTGCAGGGCGGGCACGTAGCCCTTCGGGTTGACGGATGCGAAGGCCTTGCCCGTTTCCGTGGTGCCGGCCCTGGTGTCGACCTTCTCGATGGTGAAGGGCAGCCCGGCCTCGCGCAGCGCGATATGGGGGGAAAGCGAGCAGGCGCCGGGGGAATAATAGAGCTTCATGTCCGTCGGTCTCCGTATTGGCTGTGCGGCGGAGCTAGGCGGAGGCGGTAACCTTTGTATATGCGATAACTTGTTGTAACCGAATTTTCAGGTATCATTCCGGTAACCGGAGCTTTGCTGCCATGGCCTTGAAAATTCGACGGAATCGCGCGCCAAAGCCGCCGCAGACCTGCGATATCGGGACCTGCATGCAAATCCTCGGCGGAGCCTGGACGCCGAATGTGATTTGGCTTTTGAGCGGCGGCCCGCGCCGTTTCGGCGAGCTCAGGCGCGACATTCCACTGATCTCCGCGAAGATGCTGAGCGCAAGGTTGCGGGCTCTGGAGGAGAAGCGCGTGGTGGCGCGCCGGGTCGTGCCGAGTTCTCCGCCTTCGGTCGAGTACAAGTTGACCGCGCTGGGCGAGGAGCTGATGCCGGCGATCCAGGCGATCGCAGGCGTGGGCGTCAAACTGAAGGCGCAGGCGCTTGCAGCAGCGCAGGCGGCCTGAGCCTATTCGCGCCTGAGCGCCTCGATCGGGTCGAGCCGCGCCGCCTGGCGCGCCGGGTAGAAGCCGAAGAAGACGCCGATCATGCCGGAGACGCCGACCGCGATCAGGATCGTCTCGATCGAGACGACGGATGGCCAGCCGGCGAAATTCGCGATGGTCAGCGCCGCGGCGATGCCGAGCGCGATGCCGACCGCGCCGCCGATCGTCGCCAATGTGGTCGCCTCGATCAGGAACTGCGCCAGCACGTCGCGCTGGCGCGCGCCGACGGCGAGCCTGAGCCCGATCTCGCGGGTACGCTCCGTGACCGAGACCAGCATGATGTTCATGATGCCGATGCCGCCGACCAGGAGCGAGACGGCGGCGACCGCGGCGAGTAGCCAGGACAGGGTGTTGGCGGCGGCGGTCGCGGTGTTGGCGATCTCGGTCAGGTTGCGGATGATGAAGTCGTCATCCTGCTCCTCGGCGAGGCGGTGGCGCTGGCGCAGCAAGGCGCGCGTCTGCTCGATACCGGGATCGATCGCCTGCTCGTTGGCGAATTTCACCATCACCGTCTGGACCGAGGCGTCGCGGGCGTAGTTGCGCCCGACGATGCGGCGGCGGCCGGTGTCGAGCGGGACGAAGATGACGTCGTCCTGGTCCTGGCCGAGCGCCGATTGGCCCTTGCCCGCCATCACGCCGATGACCTTGAAGGGCACATTGCGGATGCGGAACTGCTGGTCGAGCGGATTCACCTCGCCGAAAAGGTTCTTCGCCACCGTCTGGCCGATGACGGCGACGATCTCGCCGCGGCGCAATTCTTCCGGCTCGAACAGTCGCCCCTCCGCGATGTCCCACTCGCGCGCGGTGAAGAAATCGAGATCGGTCGCGGTGATCTGCGTCGACCAGTTCGTGCCGGCGAAGACGGCCTGAGCGCGGGTGACGAGAATGGGGGCGGCGGCCACGACGTCGTCGACCTCGCGAATGATGGCGCGAGCGTCCTCGTCCGTCAGCGTCGAGGAGGCGCCGGCTCCCAGCCTGACGCCGCCTTGCGTGACATTGCCGGACTGGATGATCGCGAGATTGGCGCCGAGCGACTTGATCTGCGCGGTGACGCGCTCGCGGGCGCCCGAGCCGATTGCGACCATGGCGATGACGGCAGCGACACCGATGATGATGCCGAGCATGGTCAGCGCCGAGCGCAAGGCATTGGCGCCGATGGCCGAGAGCGCCGAACGGATCGCTTCGATCAGGCTCATGCCGCGGCCTCGGTTGTCGATGGGGAGCGCTCCAGAGCGGCGAGGGCGGTGCGAGCATCGGCCGCCTCCTGCCTCTCGTCGGACAGCAGATGGCCGTCGCGGAAGCGGATGACGCGGCGGGCATGGCGCGCCACCTCCGCGTCATGGGTGACAATGACGACGGTGACGCCCTCGCGGTTGAGATCCTGGAACAGGCCGAGGATTTCGAGCGCGGTGCGGCTGTCGAGCGCGCCGGTCGGCTCGTCGGCGAGCAGCAGGCGCGGCTGGTTGACCAGAGCGCGGGCGATGGCGACGCGCTGCTGCTGACCGCCTGAGAGCTGCATCGGCCGGTGATGAGCGCGGTCTGCCAGGCCGACACGGTCGAGCGCGGCGAGCGCGCGCGCCTTGCGCGTCCGGCCGTCGATCCCGGCATAGACCATCGGCAATTCGACATTGGCGCAGGCGTCGACACGCGGCAGCAGGTTGAACTGCTGGAAGACGAAGCCGAGCTTGCGGTTGCGCAGCTCGGCGAGGCCGTCGCTGGAGAGCGTCTCGACCGCGACGCCGTCGAGCCTGTAATGCCCGCCAGTCGGCCGGTCGAGGCAACCGATCAGGTTCATGAAGGTCGATTTGCCCGAGCCCGACGGGCCCATGACCGCGACGAGATCGCCGGCCTCGATTGCGAGCGAGACGCGGTCGAGCGCAGTGACGCGGCCGGAATCGAGGTTGTAGACCCGGGAGAGTTCTCGCGCCTCGATCAGGGGCATGGCGTGTCTCCGGCATCATTCCGGTACACGCAGCCGGGTTGAAGGGGGCCGGGAACCCTTCCCCCGTGTGGGAGAAGGGCAGGGATGAGGGCCCGCCCTGACCGCAGAAGGCGCAGCGGCTCTGCTGCGGCATCATTCCGAGAGGGCAGGCCCTCACCCCTACCGCTCTCCCATCCGGGAGAGGGGATCCCGTGCCTGAACTTGTTGGCGTTGGCTAGCGACGAAGGCCTCAACGTTGACCCCATCAGAACAGCCGCGGGCCGCGCGCCGGCGGGCCGCCGGTGGGGGCTGCGAGGCCGGCCGGGCGGGGGCCGCCGCCGATGATGACCTGCGTCGCGTCCTTGATGTCGCCCGCGAGGATCTCGGTATAGGCGCCGTCGGTCGGCCCCAGCATAAGGGCGACAGCCTTGGGCTGGCCCTCAGTGTCGAGCGTGTAGACCCGGGCCGGAGTGCCTGTCTGCTGCCGGTTCGGACGGCCCTCCCGCATCAGTGCTTCGAATTTCGTGCGACGCTCGGGGTCGAGCACGGCGGCGACCTTCTTGATCATCTCGATGCGGGCGGCGCGGAAGGCGGCGCGGCGCTCCTCCTCGGAGAGACCGGCCAGCGCCTCACGCCCGCCGCGCCGCTCCTGGAAGATCGCGGCGATGGCCTGCTTCTGCTCCGGGGTCGGCTGGATATCGGCTTCGATGCGTTCGCGCAGTGCAGCTCCGCTGCGGTTGCCGCCGCCGGCCTGCTGGCTCTGGGCGGCCATGGGCAGCACGACCGGCGCGGGGCCCTGGGCCACGCCGACAGGGCGGAAGCGCAAAGCCGCATTGGGCGCGCGCAGGACGTTGTCGCGGTCCTCGGTGACCACCTGCAGATTGGCGGTCATGCCGGGGAGTAGCGCCATATCGGTGTTGGTGACACGAACCACCCCGGTATAGGTGACGACGTTCTGGATCGTCTGCGCGCCGAGCCGGACCATTTCGACATGGCCCTCAAAAGTGCGGTTGGGATAGGCGTTGACGGTGAAGCTGACCGACTGGCCAACCTTCAGGCGGCCGACATCGGCCTCGTCGATATTGGCGTAGATGTCGATGACGCGCAGATCCTGCGCGATCAGGAACAATGTCGGCGTCGAGAGCGAGGCCGCGACCGTCTGGCCGAGATCGACCTGGCGCTGGACCACGACACCATCGACCGGCGAGCGGATATCGGTGCGCTCCAGATCGATCAGGATGTCCTTGAGCTTGGCGTCGCGCTGCGAGATGGCCGCTTCGCCCGACTGCACCTGCCCTTCGGCCAGCAGGATGTCGGCGTCGAGCCCGTTGAGCTCTGCCTTGGCGGAGGCGATCTGCGCCTCGCAGGAGGCGAGCGTCGCTGTCTGGACCTCGACCTGCGTGCGCGCCGTGTCGAGGTTCTGCTGCGAGCCGGCCTTGCGCGAGAACAATTCGTTCTGACGCTCGAAGGTGCGCCTGGCGTCTGCGAGCTGGGCTGCAGTGCGGTCGCGCTGGGCTTCGAGATCGCTGATCGTCGAGTTGGCCCTGATCCGCGTCGAGCGCGCCCGGTCGAGCTGGGCGCGCTTGACCATGAGATCGGCCCTGGCTTGCGAAACATCGGCCTGGGCTGCGTCACGGCGGGTCTTGATCTGGTCGCTGTTCAATCGCGCGACGACCTGGCCGGCCTTCACCTGCGAATTATAGTCGGCGAGGATCTCGACGATCTGGCCCGAGAGCTGCGAGCCGACGAGGACGGTGGTGACCGGCGTCAGCGTGCCGGTCGCACGCACGGCGGCGGTGATCCGGCCGCGATCGAGCGCAGCGGTGCGATAGGCGGCGTCGTTCGCCGAGCCTCCGGTCGGACGCAAGGTCCAGTAGCCGGCTGCAATGGCGAGCACTGCCAGTCCCGATCCGATCAGCCACTTGCGCAAAACCGTTCCCCGATCCGGCGCAGCTCCGAGAATGGGCGCGCACTTGATCGCAGAATGCCAGAATCGCGCAGCCTTCGCGAGTTAACTTCCCGCAATGTTGCGCAAGGTCACTCAGGCGGTCCGCGCGTCCCGGGTCATGGCCAGCAGGTCGCGCAAGGTGGTGATCGTCGAGGCGTCGGCGACGCCGTCGACCTTCTCCGGCCGCCAATGGCGCTGGAAGGCCGAGACGACAGCCTCGAGCCGCTCGTCGAAGACGCCGTCAACCGTCACGCCATAGCCCAGCATCGCGAACATCGCCTGCAGCGCCTCGACCGGCTGGCCGCTTTCGCCGCGCGCCAGGAAACGGCCGCTGCGGATCGGTGCGGGGTCCGCCCAGACGCCGACGCCGCCCTCACTGAGCCACCGCCAGGGGAATTTCTCGCCGGGGTCGATCTTGCGGCCGGGCGCAATGTCGGAATGAGCGAGCACGCGCTCGGGCGGGATGGCCCAGCGCTCGCAGATGTCGCGGCAGAGGTTGAGGGTCGCCGTGATCTGCTCGGGCGGGAAATCGGGCAGGCCGCCGGGATGACCGGGATTGGCGATCTCGATGCCGATCGAGCAGGAGTTGATGTCGGTCTCGCCGGCCCAATGCGAGGCCCCGGCATGCCAGGCGCGACGGCCTTCCGGCACGAGCTGCAGCGTATGGCCGTTCTCGAAGACGAAATAATGCGACGAGACCTGCGAGACCGGGTTGCACAGCCATTGCAGCGCCTCGCCGGCGTCGCTCATGCCGGTGTAGTGCAGGATCAGCATGTCCGGGTGGCGGGGAGGGGCGTCATCGCCCGCACCATTGCCGCTTGGCTTGCGTTCGCCATGGTTCGGAGACGGAAAGATCTTGGCCGCGAAGCGGCTGTCGGGGTGGGCGGTCTGGTTCATGCTGGGTTCTCTCAGGCCGGCTCGCGCGGGCGCTTGGTCGCCAGGTCCTTGGCCGCCAAGCCGCGTTCCGCCTCGATCGTATCCCAGGCGGCATTGATCGCGGCGAGGCGGCGTGTGGCGATAGCCACGGCCTCCTCGGGCAGGCCGCGCGCGATCTCGCGGTCGGGATGGGTTTGCGCGACCAGCTTGCGATAATGCTGCTTCAAGGTGGCATCGTTCATCTCACGCGTCGCGCCCAGCACCAGATAAGGGTCGTCGGGCCGGCGCATATGGCGCGCCTCGATGCGGGCGAAACCGGCCTCGGTGATGCCGAAGATCGTGGCGACGTCGCGCAGATAGGCGTGCTCGTCCTGATGGATCGCGCCATCGGCCGCCGCGATCAGGAACAGCCCGTCGAGGACGTCCTCGAGCAAGGCAGGCTCGTCGCGGAAGGCCTCCGCGATCTGCGTCGCATAGGCCTCGAAGCCGGCGCTGGTCTGCTTGGCGAGGTCGAACAGGCTTTCGATGCGGGCCTGCTGGTCGGGCGGTACGATGACGATGCGCCGGAAGGCGGCGATCTCGTCGCGCGTCACGACGCCGTCCGAGCGCGCCATCTTGGCCGCGAGCGCGACCAGCCCGGTGGTGAAGACGAGCTCGCGCGGGGCGGGCCCGAACGGCGCGCCCTCCCTGTCGATCAGGACATGGCCTGCGACAGCGCCGATCAGTGCGCCGAGCGGGCCGCCGAGCGCAAGACCGAGGCCGCCACCGCTCAGCGCCCCCCAGAATGACGAAACCATGATGCGGGCGACTCCCGGCCTGACCTAGCGAATGAGAACCTGGTGGATGAGGATAGTGATGAAGGGCCGCGTCGGACAGGCCGGCGCGGCGCGGGATGGTGCCGGCGGCGATATTTTTTCGCTGTGGCGTCGCCCGAGAGGCGATTTCACCACTCCGGCCGTGAAATGCGTCCTCAATGGGGCAATGTCTTCGGTCGAGATTGTCGTTGCGTCAGCACAATCCATGGTTGCGCGCTGTTGATTCGAATACATGCCGAATACTCCAGCGATAAATATCGAATAATTTCCTGTTGATGGCGCTAAAGCATAGTTTTGTTGTGCGTCGGGTCAGATTATAGTCACATTTGCTGGTCATTTGCCTCTGCCCTTCAGCCATGTTCCAGCATGAAGGGTAAAGTTGATCATGCGATATACCACAAGCGCCGCCGCCATTTTCGCGATTTGCCTCGTCGGATTTCAGCCTGCTCGGGCTGAATCGGTCAATGACGAAAAGGATGCGCTGGCGTTTATCGTGAGGGACGCCGAGATCGCTCGCGAGAAGGCTGCCGCGCAGGGTGGGCACGAGACCGCGAAGACCGAAAAGGCCTCGCAGGCACGGCTTGCCCGTTCCGAGAAGACGGCGACGCGCGCAGCCCCTTCGCTGGCCGCGCCGGCCGGTTCCGAAGGCCTCAAGGCGCTGGTCGCGCGCCATGCCGCAGCCAATGGCGTGCCGTTCGCGCTGGCCGATGCCGTCGTGCGGATCGAGAGCCGCTACAATCCCCGCGCAACCCATGCCGGCAATTACGGCTTGATGCAGATCCGCCACCAGACCGCGCGCGGCCTGGGTTATACCGGCGGGGCCGGTGGCCTGCTCGATGCCGAGACCAATGCGCGCTTTGCGATGAAATATCTGGCTCAGGCCTATCGTCTTGCTGGCGGCGACACCTGCAAGACCGTGATGAAATATCAGAGCGGCCACATGACCGAGCGGATGAGTGGCGCCAACCGGACCTATTGCGCCAAGGTCCGCACCATCAGCGCCCATAGCTGAGCCGTGGCCCGGCTGGCTTGACGCGGCGCGCCCAAACGCGCACTAGCGACCCGCCAGTCGGCCGGACGGCCGCTCCCGTTCGCGGGGGAGGGAAAGTCCGGGCTCCACGGAAACACGGTGCCGGATAACGTCCGGCGGGGGCGACCCCAGGGAAAGCGCCACAGAGATCGAACCGCCTTCTGCCAAGCGCTTCGGCGCCTCGGTGCGAAGGTAAGGGTGAAAAGGTGCGGTAAGAGCGCACCGCGGACCCGGCAACGGGGACGGCATGGCAAGCCCCACCGGGAGCAAAACCGAATAGGGACGATGCTTTCCGCGCAGGCGGGGAGGGGCCTGTTTCTGGGCCTTGTCGTTCGGGTTGGTTGCTCGAGGCGCGCAGCAATGTGCGTCCCAGAGGAATGGCCGTCACGTCGGGGGAGCGATCCTCCGGCCATCCAGAACCCGGCTTATAGGCCGACTGGCACCTCTCGACCGTCGGATATTCTACTCCGGCGGACATCTGACGCGGCTTTCTGCGCTTCCGGTGCTCACGGACCGATGTCCGCTCCGCTCCGGTTCTCGAAAGCCACGCCAGCTGCCTCACCGGAGCGAATCTCCGATCGGCCGCGGACGGTCCGAGGCCTCGCCAGACGTCTCGCGGCCTATCGGCTCACGCGACCTTCAGCTCGACGTCGATATTGCCCTTGGTCGCGTGCGAGTAGGGGCAGACGATATGGGCCTTCTGGACCAGGTCCTCGGCCACAGCCTTGTCGATGCCCGGTACCGAGATGGTCAGCTTGACCGCGATGCCGAAGCCGGCGCCGTCGTCGCGCGGGCCGATGCCGACATCGGCGCTGACGCGGGAGTCCTCGGGAATCTTCACCTTTTCCTTGCCGGCGACGAATTTCAGCGCGCCGAGGAAGCAGGCGGAATAGCCGAGCGAGAACAACTGCTCGGGATTGGTGCCGTTGCCGCCGCCGCCACCGAGTTCCTTGGGCGTGTTGAGCACGACATCGACATTGCCGCTGTCGGTGGCGGCCTTGCCCTCGCGGCCTCCGGTCGCGGAGCCATGGGCGGTGTAGAGGATTTTCATCAGGAATCTCCTTGGTCTTGGTGATCGTTCGGCGGGGCGCGATGCGGGACCGGCTGATCGGCGAGCTTGCGTTGGCAATTTAGATCGTGCACAATTAAATTGTCAACGAGCAAAATGAATCCGCTCACGTTGAGTTGATTGCGTCGCCGGCTGCATTCTGGTCTTCGGTGTTCAGGAGGCGATGGCTGATGCTGGGAAGGGAAGCGATGGCGGCCAAGAAGGTTCCCGAGCAGCATTCGCCCCGGCTGGAGGATCAGCTTTGCTTCGCTGTCTATCTCGCCGGCCATGCCTTCAACCGCGTGTATCGCTCGGTGCTGGCCGAGCTCGGCCTGACCTATCCGCAATATCTGGCCATGCTCGTGCTGTGGGACTGTGACGGGCTGACGGTGAAGGCGATGGGTGAGCGGCTCATGCTCGATTCCGGCACGTTGACGCCGCTGCTGAAGCGACTGGAGGCCGCCGGCCTGATCCGCCGCGAGCGCGACCGCGAGGATGAGCGGCAGGTGCGGCTATACCTGACGGCGCAGGGCGAGAGCCTGCGCGAGAAGGGGCGCTGCGTGCCCGACAGCATGGCGCGCGCGCTCGGTGGCGCAGTGGAATCCAGGGGGCGGCTGCTGGAGCAGTTGAACGCCTTGCGCGATGCGCTGCTCGCGGCCGCCGAGCCCGCCTGAGGCAGAGCAAAATCTCCGAAAATTATTTTGCATGGGCTGCCATCCGTGCGGCTGCCGCATGGTCGCAGCGGAGGCGGTATTGGCGTCAAATCCGCGCGTGCTTACGGATGCTTAACCTTAACGGGCTGTGATGGGGCGAAGCGTCGGCAGGCACCTGTCGGCGCATGCGATTCCATTGACGCCCATAAGAACCCATGCTATCCCAAATCATCCCGTCGAAGCAGACAGGCGACAGTCAGGTCAAGGTCCGTGTGCCGCGCGGATTTCGGCTCGCTCTCTCGCTTTGCCTGCTTCGACGGGGTGTCATGACCCCGGCCGTTGCCGAACCGGGCATGCATGTGAAGAGCAGGCCGGGAGGCGGCGTTGACAGACCGCTTCGTCTCGAACTTCACCAATCGGCTCGACGCCAAAGGGCGCGTGTCCATCCCTGCGAGTTTCCGATCGGTCCTGGCGAAAGACGGCTACGAGGGGCTTTACGTCCATCGCACGCTGGACCTGCCGGCGCTGGATGCGGGCGGTCACGCCCTGCGGGCGACGATCGACGATATCCTGGCCCGCTTCTCGCCCTTCTCGGACGAGTGGGAATTGCTGTCGACGGCTCTGAACGGCGCCTCGGAGGTGCTGAAAGTCGATCCGGAGGGACGCATCATGCTCAGCGAGGCGCTGAAGACGCATGCCGGCATCGGCGATGCGGTGACCTTCGTCGGCCACGGCCACAAGTTCCAGCTCTGGGAGCCCGCCCGCTTCGAGGCGCATCTGGAGGCGGCGCGGACGCGGCTGCGCGACGTCAAGCGCAGCCTGGGAGCGTCATTGCCTGTTCCAGCCACTTCGGGGGCGGGGACATGAGGGGGCGTCGCAGGCCCGACGACCTCGGCGTCGACACGGGCGCCCGCCATATCCCAGTGCTGCTGGCCGAGGTCCTGCAGGCGCTCGCGCTGCAGCCGGGCGGCCGCTATCTCGACGGCACCTTCGGGGCCGGCGGCTATGCCCGCGCCCTGCTCGAGGCCGCGCCCGGCGCGACGCTTCTGGGGCTCGACCGCGACCCGACGGCGATCGCGGGTGGGGCGGATCTCGTCGCCGAGATGGCCGGCCGGCTGACCTTGTCGCAGGCGCGCTTCGGCGAGCTCGCCGAAGAGGCGCAGCGCTTCAAGATGGCGCCGCTCGACGGCGTGGTGCTCGATATCGGCGTCTCCTCCATGCAGATCGACCAGGCGGAGCGCGGCTTCTCGTTTCGCTTCGACGGGCCGCTCGACATGCGCATGGGGCGCGAGGGCCAAAGCGCTGCCGACATCCTCAACGAGACCGAGGAGGGGCTGCTCGCCAACATCTTCTATCACTATGGCGAGGAGCGGCGCTCGCGCGCCGTGGCGCGCGCCGTGGTCGAGGCGCGGCGCAAGGAGCCGCTGACGACGACAAAGCAGCTTGCCGATCTCGTCGCCGGCATCGTCCGGACCGAGCCCGGCGGGGCGCATCCCGCGACGCGGGTGTTCCAGGCCTTGCGCATCGCGGTCAATGATGAGCTCGGGGAGCTGGTCAAGGCGCTGCACGCGGCCGAAGCCGTGCTCAAGCCCGGCGGGCGGCTGGTCGTGGTGACCTTCCACTCGCTGGAGGACCGCATCGTCAAGCAGTTCATGGCGGCGCGTTCGGGGCGCAGCCCCGCGGGCTCGCGCCACGCGCCCGTGGTCGCCATCGCCGAGCCGACCTTCAGTCTCGTCTCGAAGGGGGCGGTCGCGCCGACAGAGGCCGAGATGCGGCTCAACCCGCGGGCGCGCTCGGCCAAGCTGCGCGCGGCGGAGCGGCTGGCCACTGCCGCACGTGCCGCCGAGCCCGATCTGGTCGCGCTCGCAGAAGTGCCTGACCCACAGCCGCGCCGGAGGCCCTGAGCGTGATCAAGCTGCTCCATGTCGTCGCCATCGGCGCGCTCGTCTCCTCGGCGCTCTATGCCTACACGATCAAATACGGCACCACTCTGGAGGCCGAGCAATTGCAGAAGATCAAGAGCAAGGCGCAGCGCGAGCGCGAGGCCATCGCCGTGCTCAAGGCCGAATGGCAGTTCCTCACCCGGCCCGACCGCTTGCAGACGCTGGCGGACCGCCATCTCGATCTGCAGCCTTTCTCGGTGACGCAGGTCGTGCGCGCCTCCGACATTCCCAATCGCGGCCCCAAGGTCGACGCCATCGGCCGCAAGCTTGAGGATCTCGGGCTCGGCTTGCCGACCGAGACCCCCAGGGATCGCAAGGCGAGCGCAACCACGCCCGGAGGCCGGCCATGAGCGTTGAGACGACCTCCGAACCTGGCGCCGAGGCGCCGCCGCCGGCGCGCCGGCTCTTCAGCTTCCTGCGCGACGTCTTCCGCATGAGCGGTGAGAAGAGCCAGCCGCGCGTCGGCCTGGTGATCCTCGCCTTTTCCGCGCTGTTCCTGGCCATCACCGGCCGGCTCGTCATGCTGGCGACGCTGCCCGGCGAGCAGGTCGGCCTGCGCCGGGCCACCGCGAATGCGATCTCCGCCGCGCGGCCCGATATCCTCGACCGCAACGGCGTCGTGCTGGCGACCGATATCAGGACGGTTTCGGTCTTCGCCGAGCCGCGAAATATCCTCGACAAGGACGAGGCGACGGAGCTCCTGACCGCTGTCCTGCCCGATCTCGACGCCAAGGAGCTGCGCGAGAAGCTCGGCACCAAGAAGGGCTTCGTCTGGGTCAAGCGCGAGATCACGCCGCGCCAGCAGGCGGAGGTCCACCGGCTCGGCATTCCAGGCGTCGGCTTCGTGCCCGAGAACAAGCGCGTCTATCCCAACGGGCCGGCCGCCGCCCATGTGCTGGGCTTCGCCAGCGTCGACAATGTCGGCATCGCCGGCATCGAGAAATACATCGACACGCAGGGCCTGCAGGATCTGTACGGGGCGGGGCTTGCGACGCAGGCCTCCGACCTGAAACCGGTGACGCTCTCGGTCGATCTGCGCGTCCAGCACCTGCTGCGCGACGAATTGGTCAAGGGCATGGAGCGGTTCAAGGCGATCGCTGCTGCCGGCGCCATCCTGGACGTCAATACCGGCGAGGTGCTGGGGCTGGTCTCGCTGCCGGATTTCGACCCGGGCAATCCGGTCGATGCGCTCGAGAAGGACCGGATCAACCGGATGAATGTCGGCGTCTACGAGATGGGCTCGACCTTCAAGGCGCTGACCATCGCGATGGCGCTGGATTCAGGCAAGGCCAACATCAATTCGAGCTATTCGACCGCGGGCGGGATGATGCGCTTCGGCCGGCAGGTCATCAAGGAATACCATGGCACGGGGCGCACGCTGACGGTGCCGGAGGTGTTCGTGCATTCCTCGAACATGGGTTCGATCAAGATGGCGCTTTCCGTCGGCGTCGAGGGCCACAAGGCCTTTCTGAAGAAGATGATGCAGCTCGACCGGATGACGACGGAGCTGCCCGAGAGCGCCGCTCCGATCGTGCCGAGCCGCTGGGGCGAGATCAACACGGCGACGATCGCCTTCGGCCACGGGCTCGCGGTCGCACCGATCCAGGCGATGGCGGCGGTGGGCGCGCTGGTCAATGGCGGCACCTTCATCACCCCGACCTTCCTGAAGCGTTCCGAAGAGGATGCAAGGAAGACCGGCGTGCGCGTGATCAAGCCGGAAACCTCGGAGGCGATGCGCTTCATCATGCGCATCAACGGCGAGAAGGGCTCAGCCCGCAAGGCCGACATCCCCGGCTATTTCGTCGGCGGCAAGACCGGGACGGCCGAAAAGGTCATCAACGGGCGCTATGCCAAGAACCGCAACTTCACCACCTTCACGGCGATTGCGCCCTCGGACAAGCCGCGCTTCCTCTTCCTTGCGATCTATGACGAACCCAAGGGCTATGCCGAAAGCGGCGGCTACTCGACGGCTGCATGGAACGCCGGCGTCACCACCGGCAGGGTCATCGAGCGCGCCGCGCCGATCCTGGGCCTGGCGCCGCGCTTCGAGCCTCCGATCGCGCCGTTCCCGCTGATGGCGAAGCTCGGCGCCTGGGGCAGTCGCTGATAGCATGGTGGGGCGATTGTTGTTGTGGGCAGGCAGGGCTTTGACCGAGCGATGAATGCGCGAAACTGGAGCCTCGGCCAACTCTTTCCCGGAGCCTTCCCCTCCGACAAGGACCGCAGCGTAACGGGTGTGGCCTTCGACAGCCGCAAGGTCGCGCCCGGCGCGGTCTTCGTGGCGCTCGCCGGGGCCAAGGCAGACGGCGCGCGCTTCATCGCGGACGCGGTCGCGCACGGTGCGACCGCCATCGTCTCGGGCCAGCCGAGGCCGGGCAATCTCGATGGCGCGATCGCCTTCGCGCAGGTCGAGGATCCGCGCCTCGCTCTGTCTCTGGCCGCGGCGGTCGTCCATCCGCGCCAGCCCGGAACCATCGTCGCGGTGACGGGCACGAGCGGCAAATCCTCGGTCGCCGATTTCACACGCCAGATCTTCCAGGTGCTGGGCCATGAGGCGGCGAGCCTCGGCACGGTCGGCATCGTCACCTCCAAGGGCTCGAAATACGGCTCGCTGACGACGCCCGATCCGCTGTCGCTACATGCCTCGCTCGACAATCTCGCTGGCGAAGGCGTCACGCATCTGGCGATGGAGGCCTCCTCGCATGGGCTCGACCAGCGCCGGCTCGATGGGGTGCGGCTTGCGGCCGGCGCCTATCTCAATCTCGGCCGCGACCATCTCGACTACCACCCGACCGTCGAGGATTATCTCGACGCTAAGCTGCGGCTCTGGGACCTGCTGCCCGCTGGCGCGCCGGTCGTGATCAATTGCGACGGGGCTTTTGCGGACAAGGCGTCGGCTGCCGCCGTGGCGAAGGGCCATCCCATCATGGGCGTCGGCCGCGCTGGTGAGACGCTGAGATTGCTGGAGGTGCTGCGCGAGGGCTTTTCGCAGCGCCTTCGGGTCCGGGCGCAAGGCCGGGAGATCGAGGTCGTGCTGCCGCTGGTCGGCGATTTCATGGCCGGGAATGCGCTGGTCGCCGCTGGGCTCGCCGTCGCGGCGGGCGAGGCGCCGGAGGCTGCGCTCAACGCCTTGTCGGGCCTCGTCGGCGTGCCGGGACGGCTCGAACGCGTCGGCTCGCTGAGAGGTGGGCTCGCCGTCGTCGATTTCGCCCATAAGCCCGATGCCCTGGAGGCCGTGCTTGCGACCTTGCGGCCCTATGCGGCGGGGCGCCTGATCTGCGTTTTCGGCTGCGGCGGCGATCGCGATCGCGGCAAGCGGCCAGTGATGGGTCAGATTGCGGCCGATCTCGCCGATCTGGCAATCGTGACCGACGACAATCCACGCACCGAGGATCCCGCCGCGATCCGGGCCGAGATCCTGGCGGCTTCGCCCAAGCTGACCGAGATCGGTGGCCGGGCTGAGGCCATTCGCCACGCTGTCGGCTTGCTGGGTGCGGGCGATGTCCTCGTCGTAGCCGGAAAAGGCCATGAAACCGGCCAGATCATCGGCGACCGGACATTGCCGTTCTCGGATCAGGACGTAGTGCGGGCGGCGATTGCGGAGATGGGTCAATGAGCGCGCCCTTGTGGAGCGGAGACAACCTGGTCGCGGCCATGGGCGCGCGGCTTGCCGGGGCGACGCCGGCCGCCGTGACCGGGGCCTCGATCGACACCCGCACCTTGGAGCCGGGCGACGCCTTCTTCGCCATCCAGGGGGAGGCGCGCGACGGCCATGAGTTCGTCGCCGGGGCGCTCGCGAAAGGCGCTGCGCTCGCGGTGATCGACGAGGCGCATGCCGCACGATTCAGCGGCGAAGGGCCTTACGCCGTGGTGCCCGACGTGCTGCGGGCGATGGAGCAGGCCGGCGCGGCGCGCCGGGCTGAGCTCAAGGCCCAGGTCGTCGCGGTGACGGGCTCCGTCGGCAAGACCGGCACCAAGGAGGCGCTGCGGCTCGTCCTGTCGCGTCAGGGCAAGACGCATGCGCCGGTCGCCTCCTACAATAATCACTGGGGCGTGCCATTGACCCTGTGCCGCACGCCGGCCGATGTCGCCTATGGCGTTTATGAGATCGGCATGAGCAACCCCGGCGAAATTCTGCCGCTGGCCCGGCTTGTGCGCCCGCATGTCGCGATCATCACGACGATACAGCCGGTGCATCTGGCGGCCTTCGCTTCGCTCGAAGGCATCGCCGAGGAAAAGGCCTCGGTGTTCTGGGCCCTGGAGCCCGGCGGCACCGCCATCCTCAACGCCGACATCCCGCAGACCGAGCTTTTGCGCAGTCTCGCCAAGGCCGGCCCGGCCGGGCGCATCATCAGCTTCGGCGAGAGCATGGATGCCGATGTCAGGCTGGTTTCCTGCGCGCTGAAGCCCGATGTCTCCACGGTGGACGCCGTCGTGATGGGCCAGCCGGTGACCTATCGGCTCGGCAGCCCGGGCAAGCATATCGTGCTGAATTCGCTCGCGGTTCTCGCTGCCGTCACGGCGCTTGGCGCTGATCTCGCTTTGGCGGCGCTGGCGCTGGGCGATCTCAAGCCGCCGGCCGGCCGGGGCGCAAGGCAGATCCTGCAAGGGCCGGGCGGGGCCTTCGCGCTGATCGATGAGAGCTATAACGGCAACCCGGCCTCGATGCGGGCGGCGATCGAGAATCTCGGCCGCATGCCGGTCTCCGGGCGTGGTCGGCGCGTCGCCGTGCTGGGCGACATGCTGGAGCTTGGGCCGAGCGGACCCGACCTCCACAAGGGGCTGGCCGAGGTCGTCCTTAGCAACGGCGTCGACAAGGTTTTCGCCTGTGGTCCATTGATGCGCGGGCTCTACGACAGCTTGCCATCCACCCTCAGGGGGGCTTATGCCGCCCAGTCGAGCGGGCTCGAGCCGCTCGTACTGGATGCGATCAGGGCCGGCGACGTCGTCACGGTCAAGGGGTCGCTGGGTTCGCGCATGGGGCCGATCGTGAAGGCGATCGTGGCGCGTTTCCCGACCCTGCAGGCCGATGAATAGAACAAGAGACTGAAAACCGATGCTCGTCTGGCTCGCCGATTTCTCCGGCACGTTCCCGATCCTGAACGTGTTCCGCTACATCACCTTCCGCGCCGGCGGCGCTACCGCCACGGCGCTGCTCGTCGTCTTTTTCTTCGGTCCTGCCGCGATCTCCTGGCTGCGCATCAAGCAGGGCAAGGGCCAGCCGATCCGCACCGACGGGCCGGAATCCCATCTCGCCAAGCGCGGCACGCCGACCATGGGCGGGCTTATGATCCTGGCCGGGCTGTTTGCCGCGACATTGCTCTGGGGCAATCTGCGCAATCCTTACGTCTGGATCGTGCTCGGGGTCACCGCGAGCTATGGCGCCATCGGCTTCTACGACGATTTCCTGAAGGTCACGAAGCAGTCCCACAAGGGCTTCTCCGGCAGGGCGCGCATCGCGCTCGAGGTGGTGATCGCGGTGATCGCCTGCACCTTCATCATGCAGACGCAGCCGCCGGCGATCTCGTCGAGCTTCGCCATGCCCTTCCTCAAGGAAGCGATCATCCCGCTTGGCATCCTGTTCCCGCTGGTCACCGCCTTCGTCGTGGTGGGCGCTGGCAATTCGGTGAACCTGACAGACGGGCTCGACGGGCTCGCCATCGTGCCGGTGATGATCGCGGCCGGCACTTTCGGTTTCATTGCCTACCTTGCCGGTAACGCCATCTTCGCCAACTACCTGCAGATCCATCATGTGCCAGGCGTCGGCGAGCTCGCCGTGATCTGCGGCGCGATGATGGGGGCGGGGCTAGGCTTCCTTTGGTTCAATGCGCCGCCGGCGCAAATCTTCATGGGCGACACCGGTTCGCTCGGCCTGGGCGGCATGCTCGGCACCATCGCGGTCGCGATCAAGCACGAGGTCGTACTCGCCATCGTCGGCGGCCTGTTCGTGGTTGAGGCGCTCTCGGTCATCATCCAGGTCGCGGTGTTCAAGCGCACCGGCAAGCGCGTTTTCCTGATGGCGCCGATCCACCATCATTTCGAGAAGCTGGGCTGGACCGAGCCGCAAGTGGTGATCCGCTTCTGGATCATCTCGGTGGTGCTGGCGCTGGTCGGTCTCTCCACGCTCAAGCTGCGCTGATCATGACACCCGTCACCGTTTTCAAAGGCAAGCGCCTGGCTCTGTTCGGGCTCGGCGGCTCGGGGCTGGCAACGGCGCGCGCCCTGAAGGCGGGCGGGGCGGAGGTCGCGGCCTGGGACGACAACCAGGCGAGCCGCGACAAGGCCTCGGCCGAGGGCATTCCGGTGGTCGATCTCGCCCAGGCGGATTGGGCGGGCTTTGCGGCGTTCATCCTGTCGCCGGGCGTGCCGCTGACCCATCCGCAGCCGCATTGGACGGTCGAGAAGGCCAGGGCCGCCGGCGTCGAGATCATCGGCGATGTCGAATTGTTCTTCCGCGAGCGGGCGAAGATTGCGCCTGCCGCGCCGGTCGTCTGCATCACCGGCACCAATGGCAAGTCGACGACGACGGCGCTGGTCGCGCATGTGCTGCGCCAGGCCGGCCGCGACGTGCAGATGGGCGGCAATATCGGCACGGCCGTTCTGGCGCTGGAGCCGCCGGCGCAAGACCGCATCCATGTCATAGAGTGCTCAAGTTACCAGATCGACCTCGCGCCTGCGTTGGCGCCGACTGTCGGCATCCAGATGAACCTGACGCCGGACCATCTCGACCGGCACGGCACCTTCGAACATTACGGCGCGATCAAGGAGCGACTTGTCGCCCAGTCCGACATCGCCGTGATCGGCGTCGATGACGAGCCGTCCAAGCAGATGGCGCGGCGGCGCGCCGCCTCAGGCCGGCCGCTGGTCAAGATCAGCGGCGAGCAGCCGCTCGACGAGGGCGTCTTCGCCGGCATCACGGCCAATGCCGGCAAGCTCGACACCCGCATCGTCCAGGTCAGGGACGGCAAGCCCAAGGTGGTGGCGAACCTCGCCGGCATCGGCAGCCTGCGCGGCTCCCACAACGCCCAGAACGCGGCGGCGGCTTTCGCCGCCTGTTTCGCGCTGGGACTGAGCGCTGAGGACATCGCGGCGGGCTTCAAGAGCTATCCGGGCCTGGCCCACCGCATGGAGGAGATCGGCCGCGTCGGCCGGGTCGTCTTCATCAATGATTCCAAGGCGACCAACGCCGATTCCACTGAAAAGGCACTGACCTCCTTCCGCGACATCTTCTGGATTTTGGGCGGCAAGGCGAAGGAGGGCGGTATCGAGAGCCTGACGCGCTACTTCCCCAACATCGCCAAGGCCTATCTCATCGGCGCGGCGAGCGACCTGTTTGCGACGACCTTCGATCAGGACGGCCGGGTCGCTTACGAACGCAGCGGCACGCTCGATGTCGCGGTCGCTGCCGCGACCCGCGATGCGCAGGCTCAGCCCGGCGAAGGCGAGATCGCGGTACTGCTCTCGCCGGCCTGCGCTTCCTTCGACCAGTTCCCGAATTTCGAGGTGCGCGGCGACGCCTTCAGGGCGCTGGTCAAGGCGCTGCCGGGCTTGGTGCCGTTCGGGGCGGATTAGGCTGTGCGGCAGGCCCGTTCGCCATGCTCTACCTCCTTGCTTTATCGCATTTTCTTCACGCGAACCGGTGTCCGCTTCGCTCGAAAATGCTCTAGGTCGACGTATCCATGATGTAGGGAACGCTGCTCGCGACGATGGCGAGCTCGATCGCATTGAAGAGCATGCCGCCGCAATGCAACCAGCGCAGCTGACGGGCCGCATTGGCAGGCCGAGCATCGATCTGGGCATCCATCCGCTGCAGGAACCAGCGACGCGCCGAGACAGTGAAAGCCAAGACGCCGACGCCAATGACGACGGCCCGTCGGCCTGCCACGGCGAAAGCAACCGTTCCAATGACGCTGGTGATGGTCAATGTCAGGAAATAGGCATGGAACATGCCGCGCAAGAGCCGTGCGACTTGCGGAATGTCGAGTTTGAAGAAGAGAAAGCCGGGCGCTGCCAGCAGAAGATACGCCATCGGAAGCATCAAGATGACGATGGCGAAGAAGGCGGCGGCATCCGACGTCATGCGAGCACCTTTTACGTCTCCCGCCGGGCGAGGGTTTTCCGGCAGCAGCGTGCAGTAATATCCGCCTGGATATAGCCTCGACACTATTGGGCTTTAGTCGGATACGATCGCGCAGGATCATTCTCCGGCGCATGAGATCGTCGTCGCACCGGCGTCACAGATTGTACGGTGCGCCTAAGGCCTAGTTGCTTGGATCTGCTGCTTTCAGCACAACGATGACCTTAGGATATGCCCTCGGCGAAATCGATTGAGCTGCCGGCGCGATGGCGACGGAGCAAGACAACGACGAAGAAAGACAACGACAAAAAGAACCGAAACAGCGGAGGACACAGATGAGCAGGCTCTCTTGGCGCTGGTGGTCACGAAGCAAGAGCAAACCCCTGGACGAGGCGGGACCCTGTTCCGGACGGTTTGAAGGCGGGGATCGGCGCCAACTGCTCCAGGCGCTCTCCGCCATCGCCGGCGGCGGTGCCCTGGCCGCGATGCCGCAACCCGCCGGAGCGAAGGACTCGAGCGAATTGCCGCCCCCAAAACGGGTGCTGACCGGTCGCGATGCAGCGGGCAAGTCGGTGTTCAAATCCGTCGATGTCACCTCCAAGGTGGTGGAGATCGATTCCAATCCGGGGCTGACCTTCTACGAACTCTATATGACCGAGGGCGTGCCACGGCTCACCGGCCAGGAGCCGGACCCGATGCTCCAGGGAACGAGGGCCTTTCCCGGCCCGGGCGGCACGATGTTTCGCCTGATCTCGTATCCGCCGAAGCGACCCGAGGGCTGGAAGCCGCCGCCCGGCGTCACTTTCGCGAGCGCGCTGGGAGAAATGTCGGAGAAGATCCCTCGCATGGGGGAGCATTTCGAGCATGGCGCGCCAGGCATGCACACCTCGGACACCATCGACTACGGGGTCGTGGTTCGTGGCGAGATGACGCTGGAGCTGGACGACGGAAAGATAGTCCATCTGCGCCAGGGCGATTGCATCGTGCAGAACGGTACCCGGCATCGCTGGCGCAACCCGTTGCCGGAGCCCTGTCTCATGGCCTTCATCTCGGTCGGCGGACAGCGCGGGTAGGACGCGGCTACCTTCAAGGCGAGCCAGCCTGACCCGGGACGACCGCGCCTGTCCGCCTCGCGGGCATCACACTGCAGCGGGGGCAGTCGCTCCTTGCAAGATGCTGTACCGTCCGCGTCCGGACTCCTTGGCCGCGTAGAGTTCGCGATCGGCCTTTTGCAGGAGTGCATCGGGCTCGTCGCCCGGTGGCTGGCAAATCGTGACGCCGACGCTCACTCCGACCCGGATTTCGCGCCCATCGATCATGACCGGTGCGGCCACGGCCTCGACCAGCCGCTGGGCCAGGGCGCAGGCCTCGGCCGGCTGCGTGAGCGGCGTCTGAATCAGCGCGAACTCATCTCCGCTCAATCGCGCGACGATATCCGACGACCGGGCCGCCTCCTTCAATCGCAGGGCGATCTGGCGCAGGAGTTCGTCGCCGGCGGCATGACCCAGCGTATCGTTGACCGCCTTGAAGTGATCGAGGTCGAGATAGAGAACCGCGAAGCCCTGGCCATAGCGCCGGGTCCGGTCGCACTCCTCCTGGAGGCGCTGACGGAAAAGGGCGCGGTTGGGCAGCATGGTCAGGTCGTCATACAGCGCTTGTCGCGCCAATTCGCGATGGGCGACGATCCGGTCGAGGATGGTCAGGTGCAGATGCGCGATCATCTCGAAGCCAATGATCAGATAGGCGATCAGCATGACCGCCATCAGGAGATGCTCGGGGTCGCCATTGGCCAGGCTGGCGACGATCGGCGGGGCGAGCGTCAGGACAAGCTGGATCCGGGCGATCACCGGTCGAACGGCGACGCGAATGATCATTCCGCAGGGATAGGCGACCAGTACGACCGCGATCAGCAATTGCGCAGAGGTGTCAGCGGTCAGGAAGACATAGGCCGCGACACCGCCCAGCAGCGCGCAAAATGCGAAACCGCCGACGGCATAGCGGCGCTCCCATCGTCGGGCCTGTTCGGCGCTTTGGATGCTGGGTCTGGCCCGCCGATAGGCTGCCGTGATCAGGACGCGCCCGGTAGTGACGATCGCGGCCGCGATGCTCGCCGCCGCGACGATCTGATCCTCGTACAGGGCCGAACTCATCCACGCTGCCGCGCTCAGCGCAATCCCAACCGCGATGACGGAGGCCAAGGACGTGAACATGATGTCGACGAGCTCGGGCAGGACATTGTCCGGGGCTCGGGCGGGCGCTGTCGTCATACCTATCTCCCTGCGTGCAGGTAGCATGCAGGGCTTAATCGAAGTTGTCTCGCGGAACTCGCATCCTGCCGGTGTCCGGGCTCTACGAAACATCGAAGCCGGGGTGGTAGGTGACTTCGCCTTTTGGTGCTGGCCCGTGGAATGTCAGGAACTGCAGATAGCCGGGCGGCACATCGCCGTAAGAGAGTTCGGGGTCGCTTTCGAAGCCGAAGCGAGAATAGTAAGCGGGGCTGCCGAGCAGGATGCAGCCGGCTGCCTTCATCGCTCTGAGCCGCTCAAGACCATCCCGAATCAAGGCCTGGCCGATGCCCTCGCGTTGCCGGGCGGGCCGGACGGAGACGGGCCCCAGCCCATACCAATCGCCCGGTTCGCCGTTGATCCTGACAGCCGAAAAGGCGACATGGCCGACGATCTCGCCGTTGTGACGCGCAACCAGCGACAGCGTCAGTGCCCCTGCCGCCCGCAAGGCGTCGACAATCCTGGCTTCGGTCTGCTGGCTGAAGGGTATGTCCTTAAAGGCTTCCTCCGTCAGACGGTGGATCGCCAACGCGTCTTCAGGGTGCTCTTGTTCAATCTGCATCCGGACGAAACTCCACCGTGGCACCTAGTTCGACCAGCTTGTCGCGGACGCGACGCAGCTGGATCGGCGAGCCGGTCCCAACGACGATGTCGCGCTCCCCGGCCAAGGCCAGGACCTCTGGCAACGACAGGCCAAGAGCCTGTTTCACAACCTGAACGACCTTGAGCTTCTGCGAGCCGACATCGGTGATGACCAGGGTGCCCTGCTGGAAGTCCGCGGGGTCGTATGTCGTTTCGTCCAGCGGAAACTCCTTCTCCAGTGCCTCCCGCTCAAGGACACCCTGATGGACCTCGCTCCATAGCGCGTTCGTCATGTCGGCTTCGGTCTCGATGAGCTTCAGGAGCCGCTCATCGTCATCCTTCACGCCGTTCAGAGCCGACAAAAGCTGCCCGAAACGTTGAAGGCTCGCGGCCACAGTGACGGCATCCCAGCGCCCGGCACCGTGCGCCGCGTAGTAGACGGGGAAGCCGGCCGACTTTTCGTAGATGTCGATGAAGAAGGGGTCGTCGAAGCCGTTCAGTGCGATGACATACCATCCCGGCTGCCAATCGCCCGATGCTCGCGACACAAGGCTTTCGCCCGTGATCCCGTGAGAGCGGAAGCCGACCTGCAAAGCCCCGATCTCGTGAAGTTCGGGGTAGTGCGTCGGCAAGGCCAGATTGCCGACGACAATCCGTGATTCGATGAAATCCCTGATCGCGTCCTGAAGACCGTCGGCCAATGGGTCGCTCTCATCTGGTGGCATGGTTTTCACGAGATCCGATTGAGGTGACGGCTTCATGCCAGATTCTGCGGCGCCGCGTCAGCCGAGCTTGGCAACATGATCGGACCTTCCGGCCCGGTAAGGACAGGGCTTCACCTGGCGGACCGCGCTACTCTCCGTGCCCTCGGAATCAAACGCTTAACCATTCATTGACAGAGTGATTCGGAAACGAGGCGCATCTCTGCGCCGTGCTCGATCTTGGAGCCAAGCATGGTCTCTCGCGCGGAACCCAGTCTCAGTGGCCGCTGGTGGTGGTCGATCGACCGCCTCATCCTCAGCGCTCTCGTGGCGCTGATGGTTTCGGGCGTCGTCCTGCTGATGGCGGGTGGGCCGCCGGTCTCGGAACGGCTCGGGCTCTCGACCTTCCATTTCGTTAACCGCCAGGCGGTCTATCTGCTGGTCGCGCTGACCGTCGTCGTCGCCGTCTCGTTCATGACGCCGCGCCAGGTCCGACGCTCGGCGCTGCTCTTGTTCGTGGTCTCGCTCGCCATGGTGGTGGCGACGCTGTATCTCGGTGTCGAGGTCAAAGGCGCGCGGCGCTGGCTCACCATGGGGCCGTTGGGCTCGGTGCAGCCCTCCGAATTCCTCAAGCCTGCCTTCGTCGTGCTTGCGGCCTGGGCCTTCGCCGAGGGCACGCGCCGGCCCGATCTGCCGGGTACGGTCATGGCCTTCCTGCTATTGCCATTGACGATCGTGCCGCTCGTGCTGCAGCCGGATTTCGGCCAGACCATGCTGATCACGCTGGTCTGGGCCGGGCTGTTCTTCGTCGCCGGCCTGCACTGGTTCTGGGTGCTGGGGCTCGGCGGGGCCGGCGCCTTCGGCATTCTGGTAGCCTATCAGCTCGTGCCGCATGTCCGCGCCCGCATCGAGCGCTTCATGGACAAGGGCTCGGGCGACACCTTCCAGGTCGACACCGCTCTGGAGAGCTTCGCGCAGGGCGGCTGGCTCGGCAAAGGGCCGGGCGAGGGCACCGTGAAGCGCATCCTGCCCGACGCGCATACCGACTTCATCTTCGCCGTCACGGCGGAGGAGTTCGGCATCATCGTCTGCATCGCGCTGGTCATGCTGTTCGCCTTGATCGTGCTGCGCGCGCTGTTCGTGGCGCAGAAGGCCGAGGATCCCTTCGTGCGCCTGGCGACGACGGGCCTCTCGCTGCTCTTCGGCATCCAGGCCGCGATCAACATGATGGTCAATCTGCACATGATGCCGGCCAAGGGCATGACGCTACCCTTCATCTCCTATGGCGGCTCATCACTGATCTCGCTTGCGATAGGCACCGGCTTCCTGCTCGCCTTGACACGCAAGCGCCCGCGCGCCGTCGACCTCGGCGCATTCAGGCGCTGACCGCTATGGCAAGGGACATGCTCGTCGTTCTGGCCGCCGGGGGCACCGGCGGTCATCTCTTTCCGGCCGAGGCGCTGAGCCATGCGCTGCATGCGCAAGGCGCGCGCGTCGTGCTGATGACCGATACGCGCGCTGCCGAATATGCCGGCAATTTCCCAGCCGAGGCGGTGCATGCCGTCCAGGCGGCGACGCCATCGGGTCGCTCGCCCCTGAAGATGGCCGGCGCGCTGTTGACGCTTACGAAGGGCGTGTTCGCGGCGCGGCGGATCGTCAAGGAGCTGAAACCGGCGATCGTCGTCGGCTTCGGCGGCTATCCGACTGTTCCTCCGGTGCTCGGCGCCTCGCTGGCGGGCGCCAAAACGCTGATCCATGAGCAGAACGCCGTGATCGGCCGGGCCAACCGCTTCCTGGCGGGTCGAGTCGACATCATCGCGACGGGCTTCGCCGAGGTCGGCGGGCTGTCGGCCTCGGCCAAGGCGAAATGCCGGCAGGTCGGCAACCCGGTGCGTCCGCCCGTGATCGAGGCAGCTTCGCCCTATGCCGTTTCCGGCGACGGCATGCTCAATCTCCTCGTCTTCGGTGGCAGCCAGGGCGCGCGGGTCATGGCCGATATCGTGCCGCCGGCGGTCCAATTGCTGACCGAGGCCGAGCGCGCGCGCCTGACCGTGATGCAGCAGGCCCGGCCGGAGGATGACGAGCGGGTGCGCCGCATCTATGCCAGCGCCGGGGTCAAGGCCGAGATCGCGCCCTTCTTCACGGACCTGCCGGCGCGGATGGCCAAGGCGCATCTCGTCATCGGCCGTGCCGGTGCCTCGACCGTGGCCGAGCTGACCGTGATCGGCCGGCCGGGGATCCTCGTGCCGCTGCCGGGCGCGCTCGATCAGGACCAGGCAGCCAACGCCGCCGTGCTGGAACGTGCCGGCGGCGCGATCCGCATCCTGCAATCCGATTTCACCCCGAGACGGCTGGCGAGCGAACTCTCCGGCCTGCTTGCCGACCCCAACCGCTTGACGGCGATGGCGGGCAACGCCAAGAGCGCCGGCATTCCCGATGCGGCCGAACGACTCGCCCGCCTCGTTCTCGACGTCGCCGCGTCCTAGAGGCTGTACAGCCTCTAGTCTCCACAGGAGTTCCCCGATGAAGCTGCCGCCAAAGCTCGGCTCCATCCATTTCGTCGGTATCGGCGGCATCGGCATGTCCGGCATCGCCGAGGTGCTGCACAATCTCGGCTACAAGGTGCAGGGCTCGGACGCCGCCGACGGCGCCAACGTCAAGCGCCTCGCCGACAAGGGCATCAAGACCTTCGTCGGCCACAAGGCGGAGAATCTCGGCGAGGCCGAGGTCGTCGTGGTCTCGACCGCGATCAAGCGCGACAATCCCGAGCTCATCGCCGCGCGCGAGCAGCGCCTGCCGGTGGTACGCCGTGCCGAAATGCTGGCCGAGCTGATGCGCCTGAAGAGCTGCGTCGCCATCGCTGGTACCCATGGCAAGACCACAACGACCTCGCTCGTCGCGACGTTGCTGGAAAAGGGCGGGCTCGACCCGACCGTGATCAATGGCGGCATCATCAACGCCTATGGCACCAATGCCCGCATGGGCGAGAGCGACTGGATGGTGGTCGAGGCCGATGAATCGGACGGCACTTTCCTGAAGCTGCCGGCCGATGTCGCTGTGATCACCAATATCGACCCCGAGCATCTCGACCATTTCGGCACTTTTGATGCGATCAAGGCGGCCTTCCGCAGCTTCGTCGAGAACCTGCCCTTCTACGGCTTCGCGGTGATGTGCATCGATCATCCGACCGTGCAGGGGCTGGTCGGGCAGATCGAGGATCGCCGCGTCGTCACCTATGGCGAGAATCCGCAGGCCGATTTCCGCCTGATCGACATCGATCTCTCCGGCGGCCAGGCCAAGTTCACGCTCCTGATCCGCGACCGCAAGCGCGGCCGCGACGAGGTCGTGCGTGACCTGATCATGCCGATGCCGGGCCACCACAACGCGCTCAACGCCACGGCGGCGATCGCGGTCGCCTATGATCTCGGCATCCCGGTCGAGAGCATCCGCGCGGCTCTTGCCGGCTTCGGCGGGGTCAAGCGGCGCTTCACCAAGACCGGCGAATGGAACGGCGCGCTGATCTTCGACGATTACGGCCACCATCCGGTCGAGATCGCTGCCGTGCTCAAGGCAGCGCGCGCCTCGACCAAGAGCAAGGTGATCGCCGTCGTGCAGCCGCATCGCTACACCCGGCTCTCCAGCCTGTTCGACGATTTCGCCGCCTGCTTCAACGATGCCGACACGGTGATCGTGGCGGAGACCTATGCGGCGGGCGAGACGCCGATCGCCGGAGCCGACCGCGATTCGCTGGTCTCAGGCATCAAGGCGCGCGGCCATCGTCATACGCTGGCGCTGGAAGGCCCCGACAAGCTGGCGGGCTTGGTGGCCGAACTCGCCGGGCCGGGCGACTATGTCGTGCTCCTGGGCGCCGGCAACATCACGCAATGGGCCTATGCGCTGCCGGGAGAGCTGGCGGCACTGGGTTGATCCGCGATGGTTGACCCTTCTCCCCTCCGGGGGAGAAGGTGGCCGGCGAAGCCGGTCGGATGAGGGAAGTCAGGTGCTGGAGCGAAAGAACTCGCCCGAAACGCTCGACTTCGCCCGTCAGCAGCGCGGAAAGCCGACCCGGGCGGAAGCCGCGTTCTGGCAGGTGGTTCGGGGCCGCCGATTTAACGATCTGAAGTTCAAGCGACAGGTGGCGATCGGGCCGTTCATCGCGGACTTTTGCTGCTTCGAGCATCGGTTGATCGTCGAGTTGGATGGCGAGCCGCACCAAACCGATGAAGCGAAGCTCAAAGACGCCTCTCGCGACGTCTTCTTGAGGCGCGAAGGCTACAAGGTCTTGCGCTTTCCGAATGAGCGCGTGCTAGGAAACCTCGAATTCGTGCTGCGCGAGATCGCCGACATGATCGGTCTCGCCGGACTTCCCTCATCCGACCCGGCTTCGCCGGGCCACCTTCTCCCCCGAGGGGAGAAGGGTTAGCGCAGCGGCCCTCATGACCTTCCCCGACATCACGCCCGATCTCCGCACTGCTGCGCCGCAATTGCGCGGCCGGCTTCTGCCTAATCACGACATGTCCGGCCTGACCTGGTTCCGCGTCGGCGGGCCGGCGCAGGTGCTGTTCACGCCGGCGGATGAGGAGGATCTGGCTCATCTGCTGGCGAGCTTGCCGGCCGAGATCCCCGTCACGGTGGTTGGGCTCGGCTCGAATCTGATCGTGCGCGATGGTGGCATTCCCGGCGTCGTGATCCGGCTCGGCGGCAAGGCCTTCGGCGAGATTTCGCTGGAGGCGGGCGACCGCCTGCGCGCTGGCACCGCCGTGCCCGACGTCAAGGTCGCGCGCGCGGCGGCCGACGCCTCGCTCGACCGGCTTGCCTTCTATCGCGGCATTCCCGGCTGCATCGGCGGGGCGCTGCGCATGAATGCCGGTGCGCATGGCGGCGAGACGACCGATGTGCTGGTCGAGGCGCGCGGCGTCACCCGCAAGGGCGAGATCGTCACGCTGAACCATGCGCAGATGGGCTTCACCTACCGCAACAGCGCGGCCGAGACCCATGAGATCATCTTCACTTCGGCGCTGTTCCAGGGTCGTCCGGGCGATCAGGCGGCCATCTTTGCCGAGATGGATCGGGTCACGGCGGCACGCGAGGCGGCCCAGCCGATCAAGGAGCGTACCGGCGGCTCGACCTTCAAGAATCCTCAAGGCGGCAAGGCCTGGCAGTTGATCGACGCGGCCGGCTGCCGCGGCCTGCGCATCGGCGGGGCCCAGGTCTCCGAGATGCACTGCAACTTCCTGATCAACACCGGCGGCGCCACGGCGGCCGATATCGAAGGGCTGGGCGAAGAGGTCCGGCGCCGGGTGAAGCAGAATTCCGGCTTCGAGCTGCAATGGGAGATCAAGCGGCTCGGCGTGGCGGGCTAGAACTCGCTCCTGCCGCTGGCTCTCGCGCCATCACTTAACGCTGCATTAACCATGATGGGTCGAGGTTCGCCGTAACAGGGAGCCATGACCCCGATGACCAAACACGTCGCAGTGCTGATGGGCGGATGGTCCGTCGAGCGGGAGGTCAGCCTCAGCAGCGGCGCGGCCTGCGCCAAGGCGCTGGAAAGCGTCGGCTTCCGCGTCACGCACATCGACGTGCAGCGCGACATCGCCCAGGTGCTCGCCGATCTGCGCCCCGATGTCGCCTTCAACGCGCTGCATGGCCGCTTCGGCGAGGATGGCGTGATTCAGGGCGTGCTCGAGATTCTGCGCATTCCCTACACGCATTCGGGCGTGCTCGCCTCGGCGCTCGCGATTCGCAAGGACAAGGCGAAGCTCGTTGCCGCGGCCGCCGGCGTGCCGGTGGCGCATGGAATCGTGGTTTCCCGCTTCGAAGCGGCGAAAAAGCACGTTCTGCAGCCGCCTTACGTGCTCAAGCCGATCAACGAAGGCTCGTCCGTCGGCGTCGTGATCGTCAAGAAAGGCCGCGAGCACCCGCCGCAGGAAATCGCCCGCGAGGACTGGCCCTGCGGCGATACGCTGCTGGCTGAAAGCTTCATCAAAGGGCGCGAGCTGACCTGCGCCGTCATGAGCGGCAAGTCGTTGGGCGTCACCGAGATCCGGGCCTCGACCGGGGAGTTCTACGACTACGATGCGAAATACACGAAAGGTGGTTCGATCCACATCTGCCCGGCTCAAATTTTACCAAAAATTTACCAGCAGATCGAAGAGTGTGCGTTAACGGCGCATCAAGCAATCGGGTGCCGGGGCGTCAGCAGGTCTGACTTCCGCTATGACGACGAGACCGACACTCTCGTCTGGCTGGAAGTCAACACGCAGCCCGGCATGACCGAAACGAGCTTGGTGCCCGAATTGGCCGCCCATGCGGGCATGAACTTCGGTGAACTCGTCAAATGGATGGTGGAGGACGCCTCCCTCGATCGGTGAATGCGGTGATGGCGACAGCCAGCTCCCGCTTGCCGGTCCCTGCCGCCGGGCCGCAACTCCTCGTCGGAGAGCGGTCTGGACGCTGGCTGCGCCGCTCGCGGCGCAGCGCGGTCGCGGTGCCTCTGGCGCAGCGCCTGCCGCGCCGCATCGGCACCTGGCTTGCGCTCAGCTTCCTGAGCCTGAGCATCGGCGCGGGCAGCGTCCTGGGCGGCCATGTCGAGGCCTTGCGCCAGGCCTATGGCGAACCGCACCACATGCTGGCCCGGCTGGTCGGACTCGGCATCGACCGCGTCACGATCTCGGGCCTCACGGAGCTGTCCGAGGTCGAGGTCCTGGTCGCCGCCGGGATCGATCCGAAGATCTCGCTCGCCTTCTTCGATGCCGACCAGGCCCGCAAGCTCCTGGAAGCGACGCCGCTGATTCGTGAGGCGACGGTCCGCAAGCTCTATCCGGGCGAGATCTCGATCACGCTGGTCGAGCGCGAGCCTTACGCGCTCTGGCAGGTCAAGGGCGACCTGTTCGTGATTGCAGCCGACGGGACGGTGATCGACAAGATGGATGACGGACGCTTCGCGCATCTGCCGCTCGTCGTCGGGCCCGGCGCCAATCTGCGCGCGGCCGAGTACATCGCGCTGCGCGGCGAAGCGGGGCCGCTGGCGGCCCATATCCGGGCGGCGACGCTGGTCTCCGGTCGCCGCTGGACACTCAAGCTCGACAACGGAATGGATGTACGCCTGCCCGAGATCCAGCCTGGCGTCGCGGTGAAGCGGCTCGCCGGGCTCGAAAGCGATTTCCGCGTGCTCGACAAGGATCTGCTCGCGATCGACCTGCGCCAGCCCGACCGGGTGGTGATGCGATTGTCGGAAGAGGCGGCCAGCGCCCGCGCCGAACAGCTCAAGAGCAAGACCAAGAAGAAGGGAGGCGAAGCATGAATCTGACCTCCCAGGGCCTGACGCCGCGGATGCGGCCCTTGTCGTCGCGCAAGAGCGCGACCTTGTCGATTCTGGACATCGGCACCAGCAAGGTCGTTTGCCTGATCGCCGAACTGAACCCGGCCGAGGCCAATGAACGGCTGCGCGGCCGCACCCATGTCGCGCGCATCATCGGCATCGGCCATCAGCGCTCGCTCGGCCTCAAAGGCGGGGCGATCATCGATCTCGAAAGCGCCGAGCGGGCTATCCGCGCGGCGGTCGACGCGGCCGAGCGCATGGCAAAGGTCGAGGTCCAATCGGTCATCGTCAACCTGACCGGTGGCCGGCTCGGCTCCCAGCATTATGCCGCGGGTGTCGACCTGCGCGCCGGTGCGGTCGGCGACAGCGACGTCAAGCGGGTGCTGGCCGCGGCCGCGATGCATGCGCTCAAACCCGGCAAGGCCGTGCTGCACGCGCTCCCCACCGGCTATGCGCTCGACGGCTCGCCCGGCGTGCTCGATCCGCGCGGCCTGATCGGCAGCAAGCTCTCGGTCGACATGCATGTCGTCGCCAGCGAAGCCTCGGCCGCGCGCAATGTCATGCTCGCAGTCGAGCGTTGCCATCTCGAGGTCGAGGCGGTCGTCGCGACACCTTACGCCTCCGGCCTCTCCGTGCTGGTCGATGACGAGGCCGAGATGGGCGTTGTCGTGGTCGATATGGGCGGCGGCACGACGAGCCTCGGCGTCTTCTCCGGCGGCCATCTGATGCATGCCGACGCGATCGCGGTCGGCGGCAACCACATCACCATGGACGTGGCGCGCGGGCTCTCCACCCGCGTCTCGGCGGCCGAGCGCCTGAAGACGCTGCATGGCTCGGCGATCTCCAGCGCTTCGGACGAACGCGACATGATTTCCGTGCCGCAGGTCGATGACGACGAGCGCGACATGCCCAACCACCTCGCCAAGTCGCATCTGGTGCGGATCATCAAGCCGCGCGTCGAGGAGATCCTCGAACTGGTGCGCGACAGGCTCAGCAATGCCGGCTTCTCCGCTCAGGCGGGACGCCGCGTCGTGCTGACCGGCGGCGCCTGCCAGCTCACCGGCCTGCCGGAGGCGGCGCGCCGCATCCTCGGCGGCCAGGTCCGCACCGGCCGGCCGCTCGGCATCAAGGGTTTGCCGGAAGCGGGCAAGGGGCCGGCCTTCGCGGCGGCCGTCGGGCTCCTGGTCTATCCGCAGGTGGCGCATGTCGAGCATTTCGAGCCGCGCGCCAGCTCGGCCTATTTCGCCACGGGAACGGATGGGTATTTCTCCCGCGTCGGCCGGTGGCTGAAGGAAAGTTTCTAAGGGGTAACGGTGCGCCGGGGCGTTTTTCCGGCGGCGCCAAGTGTCAATCGTAGCAATCGGGACGGCTCCCGCCAGGCGCCGGACAAGGATCAAAAGAGGCAACCATGGCGATGAATCTGCAAGCCCCGGATATCCGGGAACTCAAGCCCCGGATCACGGTGTTCGGTGTTGGTGGAGCCGGCGGCAACGCCGTGAACAACATGATCGAGGCCGGTCTCGACGGCGTCGACTTCGTGGTCGCCAACACGGACGCCCAGGCGCTGGCGCTCAGCCGCGCCTCGCGCATCATCCAGATGGGCCTGCAGGTCACCGAGGGGCTTGGCGCCGGCTCGCAGCCTGAAGTCGGGCGCGCGGCGGCCGAAGAGGTCATCGACGAGATCCGCGACCATCTGGCGGGCGCGCATATGGTCTTCATCACCGCCGGCATGGGCGGCGGCACCGGCACCGGTGCTGCTCCCGCGATCGCCCGCGTCGCCCGCGACATGGGCATCCTCACCGTGGGCGTCGTCACCAAGCCGTTCCAGTTCGAGGGCCATCGCCGCATGCGCATGGCGGAAGCCGGCATCGGCGAGCTGAACGAGGCGGTCGACACGTTGATCGTAATCCCGAACCAGAACCTGTTCCGCGTCGCCAACGAGACCACGGGCTTTGCCGACGCCTTCGGCATGGCCGACCAGGTGCTCTATTCCGGCGTCGCCTGCATCACCGACCTGATGGTGCGCCCAGGCCTGATCAACCTCGACTTCGCCGACGTGCGCGCCGTGATGCGCGGTATGGGCAAGGCGATGATGGGCACCGGCGAGGCGCAGGGCGAGAAGCGCGCCCTGTCGGCCGCTCAGGCCGCGATCAACAACCCGCTGCTCGACGACGTCTCGATGAAGGGCGCGCGCGGCCTGCTGATCTCGATCACGGGCGGGCGCGACATGAAACTCTATGAGGTCGACGAAGCCGCCACCCGCATCCGCGAGGAGGTCGATTCCGAGGCCAACATCATCGTCGGCGCGACCTTCGACGAATCGCTCGAAGGCATCGTGCGTGTCTCGGTCGTGGCGACCGGCATCGACAAGCCCGTCACCACCCAGGCCGAGATGGACGAGACCGAGGCCCGCATTGCCCAGGTCGCCGAGCGCCTGAAGGCGGAAGCCCGCCTGCGCAGCACCAGCGCCCCGGTGCGCGGCTTCACGCCACCGCCGGCGCCCGAGCCTGTCATGGATCTGCGCATGCCGCAGCAGGCCGAGCCGCTGCGCGCCCCGGCGCCCGCTCCGATCGCCGAGGACATCCATATCGAGCCGGTCCAGCCGCGCGCGATGATGCCGGCGGCGCCGTCTCCCGAGCCGATGCTGTCGATCCCGCAGCAGGCCATGCCGGAGAACAGCTTCATCCCGCCGTCTCCGGAACGCGCCGTGATCCGCCCGACGCGGATGCCCCGCATCGAGGATCTGCCGGTGCCGGCGCAGAACCAGATTGCAGCCCAGCGTGGCGCGCAGTCGGCTCCCCCGCCGCCGAACTCCGCCGACCAGAAGCGGATGTCTCTGATGCAGCGCCTGGCCTCAGTCGGCTTCGGCCGCAAGGAGGATGAGGCTCAGGAGCCGCAGGCTCCGCTGCGCCAGGCTCCGCAGCCTCCCGCCGCGGCGCCTGCGCCGAGCGCGGCCCATGCCGAATATATGCGCCGTCCGGCGGCGCCGGCCGCGCGCCCGGCGCAGGGTCAGCTCGACCAGATGGGTCGCGCCGCCCCGAATCGCAGCAGCGAGGAAGACCAGCTGGAAATCCCCGCCTTCCTGCGCCGCCAGGCGAACTGACCTTAGGGTAGCTCTTCCGCCTCTGTAACAAAGCCCGGTGCGCTGCAGCGAACCGGGCTTTGTTCATGTCTGGAAAACCATATTTATCAACGGGATGATCAGTCTTTCCTGGCTTTGTGAGGGCTGTAACAGAGCGAAAGAAAGCGTGATTTTGTCACCCTGTCCGAAGCGCTTATGTTGCATCTGCACTAACGGGGACATCGGCGCAGGGCTTCGGCCAGGGGTTTGATGTCCGAGGCATCGCAGCGACGGTCGGTTCGGGAGCCATGTCAGGCTCCGCCACGTTCCCGGCGATCAGGATTGGATACCAGATGAGCTTCGATCGGCAGACGACACTGCGCGCCCCCGTGACCTTGACCGGGATCGGCGTGCACTCCGGAGCACCCGCCACTATTTGCCTGAAGCCCTCCAGCGCCAATTCGGGCGTGGTCTTCCTGCGCAAGGGGCTCGATGCCGAGCCGGCGCAATTGATCCACGCCAAGCATACCAAGGTCAGCGCCACCGAGCTTTGCACCGTGATCGGTGACAAGGCTTCGGCTTCGGTCGCGACCATCGAACATCTGATGTCGGCCTGCGCCGGCCTTAGCCTCGATAACGTGCTCGTCGAGATCGACGGTCCCGAGATGCCGATCATGGATGGCAGCGCCACCGAATTCGTCAACGCGATCGAGACTGCCGGCGTCACGACGCTGCAGGCCGCCCGGCGCTACCTCAAGATCCTGCAGCCGGTGCGCATCGAGCATGGCCGCGCCTTCGCCGAATTGCTTCCGTCGGATCAAGAAGGCTTCCGCCTCGATGTCGAGATCGATTTCGACACCACCGTGATCGGTCGCCAGCGCAAGGTCTTCGACCTGGAGCCGGTGGCTTACGCCCGCGAGATCTCCCGCGCGCGGACCTTCGGCTTCATGCGTGATGTCGAGCAGCTCTGGAAGGCGGGCTTCGCGCTCGGCGCCTCGCTCGACAATACGGTTGCGATCGGTGACGACAAGGTCATCAATCCCGAAGGCCTCCGCTATGCCGACGAGTTCGTGCGCCACAAGGTGCTGGACGCGATCGGTGATCTCGCGCTTGCCGGCTATCCGATCCAGGGCGAGTTCCGCTCCTATTGCGGCGGCCATCGCATGAATGTCCGCATCCTGGAGGCGCTGTTCGCCGACCGCGCCAATTACGCGATCGTCGAGGCCGAGCCGGTTTACGCCGCTCCTCGTGCGGTCCAGATGGCGGCGGCCGCGCCGGCCGCCTTCGCGCCTGATTTGCACTGACGCGCACTGCTAAGACGCGTCTGCGCCTTCCATTCGCCTGCTTTCTGTCGAATGTACGCTGCTGGAATCGGCTCGCACCGGATGTTAGCGAGGGCGACAGGTTCCGCGCCGCTATCGCCACTCGTCCGGTTGTCCCGGATCACGCGCCTCGTTTTCGACGGTGGCGCGCGGGCGGCGTCTGAGGTAAGGCATGCTTCCCCATCAAGCGGGGACGATCGAAAGAGGACAGACGACGTGAGCGTCAAGCGGCTGACCATTCCGACAATCCATCGCGCCGGATCGATGCGCAGCAGCACGGGCTTTGCCCTCGGCGTCGCCCTGATGCTCGGCGGCTGCGATACGCTGTCGAACATGAATCCCTTCGACAAGCCCGAGGTCTACAAGCCAGAGGTCGTCGCCGACGTTCCCGCCGACAGGCTCTATAATGAGGGCCTGGCGCGGATGCAGAACGGCGACAGCGAGGGCGCGACCAAGAAATTCGGCGAGATCGACAAGAACGCGCCGTTCTCTCCCTTCGCCAAGAAGGGCCTGATCCTGTCCGCCTATACGAATTACCAGGCGAGCAAGTGGGACGATGCGATCACCGCCTCGAAGCGCTTCATCGCGCAGAACCCGGCGAGCCCGGACGCTGCCTATGCGCAGTACCTGATGGCGATGTCCTATTATAATCAGATTCCGGACGCGACGCGCGACCAGGAGCGGACGGAGAAGGCGATCGCCGCCTTCGACGAGCTCATGCAGAAATATCCGAAGTCCGAATATGTCGTCGACGCCAAGGAGAAGGTCCTCGTCGCGCGCGACCAGCTCGCGGGTAAGGAGATGAATGTCGGGCGCTTCTATCTGGAAAAGCGCAACTACACCGGCGCCGTGAACCGCTTCCGCGACGTCATCACCAAGTACCAGACCACGCGCCATGTCGAGGAGGCGCTGATGCGCTTGACCGAGGCTTATATGGCGCTGGGCATCACCAATGAGGCGCAGACGGCGGCGGCCGTGCTCGGGCACAACTTCCCCGACAGCCCCTGGTACAAGGACGCCTATGTGCTGCTCGAGAGCGGCGGGCTGGCTCCGCGCGAAGATCGCGGCTCCTATATCAGCCGCGCCTTCCAGGGTTTCTCACGCGCGGTCGTCAGCCTGAATCCGTTCTAGGCGCGTTTCCGAGCGAAGTGGGTACCGGTTCGCGTGAAGATAGCGCGTCGAAACGAAAAGATAGGGCAATGTCCGGTCCAGTCAGATTGGAAATTGCCTAGACCGAACGCATGAGGGTTTTCCGCGCATGCCCCGCTTTCTGAGCCTGCGCTAAGCGCCATGCTGGCGCAGCTCTCGATACGCGACATCGTCCTGATCGACCGGCTCGATCTGAGCTTCGGCGAAGGCTTGAGCGTGCTGACCGGCGAGACCGGCGCCGGCAAATCGATCGTACTCGATGCCTTTGCGCTCGCTTTGGGCGGCCGCGGCGATGGCGGGCTCGTGCGCCATGGCGAGACGCAAGGACAGGTCGGAGCGGTTTTCGACTTGCCGATGCTGCACCCGGCGCGGCTCCTGGCGCAGGCGCAGGAAATCGACACCGATGGCGACCTGATCCTGCGGCGGGTGCAATATGCAGACGGGCGCACGCGCGCCTTCGTCAACGACCAGCCGGTCAGCGTCCAGATCCTGCGGATGATCGGCGCGGCGATCGTCGAGATCCACGGCCAGCATGACGACCGTGCCTTGACCGACCCGGCGCAGCACCGCCTCATCCTCGACGGGTTCGGCGAGCTGGAAAGCCAGTCCGCTGCGGTGACTGAGGCCAGCGAGACGCTGAAGCGTGCGCGCCAGGCCTTGCAGGCGCAGCGCATCCGCGTCGAGGCGGCGCGCAAGGAGGCGGACTTCCTGCGCCATGCGGTTCAGGAACTCGGCAAGCTCGCGCCACAGCCCGGCGAGGAAGACAGCCTCGCCGCAACCCGGCAAGGCATGATGCAGGCGGAGAAGGTTGCGCGCGACCTCATCGACGCGCATGAGGCCGTGGGCGGGCAGGGCTCTCCGGTGCCGGCGCTCGCCGCCGTGCTGCGCCGGCTGGAGCGCCGTGCCGCTCAGGCGCCGGGCCTGATCGATCCATCGCTCGCCGCGCTCAACACTGCGCTCGTCGCGCTGGAGGAGGCCTCGGAGACGCTGGCAGCGGCGATGCGTGCGGCCGAATACGACCCGCGCGAGCAGGAACGCGTCGAGGAGCGCCTGTTCGCCCTGCGCGCCGCTGCGCGCAAATACGATGTGCCCGTCGACGGCCTGGTCGTACTCGCCGAGAGCATGGCCGCCGATCTCGCGGCGCTCGACGAGAGCGAGACCTCGCTCGGCCGGCTCGAGACGGAATTGCGCGAGGCAGAGGCCGCCTTCGTCAAACTGGCGAAGGCCTTGTCGGCGCAACGCAAGCAGGCTGCGGCCAGGCTCGACGGCGCGGTCAAGGCGGAATTACCGCCATTGAAGCTGGAGCGGGCGCGCTTCATCACCCAGATCGACTCAGACGAGACGGCGCGCGGGCCCGAAGGCTTCGACCGCGTCGAGTTCTGGGTCGAGACCAATCCCGGCACGCGGCCGGGCCCGATGATGAAGGTCGCGTCCGGCGGCGAGCTCTCGCGCTTCATGCTGGCGCTGAAGGTGGTGCTGGCCGAGCGCGGCTCGGCCCCCACACTGGTCTTCGACGAGATCGACACCGGCGTCGGCGGCGCGGTCGCGGATGCGATCGGCGAGCGCCTGGCGCGATTGGCGCAAAAGGTCCAGGTCATCTCGGTGACCCATGCGCCGCAGGTCGCGGCCAAGGCCGGGCAGCATTTCCTGATCGCCAAATCGGCGCTCGACGGGGACAGCGCCTCGCGCACCGTCACCCGCGTCTCGGCGCTGGCCGATCAGGCGCGGCGCGAGGAGATCGCCCGCATGCTGGCAGGCGCGAGCATCACCGAAGAGGCGAGAGCGGCGGCCGGGCGCTTGCTGAACGCCGCGGTCGCTCGGGTCTGATCAGCTCCGCAGGCCCGGCGCCTCCTGGCCCGTGCGCGCGACATACTCCGTATAGCCGCCGCCATAGGCGTGCACGCCCTCGGGCGTCAGCTCGAGCAAACGGTTCGACAGCGCCGCCAGGAAGTGGCGGTCGTGGCTGACGAACAGCATGGTGCCCTCATATTGCGCGAGCGCCGTGATCAGCATCTCCTTGGTGGCGATGTCGAGATGGTTGGTCGGTTCGTCCAATACGAGGAAATTCGGCGGGTCATAGAGCATCTTGGCCATGACGAGGCGCGCCTTCTCGCCGCCCGAGAGCACCCGGCAGCGCTTCTCGACATCGTCGCCGGAGAAGCCGAAGCAGCCGGCGAGCGCCCTGAGCGAGCCCTGTCCGGCCTGGGGAAAGCTGTCCTCCAGCGATTCGAACACGGTCCGGTCGCCGTCCAGCACCTCCATGGCGTGCTGAGCGAAATAGCCCAGCTTGATGCTGCCGCCGAGCGCAACCGTGCCATTGTCCGGTGTGGTGGCGCCCGTCACCAGCTTCAACAGCGTCGATTTGCCGGCGCCGTTGACGCCCATCACACACCAGCGCTCCTTGCGGCGCACCTGGAAGTCGAGCCCCTCATAGATGCTGCGGCTGCCGTAAGCCTTGTGCACGTTCTTCAGGGTGACCACGTCCTCGCCGGAGCGCGGCGCCGGCTGGAACTCGAAGGACACGGTTTGGCGGCGCTTGGGCGGCTCGACCCGGTCGATCTTCTCGAGCTTCTTCACCCGGCTCTGGACCTGGGCCGCGTGCGAGGCGCGCGCCTTGAAGCGCTCGATGAAGTTGATCTCCTTGGCGAGCATCGCCTGCTGGCGCTCGAACTGGGCCTGCTGCTGCTTCTCGGCGAGCGCGCGCTGCTCCTGGTAGAACTCGTAATTGCCGGAATAGGCGGTCAGCGAACCGCCATCGATCTCCACCACCTTGTTGACGATCCGGTTCATGAATTCGCGATCATGCGAGGTCATCAGAAGCGCGCCGTCATAGCCCTTCAGGAATTCCTCCAGCCAGATCAGGCTCTCCAGGTCGAGATGGTTGCTCGGCTCGTCCAGCAGCATGGCGTCGGGCCGCATCAGCAGGATGCGGGCGAGCGCGACGCGCATCTTCCAGCCGCCCGAGAGCGCGCCGACATCGCCGTCCATCATCTCCTGGCTGAAGCCCAGCCCTGCAAGCACCTCGCGCGCCCGGCCGTCGAGCGCATAGCCGTCGAGTTCCTCGAAGCGGCCCTGGACCTCGCCATAGCGCATGATGATCTCGTCCATCTCGTCGACGCGGTCGGGATCGCCCATGGCGGCTTCCAGCTCGCGCAATTCGGCTGCGACGCTGCTCACCGGGCCCGCTCCGTCCATGACGGCGGAGACGGCACTGACGCCCTTCATGTCGCCGACATCCTGGCTGAAATAGCCGATTGTCACGCCGCGATCGACGCCGACCTGCCCCTCATCGGGCTGTTCCTGCCCGGTGATCATCCGGAACAAGGTGGTCTTACCCGCGCCATTGGGGCCGACGAGGCCGACCTTCTCCCCCTTCTGGAGCGCCGCCGAGGCCTCGATGAAGACGATCTGCTGACCGTTCTGCTTGCTGATGTTTTCGAGGCGGATCATGCGGTCATGGAACCTGGGAGTAGGGGGATTTCCCGCGCCCTTACGCCATGGGGGCCGTCTGCGGAAGAGCAGGGGGGCAAATCAGCTGGTGGTGGGCGCGTCATCAGCCCCCTCCATTCCCTTTTGCCGCGATCTGCTTTATGAGCCCATTTCAATCGATGGCTGCGGACTGGCTGCATTTGCGCGCCGCGCCGCTCATCGCCCGAATTCCTGCGCCGTTTCCTGATCTGCGCCGTAACCCTAGGCACGACACCTCATGTCCTTTCTTCCTACGAGCCCGCCGCTCGCGCGTGCGCTCGCTGAGCGCAACTATTCCGATCCGACGCCGGTGCAGAACGCCGTGCTCGAGGACAGCGCCGCCGGGCGCGACCTGCTGGTCTCGTCGCAGACCGGCTCCGGCAAGACGGTCGCCTATGGGCTCGCCATCGCCACGACCCTGCTCGGCGAGGCGGAAGCCTTCGGCCGCGCCGGCAAGCCGCTGGCGCTGATCATCGCGCCGACGCGCGAATTGGCGCTGCAGGTCCAGCGCGAGCTCGCCTGGCTCTACAAATACGCCAATGCCCGCGTCATCGCCTGCGTCGGCGGCATGGACCCGCGCCGCGAGGCCGCGCTGCTGGATGAAGGCGCCCATATCGTCGTCGGCACGCCCGGCCGCCTGCGCGACCATATCGAGCGGCACCGCCTCGACGTTTCCGCGCTCAAGGCCGTCGTGCTCGACGAGGCCGACGAGATGCTCGATCTCGGCTTCCGCGACGATCTCGAATTCATCCTGAAGACGACGCCGGCCGAGCGCCAGAGCCTGCTGTTCTCGGCGACGCTGCCCAAGGCGATCATCCAGCTCGCGACCAACTACCAGCGCAACGCGCTGCGCATCGAGGTCACCGGCGGCTCGCGCGGCCATGCCGATATCGAGTATCGCGCCATCCGGGTCTATCCGAAGGAGGCCGAGCTCGCTGTCGTCAACCTGCTGCGCTTCCATGATTCGCCGTGCTCGCTGGTGTTCTGCAACACCCGCAACGCTGTGCGCCATCTCGAGGCGATCCTGCTGGAGCGCGGCTTCTCGGCGGTGGCGCTCTCGGGTGAGCTCAGCCAGAGCGAGCGCAACTCGGCGCTGCAGGCGCTGCGCGACGGCCGGGCGCGGGTCTGCGTCGCGACCGACGTCGCGGCACGCGGAATCGATCTGCCCGGCCTGACGCTGGTCATCCATGCCGAACTGCCCAACGATCCCGAAGTCATGCAGCATCGCTCCGGCCGCACCGGCCGCGCCGGCAACAAGGGCACGAGCGTCCTGCTGGTGCCGGTGTCGCGCCGCCGCAAGGCCGAGATGCTGATCGCCGAGGCCAAGGTCGAGGCAGTCTGGGCCGGGCCGCCGACGGCTGAGGAAATCCGCGCGCTCGACCAGCAGCGGCTGTTGAGCGATCCGCTGTTGACCGGGGAGGCTGACGAGGACGATGCCGCCATGGTCGAGGCGCTGCTGGCGGGACGTTCGCCGCAGGAGATCGCGGCCGCGCTGGTGCGGGTCTACCGTTCGCGCCTGCCGGGTGCCGAAGAAGTCGGGGATCCGAACTTTCAACGCGATTCGCGGCCGATTCGTTCGCGCGAGGAGTATGCGCCGCGCGAGGGTGGCCGGTTCGGCGAAGGCCGTGAGGACAGTCCGCGCGGCGAGGGGCCGCGCAAGGCCGGCCCGCGCGGCAATACGGTCTGGTTCGTTCTAAATATCGGTCGCAAGGACGGCGCCGATCCGCGCCAATTGCTGCCGATGCTGTGCCGCCGTGGCAAGATCACGCGTGACGAGGTCGGTGCGATCCGGATCTTCGACAAGGAGACCAAGGTCGAGATCGACGCCGATGTCGCCGAGCGCTTCTACGAGCTGGCAAAGGCCGTCGATCGCGACAAGATCGTGATCCAGCCTGTCACCGGCGAGGAGGAACGGCGCCCCGCAAAGCCCTTCGCCGAAAAGGCAAGCCATGCGCCTTCGGCTTATGCGCGCCCTGAGCGCGATGCAGACCGCCCGCCTGCCAGGGCTTATGAGAAGAAGCCCTACGAGAAGAAGCCCTATGAGCGAAAGCCCTATGAGGGCGGCGAGAAGAAGCCCTATGAGGGCAAGAAGAAGGCCTATGAGGGCAAGGGCAAGCCGTTCGGCGCGGCCAAGCCCTATGATCCGGTTCGCAGTGACCGGGACGCGCTGTCCGACCCCAATGTCTCGTTCAGGTCGGGGCCGAAGCCCTATGCCGGCAAGCCTGGCGGAGCGAAGCCCTATGCCGGGAACAAGCCCGGCTTCGGCGGCAAGCCTGCGGGCAAGCCCTTCAAGGGCAAGAAGCCGGGCCGCGACGACCGCGGCTGATCGCTGCCCGGCCTGGCCTCCCCTGGTTTACCTCGGTCCTCAGCGCAGGCCGAGGAAGGACAGGATCGCCAGGACGATCACGATCAGGCCGACGATATAGATGATGTTGTTCATGGTAGCCCCGGTTCCGGGCGGGCTCTGACGGCCCGCGTGAATGGCACGTCACGATTTGCGTGACGCAAAGTGAACCGGGTTCGCTGGCAAAGGTTCCTGGATCTCGGCGCGCTTGCGAGCATCAGCCGCGCGCGCCGGCTTCAAACGCCGAGGGAGCCGGATCTCTCCGGCTCCCTGCATGGCGCGGCATGATCGTGATCAGCGGCAGCGGCTCACGGGCCGCTCGACATAGCCGAGGCCGGGGACGAAGCGGGTCCGCAGCACGGTGTAGCAGCCGCCATAATAGCCGCCGGCATAGATCGGCCGGCCCCAGCCGCGATGGCCCCAACGGCCGTGGCCTCCGCCGAAATGACCGAAATGGCCGTGATGGCCGTGGCCGCCATGCCAGCCGGGCGCGGCCTGGGCGGCGGAGGAGGTGGCGAGCGAGCCGCCGATCAGGGCGCCTGCGCCGAGAACGAAGGCGGTGGCGAGGCCGGCGACGGTGGTGCGAGTGGTCATGATCGTCTCCCTTGGAGTTTTGGAAGGAGCCGCACCATGCAGCTCCATGTCCGTTGGTCGCGGGAGAGGCCAGGCAGGTTCAAAGCGATCGCGGATTTCTTTTTCGGGCGGGCGAGGGTGCGCTTAGCTGGATCATTTTCCGCGCGGCTTGAACCGTCACTGCGTGTACATATACAGACGGTTCGTTTGTATATAGGAGTTGCGCGAAGCGAGAGGCGCATTCCGTGCGAAGAACCAAAGAGCAGGCTGCGGAGACGCGGCAGACGATCCTGCGGGCGGCCGAAGCGCTGTTCCTGCAGCGCGGTTTTGAGGCGTGCTCGCTCGACGAGATCGCCGTCGCCGCCGGCGTCTCGCGCGGAGCCGTCCACTTCCATTTCCACAACAAGCTCGGACTGCTCTTCGCGATGCGGGACGAGATCATCCAGCCGATGCAGCAGCTGGCCCGGAGCCTGACGGCGGATTCGGCGCTCGCGCCGCTCGAGGCGTTCGGCAATCTGGCCACGGCGACCTTCGCCGAGCTTCAAGGCGATGCCGCGAAAAAGCGCCTCCTCGCGCTGCTCAAGGTGATCGATGTCAACGGATCGCCGGACGATGTCGGCAACATGCGCTATTTTCGCCAGCAGATTCGCTCGTCCCTGATGGACATATGCGAGGCTGCGCAGCGCAGCGACGCCCTGGCGCGGCCCTGGACGGCGCGCTCGGCTGCGCTCGCGCTCTACGCGATGTTGGATGGTCTGATCACAGAGTGGTTGATCGACGAGGTCGAGCTCGCGCTCTTCCCGGAAGGAGCGGAGGTCATCCGCGCTTTCCTGACATCCTTGACCAAGCCGGGTCGGGACCTGTCGGCAGCAGAGCGAGCTGCATGATGATGGGCTCTTCCAACCGCCTGGCGCTCGCGCTCTGCCTGCTGCTGGGCGCCTGCGCGACGCAGCCGTCGAAAATCCTCGAGCCGGTCGCAACCTCCGCGCCTGGCGCGAGCCGGGTCGACATGCTCGTCGCCACGACGCGCAAGCCGGCGAGCGACCCGGGCGAGCTCTTCACCGGGGAACGGGCGACGGCGATCTCGTTGACGAATATCGTGGTCTCCATCCCGCCCGACAGCAACCGCAAGGTCGGGGAAATCCAGTGGCCCGGCAGGTCGCCGGGCAATCCGCAGACCGATTTCGTCACGCTCCAGGTCAAGCCGGTGCTGTCGACCAATGCCGCCATGGACTGGTACCGGCGCAATCGCGGCCCGAAGCGCCGGTTGCTCGTCTTCGTACATGGCTTCAACAACACCTATTCCGATGCCGTCTATCGCTTCGCCCAGATCTCCCATGATGCGGGCATCGACGCCACTCCGGTCCTGTTTACCTGGCCCTCGCGCGCCAGCGTATTCGACTATGTCTACGACAAGGAGAGCACGAACTATTCGCGCTTCGCGCTGGAGGAGATGTTGCGGGAGGCTGCCAAGAGCCCCGATGTCGGCGAGGTGACGATCCTGGCGCATTCGATGGGAAGCTGGCTCGCCACCGAAGCGCTGCGCGGCATGGCGCTGCGCGACAAGAGCATTTCGGCGAAGATCCGAAACGTCGTGCTCGCCTCGCCTGATATCGATATCGACGTGTTCCGCCGCCAGATCATCGAAATGGGCCCGAAGCGGCCGCATTTCACGATCTTCTCCTCCCGCAATGATCGCGCGCTGGCCCTGTCGCGTTGGCTCTCGGGAGATGTCGAGCGTGTTGGCGCTGCCGATATGCGGCCCTATACGGCCGAGCTCGCCACGCTCGGCATCTCGATCATCGATACGTCGGACGTGAAGGCCGGCGATCCGCTGGCGCACAACACCTTCGCCGACAGTCCCGAGATGGTGCGGGTGCTGGGGCAGCGCCTGTCCGGCCAGTCGCTGGCGGGCGGCGAGGCCAGCCTGGCCGACCAGGTCGGCATGGCGGCGCTGGGCGGCGCGCGCGTGGCCGGGGCGGCGGTCACCGCCCCTGTCGCCATCCTGGGCCAGGCCAATCGCAGCGAGTTCCTGCAGCGCATCGAGGCGGCCAGCGCGCCAGGTCGAAAGACGCTGGACTATTGAAGCGCGCTCCAGAGGCCGCTCGCGCTGGCAGGCATCGCTGTCAGCGCGCAGCCGGGACGGAAAGCTCGCCGCTCAAGCCTCCACGACCTTGCGGTAGAGGTGCCAGGTCGCGTGGCCGAGCACCGGCATGACCACGATCAGGCCGACGAGCACGGGCAGGCAGCCGAGCACCAGAAGACCGGTGATCATCAAGCCCCAATACATCATCACGCGCGGATTGGCCTCGACGGCGGCGATCGAGGTCTTGATCGCCGTCGGCGCGTCGACCCCCTTGTCGATGATCAGCGGGAAGGACACCACCGAAATCGAGAAGGCGAGGATGGCGAAGAGCAGGCCGAGCGAATTGCCGACGATCATCATCACCCAGCCGTCGAAGGTGGTGAAGACCGCGCGCAGGAAGTCCGGCGTCGAGACGTCGGGCGGCAGGCCGAGCAGGCCACGATAGATGAACCAGGCGGCAAACAGCCAGGCGATGAAGAGCCCGGTCAGCATAGCGCCGAGCAGGAGGATCTGGCCGATCGAGGGCGACCGCAGGATGCCGAAGGCGTGACTCCAGGAGGAATCCAGGCCGAGCTCGCGCCTGCGGCTGACCTCGTAGAGGCCGATCGCGGCGAAGGGGCCGAGCAAGGCGAAGCCGCCCAGCAGCGGGAAGAGCAGGGGGAAGATGTTGTAGGTCACGGTGAGCTGCGCGAGCATCACGCCGGCGATCGGGTAGATCAGCGCGATGAAGACGAGATGGCTCGGCTGCGCCTTGAAATCCTCCCAGCCGCGCAGGAGCGCGTCGCGGAGGTCGCGGGTGGTGATGACGTTGATCTTCGGTTCGGCGTGCTGCGCCGCGAGGCGCGTACCGGCATCGGATATCGTGCCGTCGAGGTTTGCCATGGCGTTTCTCCCGGTTCTGGCCCGGTTCGCCTGCGGCAATCGACGCCATCCTTGGGTCAACGGCCTGCAGGCGTCGAGCTTCCAATTCCCAGCCCTGGCATTATACGCGCGAACGGGCGTTTTGTCGCATGCATGCCGAACACGAAACCGGGACGCGGATGCTGCAGGGTTTTGATCTAGCATCGGCTTGTTCCGAAAACCGGTTCCCACTTTTCGGGCCGATGCTAGGTCGCGTCGGCTCCTGCCCTTTCTCGTCACAGGCATCTCGCTTAATGAAGGGCCATGAGCGAGTCCCAAGCCATTCCCGTCGCGGAGTTGACGCAGCGCCAGGCCCGGGCGGAGCACAAGCTGCTCGCCGCCGAGATCGCGGCTGCCGACAGCGCCTATTTCCAGGACGACCAGCCGATCCTCGACGATGCGAGCTATGACGCCAAGCGCCGCCGGCTCGTCGCACTGGAGGACGCGTTTCCGGTCCTGAAGGACGCCGGGTCCGTCAGCGACAAGGTCGGCGCCAAGCCCTCGGGGAAGTTCGCCAAGATCCGGCACCGCGTGCCGATGCTCTCGCTCGGCAACGCCTTCACCGACGAGGATGTCGCCGATTTCGTGCAGCGCGTGCGCAGCTTCCTTGGCATGAAGGAGGAGGGCGGCATCGCCTTCACGGCGGAGCCCAAGATCGACGGGCTTTCGCTCTCGCTGCGCTACGAGAAGGGCGCGCTGGTCTCCGCCGCGACGCGCGGCGATGGCGAAGAGGGCGAGGACGTCACGCTGAATGCCCGCACGATTTCCGAGATTCCACATGTGCTGTCGGGCGACGATGTGCCGGAGATCGCCGAGGTGCGCGGCGAGGTCTATCTCGGCCATGCCGATTTCGCCGGCATCAACGAACGCCAGCGCGATAAGGGACTCCCTGAATTCGCCAATCCGCGCAATGCGGCAGCAGGCTCGCTGCGCCAGCTCGATGTGTCGATCACCGCGGCGCGGCCCTTGCGCTTCTTCGCCTATGCCTGGGGCGAGATGCCGGTGATGCCGGCTGGAACACAGTTCGGCGTGGTCGAGGCCTTCAAGCGCTGGGGCTTTCGCACCAACCCCCTGATGAAACGCTGCGAGAGCGTCGCCGAATTGCTGGAGCGCTACCGGTTGATCGAGAGCCAGCGAGCCACGCTCGGCTACGATATCGACGGTGTCGTCTACAAGGTCGACGAGCTTGCCCTGCAGACGCGGCTCGGCTTCGTCGCGCGCGCGCCGCGTTGGGCAATCGCGCATAAATTTCCGGCCGAGCTCGCAACCACGGTGCTGGAGGCGATCGAGATCCAGGTCGGGCGCACCGGCGCGCTCAGCCCCGTCGCCAAGCTCAGGCCGGTTACGGTGGGCGGCGTCGTCGTCTCCAATGCGACGCTGCACAATGAGGATTATATCCGGGGCTTCGATTCCAAGGGCCTGCCGATCCGCGACGGCTCGGATATCCGCATCGGCGATACGGTGACGGTGAAGCGGGCGGGCGACGTGATCCCGCGCGTCCAGTCGGTCGATCTCGCCAAGCGGCTAGCGGATTCGCAGCCCTATACCTTCCCGACGCTATGTCCGGCCTGCGGCAGCCATGCGACCCGGGAGATGAACCCGCGCAGCGGCAAGGAGGATGCGGTGCGCCGCTGCACAGGCGGGTTGATCTGCCCGGCGCAGGCGGTGGAGCGCCTGAAGCACTTCGTCTCGCGCGACGCGCTCGACATTGACGGGCTCGGCGACAAGCAGATCGAGTTCTTCCATGCCGATCCCGATCTGCCGGTGAACGAGCCGGCCGACATCTTCACGCTGGCGCAGCGCGACACTGCAAATTTCAAGAAGCTCAAGGACAAGGAGGGCTTCGGCAGCCAGAGCGTCGCCAAGCTGTTCGCGGCGATCGAGGACCGACGCCAGCCACCGCTCAACCGCTTCATTTTCGGACTCGGCATCCGCCATATCGGCGAGACCAATGCCCGGCTTTTGGCGCGGCATTACGGTTCGTTCGGGGCTTTGCGCGCGGCCGGCATCGCGGCGGCCGATCCGGTTTCGCCCGAGCGCCAGGAACTCGACGCGATCGACGGCGTCGGGCCAACCGTGGTCGAGGCGCTGATGCAGTTCTTCGCGGAGGCGCATAATGAGGAGTTGCTTGACCGGCTTTTGGCGCAGGTCGTGCCGCAGCCGCTGGAGGCTGTCGCCTCGGTCAGCCCGGTCGCGGGCAAGATCGTCGTCTTCACCGGCGCGCTGGAGCAGATGACCCGTGACGAGGCCAAGGCGATGGCCGAGCGGCTCGGCGCCAAGGTCGCGGGGTCGGTCTCCTCGAAAACCGATCTTCTGGTCGCCGGGCCTGGCGCCGGCTCGAAGCTCAAGGACGCCGCAAAGCACGGCGTCCAGGTGATCGACGAGGCAGGTTGGTTCACCCTCGTCGGAGGCTAGAGCACGTCACGATCCAGTTGGATCGCGACGTGCTCCAGCTTTTTGTTTTAACGCGTTTTCTTCACGCGAACCGGCGACCACTTCGCTCGAAAATGCGCGAGACCGCCTTCAGTGGCGATGATGGCGCCTGTGGTGGTGGCGATGGCGATGTGAAACGCCGGTCCTTTGCGGAATGCCGACGACGCCCTTGACGCCACCGACCACGCCGCCGGCGACACCGCCAACGACCGCGCCCGCTGCGCCGCCGACCGGGCCGGCCGCCTGGTTGCCGACGCGCGCGCCTTCAGCCGCTCCGCGCGGAATGCCCTGCGCGCTCGCGCTGAAGGGAAGGGCCAGGAGGGCCAGCGCGGCTGCGCCGGCCAAGACGATATGTTTGATTGTCATGATGAATATCCGTTCGCATGGACCGCAGCGCCGGCTTTCGGGCGCTCGGCGGCCTCAAACAGAACCGGCGCAGCGCGTCATTGTTCCGCTCGGGTTGCCGTATCGCTGCGATGCCCGAGATGATGTCGCCGATTATTTTTGCTGAATTCGGATTGGCGCTCCAAGCTCGCAAGCTGATCGCGCGGGGGCGGGTGGTGTCACGCGGTCAGTTGCTCGTGCTCGGCCGCGTCGGCCCGTTCTGTGCGCTGGCACCGTCTGCCCGGATATGGCTCGGCGCCGTGCCGATGACGCGCTTGAAGGCGCGGCTGAAGGAGGCTTCCGATTCATAGCCGAGGCGCCGGGCCACGACCGCGATCTTGAGCTTGTCGCCGGCGAGCCATTGCCGGGCCTGATGCATGCGCATCTGCGCGACATAGCGGGCCGGCGTCTCGCCGACGACGCTGGCGAAGCGCTCGGCGAAGGCTGAGCGCGAGGCGCCCATCAGCCTGGCGAGCGAAGCGACCGTCCAGTCGCGCTCCGGATCGAGATGGATCGCCGCCAGCACCTTGCCGACATCGGGGCAGCGCGCTGCCGCGATCCAGCCCGTGGCGTCGCCGCAGCCGCTCTCGACCCAGGAGCGGATGATGCTGGCGGCCAGCACATCGGCGAGCCGCGCCAGGATGCCGCCGGCGCCGACCCGGTCCATCGCCACTTCGCGGGCCATCGCCTCCAGGAGATGCGGGATGCCCGATTCGCTCGTCGCCAGATCGCACATGCGCATCAGCTCGGGCATCATCCGCAGCAGGGGATGGGCGCTGTCGACATTGAAGGTCATGCTGCCGCTGAAGAGCAGGGTGGCCTCGCCGTCCCCGCCGCCCTTGAGATCGAAGATGTTGCCGCAGACCTTCTCGACCTGGCAGCTTCCCAGCGGAAAGGCCTCGACATCCGGCGCGCTGGCGAGCACATGCTCGGCGCCTCGCGGGAACAGCAGCGCGTCGCCGTCGCGCAATTCGATCCATTCCTTCGCGGGCGTCAGCAGCCAGCAGCCGCGCTTCCCGATGAAGTAGAAGCGCGCGGCCTTCTGGGCTGGAACGGCGATGGCCCAGGGCTCCGCCATCTGACAACGGCCATATTCGACGCCATCGAGCCGCAGACCCCGCAGCATCTCGGTCAGCGGATCGTTCGCAGGCGCAGCAACCTTGGACGAATGGTCAAGCATTATGGAGAAACTAGCATGGAAGCTCCAGGCGGTCACGCCCATCTTGTGGCAACCCTTTGGAGACAGCCATGTCCGAATCCGCAGCCGCAGTGGCACCCCTGCCATTCGATTCCCCTGTCGATGCCGATGAGAAAAGCCCGGCCTGGGCCGCGATTGTCTCGCTCACCCTCGGCGTTTTCGGCCTGGTCACGGCCGAATTCCTGCCTGCCAGCCTGCTGACGCCGATGGCGGCGGATATCGGCGTTTCTGACGGGGCTGCCGGACAGACCGTGACCGCGACCGCCGTGGTCGCCATCTTCGCCGCGCTCTTCACCTCGATCCTGACGCGCGGGCTCGACCGTCGCCTCGTGATCTGGGGCTTCACCGTCCTGCTGGTGCTGTCCAACGTCCTCGCTGCGCTTTCCGATGGCCTCGCCACGCTCTTGGCGGCGCGGGTGCTGCTCGGCATCGGGCTCGGCGGCTTCTGGTCGATGATGGCGGCAACCGCGATGCGATTGGTGCCGGAGCGCGCGCTGCCGCGCGCCATGTCGATCATCTTCACCGGCGTCTCCTTTGCGACGGTCAGCGCCGCGCCGGTCGGCGCCTATCTCGGCGACCTGCTGGGCTGGCGCTCGGTCTTCGCGATCGGGGCTGTGGTCGGCGTGCTGGCCCTCATCGCCCAGCTCATCACCATGCCGCGCCTGCCGCCTTTGGCCGCCGCGCAGCTTGGGACGCTGTTTGCACTGATGCGGCGCGGCAATGTTCGGCTCGTCCTGGCGACGGTGCTCATCGTGATCTCCGGCCATTTCGCCGGTTTCACCTATGTCCGCCCCTTCCTCGAGCAGGTGCCGAGGCTTTCGGTCGAGACGATCTCGCTTGTGCTCCTGGCCTATGGAATCGGCGGCTTTTTCGGCAATTTCGCTGGCGCCGCGATCGTCGAGCGCAGCGCACCGGCGGCCGTGATCTTCGGCGCCCTGCTCGCGGCCGTGACGGCAGCCGTGCTCGTCGCCTTCGGCGGCAGTCTCTGGGTCGCGGCCAGCGCCGTCGCGCTCTGGGGCTTTGCCTTCGGTGCGCTGCCGGTCGGCCTTCAGACCTGGATGGTGCGCGTCGCGCCGGACCAGGCGGAAGCCGTGGGTGGCTTGCTGGTCGCCGCTTTCCAGGTCGCCATCGCCAGCGGGGCCGTCCTCGGCGGCGTGCTGGTCGACCATTTCGGCGCCACCGGCGCGACCGGCTATTGCGCCCTGGCGACCCTGGCGGGGGCGCTGCTCGTCGCCTTCGCCGGGCGTGGCGAGGTGAAGCCGACCTGATCGGCTTCATCACTTTTCTTCAAGACAGGGCGGCGCGGTTCCGGTCTAAACTCGCCCCATGGAACTGATCAGCCAGGGACAGGCCTTGTCGGCATCGCCGCTGCGGGCGGAGGAGAGGGCGCATCTCTTCACCGCTGCGCGCTTTGGCGCGCTCGAATTCCTCGCCGCGACCTTCCGCACCCATGCCTATGCGCCGCATGCGCACGACACCTATGCGATCGGGACGATCGAGACCGGTTGCGAGGTCTGGCATGCGCGCGGCCGCAAGCTCTATGCCGGGGCGGGCGACATCGTGATGAACCACCCGCTCGACGTTCATGACGGCGCACCGAGCGAGGGCGGCTACCGCTACCGGATGAGCTATCCGACGATCGGGCTGATGCAGGAACTGGCCGCTTCGCTGACGGGGCATGACGGCGTCGGGACGCCGTTCTTCCGTGAGCCCGTGGTGCATGACCCCGTCGGGGCGGCGCTGTTCAGCGCGGCGCACCAATTGCTGGAGGAGGGCACGGATGCGCTCGCCGGCGAGGAGCGGTTGGTGCGCGCCTATGCCCATTTCCTCGGTCACCACGCCAATCTCGCCGTGCGCTCCGTCGGGCAGGAGACGGGACCGGTTGCGATCGTCAAGGCGCTGATCGAGGCGCGCCATGGCGAGGATCTCTCGCTCGCGGAGCTCGCCCATGCCGCGCGGCTGCCGCGCCATCACCTGATCCGCGCCTTCCGGCGCGAAACCGGGCTCACCCCCCATGCCTGGCTGATCGATGTCCGCGTCCGGCGCGCCCGCGACCGGTTGCGCCGCGGCGAGACGCCGGGCGATGTCGCGGCGGCAACAGGCTTCTGCGACCAGGCCCATCTGACCCGAGCCTTCAAGGCGCGCTATGGCGTGACGCCCGGCGTCCTGCGCTCCGCCCATCTCTCCTGACCTTCAGCGCCCCATCCTCAGCACCTCATGTCATCAGTTCTCGACGACGCCCGCACGGGCTTTTCCGACATCTGGCCAGCCATGCTGGCGGCTGCGCCCTTCGCACTGCTGTTCGGCGCGCTCGCGGCAGGCAAGGGCCTGTCGCCGCTCGAGGTCTTCCTGATGAGCGCGCTCGTCTTCGCCGGCGGGGCCCAGTTCGCCGCCGTCGAATTATGGGCAACGCCGGCTCCGGTCGCGGCGCTGATCTTCTCGACGCTCCTGATCAATGCCCGCCATGTGCTGATGGGCACCTCGCTGGTGCCGAAGCTTGATGGCTTCGCGCCGTGGCAGAAATGGCTCGGCCTAGCCTATATGGCCGATGAGAACTGGGCCCTGGCCGAGAAGCGGGCGCGCACGCATCCCCTGACGCCGGGCTACTGGTTCGGCATGATCGTGCCCTTCGTCGGCTGCTGGCTGATGATGACGACGCTTGGTGCCGTGGTCGGCCCGGCGCTGGGCGATCCACGACGCTTCGGCGCGGATTTCGCCTTCACCGCCATCTTCATCGCGTTGACCGCCGCGTTCTGGAAGGGGCGCGTGACGGCCTGGACTGTGGCTGCGGCTGGTATCGCCTCGGCTCTGACCTATCGCCTGGCCGGACCGCCCTGGCATGTGCTGGCCGGCGCGCTTTGCGGGCTTGCCGCTGCGTGGCTCTCGGCCGGCGGTGACGCGGAAGTCGCGGCCGAGGAGGCGGCATGATGGCGCTCGACACGCTCAACCTGCTCGCCATCCTCGGAATGGCTGTGGTGACCTATGCGACACGGGTGGCGGGGCTGGCGCTGGCTGGGCGGTTCGACCTGTCGCCGCGCGCCCAGGCCGCTTTCGACGCGATTCCACCGGCCGTCCTGATCGCCGTGATCGCGCCGAGCGCGCTCGCGACCGGCTGGCCCGAGACGGCCGCCGCGGCCGTGACGGCGCTGGCTGCGACGCGGTTGCCCTTCTTGGCCGTGGTGGTGGTCGGGGTGATTGCGGTGGTGGGGCTCAGGGCGCTGGGCTGAAACCTTCCCGTCTCGCATGACACTCGCCGTCATTGCGAGCGCAGCGAAGCAACCCAGGGGCCGTAGCGCTCTACGTTCCCCTGGATCGCTTCGTCGCTTTGCTCCTCGCAATGACGGGGCCTATAGCGGCAAGCACGCCGTTTCCAGCCAGGCCTTCGCCTCGCCCTCGACCAGCGGGGCGAGATTGCTCCAGACTTGGGCGTGATAGGCGTTGATCCAGGCGATCTCGCCGGCGTCGAGCAGCTTCAGCTCGATCAGGGCGCGCTCATAGGGCGCCCAGGTGATGGTCTCGAAGCCATAGATGGTGCGGTCGCCGCCAGGAATGACGCGCTCCTCGACCACGATCAGGTTCTCGATGCGGATGCCGTATTCGCCCTGCTTGTAGTAGCCCGGCTCGTTGGAGAGGATCATGCCCGGCTCCAATGGCGTGGTGCCGAGCTTGGAGAGGCGCTGCGGCCCCTCATGCACTGAGAGATAACTGCCGACGCCATGGCCCGTGCCATGGTCGAAATCCAAACCTGCCTGCCAGAGCGGCAACCGCGCCAGCGCATCGAGCTGCGCGCCCGAGGTGCCCTTGACGAAGACGACGCGCGAAATCGCGAGATGGCCCTTGAGCACGCGGGTGTAGCGGTCGCGCATCTCGTCGGTGGGCTCGCCCACGGCCATGGTGCGGGTGATGTCGGTGGTGCCGTCCTCATATTGCCCGCCTGAATCGACCAGCAGGATGCCGGGCTCGATCTTGCGGTTGCTGGCCTCGCTGACGCGGTAATGCGGCAGGGCGGCATTGGGGCCGGCGCCGGCGATGGTGGTGAAGGAGACATCCTTGAGCAGTCCGGTCTTCATGCGCTCGGCTTCGAGCGCGGCGACGGCGTCGATCTCGGTCAAACCGCCCTTGGGCGCCTCGCGCGCCAGCCATGCGAGGTAGCGCACGATTGCCGCGCCGTCGCGCAGATGGGCCTCGCGCGCGCCTTTCAGCTCCGCCTCGTTCTTGCGCGCCTTCATCAGCGCGATCGGGTCCGCGCCCGCATCGGGCGTGCCGCCGGCCTTGGCGATCAGCGTCGCGAGCGCGGAGGCTGCAGTCGCCGAGTCGAGCCGGACCCTGGCCTTGGCCGCGCCCAGCGCGTTGAGCTGTGTCTCCAACGCTGCGGGAGGAGCGATCTCGCCGACTGCGCCGATGGCGTCGCCGGCCTCGTTCGTCACCTTTTCCGGCGCCAGGAAGACGGTCGGCCGGCCCTCGCGCGGCACGATGGCATAGCCCAGCGGCAATGGGGTGTGCTCGACATCGCCGCCGCGGATGTTGAAGGTCCAGGCCAGCGCATGCGGGTCCGAGACCACGAGTGCATCGACCCTGGCCTTGGCGAGCGCTTCCTGGATGCGGGCGAGCTTGCTTGCCGTGCTCTCCCCGGCGAAATCGGCGCGATGCGCCTTGACCGGAGCAGCGGGCGGGGCAGGGCGGTCGCTCCAGAGCGCGTCGATCGGGTTCGCCTTGAGCGCAACCAGCGCGCCGCCGGCTGCCGCGACCGCCTTCTCCAGCTTGGCGACGCCGTCGACGGTGTGGAGCCAGGGATCGTAGCCGAGCTTGCCGCCTGCCGGGAGGTTCGCCTCGATCCAGCGCTCCAGCGGCATCTCCTCCATCTTCGTGGGCGTGATGATGGCGGTGTCGGTCTGCTCGGCCGACTGGATGGTGTAGCGGCCATCGACGATCAGCGCCGCCTTGTCGGCCAGCACGATGGCGTTGCCGGCCGAGCCGGTGAATCCCGTCAGCCAGGCGAGGCGGGCCATATGCGCCGGGACGTATTCGCCCTGATGCTCGTCGGCGCGCGGGATGATGAAGCCATCCAGCCCTTGCGCCGCGAGCGCGCCGCGCAGAGCGGCGACCCTGGGGGCGACCTGGGAGGGGTCGCTCGGTTCCGAGAAGGATTGGAAGTGGCAGGCGGCGGGCGATTCGGTCATGACGGGTCCGGAAGCGGTGGTTTTGGCCATGGTCGCGGCTCAGGCCTGCGAAAGCCAGCGCAAAAGCGGCTTTCGGCTCTGCTTTCTCCGCAGGCCGCGGCGGCCTCGGGATTGGGCTTGCTGCCTCTTTGTTATGCGAAAAACGCGATCGTTAACGAAACAAGGCCAAGTGCATGCATTCTGTGCATATCTCGCATCTGCGAAATCCTCTTTTCGCAACTGCGAAGAAGGCCCACTTTAGTCGCATAAGAGAACGAGGAAGCGACCGGGACTGTCCTTCGTTTGAATGAGGAGATGGACCTGTGACCTATGTTATGAACAACACTGCCGTTCTGCCCGCTTCCGAGGCCGCCGCTCCGAGCAGCCCGAGCTTCTGGCAGCGGCTCTTCGCGGCGCTGGTCGAGAGCCGCCGCCGTTCCGCCGCCCGAGAGCTGCGTGCGCGTTCCTACCTGATCAACGAGGCCGAGATCGTTTTGGGCGGTTTCCCGCAGACCGCTCTCAGCAACGACGCCAAGCTGCCTTTCAATCGCTGATCCCAGCAATCCTTGATCTCACGCGCCGGCCTCGCGCCGCGCTGCGCAACATTGGACAACGACCATGATCGCCATCGTCAAGCACGTCTATGAGTGGGCCATCGACACGGCCAAGTTCACCGCCGCCGTCTGGCATGATGCCCGCTCGATGCAGGCTGAGGCGGAAGCCAAGTACGGCCATATGGGCTTCTGAACGGGAAGGGCGCTGCTTCTGCTATGCCGGCCGCCTGACGTGGCGCGCTGCGCTTCCGGTGCTCACGGACAAAAGTCCGCTCCGCTCCGGTTCTCGCGCACCGCGCCATGCGACTCGGCCTAGCGAAGGATCGCACCTTCCCTCGCGTTTTAGCATTCTTCTCGCCTATCGAAGGCGGCGTGGCCTGGGGGCTGCGCCGCCTTTTTTCATGACCAGCGTCGCCCAGCCTTCGCGCAGCGACTGGCGGGCGAGATAGAGCCCCTGATGCCGGTAGGTCGAGACGACGCCGGCGACATCCATCGCCAGCAGGCCCGACAGGATCACAGTACCGTCGCCCGAGAGGGCCCGCGCGATCGAGGGTGCCAGGCGCTTCAGCGGCCCGGCCAGGATATTGGCGAAGACGAGATCGAAATGGCCCGCTCGGTTCGCCTTGGCATGGCGCAGGCCCGGAGCGACATAGAGGTCGAGCCCGTGCGGGGCGTGATTGACGCGGGCATTATGCGCGGCGACCTCGACCGCGACGAGGTCGATATCGCCGGCGACGACCTTGCGCTTGATCTGCTTGGCCAGCGCCAGCGCCAGGATCCCGGTGCCGGTGCCGACATCGATGGCGTTGCGCGGCCGGCGCTGCTTCAGTTCAGCGTCGAGCGCCAGGAGGCAGCCCGCCGTAGTGCCGTGATGGCCGGTGCCGAAGGCGAGCGCGGCTGGAATCTCGATGCCGACATCGTTGATGCGCACCGCCTCGCGATCATGCTCGCCATGGACGAGGACGCGGCCCGCGCGCACAGGCTTGAGGCCGTCGAGACTGGCCGCGACCCAATCCTGCTGGTTCACGGTGGTGAAGGGCGTGCTGTCGATGACGTCGCCGACGATCGGCCGCAGCATGTCGCGCACGGCGTCTTCGTCCGGGTGGGTGGCGAAATAGATCTCGACCTTCCAGGGCGCGTTCAGCGAGAGTGTGGTGACGCCGCTCTCGATCTCAAAGGCGGAGATCGCGGTCTCAGTCGGGTCGAAGACCTCGCCCAGGAGTTCCGTCAGCGCGCGCGCCTTCTCGCCTGAGGTGGAGAGTTCGAGGACGGTCGCGACCGTCGATGGCAGGAGACCTTCACGCATGGCAGCGCGATAGCAGCCCGCGCGCCGCTTGTCATGCGGCACGGCGCGCGGAGCTTCTCGTCTCAGTGCAGGCCGTTCAGCATGGCGAATACGCCGGCGAGATTGCCGTTCTCGGCGGCGAAGCGCAGCGGCTTGCAGCGCTCGACGATAACTTCCTGGGCGTCGGCTTGCGTTTCCAGGATCGTCATGACCTCGGCGATGAAATCAGCCAGCGGCATCGCCATCGGATCGACCGCCTGTTCGGGCCCGCGCAGCTCGGTCTGGACGTAAGGCGGGGCAAGCTCGATGACCTGGGTCGAGGTGCCCGCAAGCTGCTCCCGCAGCGCCATCGAATAGGAATGTATCGCGGCCTTGGTGGCGCTGTAGGTCGGCGTTACCACCATGGGCACGAATGCCAATCCCGAGCTCACGGTCATCACGGTCGATTGCGGCTGGCTCAGCAGATGTGGCAGCAGGGCTGCGGTCAGCCGGATCGGCCCGAGCAGGTTGGTGACGATGGTCTCCTCGGCGACGGCGAGGTGGTCTTCCGTCGCGGTGACGTCCTCGTCCTTCATGATGCCGGCATTGTTGATGACGACGTTCAGCGCGGGGAAGCGTTCGACGGCGTCACGAGCGAACGCGGCTATGTCCACCTTGTCCTGGATGTCGAGCACGATCGACTCCATGCCCGGATTGTCCGCAGTAACCTCGTCGAGCAATTGCTCACGACGGCCGGAGATGATGACCTGATTACCTCTGGCGTGGAGAGCCTCGGCGAGCGCCCGGCCGATGCCCGAGCCGCCGCCGGTGATGAGGATAGTGTTGCCTGTGATGTTCATCGCCAAGTCCTTTCGCGATTGCGCCTTTCGTGGTTGCGCGGACAACAGCTAGGCGCGATGCTCTCCAAACGAAAGAAGGCACCCAGAAGTTCTATAGGCACCAAAAGGAGAGCGTCAGATGCAGACGATACGCGACGCGGTCGCGGCCATGCAGGAGCAGGGCCGCCTCTCCCATCCTGAGGTCAGCCCAGCGGTCGAGGCGCTGGTGCGCGACGTGATCGCCCAGGTTGCGGACAAATGGACGATGCTGATCCTGGAGGCGCTGGAGGAGCACGGCACGCTGCGTTTCACCCAGATCGGCCGGATCGTCGGCGGCATCAGCCAGAAGATGCTGACCAAGACGGTGCGCCAGATGGAATGCGACGGGCTGATCACGCGCAAGGTCCATCCGGTGATTCCGCCGCATGTCGACTACACGCAGACCGAGCTCGGCCGCGAGCTGACGGCGGCGTTCTGCGGGGTCTGGGTCTGGGCCGAGACTTATTACGCGCAGGTGGAAGCGGCGCGGGCGGCGTTTCGGGCACGAGAGCGGCGGTGAAGCTGTCTGGGATTGGTTGCAGAACCACCACGTCATTCCGGATCTCCGCTTCGCTGCGTCCGGAATGACGTGGTGGTTCCGAGGATGAATGGCATGCGTTAGGCTGGAAGTCTGAGCCGGTGCAGGAGCGAGGTGGGTCGTGCTGTCGCATATCGTCTTGAGCACGACTGAATTCGAGCGGGGCTTTCGCTTCCATGCGGCGCTGTTCGAGGCGCTCGGCCACAAGCTGTGGTTCTGCGATCGCGACAAGCCACTGGCGGCCTGGCAGCCGCGCGATGCGCCGCGCCCGTACTTCTTCCTCGCCACGCCCTTCAATGGCGCGGCGGCCGATCCGGGCAATGGCCAGATGATCGCCCTGCTGGCGTCAAGCCGCGCGATCGTCGATCGCTGCCATGCCGCGGCCCTGGCGCATGGTGGGACCTGCGAAGGGCAGCCCGGCCTCAGGCCGCATTATCACGCCAATTATTACGGGGCGTATTTTCGCGATCCGGACGGCAACAAGCTTTGCGTCTGCTGCCATGAGGCGGAGGCGTAACCCCGAACAGGCCGGCCGAGCGCCTGCTCACCCCGCCTTCGCACGAAACTATCCAGCAGTATCTTCCGCCCGATCATGCGGTGCTCAGGCGGCGGCCTTGCCGGTTTTGCGCAGGCAGATGATCTGCGCGGCCAATCCGATGACGAGTGCAGCAAGAATGCTGGCCTGGACTCCGAGAAGCAGCGGCGAATGCAGGTCAGTGACGAAAGGGTGTCCGTCGGGGACGCGGCGGAGGATTTCGGTTGCGGTAGGCACCATGAGCAGGAACGCGGTGAGGCTCAGTGCAATGGTCTCGACATAGATCGCAGCGCGCCCCGGAGCCGGCAATCGCCCGATAGCGTAGCCGGTGACGAGCAGCAGCAACGTCACTGCCCCGATGCCGTAGCTGACAGGCGCATGAGCGACGAGGAAGGTCGTCGCGCCACCGATCAGCATCGAGACGAAATACACGGCCCCCGCCTTCGAGCGAGGCTCGATCCGACCATGAATCGCGAACATGTATGCTGCTGCCGGAATGGCTGGCAGGCTGCCCAGCGTATGCACCCAGCCGAGGGGAGAAATGCCAAACATGAGAAAGTGTCCTTTCATCGGGAGTGAGGTTGCCCGTGCGCTGCAACGGGACGGCGTCGGGTTATCGGGGATTGGCTATCTACTAGTTGGTAGGCCATCGTGACCTGGCTCGCAGCCTTCCGGGGAGGCCGCTTCAATGTCGGGTGGCGAGGCGCTCCAGGAGCGGGTGGGTGATGACCCCGAAGATCTTGGGATCGCCATAGGCGCGGGCCGATAGCATCGCGCCGTGGACGCTGGCCATGAAAGCCTCCGCTTCGGCCTTGGCCGTGCCGGTGAAACGCAACTCGCCTTGCCGCGCGCCGCGTTCGAGAACCGAGGTCAACCACGCGGAGAGCGTCCTGAAATGGGTGCGCACCTCCAGGATGACCTCCGCCGGAAGGACCGGGATCTGGCTTGCCAGCAGAGCGCAGACGCAGAACGGGGCGCTGGCGTCGGCGATGCAGGTTTGCCAATAGCTCACATAGGCGCGCAGCTGATCGGCAGAATTGGCGAACTGGCGCTCCAGATGGGCAATTCCCGCCTCGGCCTCTTCTCGATATCGGGCAATCAGCGTGCGCACGAGGTCGGACTTGCTGGGAAAATGGTGGTGAATGCTCGCGTTTCTAATGCCGACGACCTTTGCGATGTCGGCGTAGCTGAAGCCGTTATAGCCTCCCTCGATCAAGAGCGAGCGAGCGCAACGCAGGATTTCATCAGAAGTTGTCGAAGGACCAGCCATGCCTGTTCATACCTACTAGTAGGTAGGTCGTCAAGGCGGCGACATTCGTCGCACAGGGCTTCACCCCGCCTTCTGCACAAAGCTATCCAGCACCATCTTCCGGCCGGCCTTGTCGAAATCCACCGTCAGCTTGTTGCCGTCGACGCTGGCGACGGAGCCGGGGCCGAATTTGACGTGGAAGACGCGGGCGCCCACGTCATAGGCCGATGAGCCGGTCGATTTGGCGGTGAGCTCGCCTTCGATCAGCATCGGGCCGCGCTGCCGGCTGCCGCCGAAACCGCCCGAGCCGAAGCCGCGTCCGCCGCTGTCGGAGAAGCCCGAGCCACCGCCCGAGCCGGCCTTGGCCTTGTTCTCCTGGGCGCGTTGCCAGCCCGGCGTGCTGTAGCTGGAGCCGAAGCTCTCCATCCGGTCGAAGCGCGAGGCGCCGTAGCCGCCCTGGCTGTAATTGGAGGCAGCCTGGACGACCTCGACATGCTCTTCCGGCAATTCGTCGATGAAGCGGCTGGGCAGGCTCGACTGCCAGAGGCCGTGGATGCGGCGGTTCGAGGCGAAATAGAGTTTGAGCCGCTTGCGGGCCCGGGTCAGGCCGACATGGGCGAGGCGACGCTCTTCCTCCAGGCCGGCGCGACCGCTCTCATCAAGCGCGCGCTGGTTGGGGAAGAGGCCTTCCTCCCAGCCGGGCAGGAAGACCGTGTCGAATTCGAGCCCCTTGGCGCCGTGCAGCGTCATGATCGAGACGCGCTCGGCAGTTTCGCCGGAATCGGCGTCCATCACCAGCGAGACATGCTCGAGGAAGGCCGGCAGATCGGGGAATTCGTCGAGCGAGCGCACGAGTTCCTTGAGGTTTTCGAGCCGGCCGGCGGCATCGGCCGAGCGGTCCTTCTGCCACATCTCGGTATAGCCTGCCTCCTCCAGCACGAGCTCGGCGAGCTCGCCCTGCGGCATGTGCTCGGCCCTGGCCGACCAGCGGCCGAAGGCCTCGACCAGCTCGCGCAAGGCGGTTCTGGCCTTGGGCTTCAATTCGTCGCTCTCGACCACCATGCGGGCCGATTGCAGCAGCGAGACCTGGGATGCGCGGGCGTGGTTGTGCAGGATCTGGATGGTGGCGTCACCGAGCCCGCGCTTGGGCACATTGACGATGCGCTCGAAGGCAAGGTCGTCGGTCGGCGAGACGACGCAGCGCAGATAGGCCATGGCGTCGCGGATTTCGGCGCGCTCGTAGAAGCGCGGGCCGCCGATGACGCGATAGGGCAGGCCGAGATGGACGAAGCGGTCCTCGATCTCGCGCATCTGCGCCGAGATGCGCACCAGGATCGCGATCTCGGAGAGGTTATGGCCGTTGCGCTGCAGGCTCTCGATCTCGTCGCCGATCAGCCTGGCCTCTTCCTGGCTGTCCCAGGCGCCGGTAATGGTGACCTTCTCGCCCTCGACATCTTCGGTGCGCAGCGTCTTGCCGAGCCGGCCTTCATTGCGGGCGATCAGTTTTGAGGCGGTGGCGAGGATATGCCCGGTCGAGCGGTAATTGCGCTCCAGCCGGACCACGGTCGCACCGGGGAAATCGTGCTCGAAGCGCAGGATGTTGTCGACCTCGGCGCCGCGCCAGCCATAGATCGACTGGTCGTCGTCGCCGACGCAGGCGATGTTGCGCCGGCCCTGGGCGAGCAGCCGCAGCCAGAGATATTGGGCCGTGTTGGTGTCCTGATACTCGTCGACCAGGATGTAGCGGAAGCGCTCGTGATAGGTTGCGAGCACGTCGGGATTGTCGCGGAACAGCGTCAGGCAGTGCAGCAAGAGGTCGCCGAAATCGACGGCATTCAGCGTCTTCAAGCGCTCCTGATAGGCGAGGTAGAGCGCGCCGCCCTTGCCATTGGCGAAGACGGCGGCCTCGCCGGGCGGGACATCCTTCGGAGCAAGGCCGCGGTTCTTCCAGCTATCGATGAAGCCTGCCAGCATGCGGCCCGGCCAACGCTTCTCGTCGATATCGGCGGCCGCGATCACCTGCTTCATCAGGCGGATCTGGTCGTCAGTGTCGAGGATGGTGAAATCCGAGCGCAGGCCGAGCAGCTCGGCATGGCGGCGCAGGAGTTTCGCCGAGATCGAGTGGAAGGTGCCGAGCCAAGGCATGCCTTCGGCGACCGGGCCGACGAGATGGGCGATGCGCTCCTTCATCTCGCGCGCCGCCTTGTTGGTGAAGGTCACCGACAGGATCTGCGAGGGGTAGGCGCGGTTGGTCGCGATGAGATGGGCGATGCGGGTCGTCAGCACGCGCGTCTTGCCAGTGCCGGCGCCGGCCAGCACGAGTACGGGGCCGTCCGTCGCCTCGACGGCGAGGCGCTGCTCCGGGTTCAGGCCGGCGAGATAACCGGCGGCGGGAGCCGCCGCAGCGCGCGCGGCGAGGCCGCCGGGGCGAGGCAAGGGGGCGGAAGTGGCGTTGTGGTCGGACAAGGTGCGCGGCGCTCGATCGTGATTCGTTCTGGCGTCAATATAGGGTGTTGTGCGGCGGATTGCTGGACAAGACGGATGGGCGTTGAATGCACCGTCGAATCCGTTGTCAGGATGCGTGCCGATGACCATGGACACCGCCCCCCGCTATTCCACCTATGAGGTCACGAACCAGGCCCCGCCATTGGCCGATTATGACGCCTTCGCGGCCGACCCGGTGCTGCAGGCGGCGATATCGGCTTTTTCAGCGGATTGGGCGAGGGACCGCCTGCATGAGACCGGGCGCTGCGTCGGTTCTGCCCAGGTGCAGGAGCTGGCGCGGCTCGCCAACCGCTTCACGCCGGAGGCGCGCACGCATGACCGCTTCGGCAATCGCATCGACCAGATCGCCTTCCATCCGGCCTGGCACGAGTTGATGGGCATGACCATCGGCCAGGAGACGCATGCCTTGTGCTGGAACCGGCCGGGGCCGGGCGCGCAGGTCGCGCGCGCAGCGCTGCAATATCTCTGGTACGGCGCGGAAAGCGGGGTCTGCTGCCCGATCAGCATGACCTATTCGGCAATCCCGATCCTGAAGCAGGATGCGGCGCGCTGGGCGGAATGGGGCGCGCTCATCACCTCCAACGCCTATGACGGCCGGCAGGGGCCGGCCGCGACCAAGACTGGCGCGACCAAGACCGGGGCGACCGTCGGCATGGCGATGACGGAGACGCAAGGCGGCTCGGATCTGCGCCAGACGCAGACGGTTGCCAGGGACAATGGCGACGGCACGCATTCGCTGTTCGGACAGAAATGGTTCTTCTCCGTGCCGCATTCCGACGTCTTCCTGACGTTGGCGCGCACGGAGGAGGGCGTCTCCTGTTTTGTCGTGGCGGGCTGGTTGCCATCGGGCGAGCGCAACGGCATCGCGATCCAGCGCCTCAAGGAGAAATGCGGCAACCGCTCCAATGCCTCTTCGGAAATCGAGTTTCGCGGCGCGATCGGGCACCTGCTCGGCGAGCCGGGGCGGGGCCTGCGGACCGGCCTTGCGATGAACCACAACACGCGGCTCGACATCGCCGCCGCCTCCGCCGGGCTGATGCGGCAGGCCGTGGCGCAGGCCGCGCATCACTGCGCGCATCGGCACGCTTTCCAGCGGGCGCTGATCGCCCAGCCGATCATGCAGAACGTCCTCGCCGATCTCGCCATCGAGGCCGAGGCCGCGGCCTGGCTCGCCTTTCGGCTGTTTGCGGCGGTGGATCGGCAGGAGAACTCGCAGAGCGAGCGCTTGCTCGCGCGGATCGGCGCGCCGATCGCGAAATACTGGGTTGCGAAGCGTACGCCGGCCGTCCTCGCCGAGGCGCTGGAATGCCATGGCGGCAATGGCTTCATCGAGGAGCATCCGATGGCGCGGCACTATCGCGAGGCGCCGTTGAACTCGATCTGGGAGGGTTCGGGCAACGTCATCTGCTTGGATGTGCTGCGCTCATTGGAACGGGAGCCAGGTGCGCTGCCGGCACTGCAGGACGAATTGCGCGCCGCCAAGGGCGCTGACCGGCGCTATGACGCGGCGCTCGCCGCGCTGGACAGCGCGCTGCCCGAACTCGTCCGGCACGAAGGCCAGGCGCGGCGGCTTGTCGAGCGATTGGCGCTGTTGCTGCAAGCCTCGCTGCTGCTGCGCCATGCCGCGCCCTCTGTCGCCGACGCCTTCATCGCCAGCCGGCTGGATGGCGGCTGGTCGGGGCATTTCGGTGATCTGCCGACCGGCGTGGATTCGGGGAGCCTGGCGCGGCGGGCGGTGCCGGTTCTCAGTTGAGGCGCGGGTAGCGCGGGGAACCCTCTCCCGTAGGGAGAGGGCAGGGTGAGGGGTCGGCCGTTTGACGATTTGACCGTAATCTGACCGCTGCCTCGCTGTGAGTTCGGAGCTCGACTGGTCAGGGGGCCTACACCTCACCCCTGCCCCTCTCACTGATCTCGGGCTTGCCCGAGATCAGCACTTGGAGTGTCGAAGTCGGGTAGACCCGACTTCGATGCAGGAGAGGGGTTCCCCGCGCCCTTTTGGTTTGCGTCTCAGCCTTCCGCCGGCACGAAATCCATCGCGACGCCGTTCATGCAGTAGCGCAAGCCTGTCGGGGGCGGGCCGTCGGGGAAGACATGGCCGAGATGGCCGCCGCAGCGGGCGCAATGCACCTCGGTGCGCGACATCATGAAGCTGCCGTCCTGGCTCGTGCCGACCGCGCCTTCAAGCGGCTGGTCGAAGCTCGGCCAGCCCGTGCCGCTCTCGAATTTGGTGCCGGCCTTGAACAGCGGATTGCCGCAACCGGCGCAGACGAAGGTCCCGGCGCGCTTCTCGTAGTTCAGGGCGCAGGAGCCGGCGCGCTCTGTGCCATGGCCGCGCAGCACGCGGTACTGTTCGGGGCTGAGCTTAGCCCGCCATTCAGCGTCGGTCAGCGTGACCTCGAAGGTCTCGGCTTGCGTCGTCTCGCTGCCGAACATGCTCATCAGGCCCATATCCGTCTTCCTTTCGTCGCGAGGCTCGATCCATCGCCCCTACTCGTTCGACGAGCAATATGGCGATTATGGCGCGGAATTCAGCCCGGCGCGATCTCAAACATGGTCACGATGTCGTCGTTCCCCGCCGTCGGTTCCTGGCTGCGGCCTTGGCGTCAGGCGTTGTCGCCGGCAATCGCGGCGATGACCGCGTCGGTGACCTGCCGCGTCGTCGCTTTGCCCCCGAGATCTGGCGTGTGGAAGCTCGCATCGGCCGTGACGCGTTCGATCGCGCGCATCAGCCTCGCCGAGGCGGCCGGCTCGCCGAGATGGTCGAGCATCATCGTCGCGGTCCAGAAGGTGCCGATCGGATTGGCGATCCCCTGGCCGGCAATATCGAAGGCCGAACCATGGATCGGCTCGAACATCGAGGGGAAGGCCCGCTCGGGGTTGAGGTTGGCGGTCGGTGCGATGCCGAGAGAGCCGGCGAGCGCGGCGGCCAGATCCGACAGGATATCGGCGTGCAGGTTGGTCGCGACGATGGTGTCGATGCTCTGCGGCTTGATCACCATGCGCATGGTCATGGCGTCGACCAGCATCTTGTCCCAGGTTACATCGGGAAACTCGGCCGCGACCTCGGCGGCGATCTCGTCCCACATCACCATGGCGTGGCGCTGGGCGTTCGATTTGGTGACGACGGTCAGCAGCTTGCGCGGCCGCGACCGGGCGAGGCGAAAGGCATAGCGGATGATGCGGGCGACGCCCGAGCGCGTCATCATCGAGACATCGGTCGCGACCTCCTCCGGGAAGCCCTTGTGCACGCGCCCGCCGACGCCGGCATATTCGCCCTCCGAATTTTCGCGCACGATCACCCAGTCGAGCTCCGGGCCGGATACCGAGCGCAGCGGCGAGGTGATGCCGGGCAGCACGCGGGTCGGCCGGACATTGGCGTATTGGTCGAAGGGTTGGCAGATCGCGAGCCTCAGCCCCCAGAGCGTGACATGGTCAGGCACGTCGGGCGCGCCGACCGCGCCGAAGAAGATCGCGTCATGGCCCTTGATCTGCTCGCGGCCATCCTCGGGCATCATCAGCCCGGTGCGCTTGTAGTAATCCGAGCCCCAGTCGAAATGGTCGAAGGCGAAATCGAAGGAGCCGTCGCGTCCGGCGAGCGCCTGCAGTACCTCGATGCCGGCTGCGATGACCTCGACGCCGATGCCGTCTCCGGGGATCGCCGCGATCCTGTAGGTCTTCATGATGCCGCCTCCGATCCGATGTGAGCCGCATGTCATTGCCGCTCAAGCAGTGTTTGCGGCTCAACCGGTCTTGGAGTCAACATTGCATTGCAGCTTCCATGGAAGATGTTACGCTACCGAGAGCGGAGGGCGGAATGCAGGCTGGCTTGAAGACGATCGATCAGGCGAATGACCGGGCGCCGAGCCTCGTCGACAGCGCTTATGCCGCGCTGAAACACGCCATTCGCGAGAGCGTTTTTGCGCCGGGCTACCAGGCTTCGGCCGGCGAGCTGGCCTTGCGCCTCGGCGTCAGCCGCACGCCGGTGCATGAGGCGGCGCTCAGACTCCAGGAGGAAGGGCTCGTCCGCATCGTCCCGAAGCGCGGCATCCTGATCTGCGCGCTGGCGCCCGACGATATCCGCGAGATCTACGAGGTGCTGATCGCGATCGAGGCGAGCGCGGCCGAGCTCGCGGCTGGGCTTCCGGAGGCCGAGCGGCTGCTGATGGCGCAGGATCTGGCGCGCGAGACCGACGCCATGGCGCGCGCACTGGACGCAGGCGATCTCGCCGATTGGGGGCGAGCCGATGAGGCCTTCCACCGCATCCTGGTCGAGCGCTGCGGCAACAGCCGGTTCGTCCGCATCATCCAGACCGTGAACGACCAGTCGCATCGTGCCCGCATGCTGACTTTGCGCTTGCGTCCGCGCCTGCCGATTTCGACTGAGGAGCATCGCACCACCATCGACGCTATTCGCGACGGCGCGTCTGAGGCCGCCCGCGAGGCGGCCCGCCAACACCGAGTCAGGGCGCGCGACGAATTGCTGCCGCTGATCGAAAGCATCGGCCTGCGCCATCTCTAGCAGGTTGCTCGGCCATCGCATCAGACCTGAAGACCGCGACCAACGCGGCTATCAACCTGGGAGGACATCCATGCGACGCCTGCTCCTGGCCGCCTTGGCCGCATTCTCGCTTGCCGCTGCGCCCGCGCTTAGCCAAGCCTATCCCTCGCGTCCGATCGCCATGATCGTGCCCTTCGCGGCAGGTGGCCCGACCGACATCATCGCCCGTATCGTCGGCGAGCATATGGGCCGCACGCTGGGGCAATCGGTCATCGTCGAGAATGTCGCGGGCGCCGGCGGCACGACCGGCTCGCTGCGCGTCGCGAGAGCCTCGCCCGATGGCTACACCATCATGATGGGCAATCTCGGCACGCATTCGGCCTCGGTCGGGCTCTATCCCAATCTCGCCTATGATCCGCGCACCGATTTCGCTCCGGTGATCAACACGGCCGGCACGCCGATGTTGGTCGCGGCGCATAAGGATTTTCCGGCCAATACGCTGCAGGAGTTCGTCGCGCTGCTGAAGGCCAATCCGGACAAGTACAATTACGGCCATGGCGGTATTGGCTCGACCTCGCATCTGACCTGCGTCTATTTCCATCATCTGATCAAGGCGCCGGTGCAGCAGGTGCCGTTCCGCGGTTCCGGCCCGGCGATGAACGCGCTGATCGCAAAACAGCTCGACTATGTCTGCGACCAGACCGTCGGGATCGTGCCGCAGCTCACCAATCTCAAGGCCTATGTGGTGGCGACGCCGAAGCGGCTGGAAGTCGCCAAGGACGTACCGACGAGCGCGGAGGCCGGTCTGCCCGAATTCCAGGCCGTCGGCTGGAACGCGATCTTCGCGCCGAAGGAAACGCCGCGCGAGATCGTCGACAAGCTCAACGCCGCCGGCCGCGCGGCGCTGGCGGACGCAGGCGTGCGCGCCCGGCTGCTCGAGCTCGGCTGCGAGATTCCCGACGAGGCGGGGCAGAGCGCGGCTGCGCTCGGCGCCCATGTCCGCGCCGAGGTCGACAAATGGACGCCTGTGATCAAGGCGGCCGGCGTCACCGCTCAGTAGGTACTCGTCACCCAACCGTCACGCGACTCCTCTAGTCGGCTCGCCATCACCATGGGCCGACCAAGGGGCTTCAGACGATGCAGACGGCGCGCGCGGTTCGGCGGGAGACGGCATCGGGGCTGACCTCGGCGGTCCATCGCAACAAGCCGCTTTCAAAGGCGGGCGTGCTCGAGCGCATGTTCACGCTCGCCTTTTCCGGCCTGGTCTATCCGCAGATCTGGGAAGACCCGGTCGTCGACATGGCGGCACTGCAGCTCAAGCCCAGCGACCATGTCGTCGCCATCGCCTCGGGCTCCTGCAACATCCTGTCCTATCTCGCCGACGACCCCGGCCGGATCAGCGCGATCGATCTCAACGGCGCCCATATCGCGCTCGGCAAGCTCAAGCTCGCGGCCTTCGCGCGGATGCAGGGCCATGACGAGGTGCTGCGCTTCTTCGGGCAGGCGCAGTCGCGCAGCAATGTCGCGTTCTACGACAGCGAGATCGCGCCGCATCTTGATCCGGTCTCGCGCGCCTATTGGGAGGGGCGCGGCCTGAACGGACGGCGCCGGATCAATCTCTTCGCGCGCAATTTCTATCGCTACGGCCTGCTCGGCCGCTTCATCGGGGCGGGCCATCTGCTGGGCCGCACGCTCGGCTGCGATCCGCGCGTGATGCTCAAGGCGCGCAGCATGGACGAGCAGCGCGTGCTGTTCGACAGGCATCTCGCGCCGGTCTTCGACAAGCGGCTGGTACGCTGGCTGGTGCGCCAGCCGGCCTCGCTCTACGGGCTCGGCATCCCGCCTGCGCAATACAAGGCGCTTGCGGCCGATGGCGATGACGGCATTCGCAGCGTGCTGCGCCACCGGCTGGAGCGGCTCGCCTGCAGCTTCGATCTCAAGACCAACTACTTCGCCCGCCAGGCCTTCGGGCGCGGCTATGAGCCCGGGCCGGATGCGGCCCTGCCGCCTTATCTGCAGCGCGGGAATTTCGCCGCCGTGAAGGCGCGGGCGGACCGCGTCGCCTATCACCAGAGCGCGATCACCGCCTTCCTGGAGCGCCAGCCGGCCGAGAGCTGTGACGCCTATGTGCTGCTCGACGCCCAGGACTGGATGAACGACGCCGATCTCACCGCGCTCTGGTCCCAGATCACGCGTACGGCGAAGCCTGGCGCACGGGTGATCTTCCGCACGGCCGCCGATGAACGCCTGCTGCCGGGCCGCGTGCCGGAGGCTATCCTCGGGCACTGGCACTATCAGGAGGCGCGCAGCCGTGAGCTCGGCGCGCAGGACCGCTCCTCGATCTATGGCGCGTTCCACCTCTATGTTCTGCCGGAGCGCGCCGCGTGAGCCTCGACCTGCCGCGCGGCGAGGCGGCCGGGCTGATGGACGCGATGTATCGGCATCAGCGCCATATCTACGATGCCAGCCGGAAATTCTATCTGCTCGGCCGCGACGAGCTCATCGCCGGGCTGGCGCCGCCCGCAGGCGGCAGCATCCTGGAAGTCGGCTGCGGCACCGGGCGCAACCTGATCAAGATCGCGCAGGCCTATCCCGGTCGGCCCTGTTACGGGCTCGATGTCTCCTCCGAGATGCTGGCGACGGCGCGGCAGGCCGTGGCGCGGGCAGGGCTCTCCGAGCGCATCCATCTGGCGCAGGCGGATGCGACGGCGTTCGACGCGCAGGCCTTGTTCGGGCAGGCGGGTTTTGACCGGATCGTGATCTCCTATGCGCTCTCGATGATCCCGCCCTGGAGGGAGGTCATCGAAGCGGCGCTGCAGCGGCTTTCATCGGGCGGGGCGCTGCATATCGTCGATTTCGGTGACCAGTCTGGGCTTCCAGCGCCGTTCAGGGCGCTGCTCAATCGCTGGCTGGCGCTGTTTCATGTCACGCCGCGCCGCGACATGCCGGCCGTCATCGCCGCCCTGGCGGAGGCAGAGGGATTTCAGGGGCGGACCATTCCGCTCTTTCGCGGTTATGCGATCAAGGCCGTGGTCGAACGCGCCGCTCATTGAGCTGCATGCTGTGGTCCACCTGCCGGCGTGGTATATGGCGTGGCAATGGATCAGAAGCTCTCCGAGATGCACAGTCAGGGCGGGCTCGATCGCCTGTGCGGCCGTCTGCGCCAACTCTATCACGGGCGCTCTCCGGTGGCGGTGCGCTTCCAGTTCGCGATCATCGTCGTCGATCTGCTGATCGTCGCCTTCTTCATCGCGACGCCCCTGATCCGCGACAGACCGGTTTTTCTCTGGATCGACTATGCGATCGCCGCCATCGTCGCGGTCGAGATCACGGCGCGGCTGCTGGCCGCGTCCAGTGCTCTGCGGCTTCTGCGCCAGCCCAGCATGGTGCTCGATCTGTTCATCCTGGCGACGCTGCTGGCGCCGCAATGGCTCGAAAATTTCGGCTTCCTGCGAATCTTGAGGCTGTGGTCTTTCTCCCAGCGCGGGCTGGTCTGGGAGCAGTTGCGCGCCACACGCTACCGCAGCTGGGAGGATGTCGCTCGGGCGCTGATCAACCTGACGACCTTCCTCTTCGTGGTGACGGGCTTCGTCTACACCTTCTTCTTTCGTAGCGCGGCGGGGCTCGCGGGCTATGTTGAGGCGCTGTATTTCACTGTCGCGACCGTTACCACCACGGGTTTCGGCGATGTCATCCTGCCGGGCATGGCCGGGAAGCTGACCTCGATCTGCGTCATGATCGTCGGCATCTCGCTGTTCGTGCGCCTGGCGCAAGCCGTGGTCCGGCCGGACAAGGTCACGTTTTCCTGCCCGGAATGCGCATTGCAGCGCCATGATCCCGATGCCGTGCATTGCAAGGCTTGCGGCCACAAGCTCAAGATTCCAGACCGCGACGACTGATGCCGCGCGCCGGGCGCGGGCTCAATGCCGGGTTTCGGTCTCGCGTTCGCCGGTCATGCCCTCGACAGTGATCGCGGTGCGCTTGGGCATGCCGATGATCCGGCCGATTGTGGCGGGCAGCGGCATCATGCTGTGGGAGGCCTTCATCAGCGCGAGATTTGCCAGGATGTCGGGCGGGAAGGGCGTGACCTTGCGGCTCGCCATGTCGACATGGAGCGAGAGGTTCTCGCTGGTGGCGGCGAGCCAGCCTTCATGGGCGTGGCGCATTTCGAGATAGTAGTGCAGCCGCTTGTCGTCGAAGGCGATGAGTTGCGCCGTGACGCGGACCTGGTCGCCCTCAGTCAGTTCGCGCTTGTAGAGGACATGGCATTCGGCCGTGAAGCAGGAGGCGTGGCGCGTCTCGAGATAGTTCTGGTTCAGCCCGACGAGCGAGAACACCTCGTCGACAGCCCTGTCGAACAGCACATGATAATAGGCCATGTTGAGATGGCCGTTATAGTCGATCCATTGCGGCTCGACCCGCATGGCCGACGAGACGAAGGGTGCGAAGAACAGCGCGGGAGCGCGGATATCGTCTTTCACGGTCGCCTCCCTACTCAACGCCACACCGACGGGGCAGCCCGTCTGCGACACGTAGATGATGATCACTCCGCAACCGCGTCATTGCGGCTGCCCATTCCGTGTCGGCATGGTCTACTATGCACCAATCCTGTTTGCCGTCAGCCCGGCGGTGGGGCAAGAGAGCATTCTTCGCCATGCTGGTGTCGAGATCGTGACCATCTGCGAAACCGAATAGTTCCAAGTCTAAGCGCTAGAACCGGATGTTGACAATGAGCTTGCCCGCCGCTGCCCTTCATGACGCCCCCGCTTCAGCCGCAACGCTGCCGCCTTCGCCCGAGGCCATCGCGGCCGTGACGCGCGCTCTGGCGGCCTCTTTCGGCAACCGGCTCGTCACCAGCCTGGCCGTGCGCCAGCAGCATGGTCATACGTTGACCTGGATCCCGAACCAGCCGCCCGATGCCGTCATGTTCCCGCAGAGCACGGACGAGGTGGCCGAGATCGTCAAGCTCTGCGGCGCCCATGGCGTGCCCGTCATCGCGTTTGGCACCGGCACCTCGCTGGAAGGCCATGTCAACGCGCCCTTTGGCGGCGTCTGCATCGATATGAGCCAGATGAAGCGGATCATCGCCGTCCATGGCGAGGATCTCGACTGCGTGGTCGAGGCCGGCGTGACCCGCAAGGAATTGAACGAGAACCTGCGTGATCAGGGCCTGTTCTTCCCGATCGACCCCGGCGCCGACGCCTCGATCGGCGGCATGGCGGCGACGCGCGCCTCGGGCACCAATGCCGTGCGCTACGGCACGATGAAGGACAATGTCCTGGCGCTGACCGCTGTGATGGCCGACGGCTCGATCGTGAAGACCTCGACGCGGGCGCGGAAAACCTCGGCCGGCTACGACCTCACCCGCCTGCTCGTCGGTTCCGAAGGCACGCTCGGCATCATCACCGAGGTCACGCTGAAGCTGCACGGCATTCCCGAGGCGATCTCGGCCGGCGTCTGCCCGTTTCCCTCGGTCAAGGCGGCTTGCGACGCGACCATCGTCACGATCCAGTCCGGCCTGCCGGTGGCGCGCATCGAATTGCTCGACGATGTGATGATCCGCGGCGTCAACCTGCACTCCAAGCTCGGCCTGCCCGAAACCACCATGCTCTTCGTCGAGTTCCACGGTTCGGAAGCCGGCGTGAAGGAGCAGGCTGAGCGTTTCGGCGAGATCGCGGCCGAATATGGCGGCGGCCCGTTCGACTGGGCGACCAAGGCCGAGGACCGCTCGAAACTCTGGCAGGCGCGGCACGATGCCTATTGGGCTGCCAAGGCGTTGCGGCCGGGCTTCGATTCCGTTGCCACCGATGTCTGCGTGCCGATCTCGCGACTGGCTGAATGCGTCGAGGAGACGAAGCGCGACATCGACGCCATGGGCCTGATCGCGCCGATCGCCGGCCATGTCGGCGACGGCAATTTCCACACTCAGCCGATCGTCGATCTGAACGATCCCGACGAGGTCGCTCGTAGCCAAGGCTTCATCGACCGCCTGGTCAAGCGCGCGCTCGCCATGGGCGGCACCTGCACCGGCGAGCATGGCGTCGGCCAGAAGAAGATCAAATATCTCGAGGCCGAGCATGGCGCGCCGGCGCTTGCGGTGATGCGGACGCTGAAGCGCTCGCTCGACCCGCAGAACATCCTCAACCCGGGCAAGATCATCGCGCTGTGAGACGCCGTGGCCGTGCAGGCCTGCTGCCCGGGAACGAAATGTCGTGATCTTGCCGCGACGTGGCGGCATGATCGCAAGGCCTGACATGCCTGGACCCGAAACGACGAGGACACAGCCCGCCGTTGCGTGAGACTCTGACAGTCCTGGCCGGCCTGCTCGTGCTGGCGCTGCTTGCCGCCTTGATCGGACCGGGCTTCGTCGACTGGCGAGGCTACCGGCCGCAGATCGAGGCGCGGCTCAGCTCTGTGCTCGGCGTCGAGACGCGCGTCGCCGGCGGCATCGGCTTGCGCCTGTTGCCGTCGCCGCGCCTGAGCTTGAGCGATGTCCGGGTCGGCGGCGCGGCGGAGGCGGCGAGCTCGGTCGCCGTCGAGCAGTTGACCGTCGAGCTGGCGCTGTCGGCCCTGGCGCGCGGCGAATTCCGCTTCGCCGACGCGCAGGCCGAAGGCGCGACGCTCTCCATCGTCGTCGACGAGGCGGGAGCTATCCGTCTCCCGGCAAGCGTTGGCGGTGGCCTGCCGGCGCATACCAGCCTCGACAGGCTCAGCATCCGGCGCTCGGCGTTGATCTGGCGCGATGCCGGCAAGGCGCCGGTGACGCTGATGCCCGTCGCGGCCGAAGTCTCCGCCGTCAGTCTCGGCGGGCCCTGGCGGATCGAGGGCGAAGTCGCGGGTTCGTCGCTGCGCATCACCACTGGCGCGATCGAGCCCGATGGCCGGTTGCGCGCCAAGGCCTCGATCACGGGCGACGCCATCCAGATCGGCTTCGACGGCAATTTCCTGCTGCCGGCCGTTCAGGACGGCGTCAACGCCGGGCTGGAGGGAGCCTTTACGCTGTCGCCTGGCGGCGCGCTCAGCCTGGCCGGACGCGTCAGCGGCGGCAGCAAGCAGCTCGACCTCGCCGGCCTGGTGCTCGACATTGGCGGCGGCGCGGCGCGGCTCGAAGGCGAGGGCCAGTTTCTGCCAGCGGGCGGGACAGGTTCGCTGGCGCTCCGGGCACGCCGGCTCGATCTCGATGCGCTGACGAAGGCGCTCTCCGAACGCGCCGGCTTCGAGCACTCGCTCCACGCGCTGCCCGGCCCGTTCGACATCAGCCTCGACCTCGACCAGCTGATCTGGCGCGGCGAGGATTTCTCGGCTTTCGGGCTGCGTGGGCGGCTCGACGAAGGTGGCTTGAGCAGCGCTGCTGCCTCCGTCCGGGTCGCGGGTGCGCTGGTCGGGGCGACCGGGGCGGCGGATGCGAAGGGTATCGCCGGCCGCCTCAACCTCAAGGCCGAGGATTCCCGCCGTGTTGCGCTCGTGCTCGCACGGGCCGGGCTCGACCCGGCCTTGGCCGACCTGGTCGCGGGGCTGGGCCAGATCGACGCGGAGGCGGTGGGCGCCTGGGATGGCGGGCGGGCCGCCTTCGAGAGGCTATTGGTGACGGGCTCGTCGGGCCTCAGGCTGGAGGGCTCCGGCGATATCGTGGCCGAGCGCCTGGCGGCGAAGCTCGCGCTCAATGGTCTCGACCTCAACATGCTGCCTCCGGCCGAGAGTTTGGCGGGGCTCGTCGGCGGGCGCGATCTCGCGCTCGATCTCGCCTTGACCAATGCCCGCTTCCGCAATGCGCCTGCAGGCTCGGCCAGCCTCGATCTTCGCCGCGAGGGCGCGGTCTGGCGGCTCAGCCGGCTCGCGATCGAGGGCTTCGGCGGCGTCGCGGTCACGGGCTCGGGCGCGTTGCTGGCCGAGGGCGGCGAGATCTCCGGCCGCATCCGCGCTCCGCGCTTCGAGACATTGGCCGCGCTGGCTGGTCCGTTGCTGCCGGAACTGACCCGACAGGCGCTGGCGCGCGCAGGCGACGCGCTCTCCCGGCTGGATGCGAGCTTTCGCCTGACACGCTCAGTCGGAGGCGAGACCGGGGTTGCGGCTGAAGGCACGGCGCAGGCCGGCACGCTTGCGCTCAATGGCCGGCTAGACCCTTCCGGTGCATGGCGCAATGCCGGTTTGCGCTTCGACATGAGCGATCGGCGCCAGGTCTTTGCGGCGCTGGGTTTGCCCGCACCGCAGCTCGGCGGTTCCGGCCGTTTCACCCTGGAGCAGCTGCCCGGCCGCTTGATGGGTTCGCTCGCGGGGCCCGGCCTTTCGCTGGCGCTGGAAGGCGAGGGGAACAATTCCGCGCGGTTGAGCCTGCAGGCCGATCGTCCCGGCCAGATCCTGCCCGAAGGGCCGGCGCGATTGATGCCGGACGGGCTGTTCGATGCGAGCGGCCGCGTCGGCTTCAACCCCGATGGCGTCATGCTCGACGATCTCGTCGCCAATCTCGGCGGCGTCAGCGCGAAGGGGGCTGTCGTCCTGGCGCGCGATGGCGGGTTGTCGGGCCGGCTGTCGCTGCCGGGCCTGGACCTGCGTGCGCTGCTCGGCGGCGCGCTCGGTGCAAGCCCGGCTGCGCCTGGCTCGACCTGGTCGACCGCCCGTTTTGGACCTGTCGTCGGGCTTGGCGATCTCAAGCTCGCGATCGAGGCCGCCTCGCTCATCGCAAGCGACGACGTCACGCTGCGCGACGCCCGCTTCACGCTCCAGGCCGACCGTGACGGGGCGAGCATCGAGGATCTGACGGGAGCCTATGGCGGCGGCACCCTATCGGGCCGCGTCGCGTTGCGCCGCGAGGGCGGGCTGGCGCAGCTTTCGGGACGTGTCGGAGTGACGCAGCTTAATCTCGCGGCGCTGACAAATGGCGCGCTCGGCGGCAAGCTGTCCGGCCAGGTCGAGGCCGGCGGCTCCGGCGAAAGCCCGGCGCGGTTGATCGCCGGGCTCGGAGGAGCCGGCTCCGTGACGTTGACCGGCGCCAGCCTGTCGCGCTTCGACCCGGCAGCCTATTCGCGCGTCATTGCCGGAACGGGCGAGGACGCCTCCGAGAGCGAGACGGCGCGGCTGCAGGGCCGTCTCGGCGAGGCGCTCGACGGTGGCGCCTGGGCGCTCGGGGACGTGACCTTGCCTTTCACGCTGGCCGGTGGGCTCGCTCGGCTGCAGCCCTTCAACTTCGAGCGCAGCGGCTTGCGCGCGGAGACGACCGGCCTCATCGACCTGCGCGCCCTGACTGCCGATCTGCGCTTGGGCCTGCGGCCGCTTGGAGGCTTGCCGAAGGGCTGGCCGACCGACGCGCCGCAGATCGGCGTTGCCTGGCGCGGGCCGCTCTCGGCGCCACAGCGCGAGACCGATGTCGGGGCGCTGTCCAATGCGGTCGCCGCCCGTGCCCTGGCGCGCGAGATCGAGCGCGTCGAGGCCTTCGAGGCCGATGCGCGCGAGAGGGCGGCGAACTCGCGGCGGCTCCGGGCGGAGCGCGAGATGCGCGAGAATGAGCGCAAGCTCGCCGAGTTCATCAAAGCCGAGGAAGAGCGCAGGCTCGCCGAGGAGAAGCGGGCGGAGGAGGCAAAGCGCTTGGAGGAGCTGCGTCGCATCGCCGAAGAGAAGAAGGCCGAGGACAGCAAGCGCGCCGAACAGGCCCGGCAGGAGCAGGAGGCGCGCGGCCGGTCCGAGGCGGAGGAGCGCGCCCGAGCGGCGGCGGCTCGCGGGGCGGCTCAACCGCAACCGCAACAGCCCGGCCCGCTGGTGCTGCCAGGTGCGCCGCGCGCCAATTTTCCGGAGCCCGATCTTCAGCCGGCGAGGCCGGGCGGCGCAGTGCCGCCCCTGCCGCCTCCGATGGCGATTGAATCCGTGCCGCGGCCGCTTTCGCGCAGCGTCCAGCCAAACTGATTCAAGTTCTTCGCAGCAAGTTCTTGGCAGAATGATTCAAGTCGTTGGCGGCTTGATTCAATATGGCGCTGCAAGTTGCGGGGATTACGCCACTTTTGCTTGTCACGGCGCTCACGCCCCGGAGGCGAGCCGGCGGTAATGTGCGAGCACATGCAGGCGCAGCGCCGAAGAGAGGTTGTTGCCCGCACGCCGGGAATCGATCTCGCCGATAAGGGCTGCCATCGTGCGCCCCTCGGCTGCCGCGATCTCCTTCAGGGCGGTCCAGAACGGATCCTCGAGCGAGACGCTCGTACGGTGGCCGGCGATGGAGAGCGAGTGCTTGCGCTCGCGGCTCATTGCTTTGGGGCGTCGCCGTCGAGCCGGTGGCCGTCGAGTTCCCGGGCGGCCTTGTCGCGCTCGGCCTCGCTCAGGCTGCGTTCGGCCTTGCTACGGCCGAAGGCGATGCGGTTCTGCTGCGCCTGGTCCTCGGCGTCCTGCCGGGCGCGCTGCTTGCGGGCGCGGCGGAGATTGATGATCTCGGCCATGGCGCGCTCCGTGCTCAGGCGGGCCCGAGCATCAGCTCGGGCTTGACCGTGGCGTCGAACAATTCGCCCGACACGCCGGCGCGCAGGGCCTCCTCGCGCAGGGTCGTGCCGTTGTGATGGGCGGCCTTGGCGATGCCGGCGGCCTGGTCGTAGCCGATGGCCGGCGCCAGCGCCGTGACCAGCATCAGCGAGCGCGAAAGCAGCTCCGTCAGGCGGTCCTCATTGGCGACGATGCCTTCAACGCAATGGGCCTGGAAGCTTGCGGCCGCGTCCGCCAGCAGCCGGACCGATTGCAGGAAGGCGCTGGCGATCACCGGCTTGAATACGTTGAGCTCGAAATGGCCCTGGCTCGCAGCAAAGCCGATCGTCGCCTGATTGCCATGGACTTGCGTCGCCACCATGGTCAGCGCCTCGGCTTGGGTCGGGTTGACCTTGCCGGGCATGATCGAGGAGCCGGGCTCGTTCTCCGGCAGGCTGATCTCGCCAAGCCCCGAGCGCGGACCGGAGCCCATCAGGCGGATGTCGTTGCCGATCTTGAACAGGTCCGACGCGAGCGCCGCGAGCGCGCCATGCGCCGCGGTCAGCGCGCCATGGCTCGCCAAGGCTTCGAACTTGTTGTCGGCCGTGCGGAAGGGCAGGCCGGTCAAGGCGGTGACTTCCTTGGCGAAGAGCACGGCGAAATCGTGATGGGTGTTGAGGCCAGTGCCGACCGCCGTGCCACCCTGCGCCAACGCGTAGAGGCCACCGAGCGAGGCCTCGATGCGGCCGATGCCGAGATGGATCTGCGCGGCGTAGCCTGAGAATTCCTGGCCGAGCGTGACCGGCGTCGCATCCTGGAGATGGGTGCGGCCGATCTTGATCAGGTCCTTGAAGGCTTCGGCCTTGGCCTGCAGCGCCTTTTCGAGGTTGCGCAGCGCCGGCAGCAGCAGCCGCGAGAGTTCGAGCGCGGCAGCGATATGCATCGCCGTGGGGAAGCAGTCGTTGGAGGATTGGCCGCGATTGACGTGGTCATTGGGGTGGACCGGGCTCTTGGCGCCGAGGCCGACGCCGAGAAGCTCGTTGGCGCGGTTTGCCAGCACCTCGTTGACGTTCATATTGGTCTGCGTGCCCGAGCCCGTCTGCCAGACGACCAGCGGGAAATGCCCGTCGAACTTGCCACTGAGCGCCTCGTCGGCCGCCTGGCCGATCGCGCCCGCGACACGCTGCTCGACCAGGCCGAGGCGCGCATTGACATGGGCGGCGGCCTTCTTGACCAGCACGAGCGCGTGGATGAGCGGCAGGGGCATGCGCTCGCGCTCGCCGCCGATGCGGAAATTCTCGAGCGAGCGCTGTGTCTGAGCACCCCAGTAACGATCGGCAGGCACGGCGATCGGCCCGAAGGAATCGGTTTCGGTGCGGGTCTCGGACATGGGGCCGCCGTCAGGTTCTCGGGTGGGTCAGGGCTTCTTGTGCGTCAGGTCTTCTTGCGGAAGGCATCGAGGCTGACGACCTGCGCGCTGCCGGCCTCTTCACCCTCGTCCGTCTCGGCCTTCTTGGCGCTCGCCTTGCCGGAGGTCTTGGCTGCCGGTTCGGCATCCCGCTCCGCGGGCTTGAGCTTGAGGGCGGGGACGCCGGCGGGCGTCACCTTGGCGGGCAGGGCGATGGGGGCGGGCGGGGAGACGCTCGGCTCGGAGCCGGCGCCGCGCGGCGCCTTGCCCGGACCTGGCGCATCGTCCTCGACAGCTGCGCCTTCGACGGCGTCCTGCGCCTCGAATTTCAGGCCAAACTGCACGGACGGGTCGAAGAATGTCGTGATCGCGTCGAAGGGGACCAGCAGACGCTCGGGCACGCCGGAGAAGGACAACCCGACCTCGAAGGAATGTTCGCTGACGTTCAGATCCCAGAACTGGTGCTGGAGGACGATCGTCATTTCCTCAGGATGCTTGTCGCGCAGGCGCTGCGACAGCCGCACGCCGGGCGCGGTGGAACGGAAGGTGACGTAAAAATGATGGTCGCCGGGCAGGCCGTCGCGGCCGGCCTCGGTCAGAATCTTGCGCACGACGCCCTTGAGTGCCTCCTGCACCATGAGATCGTAGCGAAGAATATCCTTTGCCATCGTGTCGAGAATCCGTTTCCGCTTCGCGCTTCCGGCGGGAACAGCCGGCAGGCCTGCATAAAAAAGTGGAGGCTTCTGTTGCCAGGCGCCTCCGAGCCCCGCCTTACGTCGCTAAACGGAAGGACTTAGGTTTGGGAACCAGCACCGCTTACGCGGCGACAGCGACCCGAGCATTGTTGTCGTTGGCAACTATGCGTTAGCCCTATAACGGCGGAACCATACCGAGCAAAAGAACGGCCTTTACACCCTCGTCGATCCTATTTCGCCCCCGCCGCAACCCTGCCACCTGAGTGACCTGGCGAGCCCGCGGTCCAAGATCCCGCAAGCCGCCCCAAAGCTTGCGCCGCAGGGCTGTGGTGGAGGCGCCGGGTACCGCCCCCGGGTCCGAAAAGCTTATTACGACGTCCGTTTATCGCCATAGCCGGTCTTGCGAACGGCAAAGCGAATATAGGGACTGCAAGCGTGCGGGGAAAGAGAGGAACGTGAGCCATGCCGGCTTAATTTCCCAAGCCTTCGTTTCAGTCGAGAATCCCTCGTTTCAGTCGAGAATCCGGCCGTCATAAGCGCTGATATCGAGCATCGCTTCATTCCCGTCACGGTCGCGCCCGGCGATTTCCCAGCGACCGCCCGACCGCGCGATCTCCTCGACATGGGTGATGCCGAAATGCCAGGCGATCTGGCGCGCGCCATGCTCGGAGAGCAGCGCCGGCTTGGCCGGAGGGGGCTGATTCGACGTCATGGACAAAGCTGGCCCCGCGATCATCATAGCCGCGCTCAGCAGCGCCAATCCGGTCATCCGGACACGGAAATTCATCATCTGCCTCCAACACAGGCCTCCGGCGGCGCCCCATTGATCGAGGCGGATAAATCCCTGGAATTGTGGCCGGTCTGGAGGCGGCTGGGGCGTTCATGGTTCACGTCGTTTCCCGATCTCGTGAGCGGGAACACCGCGCGGAGGCCATTCCGCTCAAGGAGGCCTATCCGCTCAAGGAGGCCTTGCCGATCAAGGCGGCGCGGCGGCGGAGAGCGGGTCGTCGCGCTCGATCTTGACGACCTTGCCGTCGCTGGCGCGCAGATCGATCTCGATGTCGGCGCCGGTATTATCGCTGCCGTTGAGCTGCCAGAGGCAGTCCTCGAGCTCGATCTCCTCGATCCGCACCATGCCGTTGTCGATGGCGATGCGGCGGGCCTCGCTCATCGAGATACCCGGCTCACCGGGTTGATTCGGGGCAGCCGGTTGGGCCGCGGCGATGCCCGCTTGCAATATCAGCGTGCCTGCGAGCGCCCAGGCGGACGCAGCGCGATAAAGCGGCATTGCTTTCTCCCTAATGCTGTTTTGCGGGAGAGAAACACGGCTTCATGGCTTTGTTCCGGCATAGCGATGGCGAAGCGGGTTCGCCGGGAGGGCTGGGTGGAGAAGGCTGCAGCCAGACACCGCAAGAATGCATGGGATAGCTTGCGACGACGGGGCGGCGCGTCCGAGACAAAGTGGCTAAACTGGCTGGCCTCACGAGATTCGCCATGCGCCAATATCACGACCTCCTCAATCGCGTCCTGACCGAAGGCGTCCGCAAGGACGACCGCACCGGCACCGGCACCTTTGCGGTGTTCGGGCATCAGATGCGCTTCGACCTTGCGGAGGGCTTTCCGCTCGTCACGACCAAGAAGCTGCATCTGAAATCGATCATCCACGAATTGATCTGGTTCCTGCGCGGCGACACCAATGTGCGCTACCTGCAGGAAAACGGCGTCACGATCTGGGACGAATGGGCCGATGAGAACGGCGATCTCGGCCCGGTCTATGGAAGGCAATGGCGCTCATGGCCTGCGCCCGACGGCACGACGATCGACCAGATCGCCTGGCTGGTCAGCGAGATCCGGCGCAACCCGGATTCGCGCCGATTGATCATCTCGGCCTGGAACCCGGTCGACATCCCGAAGATGGCGCTGGCGCCCTGCCACTGCCTGTTCCAGTTCTTCGTCCTGAACGGCAAGCTCTCCTGCCAGCTCTACCAGCGCTCGGCCGATGTCCTGCTTGGTGTGCCCTTCAACATCGCGAGTTACGCGCTGTTGACGCATATGGTGGCGCAGGTGACAGGGCTGGAGGTGGGCGACTTCGTTCATTCCTTCGGTGACACCCACCTTTATGTGAACCATGTCGACCAGGCCCGGCTGCAATTGACGCGCGAGCTGCGCGCCTTGCCGAAGCTGACGCTCAACCCGGATGTGAAGCGGCTTGAGGATTTCACCTTCGCGGATGTGCGCATCGAAGGCTACGATCCGCATCCGGCCATCAAGGCGCCGATCGCGGTCTGATCCGCCATCATCGGCATTGCCTTTTGGCAAGGTTCTGGCCGCGGTTGCCGCCGGTTATGCTGGTGTGGCGGCATTTGTCTTTCTGGCAACGATATCCACCGACCGCGTCGTTGGCTTTGACGCCCGCGAGGCAGCCTTCTTCCTGGCGACCGGGATTGCGACGCTGGTCCTAAGCCGGATCGCCGGCGACCGGCCCTGGCGCGAGGAGCTTGCCGTCTCATGGCCACGGGACCGGCGTATGCCGCTTGCGTTCCTGGCTGCCCTTGTTGCGGTCCTGTTTGTCGAGGCGGCGCTGGCTGTTTCGGGAATCCTTGGTTCGCTTGATGAACTCAAGGCCATGTCGCCCTCGGAGCGGTCGCTATTGGGGCTTGCGAACGCCGTCCTGCTCGCGCCCGTCGTCGAAGAATTGCTGTTTCGTGGTTTGCTGTTCACGGCGTTGCGCAAGTGGCTCTCTGCTTTTCCCACGCTCGCGGCGACGACACTGGCTTTCGGCCTGCTGCATATCGAGAACGGTCTTCTGCATGTCGCGTCGGTTTTCCCAGCCGGCGCTTTTCTTGGCTATGCGCGAGAAAAATCGGGTGGCGTCGGCTTGCCGATCCTCCTTCATGCTTCCATGAACGCGGCCGTCGTCGTGGCGGGGCTTTTGCCATGAGCTTGACCATCCGCCCCGCCCGTCCGGAGGCAATGCCCGGCCTTCGCGATGGGCGCCATGATCAGGGTCTCACCCTTGCGCCGGCGCCGGCACGATCGTTCTCGGGCGTGGGAATGACGGCAGGGCCGCTTCGGGAATGCCGAGATTGTTCGCCAGCAGGTGCCGCGGCGCCTTGGTGACCCAATCGGTCAGGGTGTTCTCGCGATAGGTTCCGCTGTCGAGCACGCCGACCATCTCGGCATCCTCGGAGCCGATATTCTTGATCGAGTGGCCGCAATTGCGCGGGATATAGGCGCACTCGCCTGGCGACAACTCGGCGGTGGCGACGCGCTTGTCGGTTCCAAAGAGCGTGACCCGGGTGCGCCCCTTCAAGACGTAGTGCCATTCATTGGCGTCGGGGTGCCAATGCGGCTCGTGCATCGCTCCGGCCCTGAGCCTCAGCACCATCCCCGTCAGCGTCGTCGAGAGCGGGAATTCCTTTTCGGACGCGATGTAGAGCTCGCCGCCGGCGGTCGCCACTTTGGGCTTATGGGCCATCAAGGCATAGCGGTGGCTGCGATCGCGCGCGAGCGGCCGGGCCATGCGCGCATGTGGCCCATCGAGCGCCAGCACCCCGCCTTGCATGATGTAGGTCTCGGCCTTCGGAATCGTCGTGAATGCGTTCGCCGATACGCCCAGGGCCTGCGAGAGCGAGGCCGCATCGTAACGGCTCATCCAATCGCTGATCCCGAAGGTGCCATGCTCGGAATACAGGCCGTCATCGAAGGCGAGGATAGCGTGGCAGGGCTTTGCGCCGAGCGTCTGGATGGCGTGGCTGTGACCTTGCGGGAAATACCAGAGATCGCCCGGTGCGAGATTGACGACCTCGCTTACGCCCTCCGGATCCAGGACGGTGACCTGGCAATATCCGTCGACGATATAGGCCCACTCGGCTGAGTCATGCCAATGCATCTCGCGGGCGCCGCCCGGGTTGAGAAAGAGATGCGCTCCGGCGATATCGGTCGCGATCGGCAGCCCGCGCGTCGTGATCTCGCGCGCCCAGCCGCCGGATGTCGCCTTGATCGGAGCCTTGTCGAGAGAGGCGGTGAAGACCACGGGGTCACCGGGCTTGCGCGGAATCGTGGGCAGGAAGTCTGAGGCGGGGGCGACATCATAGCCGGCCGCATGCCCATCGCCGGGCGCGGCCATGGCGCGGCCGGCAGCGACGGCCGTGGCTCCGAATGCGAAGGCTCTGATGAAAAGACGCCGGCTTGCATTGAGCATGGATGCCTCTCGTCGATGGTCAGGTTTGATTCGTGCTGTCGGCGCCTAGGATGCTCGTCCTGTCTGGTTTTCGTGATTTTCAGCGGTGTATCGCGTGCTGCCTTGAAATATATTCCTACCGAAATTTGGTGTTGTTCGATCTATTGTGCCGGTTCTGTCTAAAAACCTGATTCATCAGGTTATTCAGCAGGGCTGATCTGTTGCGAAGTCCGTTTCATGCGCCAGTTTGGTAGCCAGATCTGCAACTTCCGACGCAGTGCCGCCGAGCCTGGCTCAAATCCGAGCTGCGTCTGGCAGAAATCGAGCAGGGCTTCTTCCAGCCTGGTTCGGGTGTTCCAGCCGCGTTTCCTGGAATCGAAGTCGCCACGCTCGTCGAGAAGCCGGTAGACCTCCGGCTCGATCAGCGTCCAGTCATGCTGGGATTTTCGGCCTGGCTTGGCCCCAGAGATATCGCTCACCTTTCTCCTCCGGCGTTCAGTCATGTGGTTCAGCTCGTCGGGCTCGGCCACCTCGCGTAGCGGTCCCGACTATGTCCATTAAGCATCCAAACCAATGCCAAGACAAGCCATGCCTGCCAAATTTCCGGTGCCGGAGAGAAAGCGAAGAATGGGCTCGATCTGATCGAGCCAAAGACGCCTTGGCGGGCATTCGCCGCGAGGCCCTTGCGGCCTCGGCTCACAGGGATGCAAGCCGATCAGATGGGCAGTGGCCGGATTCACGCGACGTGATGGTCATGGCCGGCGCGATCGTCATGGCCGACGTGATGATTGTGGCGCGGCGGAGCCCGGCGGCGCTGGCGCCGGCCTAGTCAACCATGGCTGAGCAGGAAAGCTTCGACGGCCGCCCGGTCCGGAAAAGCCTCGAAAACACCCCAGGTGCTGGCGAGAACGGCGCCGCAAGCGCTCGCAAAGGCCATGGCCTTTTCCGGCGGCCACCCCTCGGCCAGGCTGACCGCGAGCCCTGCGGCGAAGGCATCGCCGGCTCCCAATGTATCGATGGCGGCGACCGGGAAGCTCGGCTGGTGGAGCGGCGGATGCTCGCCGCGGCACAGGACGGCGCCGCTCTGGCCGAGCGTCACGACGACGATCCTGGGCCCCGTGGCGATGACGGCTTCGGCAAAGGCCTGGATCTCGGCAAGCCCCGGGGCATCGAAAGCCGGCCTGCTTACGCCCGTCAGCTCCGAAGCCATGGCTGCAGCCTCATGCGCGTTGAGGATGAGGATGGTCGTCAATGCGAGAAGCCGCCGATCCAGCCTGCGAAACGGGGAGGGGTTGAGAAGCGTCGTCCTGCCCGCCTCGCGCGCGATCTCGAAAGCCGCGATGATCGGCTCGTCGCCAATCTCGAACTGGGCCAGGGTGATATCCGCCTTTGCGATAGCGCTTCGCTTTTCCTGCACATCGCTCGCTCCGAGACGGGAATTCGCGCCCGGAAAGACGGCCAGGCAATTTTCTCCGCGAGCGTCGATGAAGCCGATGCCCGCGCCCGTCGAACCCGGAAGGCGGTGGAGCATCTCGCCAGGGAGCAAGGCGCGTTCCAACGCAGGCGCGGCAAGCCCTGACAGCATATCGTCGCCAACCGGCAGGATGCCCTCTACTGCAGCGCCCAATCGTCTGCAGGCGACGGCAAGGTTGAACCCCTTGCCACCGGGTTCCAGCGCAAAAGCATGGGCCGTCAGAGATTCGCCGGGCTTGGGAAGTGTCTCGACCTTGGCGGCGTTTGCTGCGACGAAGCTGCCGACGACGAAGAGATGAACATCGTTTCGCATGAGCCGCCCGTAGATTGATTTGACGATGATAATCGGGATAAGTCTCGATGCGAGGTCAATTTTTAATCAATTTCACAGCGGATAAGTAGAGAGTTGAGCGACGCCGAAATGCCCAAGCCAGGGCCCAAGAGCTTTATCGATGTTCTCGAGCTCCGCGAAGACACGGCCATGCCGCTCTATCGTCAGCTCGAAGAACAGCTTGCGTCGATGATCGAGAAAGGCAGCCTTGCCCCTGGGGCAACGATGCCGGCAGAGCGTCACCTTGCGGCTGAGTTGGGCTTGAGTCGGACGACAGTACAACATTGTTACGATGCGCTGCGGAAACGGCGGCTGCTCGCAGCCCATGGCCGCCTTGGCTACATCGTCCAGAAACCTGACACCGTGCTTGAGCCGGGCATGAATCGCCTGAAGGGCTTCACTCAGGAGATGGAAGAACTCGGCCGCACGCCCTCGTCAAAAATATTGGAGCGACAGGCCCTCAGCGATCGGTTGATCGCCTCCATCTTCGGCCTGCCGTCGACCGCGCGGTTTCTGAAGCTCATACGCGTGCGCCTGGGAGATGGCATCCCGCTGTCGCGCGAAGTGGCGTGGTACAGCCTCGATGCCTGTCAAAGCCTTGAGCACGCAGACTTATCGGGCTCCGTTTACGCCTACCTTGCCGACCATGGCGCTCCGCCCGATCATTGCGAGCAGACGATTGAAGCAACCTCGCCCGATATGGAGGAATGCTCGATATTCGGCTTCACCGAGCCGCTGCCGTCACTCTTGATCAAGCGCCGGACCTATGACCAGACTGGCCGGATGCTGGAATATGTCGAGGGCCTGTTCCGCGGCGACAGCTATGCGTATCGGCTGAAGATGAAGATCTAGAGCGTTTTCGGGCGAAGTGGATATCGGTTCGCCTGAAGAAACGCGTTAAAACAAAGATCTTGAGCGGTTGAACGGTCCAACTGGATCGGACATTGGCCTAGGGATCGTTCCGGCCTCGCTCTCTCAGGCCCGTGCCTGCCGATTCCTGCATGAATTCCAGCTGGTGTTGGATGTGATGAAAGGCTTGGTGCGATGAAAGGCCTGGTGCGATGAAAGGCCTGGAATGACGACGACAAGCTCGGCCCTTTCACGTCGCCCACGTGACGAAATCCGCGATGGCCTGCGCGATATTTTTCCAGCCGCGGTCGCCGCCATTCCGATTGGCCTGTTGTTCGGCGCGCTGTGCGTGGGAAAGGGCCTTTCACCCATCGAGGTCGCATTGATGTCGGCCACGGTCTGTGCCGGCGCCGCGCAGTTTGCCGCGATCGAGATCTGGGGGCAGCCGGTTCCCGTCGTGGCGATCGTGCTGTCCACCCTCCTGGTCAATCTCCGTAACCTGCTGATGAGCGCATCCCTCGCGCCAAAGACCGCCGCTTTCACAACCTTGCAGCGATTGCTCGGATTCTACGTCCTGTCCGATGAGAACTGGGCCTTGAGCGAACGGCGCGTCCGGGCGAAGCCGCTGACCTCGGCCTATTTTCTGACGATGGGCGGGGTCCTCTACACGAACTGGGTCTTCTGGACCACGCTTGGCGCCTTTGCAGGTGCCTTCCTCGGGGACCCGCGGCGCCTCGGCGCCGATTTCGCGTTCACGGCGCTTTTCATCGGCCTTATCGCGGGCTTCTGGAGGGGACGGAGTACCGCGAGCGCGGTGGCCGCCAGTGCCATCGCCTCGGCGATCGCTTTCGTGACCCTCGGCGCGCCATGGCACGTCCTGATCGGGACGCTGGCCGGCATCGCGGCGGTTTATGCCACGGCTCCCGAGGAGGCGGCATGACCCTTTCCATCCCGACCATTCTCGCCATCATCGGCATGGCCATCGTGACATATGCCACGCGGATCGGCGGCCTGTTCTTTGCCGACAAGCTTCAATTCAAGGGCAAGGCCAAGGCCAAGGCGGCGTTCGACGAGATTCCCGCTGCCGTGCTCGTATCCGTCATCGCCCCGGTGGTTCTCACGACCGGGCCGGCCGAAACGATCGCCGCCCTGATCACGATACTCGCCGCGCGGCGATTGCCTTTGATCGCCATCGTCATCGTCGGGGTGATCGCGGTGGTCGTATTGCGGCTCTTCATGAGCTAGAGCATTTTCTTCACGCGAACCGGTGTCCACTTCGCTCGAAAATGCGTTAGGCGGCGTCGGTTGCGGGAATTTGGTAATCGGCGAGTGCGGCTGGCCGGCGCTCCGTCATTGCGGCGTTGCCGAGGATGAGCTGGACCGTCTTGAGCACGGCGACGAGCTGGCTCTGCTGGTGTGCGCCGGTCTTCTGGAAAATGCCTTCGAGATAGGAACGCGCTGTCTTGAAGCGGATGCCCTGTCGCTGCGCGGCGTCCTTGAGCGAGAGCCCTTCTGCCAGGGAGCACGCCAATCGCGCTTCCTTCGGCGTCAGGCCGAAGACGCTTTGCACCTGTTCGACGAAGCCAAAGGGCAAGCTGAGTGAAAGCCTCTGGGCAAAGACCACGGCATAGCTGCCCTCGCTGGCGGCCAGCCGCTCGGTCTGCGGCAAGGGGCAAATCGAGATCGCAAGCGCATCGCCATCGCTCGCATGGGACCGGGAATGGATGAACGCATCGCAGCCCGCCTGAGCGCTTCCGCGCTCCTGCAGTCGGCAGGCGGCCGACACTGCCTGCTGGAGTTTGTCGACGTCGAGGCCGCTGCGCGCAGTCAGAACGCCCCTGCGAACCTTGATCCCGGACCGGGATTGCCTGGTGAGTTCCGTGGCGGCATGATTGGCCGCGATGACCCGCTTCTGCGCATCGACAACGAGAACGCCGAAGGGCAATTGCCCGATGATCGCCGCCGCCATTCGCGCCTGGCTGACGCTCTGGGAGAGCTCGGTCGCGCGTTGCACGTGCGAAGCCATGCGCATGAACCACGCCATGTCCTCGATACTGAAGAGCGGCTGCTCCCGGCCTCGCTCGACATGGACGCAAAAGCCACGGCTTTCGGGCGAGCATGACGTCTCGGCGATGTCGTCATCCTGAAGAAACGCCGCCGGCCGCTTGAGGCGGAAGCGGCACAGCAGCAGCCTGCCGCCTCTCGAAAATGACGGGCTGCCCGATTGGCTGGAAAAGGCTCGGTCGACCGCGTCGAGGTCGCCCGTCCCGATCAAAACCTCGTGCAGATCGTTCTGGGGCAGATCTCTCGCGGTGGCGATGCAAGACTTGGGCGCCATCTCCTCGCTGAAAATATCGAAAGAGGCTTCAGAGCCGTCGAAGGCGACGCGCAGGCTTTCTATCGCAGCCGGCCACTGCCGGGGATCGCGAGCCGCCGCGTATATGCTTCCGACAAGCGATGAGAATAGCTCAGACCTGAACGCCAAAATCGCTCCTCCGATCCGTCAGAAAGCCTTTTGGACTCTAAAAATCGAGACCAACTAATATCCAAAAGAATTCCAATGCAAGCCCGAGATTTGGGCAATGGCTGGCGACTGCGAGGTCACCAGACACAGCGATGCCGCCATCTTCGCCATGGTGCAGGTGTCGCCGAAGCGCATGGGGGAAGTGTTCGATTGCTATCGCCAGCCAGGTGCTCGCGCAGGAGGCAAGACAGCAAAGCGGGACAGCAAAGGCGAGACAGGCAGGAGCCGAAACTCCAAAACTGGGATCCGGCTTCAGCCGATCAGCGGCGCCGCGACATGCGACATGCCGACAAAGATCAGGTAGATGCCCAAGCCCGCATCCAGCGGGCGTCGCAACAGCTGAAATGCTTTCTGGACCGGGGTAAAACAAAACATCAGGCTGACGAAACCGAACCAGCTGAGTGCAATGACGAAGACCGACATCGCCATGAGCGCCGGCCTTGCCTGAAGCTCGGTCAAACCGAGCTCAAGCATTGATGTTGCGAAGAAAACAGCTGTCAAAGGATTGGCCACGGCCGTTACCAACGCCGTGACGAAGCTTCTCGAGGCGCGGCTTGCCTTCCAGGATAGACTTGCCTCCGAGGAAAGCGGGGTGGCCAATCCACGCATTGAACGCCGTAGCGCCCTTATGCCGATCATGACCAGCGTCAGAGCGAATGCCGCATGAGCCAGGCCCTGCCAGGCTTCGCTGCGCCCGACCGATAGAAGGCCGGCAAAGGCCAGCGCCGCTAGCAAGCTCGCTCCCGTTGCGAGGCCGGCTGCTGTCGACAGGGCGCCTCGCAAGGAGCCGTGCACGCTCGACTGGACGAGCATGGCGAAGTTCGGCCCCGGGACGGCCATGATGACCAGATAGGCGGAGGCGAAGCTGCCAAGCTCCCGAAAGACGCCGAGGTCCTGCACGATTCCAGCCCATGCTCTCGCCGCAGCGGTTTTCCGCTAGCTTCAGCGCGGCGGCACGATGCGGCTGCGCTTGGCCTGCGGAAACGGGCATATGCCGGTAGGCAATGCGTCACGATCCGAGTTTTGCCGGGATCTCCTATCGGGCGGCCAAAGGTGGTGGTCGATGAGAAGCTGAGGAGCCAGAGGTTCTCTCGGGAGAGCCTAGTCGCAATTTGCTAGTCCCACTCGCCCAGCGGGCTTAAGCTCCAAGGGGCGCACTGCACGCAAGCCAGAAAATTTTGCTCTGGGTCTGCGCTAAACTTGTGGTTACGCCATCATTTTATTTCGGATCTGCAGCCTTGCTCTCTCTCTCGTTGCCGCTTCCAGCTCCGGATTTTTGCAAATAGGAAAATTCTCACGTCAATCATAAGATAAAATACAGAGACGCAAGCCAATAGAATCTACGGTGCGTTTTTCCTTAATATATCTTTCGTCGCGTTTCCATTCTTGTTGTCTATTTCTATAGTTTGCAGGCGCGCTTGACAAATGCCGCCACCAAGGGCGGGCATTTCGGATGCTTGTCAATCCGTGGAAACACGTCAGGTGCAACGTCACTCATGTTGTTATTCAGTGCTAACATCATGAAGGTGTGCTTTCCTCCATCATAGCTAGTTCCTCCCTTGATTGGGCTGACATGGCCATCTTGCGGACCGCCTCTTACCTTTTGGTGCGCTCGAATGGCCGCGACGAGTGGGTCGCTGGCTGTCCCATTACATGGCTGACCCAGTACAATTTTGCTATACAGATCTTGTTGTTCAGCGGTTAGCTTTGTATTTGGGTTGATGAGCGTCGCATAGTATCCAAATTGGACCAGTTGTACGTCGTCAGCCTGGTTGGGTGAGGCAAGCCCTACATTTGCGGAGATGTTCCAGATTGGTGTGCCGAATCCATTTTTTTTCATGACTATGAGGTCCATCGGGCGCTCCAGATATGACTGAATGGCTCGGGGCGAGCCCCGCCAGGAAGTGCATTGCCAACGCTTTCAAAATGAGCCGCATCGCGCTCATCCAACCGAACTCATCTTGCAACCGAACTGGGTGTTGCGGACATCGGCTCGGCCGCCAGGGGCTAGCATTTTATTGGATGTTAATTGGACTTTAAATGGACATCAAGGTCCGCATCCCGATTGTCGCCGCTGCCTGCCTCAGTTGCTGACCTCGCTGCGAATGCGCCTCGCTGCGGCCGCGCCCGGGCAACAACCCGCACTGGACCGCGTTGCGAGCGCTGGTCCGCCGATCGGCGTCTGTTCGAACTGATCTGATCCCCTGAAACAGGGCCACTCGATGAGCCGGGCCGTCAGCGATCGAAGGTGGCGTCGATGGGGACGCGATAGCCGTTGACGAGGCGGTTGGTCTCGTTGGCCATGCCCACGACCGCCATGAGCTCGCCGAACATGGCCTCGCTCATGCCGGCCTTGGCCGCCGCCGCCGAGTGGCTGGCGATGCAATAGCCGCAGCTATTCGTCACGCTGACGGCGAGATAGACCATCTCTTTGACCAGCGGGTCGAGGGCGCCAGGCGCCATGACCTGCTTCACGCTCTCCCAGGTTCGGCGCAGCGAGACGGGGTCGCGCGCGAGATATTTCCAGAAGTTGTTGACGTCCTTGAGGTTTCGCGAGGTCATGATGTCGTCGAACACGGCGCGCACCTCCGGCGAGGCATCGGCGTATTCGATCGGTGTCGGCTTGCCCATGGTGGTTCCCTCCAGATGGCGACCTGTCTGTCGGAGCCGGCGGCGTCGCCAATCGCAACCGGCTTGAGCTGACGCAACTGATCGCCCCACAATCCGTGGCCGCTGCCTTGCGTCATGCGGTGGGGTTCCGGCTCAGTCCTGCACGAAGCGCTGCGGCTTCAGCGCGGCGTGGAAGCAGTTGACCATGGTCACAGCGTCGAACACCGGCACGCGGAAGCGCTGTGCGATATCGGCGCTGAACGGCGTCAGATTGGTGCATTCGGAGACGATCGCGCCGATGTCGGGATGCCGGGTCATCAGCGTGCCGGCCGTCGCCAGCACCTCCTCACGCAAGACCTCGAAGGGCACGCTGTCGTCGCCGTCGCGGATCGAGCGGACGAATTCCGAGGTCGGGGGCATGCCGACGACCGGCGTGTCGGCGGCGACGCCCGCGGCCTCGAGATAGCGGCCCGTCAAGGCATCGCCACTATAGGTCAGGATGCCGACCTTCTTGTTGCTGGGGATGATGCGCTCGACCATCGGTACCTGCAGCAAAGCGCTCGTCGCCACCGGCACCGAGCAGAAATCGGCGAGCTCGCGCTGATGGATCGACAGGAAGCCGCAGGTCGTGGTGATGCCGTCGACGCCGGCCTCGATCAGTTCCTGGGCGGCGGCCTTGAACGGCTCGAGCAGGCTGACATTGTGCATCTCCGTCATCCGCGACGGCACGGCGTCGGCGACGATGCGGTACTGCACCGGGAACGACCAGGTGCCGGCATGGCCGATATCGCCATGGAACCGACGGAAATGGCTCTTCACCATCAGGATGCCGAGGGTGACGCCGTAATAGGTCTTCTTCATGGGCTGCATGGGCGATGTCCTGGGCGATGTCCTGGGATAGGCGAGGGGGGCCGAAGGCATCCCGCTCATGGGCTGCGCCGGCGCAGATATTCGCCGGCGAAGAGAAGCAGCGTCATCACGACCAGCGGGATCATGGATCATGGCGACGGCTGCCAGCGTCGGATTGATCTGGAGCAGCGTGTCGCTCCACATCTGGCGCGGCAGCGTCGAGACCGCGCCGCCAGCTGTCAGCGCAGCAGCCAGGCGTTGAAGCGGTCGAACATCTTGTCCTTGTTGGCGCCCCACCAGTCGTCGTTGATCTGGGCCATGCCCTTGAAGTTCTCGGGCGCGGTCGGCAGGAATTTTGCCCGCTCCGGCGCGATCTTGTCGAAGGCCGCGGGGTTGGTCGGGCCATAGGCGAGGGCGCTGGTATAGGCGGCCTGCCGCGCGCCATTGGCGCAGTATTTGATGAAGCGCTTGGCGAGCGCGGCGCGCGGCGAGCCTTTCGGGATCGCCCAGCCTTCGAGCCCATAGAGCGCCTGGTTCCAGATCAGCTGGACCGGCGCGCCGCTGTCGATCGCGGCCTGAATGCGCGCATTGCTGCTGTAGAGCATGTCGACCTCGCCGCTCTGCAGCAACTGGGTCGTCTGGCCGAAGCTCGCCCACCAGACGCTGATATGCGGCTGGATCTCGTCGAGTTTCCTGAAGGCGCGATCGACATCGAGCGGGTAGAGCTTGTCGAGCGGAACGCCGTCGGCCAGCAGCGCGCCTTCCAGGACGATGATCGGGCTCTTGGGCAGCGAACGGCGGCCGGGGAATTTCTTCACGTCGAAGAAATCCGCCCAGCTGTTGGGCGCGGTCTTCATCGTGTCCTTGCGATAGGCGAGCAGGCTGGCAAAGACGTTGGTGCCCATCCAGTCGGGCTGGCGCGCCGCCGGGATGAGCGCATCCATCTCGGGCCCGCTCCAGTCCAGCGGCTCGAGCAGCCCCTGGTCGGAGAGCAGCTTGCGCGATGAAAGCGTCACCGACACCACGTCCCAGACATAGGATTTCGCCTCGACGATCGCCTTGATCTGGCTGGTCGGCTCGGCCTCACGGGCGACATTGACGATCTCGACGCCGGTTTCGGCCTGGAAGGGCTTGTAGAAGGCGGCGCCGAAGCCCGATTGATAGATGCCGCCCGGGTCAGCGACGGTGATCTTCTCGGCGGCGAGCGCCGATGACACCGAGCCCATCGTCGCTGCAGCCGTGGTCAGCGCGGCGGTGGCGAGAATGTCCCGGCGCGTCGCCTTCGGGGTCACGTCTCGATCATCGGTCGTCGTCATGGCGCATCTCTCCCCTTCGATCGTCACTCAGGCAATGTGTGAAACGAGGCTGTCGGCGATAGCGTCCGCAAGCTGGCGATCGGCCCGGCACGATCTCTGCCGACACCGCTTGGCAAGCGGCGTGGCGTCGTGGGGGCGACAATCATTCTCGCGGATATTCATTTTCCATATTGTCGACAATACGCAGGCACGCTAGTCTTGCAAGCGTAAATAAGTGGCTGCCAGGCAGGCGCTCGCCGGAAATGAGACCATCATGAGCTTGACCCGCGTTCCGGATGGCCAAAGCCTCGTCTCCGACGAAGCCGTGCCGAGGCTGTCCCTGACTGTGGCGGCCCAGCCTCTGACGCAGCAGATCGCGAACCATATCCGCGACCTGATCATTCATGATGGCCTGAAGCCCGGAGAGCGCATCCGCGAGCAGCCGATCTCCGAGCAGCTGCGGGTCTCGCGCACGCCGATCCGCGAGGCGCTCCAGATTCTCGCGACGGAACGGCTCGTCGACATCCTGCCCAATCGCGGCGCCCTCGTGGCCAATCCCGGCGTCGAGGATCTGCGCGGCATGCTGAAGGTCTACAGCATGCTCGACGGGCTCGGCGGCGAACTCGCCTGCCTTAGCGCCCAGCCGGCGCAGGTGGCGGAGGTCGAGCTGCAATACGGCCTGTTGCAGGTGGCGTTCGAGGCCAAGGACCGCTCCGCCTATTTCCAGGCGAACCAGGCCTTCCACCTCGGCATCGTCGCCGGCTCGGGAAATCCGACGCTGGTCGAGATCCACGGCCAGTTGAACCTCAGGCTCTATCGCACCCGCTATCTCGCCGTCATGCAGATCAAGGACTGGACTTCGGCAGCCTACCAGCACGCCGACATCCTGAAGGCCTTCCTCGATCGCGACGGACCGCTGCTCAACCGGCTGCTCCAGGCCCATCTGGGCTTCGCCTGGCGCCAGGCGGAAGGCGTCGTCGAGACGCCGGCCCTCGCGAGCGCCTGAACGGCTGCATCTCCTATGAGACAGCCTTCTGCATGTCGCGCCGGTTCTGCCGGCTGGTGTTTTTCTGGGTTATGCAAGAGACAAATCTGAGGGTGTCGGCTTGCCGATTCTCCTTCATGCTTCCAAGAACTGCATGCTTCCAAGAACTTCACGCTTTCATGAACGCGGCGGTCGTCGTCGCAGGGCCTCTCGCAATGAGCTTGACCATCCGCCCCGCCCGTCCAGACGAGGCTGGCCTCGTTCTCGGTTTCATCAAGGAGCTGGCCGAATACGAGAAGCTGCTGCATGAGGTCGCGGCGACGGAGGCCGACATCGCCTTGGCGCTGTTTGGCGCGAATCCGCGCACATTCTGCGACATCGCGGAGTGGGAGGGCGAGCCGGTCGGCTTTGCGGTCTGGTTCTATACCTATTCCACCTTCTCGGGCCGGCATGGCATCTGGCTGGAGGATCTCTATGTGCGGCCCGGTCAGCGCGGGCGCGGCATCGGCAAGGGGCTGATCGCGCATCTTGCCAGGCGCTGCGTCGAGGAGGGGCTGCCGCGCCTGGCTTGGTGGGTGCTGAACTGGAACGAGCCGTCGCGGGTGTTCTATCGCTCGATCGGAGCCGCCGCGCAGAACGAGTGGACGGTGAAGCGGCTCGAAGGCGAGGCTTTGGCGCGGTTGGGGCAGGGAGGCTGAGACGATGCCAGCGCTTCCCCTAGTCCCAGAGCTTCCCCTCGTCCCAGAGCTTCCCCTCGTCATTGTCGCAGCCGTCGCCGACAACAATGTCATCGGCGACGACAACAAGCTGATCTGGCGCTTGAAGACCGACATGCGGCGGTTCCGCCGCCTGACGACGGGTTGCCCCATCATCATGGGGCGCAAGACCTATCTCTCGATCGGCAAGCCGCTGCCGGGGCGCGAGACGATCGTGCTGACGCGCGATGCGCATTTCAGCACTGAGGGTGTGCATGTCGCGCATTCACTTGAAGGAGCGCTCGAACTCGCCCAGAGCCTGGGCCGCGCGATGGGGGCGCATTCGGTCATCATCGGCGGCGGCACGGAGATCTATGGTCAGGCCCTGCCTTTCGCAGACCGGCTCGAACTGACCTTCGTGCATGCGACACCGCAGGGCGATGCGGTTTTCCCGGACTGGAATCGCGCTGCCTTCGACGTCGTCGCGCGCGAAGAGCATCCCCACGGCCCCGATGACGAGCACGCCTTCACCTTCGCGACCTTTCGCCGCCGGCCATGAGCCGGCTTTCCGTTGACGATGAATGACTTGCGCCGTTGACGAATCCATGTCCCATGCCCAAGTCAGCGCCACGGCCCCGCAAGGGCGCTGACAAATGGCCGGCATTCGCCTATTGCACGGCCTGACACGAGCGTAAGGGAACGGCGCAAGTATGCCTTGGAGCAACCAGAGCGGCGGTAGTGGGAGCGGTGGCGGCGGGGGTGGACCCTGGGGCAATCGCGGAGGAAGCGGCGGCGGTGGCGGCCCTTGGGGCGGCGGCTCGAATGGCGGCGGCAGTGGTGGCGGTTCGCCGCCCGATCTGGAAGAGATCCTGCGGCGCAGCCAGGACCGGCTCAAGAATTTGCTTCCCGGCGGCAATGTCGGTGGGCGTGGTCTCGTGCTCGGCGTGCTCGTCCTGGTGCTGGTCTGGCTTGCGACCGGCGTCTATTTCGTGCGCCCCAACGAGGTCGGCCTCAACACTGTCTTCGGCAAGTACATCGGCAAGACCGGTGAAGGCGCCAACTGGAACTGGCCCTATCCGATCGGCGGCGTGATCAAGCCCCAGGTGACCAATGTCGTCACCACCGAGGTCGGCTTCCGCACGGTCGAATCGGTGCGCACCTCGCGCCAGACCGACGTGATCGAAGAGAGCCTGATGCTGACCGGCGACGAGAACATCGTCGATGTCGACGTCATCGTGCAGTGGCAGATCGACCCCGTCGCGCCCGAGAACTACGTCTTCAATATCCAGGATCCGCCGGGCACGGTGAAGGCCGTCGCCGAGAGCGCGATGCGCGAAGTCGTCGGCCGCCGCAACATCCAGCCGGTGCTGACCACCGATCGCGGCGCGATCGAGACCGAGGTGCGCCATTTGATGCAGGAGACGTTGGACACTTATAAGGCTGGTGTCCAAATCCGCCTGGTGCAGATGCAGAAGGTCGATCCGCCGCAGCAGGTCATCGATTCGTTCCGCGACGTCCAGGCGGCGCGCGCCGACCAGGAGCGCCTGCGCAACGAAGCGCAGACCTACGCCAACCGCGTCGTGCCGGAAGCGCGCGGCCGTTCGGCACAGCTCGTCCAGTCGGCTGAAGCCTATAAGGACCAGACGGTGGCCGAAGCGTTGGGTCAGGCGAGCCGTTTCAATGCGGTCTATGCGCAGTACAAGAATGCGCCGGCCGTGACTCGCGAGCGCCTCTTCATCGAGACGATGGAACGCGTGCTCGGCGGCACCGACAAGGTGATCATCGACCAGAAGAATGGCAGCCAGGGCGTCGTGCCCTATCTGCCTCTCAACGAACTCCAGCAGCGGCGCACGGCGCCGGGCGCTCAGCAGGGAGGAGCGGTCCGATGAACGGTTCGATCCTGCGCGTTGGTGCGCTCATCCTCGTCGGCCTCGTCGCGGTCCTGCTCTATGCCGGCACCTTCGTCGTGCAGCAGACGCAATCTGCCATCGTGCTGCAGTTCGGGCGGGTGCGCACCATCGCGACCGCGCCCGGGCTCTACTTCAAGCTGCCGGCGCCGTTTGAGACGGTGACCTTCCTCGACAACCGCATCCTCGATCTGGACTTGCCGTCGCAGGAAATCATCGCCTCGGACCAGAAGCGGCTCGTCGTCGATGCCTTCACGCGCTACCGGATCTCCGATCCGCTGAAGTTCTATCAGGCGGTCAACAGCATCCCGCGCGCCAACTCGCAGCTTGCCTCGATCGTCAACGGCAATGTCCGCAGCGTGCTGGCCGAGGCGAGCTTCACCGCCATGGTCCGTACCGACCGTTCGCGCTTGATGAGCCGTATTCGTGACGATGTGAACCGCGAGGCGGCGCGCTTCGGCATGACCGTCGTCGATGTGCGCCTGCGCCGCGTCGATCTGCCGGCTGCCAACTCGCAAGCCGTGTTCCAGCGCATGCAGACCGAACGTCAACGCGAGGCGGCCGAAGCCCGCGCGCTCGGCGCCCAGCAGGCGCAGGAGATCAGGGCGCGTGCCGACAGGGATTCGACCGTGATCGTCGCCGAGGCACAGCGCCGTTCGGACGAGGTTCGCGGCGAGGGCGAAGGCGAGCGCAACCGCGTCTTCGCCGAAGCCTTCGGCAAGGATCCGGAGTTCTTCGCGTTCTATCGTTCGATGCAGGCCTATGAGGCCAGCATCAAGCCGGGCGATACGCGCATGGTGCTCTCGCCCGATACCCCGTTCTTCCGCTTCTTCAATGGGCCGCAAGCCCAGCGGGATGCGGGCGCGACCACCACCGTGCCGGCCGCGCCGGCGCGGCCCTGATTCGAACCCGGGCGCCGCGTATGTGGGATTTCATCGCGGCGCTCGGCCTGGTTTTCGCCATCGAGGGCATCCTGTTCGCGGCGGTGCCGAACCTCGCCAAGGATGCCTTGCGCAGCGCAGCCGAGACGCCGGTCGACCGCATGCGGTTGATCGGAATCGGCTCCGCCGTGCTCGGCGTGCTTCTGGTCTGGCTGGTGCGTGGCGGCGTTTAGGCGGGGCCAGCTCGCAAAGGGCGGGCAGGCCGCCGTCGAAGTTCTGCATAACTGCCTTCGCGTCTGCCAGCCTTCTCGCAAGGCTCTGGCGCGGCGGCGCGCCTCCGCGAGCCTGATCGGACCGGTGCGCAGGATGCACAATGACGCGATCGTGCACCGCGATTCACGCTGCATCGCGCTTCCGCCGCATTTTCAGGTTCATTACTTGGGCCTATTCTGGCAGGCTGATTGCCTGCCCATTCTTCTCATGAGGACCCTGATGGCATTCAAACAGTCTCCTCTTCGGATCGCCCGGATTGCATTGGTCTGCAGCACGGCTCTGCTGCCGCTGGGCGCCGTCTCGGCTCCCGCGCAGGCGAATTCGCCCGTGCTGGCCGGCCAGGTTTCGCTGGCCGATCTCGTCGACAAGGTCATGCCTGCGGTGGTCAACATCTCCGCGGTGACGACCGGAGACGCCAAGGGCCGCACCCTGCCGCAATTGCCGCAGCTCGGCCCCGACACGCCCTTCGGCGACCTGTTCGAGGAATTCTTCAACCGGCGCGGCCAGGGCCGCGACGGCCAGAATCAGCAGGGTGAGCGCCAGGCGCCGCAGCCGCGCCGTTCGCAATCGGCGGGCTCCGGCTTCGTGATCGATGCGTCGGGCATCGTCGTGACGAACAATCACGTCATCGGTGACGCCAACGAGATCACGGTGATCTTTCCCAGCGGCCTGCGCCTCAAGGCCGAGGTCATCGGCAAGGACGCCAAGGTCGATCTCGCCGTGCTGCGGGTGAAGCACGACAAGCCGCTGCCGGCGGTCAAGTTCGGCGATTCCGATGCGATGCGCATCGGCGATCCGGTGATGGCGATCGGTAATCCGTTCGCGCTTGGCGGTTCGGTCTCCTCGGGCATCATCTCGGCCCGCAACCGCGACATCAGCCAGGGACCCTACGACACCTATATCCAGACCGACGCTGCCATCAACAAGGGCAATTCCGGCGGCCCGCTGTTCAACATGGCGGGCGAGGTCATCGGCATCAACACGGCGATCCTGTCGCCGACGGGCGGTTCGGTCGGCATCGGTTTCGCCGTGCCGTCCTCGCTCGCGGCCAATGTCGTCGAGCAGCTGCGTGAGTTCGGCGAGACGCGCCGCGGCTGGCTCGGCGTGCGTATCCAGAGCGTCGACGACGCCACCGCCGAGGCGCTTGGCCTCGGCACGGCGCGTGGCGCGCTCATCGCCGGCATCGACGACAAGGGGCCGGCCAAGCCCGCGGGCCTCGAGATCGGTGACGTGGTCGTCAAGTTCGATGGCAAGGAGGTCAAGGATTCGCGGGACCTGCCGCGTATCGTCGCCGCCACGCCTGTGGGCAAGGATGTGCCTGTCAGCATCGTGCGCAAGGGCAAGGAAGAGGTGAAGACCGTCAAGCTTGGTCGCCTCGAGGATGGTGAGAAGGTCCAGCCCGCCTCGGCACGCACGCCGGCCGAACCGGCCAAGCCTGCCGTGACCAGCGCTCTTGGCCTCGAATTCTCGCCGCAGACCGAGGAGCTGAAGAAGCGCTACGCGATCAAGGAAGGCACGAAGGGCGTCATCATCACCAAGGTCGACCCGAATTCGAACGCCGCCGACAAGCGCATCTCGGTCGGCGAATTGATCGTCGAGGTCGGCCAGGAGCCGGTGAACTCGCCTGAGGACGTGACCAAGCGTCTCGATGCCTTGAAGAAGGACGGCAAGAAGTCCGCCTTGCTTCTGGTCTCGAACGCGCAGGGCGAGGTCCGCTTCGTCGCGGTGTCGATGAACTGACGCTGGGCGTCATGGAGTTGCGAAAGGGCGGCCGTCGAGGCCGCCCTTTTTTGTGTTGTCGCTTTGGAGGCTTTGTTCCGGAGCGTCGAGATTCCGGAGCTTCCGAGGCCGGGCGCTACCTGACGATCTCTGCGCCGGTATAGCCCTGGGCATAGAGCAGCGCCGTCAGATCGGCGTGGTCAAGCCGCGCATGGGCGGCGGCGGCGACAGCCGGCTTGGCGCGGAAGGCTGCGCCCAGGCCCGCTTCGCCCAGCATTGCGAGGTCGTTGGCGCCGTCGCCGACGGCGAGCGTCTGCGCCGGGGAGAGGCCAAGACGCCCGCGTAATTCCAGCAGCGCATCGAGCTTGGCCTGCTTGCCGAGAATCGGGTCGGCGACCTCGCCGGTCAGCACGCCTTCATGCGCAAGCAGGACATTGGAACGGTGCTCGTCGAAGCCGATCGTCGCGCTGATCGGCCCGGTGAAGACGGTGAAGCCGCCCGAGACCAGCGCGGTATATCCGCCATGCGCGCGCATGGTGCGCACGAGGGCCGATCCGCCCGGCGTCAGGGTGATGCGGTCAGTGATGATCTCGCCGACGACCGAAAGCGGCACGCCCTTCAGCAAGGCGACGCGCTCGCGCAAGGCCGGCTCGAAGGCGATCTCGCCGCGCATGGCGCGCTCGGTGATGCCGGAGACCTTCTCCTTGAGGCCGACATAGGCGGCGAGCTCGTCGATGCATTCCTGGCCGATCATGGTCGAATCCATATCGGCGAGGAACAGCGCCTTGCGCCGCGTCGCTTCCGGCTGGACGACGATATCGATCGCGGCATCCGCGAGCGCGAGGCGGATCTCGGCTTCCAGCTTGCGCGCGTCGTTCGCTTCCGCGAAGACGTCGGCGGCGATCTCGCCGTCGAGGCGCGCGCTGCGCACGATGCCGGGGATGGTCGCTGAGAGATGGCTCAGCAAGCTGTCATCGACCAGCGCCTGGCCATGGGCGGAAACGAGCGTGGCGACGAGCATGTGGAAGGACCGGGCAGGGTGACGATCAGGGCGGTGCTCATCGCAGGTCCGACGGCCAGCGGCAAGTCCGCGCTGGCGATGGCGATCGCGCGACGCTTTGGCGGCACTGTGGTCAATGCCGACTCCATGCAGGTCTATGCCGATCTCCGGATCATCACGGCGCGCCCGACGCAAGCCGAGGAAGCGTCCGTGCCGCATCGGCTCTATGGCCATGTCGATGGTGCGGAGAACTATTCGGCGATGCGTTACGCCGCCGAGACCGGCGCGCTGCTGGCGGAGCTCCAGCAGGCCGGCTCGCTACCGGTGCTGGTTGGCGGAACCGGGCTCTATTTCAAGGCGCTGACCGAAGGGTTCTCGGCGATTCCGCCAGTGCCGGAGGCTGTGCGGACGGCGTTCCGCGCCCGTGTCGAGGGGCTGGAGACGGCAGCCTTGCATGATGAACTGCGGGCGCGCGATCCAGCCATGGCGGAGCGGTTGCGGCCGAGCGACCGCATGCGGACCATGCGGGCGTTGGAGGTGCTGGAGGCGACGGGGCGTTCGCTGGCGAGTTTCCAGGGTGACCGCCGGCCGGGCCCGCTCGACGGCCTGCCGCTGCTGCGCCTCTTCGTGGCGCCGGAGCGCGAGGAGATCCGCGCGCGGATCGACCGGCGCTTCGAGGCGATGATGGCGGAAGGCGCGCTGGACGAGGTCGCGCGCCTGCGCGAGCGTCGGCTCGACCCTCTGCTGCCGGTGATGCGCGCCCATGGCGTGCCGGGACTGATCGCCCATCTCGACGGAGATCTTCCGCTGGCGGAGGCGATCGCGCGTGGGCAGGCCGATACACGCGCCTATGCCAAGCGGCAGGTCACCTGGTTCCGGCATCAGATGGCGGGATGGACGGCGGTCGCACCTGGCGCTGCGCTGGATGCGGCCTTGCAGGCGATCGAGGCGGCGTCCTGAGGCTCAGGCCGCGGCGGCGGCCGTGGTGACGAGGGCGGTTTCGGCCAGCCTGATGCAGTCGCGGCCATCGTTCTTGGCGCGGTAAAGCGCGCGGTCGGCGCGTTCGATGAAGGCGGTGAAGTTCTCGCCCTTCTGCCGCGTGGCGATGCCGAAGCTCGCTGAAACCTGCAAGGCCAGCGTCTCCGACACCGGCAGGCGCTTGGTTTCGAGGGTGTGCTGCATGCGTTGCGCCATGCGCCGCGCCGTCGCTGCATTGGCGCGAGGCAGGAAGACGGCGAACTCCTCGCCGCCGAAGCGGCCGACGAGGTCGCTGTCCGAGCGAACCGTGCCGAGCAGCAGATCGGCGAAGGCGCGGATCACAGCATCGCCGGCGGCGTGGCCGTGGCTGTCGTTGACGCTCTTGAAATGGTCGAGATCGACGATGATCAGGGAGGTGTCGTCGCCGCTCGCATCGCAGGCCGCGATGGCGGCGTTGGCCTTCTCGATGAAGGAGCGCCGGTTCAAGAGTGCCGTCAGCGGGTCGGTCTCGGCCAGGCGGCGCAATTCCTGCTCGCGCTCCTCGCGCTGGCCGATCTCCTGCGAAAGGGCCCGGCGCGTTGCGCGTTCGCGGCCGATCTCGAGCGCCAGCGTTGCCGCCCGGCTCTGCAGGGTCTGGTTGGCGACCATCAATTCGGAGACGTCGGTCATCGTCATCACGAGCCCATCGCCGAGCGGCGCGATGGCGATCTGCAGCCAGGTGACCTTGCCGCCATGGCTGAAGGAGGTCTCGATCATGTCGCTGCGGCGCAGTTCGATGGCGTAGAGGCAGCGTCGCCAGATCGTGGCGTCGGCGAGGAAGGGCAGGCTCTCTCGCGCATCGGTATCGTGCAGGTTCTCGTCGCCCCGGCCCGCCATCACCGCCGCGCGTTGATTGGCGGTGATGATCAGCGTGCGCGTGATGTCGCCCTGGTCGTCGCGCATGGCCCGCAGCGCCACGATGCCCGAGGGCGAGGTCTCCAGGACAGTGGTGAGAAGCTCCTCATGGAACTGCAGCGGACGGCTGAAGACGATGAGAAAGCGCTCGCCATTGCGCGCCGTTGTCGGCATCACCAGCCGCTCCCACAGACAGACGCGAACGGTCTTGAGCGAGCGATGCACGGTATAGGCCGGTTTGCCGTCGCTGAGCGCCTGATCGTAGCAGGCGGCGGTGAAGCGGGCGACCTGGGGCGTCATGCTGGAGATGCGCTCGCCGAGCCGGCTGCCGCCGACATAGCGCGTGATCTCGCGCCCGTAATGGACATAGGTGTAGTCGCCGTCCCCTGTGCGAGCCAGCACCATCACATCTTCACCGAAATGCGACAGAACCTCGTCGCAGAACGCTTCATGCGGCGCGCCACCCTCACCTTGGGCATGCCGCGCGAAGCGGTTCAGGAGCTCGCCGATTTCCTTCGCATGGGCTCGCGCCACGATGTTTTCGGTGTGGACTTCCTGATACATGGCGTTCCTGAATCCAAGTCGGTCGACGCTATCAGCGCGTCCTTGAAAAAGTGTTCCCTTCGGTCAATCGATTTTCGGGTTTGGCGGCGGGGGCGGGCACGCCTGCTCGCGCGGCTGCGGGAAGGCGGTTCGCCTTGGCGCTTGACCAGGCGCGGCGCCTCGGCTAGCGTCCGGCAATATCTGCAAAGGGCGGAAGCGCGATGCGCAAGCTTATTATCGTACGGGTGCGCTGGTAGGGGCCGGTTTTAACAAACCGCGCGTCCCCGACGCCAGCGCACGTCCAGGCCCCTCCGAGGGCCTTTTTTATTGCCCGCTTTCCCCCGACCGACCTCAACATAGCTGCCGCAGGAGATCGTTATGAGCGAGATGATGACCGGAGCCGAAATGGTCGTCCGCGCGCTTCAGGACCAGGGCGTCGAACATCTGTTCGGTTACCCCGGCGGCGCGGTGCTGCCGATCTATGACGCGCTGTTCCAGCAGGACAAGGTCAAGCATGTCCTCGTCCGGCACGAGCAGGGCGCGGTCCATGCGGCTGAAGGCTATGCCCGCTCCTCTTCAGGCAAGGTCGGCTGCGTGCTCGTCACCTCCGGTCCCGGCGCGACCAATGCCGTCACCGGGCTGACCGACGCGTTGCTGGATTCGATCCCGATCGTCGTGATCACCGGCCAGGTCCCGACCCATCTGATCGGCTCGGACGCCTTCCAGGAGTGCGACACGGTCGGCATCACGCGCTCCTGCACCAAGCACAACTACCTGGTGAAGAGCATCGCGGACCTGCCGCGCGTCCTGCACGAGGCTTTCTATGTCGCCGCCAATGGCCGTCCGGGGCCCGTCGTCGTCGACATCCCCAAGGACATCCAGTTCGCGACCGGGGCCTATAGCCGTCCGCGCGACAACCAGCACAAGACCTATAGGCCGACGGTCAAGGGTGATCTGAACCAGATCAAGGCCGCGATCGAACTGATCGCCAAGGCGAAGCGCCCGGTGTTCTACACCGGCGGTGGCGTGATCAATTCGGGGCCGCACGCTTCGGCGCTGCTGCGCGAACTCGCGCGGCTGACCGGCTATCCCGTCACCTCGACATTGATGGGACTTGGCGCTTATCCCGCCGCCGACCGGCAATGGCTCGGCATGCTGGGCATGCACGGCACCTACGAGGCCAACCTCGCGATGCATGACTGCGACGTCATGATCAATATCGGCGCGCGCTTCGACGACCGCATCACCGGCCGGCTCGATGCCTTCTCGCCGCGCTCGAAGAAGATCCATGTCGATATCGACCGGTCCTCGATCAACAAGAACGTCAAGGTCGATATCGGCATCGTCGGCGATTGCGCCCATGTGCTGGAGGACATGGTCCGTATCTGGCGCGAGACCTCGCCCCAGATCGACAAGACCGCGCTGACCGCCTGGTGGACGCAGATCGATGGCTGGCGGGCGCGCAAAAGCCTCGCCTACAAGAACTCGTCCTCGATCATCAAGCCGCAATACGCACTCGAACGGCTGCATGCGCTGACCAAGGACCGCGATACCTACATCACGACCGAGGTCGGGCAGCACCAGATGTGGGCGGCGCAATATCTCCACTTCCAGGAGCCGAACCGCTGGATGACCTCGGGCGGGCTCGGGACGATGGGCTACGGCCTGCCGGCGGCGATCGGCGTGCAGATGAAGCATCCGAAGGCCCTCGTCATCGACGTCGCCGGCGAGGCCTCGATCCTGATGAATATCCAGGAGATGTCGACGGCGGTGCAGTACCGGCTGCCGGTCAAGATCTTCATCCTCAACAACGAGTATATGGGCATGGTGCGTCAGTGGCAGGAATTGCTGCATGGCGGGCGCTATTCGGAGAGCTATTCGCAATCGCTGCCCGATTTCGTGAAGCTCGCCGAAGCCTATGGCGGGCACGGCATCCGCTGCTCCGATCCGGCCGCGCTGGATGACGCGATCATGGAGATGATCGACACGCCCAAGCCCGTGATCTTCGACTGTCTCGTCGCCAAGGAAGAGAACTGCTTCCCGATGATCCCGTCCGGCAAGGCGCATAACGAGATGATCCTGCCCGATTTCGAAGGCGACACCGGCGATATCATCGACGCCAAGGGCAAGCAGCTCGTTTGAGCGGCAGTTGGCAGTTGGCAGTCGGCAGTAGGCAGTAGGCAGTTGTCGGCCACGGTGGTCCGACTGCCTATTGCCGACTGCCAACTGCCGACAATCGGGGAGCATCACATGACGACAATCGGCTTGATCGGTGGCATGAGCTGGGAATCGACGGCGGTGTATTACCGCCTGCTCAACGAGGGCGTGCGCGCGCGCCTGGGCGGGCTGCATTCCGCCGATATCATGCTGCATTCGCTGGATTTCGGGCCGATCGCCGAGATGCAGGCGAGGGGAGACTGGGAGGCGGCGGGCGATGTGCTGGCCGACAGCGCCAGGCGGCTCGAACAGGCCGGCGCCGGCTGCATCGTCTTGTGCACCAATACAATGCACAAGCTGGCCGACAGGATCACCGGGGCGACGCGCGTGCCGTTCCTGCATCTGGCCGACGTCACCGCCAAGGCGATCAAGCGCAGCCCGTCGCGGCGGCCGCTGCTGCTGGCGACACGCTTCACCATGGAGCAGGATTTCTACCGTGACCGCCTGCGCGCCTTCGGCATCGAGGCGATGCTGCCCGATGCCGCGCAGCGCGACGATGTCCACCGCATCATCTATGAGGAGCTGTGTCGCGGCGTGAACGAGCCCGCTTCCAAGGCGCGCTATCTCGACATCGTCGCGGAGGCGGCAGGGCAGGGCGCCGACGGCGTCATTCTCGGCTGCACCGAGATCACGCTGCTGGTCTCCCAGGCCGATTTCGCCATTCCGGTGTTCGACACCACGGCGCTGCATGTCGAGGCGGCGCTCGACGCGCTGGCCGAGTCCACGAGTGCGGCGGCATGAAGCTCCTCATCGGCAACAAATGCTATTCGTCCTGGTCGCTGCGCGCCTGGTTGTTGATGCGCGCCAAGGGCATCGCCTTTGAGGAGGTGCTCATCCCGCTCGACCAGCCCGGCTTCAAGGAAGCGATCTTGGCTCATGCCCCCGGCAGTGGCGGGACAATGCCGATGCTGATCGATGGCGAGGTTGCCGTCTGGGAGACGCTGGCGATCATCGAATATCTGCACGAGAGCTATCCCACCCACGGCATCTGGCCGCGCGATGCCGCGGCGCGCGCGCATGCCCGGGCCGCCGTCAGCGAAATGCATGCCGGATTCATGGCGCTTCGCAGCACCTGCCCGATGAATCTCGGCAAGCGCTTCGCCAGCCGCGACCGGGGCGCGGCAGTCGCCAGGGATGTCGCCCGCATCAGCGCGCTCTGGCGCGCGGCGCGCGAGCGCTTCGGCGCTCCGACCGGGGGGACCTATCTCTATGGCGAGTTCTGCGCCGCCGACGCGATGTTCGCGCCGGTGGCCAGCCGCCTCGATACCTACGGGATCGCGGTGGATTCCCTATGCCAGGACTACTGCGACGTCGTGCTGGCGCATCCGGCCTATCGTGACTGGCTCGAGGCTGCGCTCGTAGAGCCCTGGATCCTCGATCAGGACGAAGTCGACGAGCCGGCCCTGGTCGATCTCCGCCACGTCTAATCCCTGTTTCCTTCCGCGACGCTCACAGGTTGTCCGATGCCCAATTCCGCTACGCATTATCCCAACGCCCCCAAAGCTGAGCCCGTCGCCCGGCATACGCTGGCTGTGATCGTCGACAACGAGCCCGGCGTGCTCGCCCGCATCGCGGGCCTGTTCTCGGGCCGCGGCTACAACATCGAGAGTCTCACGGTCTCGGAGACCGAACACGACAAGCATATCTCGCGGATCACGGTGGTGACGTCGGGCACGGCGCATATCATCGACCAGATCAAGGCGCATCTCGACCGGCTGGTGCCGGTTCACCGCGTCGTCGACCTGACCTTGCAGGGCGAGGCGCTGGAGCGCGAGCTTGCTCTGGTCAAGGTGGTCGGCAAGGGCGAGCATCGGGTCGAGGCGATGCGCCTGGCAGCGGCCTTCGGCGCGCGCACGCTTGACGCCTCGCTGACCTCCTTCGTCTTCGAACTGACGGGATCGACCGACGAGATCGAGCGCTTCATCAAGCTGATGACGGTGGTCGGCCTGACCGAGGTCTCGCGCACCGGCATCGCGGCGATGAGCCGTGGCCCGGATGCGATGTGAATTGCTGGATATCCGGATCGGGTATATTGGATATCCGGAACGGAGGCGGCGATGAAGGTCCAGGTCGCAAAATGGGGCAACAGCACCGCGGTGCGGCTGCCCAAGGCAGTGGTCAAGCAGCTCGGCTTGACCAGCGGCATGATGCTCGACGTCTCGGTCGATGACGGGGTGGTGAAGCTTGCGCGGGACCTCGATGAGGCCAAGACCGAGGGCGCTTCGGCCGGGAAACCTGAGCCCTTTCCTGTCACGATGGAGTGGATGATCGCGGAAGCCGAGCGGCTTGGCGGGCTGAAAAATGCGCCAGATGACGATTTCGATTGGGGTCCTGACGTCGGTTCAGAAATTATCTATGACGACTACAACCGCCGCCGAAAGGCGCTTTGAACCCGGCGAAGTCTATTGGGTCGATCTCGACCCCGTCATCGGCTCGGAACAGGGCGGTCGCCGGCCGGTCCTGATTCTGTCGGATGAGTCCTTGCATCGCATTTCTGGTCGAATCCTGGTGTGCCCCATTACCTCCAACCGCCAGTCCTGGCCGACGAAAGTCATCATTCCGCCGGGCTGCGTGGTCTCGGGGGCGCTCCTGACGGATCAGGCTCGCATGCTCGATCGGACCCGGGCGCTCCGTTATATCGGTCGTCTGCCCGATGATCTGACCGTGCGGGTCAAGCACCGCATCGCGGCATATATGGGCATCGCGCCAACGCTCGAACCGGAGGCGCCATGACCCTCACCCTCGAACAGATCGCCCTTGGCCTCGGCGTTGTCGGCTTTGCCTGTTTCGCCTGGCCGATCATCCAGCGCATGAACGGCAAGGCGGAGCCTGAGGCTCCCGGCAGCGGCAAGAGTCTGCGCTCGCCGCTGTGGTGGGTCGGCTTCATCCTGACGATCGCGGCGATCTTCCTGCAGCGGATCGCGAGCCAGCAGATGGGCGGCTAGAGGCTATTCGAGGCGCCGGCAATGAGCGGCCTGCTCTTGATCGCTCGCGCGCGTTGGCGGCAAATGAACCGGCATGATCCTGGGAGCATGGGGACGCGATGTCGGTCCATCTCGAAATCCGAAGCTATCGCGGCGGCGACTGCCATCGCCACGACTTCAGCCAGATCCTGCTGCCGATGCAGGGCGCGATGAGGCTGGATATCGAGGGACGGTCCGGCGTCGTCTCGAGCAATTGCGTCGCGATCGTCCCGCAGGACTGTGAGCACGACTTCGTGCCGAGCCCGGATTGCAGCATGCTCATCCTCGACGTCGAAATGGCGGCGTTCGCCGGCGAGGCGGTGCCGGCCCTGCTGCGCAATGCGAGCCCGTCGCTCACGCGGATCGAGCCCTGGCTGTGGCGGATGTTCCGCCAGCTCGGCGCCGAGGTCGAAGCCGGTGCATGCCAGGCTCATGATGCCGCCCGCCTGGCGTTGGCGGGGCTGCATCTCGTCGAGCCGAGTCGGCGGCTTCGGCCCTGGTCGCTGTCCGAGCACCGTGTCCTCGGCGTCGCGGGGGATGCGCAGACGGCGAGCGTGGCGGAAATGGCCCGAATGGCCGGCCTCGGCCAAAGTCAGTTCCATGCCCTATTTCGGACGACGACGGGCCAGTCGCCGAAGCAATTGCAACTCAGCCAGCTGTTCGAGAGAGCTGTCGACGCATTGGTCGGCACGTCCACGCCGATATCGGAGATCGCCTACGGATTGGGCTATCAGAACGCCTCGTCCTTCAACCGGCAGTTCAAGCGGCGCTTCGGCCTCACGCCGTCAGAATTCCGTGCCGCCAGCCGCAACCAGGCGGGGAACTGAGCGCAGGATCGCAGCTTCGGTCAACTCGTTCGGAGTTTTGCCTCATCACGGCCTTGCAGGGCCCGGCTAAGGTCAAGCCTCACGATGCCGTATGAGGAGGCCATTCGATGAAGCTGACTGATTTCAAGGTTCTGACGTTCGATTGCTATGGGACGCTGATCGACTGGGAAACCGGGATCTGGAACGCGCTTCAGCCGCTGTTGAGCGCCGGGCAACTCGATCTGGGGCGCGAGGAGGCGCTCGCTCGTTTCGGGCGCTATGAGAGCGAGCAGGAACAGGCGACGCCGTCGCTGCGCTATTCCACGCTGCTCTCCGTGATTCATGCGCGCTTCGCCAGGGATCTCGGCGTGTGCATCCATGCCGATCTGAATGAGCGCTTCGGTGCGTCCGTGCCGGACTGGCCGGCCTTTCCGGACTCCGCCGAAGCGCTCGCCTATCTCAAGCGGCACTACCGACTCGTCATCCTGTCGAATGTCGACCGCCAGAGCTTCGCGGCCAGCAACAGGAAACTCGGCGTGAGCTTCGACGGCATCTACACCGCCGAGGATGTCGGCTCGTACAAACCCGATCCGCGCAATTTCGCCTATCTGCTCGAACATCTCGCGGCCGATCTGGGCCTTGGTCCGAGCGCGGTGCTGCATACCGCGCAAAGCCTCTACCATGACCATGTACCGGCCAAGGAGGCGGGGCTGGCTTGCGCCTGGATCGACCGGCGCTTCGGCAAGTCCGGCAGCGGCGCGACCCCGCTGCCTGCGCATCAGCCGAAGGTGGACTTCCAGTTCAAGAGCCTCGCCGAATTGGCGCAGGCCCATCGGGAGGCCGCCGCAGCCTGATCGCTTCTAACAGTTGAGAGCATTGCTCGCGCGAAAAGCTGGAACCCAGTTTTTCGCGCAGCGGCTGGTGTGAGGCCAGGGTCAGCCGCTGAAGCCGCCTTCGCTGAGGAAGGCCTGTTCGTCCGCCGTCGTCTGCCGTCCCAGCACGGGGTTGCGGTGCGGAAAGCGGCCGAAATCGCGGATGATGTCGCGATGGATCTCGGCGAATTTCACGCCGTCGGGGTCGTCCGAAGCCGCGCAGAGCGCAATGCAGCGCTCCTGATGCCCGAGATCCTCGGCATGCATGAACGGCATGTAGATGAAGCGGCTTTCGGGCGGTGCGAAGGCGCGGTCGAATCCCTTGGCGACCGCACGCTCAGCGATGCCGAGCGCCATGGCGTCGGTGGCGAAGGCGCGCGGGCTGCCGCGAAACAAGTTGCGCGGAAGCTGGTCGAGCAGGATCAGCAATGCATAGACGCCTTCGGGCGTCGCCTCCCAATCGGTCAGCTTGCCGGCCGCCGCAGCCTCATGCGTGGCCAGGAAGCGGCTTCGGATTTCGGCGTCGAAGGCGTCGTCTTTGGCGAACCATTTGTCCGGGCCGGCTTCGCGCCAGAAGGCGACGATCTCCGTTGAGGAGGATAGGGGCACGGGCATCTCCTAAAATCAGGTGAAAGCGTTTCGCGGGACGGGTAGCTTGGGTCCCGCGCGCGGCCAAGGAAAATCCGCGGCAGTGAACCAAGCCGCTTGCATCGCCGCATCCGCTCCTGTAGACGGCAGAACCGTAACGTACGGTACGCAAGCGCGGCTCCTTTCATGGCCAATCCCATCGACGCACAGCAGGAAGGCCCGACCGCGCGTCAGCAGGCCGTGCTCGACGCTGTGTTGGGGCTGATGGTGGAGAAGGGCGATCACCTGACCATGACGGCGGTCGCCCGCCGTGCGAGCTGCTCGAAGGAAACGCTCTACAAATGGTTCGGCGACCGCGACGGCTTGCTGACGGCGACCGTGCAGTGGCAGGCCTCGAAAGTCCGGGCGGGCAATTACGACCGGCAGACGCTCAACGCGCTTGGCCTGCGTGACAGCCTGACGCGCTTTGCGGCGAACTGGCTCGGCGTGATCTCGAGCTCGACCTCGGTTGCCTTGAATCGCATCGCGATCAGCCAGGCGGGCTCTCGGGCCGGTAATCTGGGCGCCATCGTGCTTGCCAATGGGCGCTTCGCCATCGGCGAGCGCCTGAAGCCGGTCCTCGATGCCGGGCGGGAGGCCGGTCTCCTGGCCTATGACGACACCGAGACGGCGTTTCGCAGTTTCCTGGGCCTTGTCGGCCGCGACGTGCAGATCCGGCTGCTGCTGGGCGATGCGCTGATGCTCGGACAGGCCGAGATCGACCGCGATGCGGAGCGCGCGACGCAACAGTTTCTCACCCTCTACGGCACGGCGAAGAACGATCCGGGCCTGGATAAGACCAACGCGTGACAAAAGGAGACACCCAATGCGCGTTTATTACGATCGTGATGCGGACATCAATCTGATCAAGGGCAAGAAGGTCTGCATCGTGGGCTACGGCTCGCAGGGCCATGCCCACGCGCTGAACCTGCGCGATTCCGGCGTCAAGGACGTCATCATCGCGCTGAAGGCCGGTTCGGCGACGCGCAAGAAGGCTGAAGAGGCCGGCTTCAAGGTGATGACCCCGTCCGAAGCCGCCAAGGTTTCCGACGTCATGATGATGCTGACCCCCGACGAATTGCAGGGCGACATCTATCGCGACGAATTGCACGGCAACATGAAGGAGGGCGCTGCCCTTCTGTTCGCGCACGGCCTCAACGTCCATTTCAACCTGATCGAGCCGCGCAAGGACCTCGACGTGCTGATGGTCGCCCCCAAGGGCCCTGGCCACACGGTGCGTTCGGAATATCAGCGTGGCGGCGGCGTGCCGACCCTGATCGCGATCCACCAGGACGCGACCGGCAACGCCCATGACCTCGGCCTCAGCTACGCCAGCGCCAATGGCGGCGGTCGTGCCGGCATCATCGAGACCTCGTTCAAGGAAGAGTGCGAGACCGATCTCTTCGGCGAGCAGGTCGTGCTCTGCGGCGGCATCGTCGAACTGATCAAGGCCGGCTACGAGACGCTGACCGAGGCCGGCTACGCTCCCGAGATGGCCTATTTCGAGTGCCTGCACGAGGTGAAGCTGATCGTCGACCTGATCTATGAGGGCGGCATCGCGAACATGAACTACTCGATCTCGAACACGGCCGAGTATGGCGAGTACGTCACCGGCCCGCGCATCATCACGCCTGAGACCAAGGCCGAGATGAAGCGCGTGCTGACCGACATCCAGTCGGGCAAGTTCACCCGCGACTGGATGCTGGAGAACAAGGTCAACCAGACCTCGTTCAAGGCGACCCGCGCCCGCATGGCCGCCCACCCGATCGAGGAAGTCGGCGCCAAGCTGCGCGACATGATGCCCTGGATCAAGGCCAAGGCCCTGGTCGACAAGACCAAGAACTGACCCCTTCTTCTTCCGCGACGGCCCGGCTCGCGCCGGGCCTTTGGGATCAAGGCCAAGGCCCTGGTCGACAAGACCAAGACCTGATCCAGGTTTCCCTGCGACGGCCCGGCTCGCGCCGGGCCTTTGGGATCAAGGCGAAGGCTCTGGTCGACAAGACCAAGACCTGCCTGCCAGCCCGCTGACATACTGATTCAACATCTTGTCGGCTTGATTCCGCTTTTCAGCGGAAGATCTTGGTAAGGTTAAGATAATCCTGATTTCCAAAGGAGGCGGGCGCAGCGATGCGTCCGCCTTTCTCGTTATGAACCGCGGTTGGCCACATCAGGCGGAACCGAGGCGCTTTTGGTGCGTTTCCGTGGCTAGCAGGATCAACCGGGGCACGGGCATGGCACGGAATCGGGATTCCAGGGAATGGGCTCTCCACGAGCGCGACCGGCAGGCGCGCGAGACCGAGGTCGACCCTGGCGATGTCCTTCAGCAGGAGGGCGGTCCGAATTGGCCGTTGCTGATCGCGCTTCTCGGCGGCCTCGTGGTCGCGCTGCTCGCCAACACTTTCGTCGGCCTGCTGCCTGATTGATCCGCCAGCGGCAATCGCGGCTGGGGAGAAGGAGACGAGAGATGACGACCGAGACAGAGGAACGCGCCAAGGCGCAATCCGAAGGGCTGCAGGGCGGCGACAGAATTCTGCCGATGCGGGCCGACGACCATTCCGATGCCGATCCCGCGGTCGAGACGCCCGTCGAGGCGCGTCAGGGTTTCCTCGGCAAGCCCGTCCTGTTGGTGCTCGCCGTTGCCCTGATCCTGAGCGCGATAGCGGGCATTCTCGTCGGAGCGTTTCCGAGCTGAGCTGCAAGGCTCACGGCCTGCAAGAGGCCAAGACTTTCGACGTGCAAGGTTTTCGACGTGCAAAACTTCGACATGACAGAGGAGGGCGACATGACGGTTCTGAAGCTGCTCGACTCGCAGACCCTCACGCGCATCGTGCTGGGGCTGTGCTTTGGCCTGACGGCGGCGGTCATCGCCGGCCTGATCCGCATCTGATACCAAGAACGAAAGGCCCGGCGGTGTTCCGCCGGGCCTCGTTTCGTCTGGTTGCCGAACCGGCGCGGTGGCCGGTTCAGAAGGTGATCTTGTCCTTGATGTCGGCTTCGACATTGGCGGGCAGCACGTTGCGCTTCACCAGATCGGCGAAGTCCTTGAACTTCGTCTTGGCGCGCTCCTCGATGATCTTCTTGGAGCGGGCCTCGCCGATGCCCTTGAGCGTGTCGAGTTCGGCGGCGGTTGCCGTGTTGATGTTGATCTTCTTGGTCTGGGCGGGCTGCGCCGCTATCGGCTTGGCGGGCTGAGCCGCGGGAGCAGCCGGGGCGGTGACCGGAGCGGTCGGCTTTGCAGGCGTCGCGGGCTGCGTCGCCGTCTGCGCGAAGCCCTGGCCGGCGGTCAGAGCGAGCGCGGCGAGGGGGATCAGGAAACGGGAGATCGTCATGTCATGGACCTCAGTGTTCGGCCCGGATTGTCGCATCTGACGGAGGCCGGGCCCTTCGCCAGACGACGCTGCCGGCTTGGGGCCGGTCCAGCGTGTCACGGCAGCGTCGAACCGCTTGCTGACGGGCGCCGACGTGACGCCGCCATATCGCGCCTGGCGGCGTGAACCCGCGCTGAATGGCGCATTCAGCCAATTGCAGTGTTTCGGCGTCGGGTTTCCGATCGAGGGAAACTGGCGCCCGCGTTACCGCGTCATGAATTCGGCGAGGCGGCCAGCGCCGTAAAGCAGCGCGAAACCCCAGACGGTCGAGGCGATCCAGTTGGCGATCTGGAAAGGCCAGAACGGCATCTGCACGATGCCGGCGACGATCGCGATCACGGCGCGCAGCGGCCCGAAGAAGTGGCCGATCAGGATGCTGGCGACGCCCCATTTTTCGAAGAAGGCATGGCCGCGCTCGAGCAATTGCGGGTTCTTGTTGAGCGGCCAGTAGTCGCCGACGCGTGGGCCTAGCACGAGACCCGCCCAATACGAGACCCAGAAGCCGCAGCCCGCTCCGACCGAGGCGGCGGCTGCGAGCGGGATCAGATTCAGGCCCGAGGCGCCGGCCGCGGCTCCAAAGGCGGTGAAGAACACGGTTGCCGGCACGAGCCAGGACAAAACCGCGACGCATTCGCAGAAGGCGACCAGGAAGACGATCGGGATCGCCCATTCCTGATTGGCCCGCATGAAGTCGACGAGCGCTTGCATCCAGAGTTCGAGTTGGGCCATGGCGAGCGCGATCTTTCCGACGGGAGGCGCCGGCTTATCGCGTCTACCGCAGGGTTATGCAACCGCCGGCCTCGCGCGAAGGGCGATCCCTTTCGCCGAAGGACGACTTTGCCTTCGCCGGGGGATCGCTTAGTCTTAGCAGCAAAGGTCAAGGTCTAAGATCAAGGCATGAGCGGTGAGCGCGGATCGATGCGCCAGGCCGACGGGGAAACGGATTCCATGGAGTTGCACCACCCCCCGCAGCGCGATGCGGGAGCAGGCGAGATGTCGCCTGCGGTTGCCCTCAGCGGGCTCGACATCACTTTCCACATCGATGGCGGCAAGCGCTACAAGGCGGTCACGGGGATCAACCTCTCGGTTGCGGCGGGCGAGTTCGTCTCTGTCGTCGGACCGACCGGCTGCGGCAAGTCGACCCTGCTCAACGCGGCGGCGGGCCTGCTCGTGCCCTCGGCCGGCACGGTCGGCATCTTCGGCAAGCCGCTCTCGGGCCTGAACCGCCGGGCGGGCTATCTCTTTCAGGCTGACGCGCTGATGCCGTGGAAGACGGCGCTCGACAACGTCAAGGTCGCGCTGGAGCCGATGGGCGTGTCCGATGCGCAGGCCGACGCCCAGGCGCGCGAATGGCTCGGTCGTGTGGGCTTGCGCGCCTTCGTCGATCGCTATCCGCATATGCTTTCAGGCGGCCAGCGCAAGCGCGTCAGCCTCGCGCAGATGCTGATCCGCGACCCGGAAATCCTGCTGATGGACGAGCCTTTCGGCCCGCTCGACGCGCAGACCCGACAGATCATGGGCAATCTCCTGCTCGATCTCTGGTCCAGGGATCGCAAGGCGCTGATCTTCGTGACGCATGATCTGGAGGAGGCGATCTCGCTCTCCGACCGCGTCGTGGTGATGTCGGCGGGCCCTGCCGCCGGCATCGTCGCCGATTATCGCGTGCCGCTGCCGCGCCCGCGCGACATCGCAGAGATCCGGCTGGAAAAAGCCTTCCACGAGATCCATCGCGACATCTGGGCTTCGCTCAGGGTCGAGGTCCAGAAGGCCTATGCGATGGGCGACGGGCGCGAGCTGGTCGAAGGAGCCTCGCAATGAACCGCGCCAAGCTGCTTGGCCTGCAGGCGCTGGTCATGGTCGTCTTCCTGCTGATCTGGCACGTCGTCACCGCCTATCCGATCTTCGGCGAGGTCAAGACGATCCAGTTCTTCTTCTCGACGCCGGCCGCCGTGCTGGGGCGGACCTTCAACCAGTTGATCGGACCCAACATCTACTGGCATCTCGGCATCACGCTGACCGAGACCGTGCTCGCCTTCGTCATCGGCTCCGTCGCTGGCATCTTCTTCGGTTTCACCTTCGCGCGGCAGGACTTGCTGGCCGCGGTCTTCGACCCCTATATCAAGGCCGCGAACGCCTTGCCGCGCGTCGTGCTGGCGCCGATCTTCGCGCTCTGGTTCGGGCTCGGCATCTGGTCGAAGGTGGCGCTCGGCTTCACGCTGGTCTTCTTCATCGTCTTCTTTAACGTCTACCAGGGCGTGCGCGAGGTTTCGCCGACCGTGCTGGCGAATGCCCGCATGCTCGGCATGAACGAGCGCCAGCTCTTCCGCCATGTCTATTGGCCTTCTGCGCTGACCTGGATGTTCTCCTCGCTGCACACGTCGGTGGGCTTTGCGCTGGTCGGAGCCGTGGTCGGCGAATATCTCGGCTCCTCGGCGGGGCTCGGCTACAAGATCCATGAGGCGGAGAGCGTCTTCGACGTCACCGGTGTGTTCTCCGGCATGCTGATCCTGGCGATCTTCGTGATCGCGATCGACGCACTGGTGACCATGGTGGAGAAGCGGCTGCTGGTCTGGCGGCCGGGGCAAAGCTCGACCACGACGACGTAACGTCATCTTCGCTTGATCGCCGGCGATTGCAGGCTCATGCTCGTCTCCACGAAGGCGGAGATCGGGCATGGAACTCGACGTCAACGGCTGCATCACCGAGGCGCCGACACCGGCCGACGTCGTCGCAGCGATCGAGGCCGCCGGCAGCGACCCCGAAAGCTGCATTACCCTTCTGGACGATGACGGCTATGTCGAAGCCCTCCGGCAGGATGATGGGGCGTTTCGGCTGACCCGCCATGACGGGACCACCAAATTCGAGGCGGCCGCCCTGGTCGATGCCCAGGCCCTGAAGACGCTCCTGCTCGGCTTCCTGAGCGGTGACAAGCATTGGCACAAAAACCATGACTGGGTGCGTGCGCCGTCGCCCTCGAAGACCGCCGAGGCTTCCGGACAGCCGCCGGCCTGGGCGATTGCCGCTGTCGTGGCGTCTGTCGTTCTCGCCGTGGCGGTGTCCAACCTGCCGCGCGACTGGCTGCCCTTTCTCGACACCACGGCTGGGGTCGTCGCGCTGTTCTCGTTGCCCGTGGTGGTCATGATCGGCGCCATGGTCGCCAATGTCTCGATCAAGATGCATCGGGCTAAAGCCTGGCTGCAGGCCCAGGGCCGGATCACGCGGTCGAGCTTGAGCGTGCGGCGACCGCCCGAGGGCAACGAGATCGGGACGGCGGTCAACGTACCGGACGTGGCCTATACGTTCGCTGTCGCGGGGCAGAGCTATCGGGGCAACCGGGTCAGCCTTGGCGACATCAGCGGCCGGTTCGCTGAGGAGGCGGTGAGGCGCTACCCGGTCGGGTCCACGGTCACGGTGCATTACGACCCCAACGACCCGACGGACTGCGTGCTGGAGCGTGGTCTCGTGTTCGGTGCGCCGGCGGCGCCCGGCTCCGATCCGGCGGCCCCGGTCGCGTCGGCGCAGACGCCCGCGGCGCAGAAGGCTGCGCTCGCTGGCTGTGCCCCCGGGCTTGCCGTGCTGGCCGTGCTCGGCGCGGGCGGCTACTGGCTGGCGATGGGAGGCGTGCAGGAGCTGCAGACCAGCATGCCCCGCGCCGAGGTTCCGGTGATGCTGTGCGCGATCGGCTTCGGCCTCGTGACGCTGCTGTTCTTCGTCGGCTATCGCCGCTACCTGATGCGCGCCAATGCTTGGCCGGTCGTGCCGGGGCGGGTCACGGTGAGCCGCGTCGAGCAGCGCGCGGCCAGCGGCGACGGCTCGAATCGCAGGAGCTATGCCGCGGTCGTCGAGTTCCGCTACGAGGTCGGCGGTCTCCACTTTAGCTCCCGTCAGATCGCGCTAGGCCTGACCACCTCCGGCTCGCGCAGCGCCGCCGACAAGGTCGCCGCGCGCTATCCTGTCGGGGCGACGGTCGAGGTGCATTACGACCCCGCCAACCCGTCGCAGGCTGCGCTGGAAAACCCGACCGGGACGAGCTGGCTGCTGTTTGGCGCGGCGATGGCCTGCTTTGGCGTCGCGCTCTATGCCAGCCATGTCTTCCGCTGAGGTCTATTAAGGGCGCGCTGGCTCGCCCTTATGACTCAAGGCGGGGTTGGCGCGACGCCTGCGACTAATCTAGAACTGCTTCCCAACAAGGCTTTCGAAGCAAAGCATCCTCAGGGAAGGAAACCCGATGAACCGCAGACATCTGATCATGGCGGCCGGCGTCGTGCTGGCGGCCTGGAGCGCTCCGGGCTTTACCCCGGTTGCCTTTGCCCAGAACGCCGAAAAACCCAAGCTGACGCTCGGCGTCGGCGGCAAGCAATTGCTCTATTACCTCCCGCTGACGGTCGCCGAGAAGAAGGGCTTCTTCAAGGAGCAGGGGCTCGAGGTCGAGATCAATGATTTCGGCGGCGGCGCCAAATCGCTGCAGGCCTTGGTCGGCGGTTCCGTCGATGTCGTCACCGGCGCCTATGAGCACACCATCCGCATGCAGGCCAAGGGCCAGGATGTGCGCGCCGTGGTCGAGCTCGGGCGCTTCCCGGCGATTACCATCGCCGTGCGCAAGGAGCTTGCCGACAAGGTCAAATCGGCCGCCGACTTCAAGGGGCTGAAGATCGGCGTCACCGCGCCGGGCTCCTCGACGGCGCTGACCGCGCAATACGCCATGGTCAAGGCCGGGCTGAAGGCGACGGATGCGCCGATCATCGGGATCGGCGCCGGCGCGAGCGCGGTAGCGGCTATCAAGCAGGGCCAGGTCGACATCATCTCGCATCTCGACCCCGTGACCTCGAAGCTCGAGGCCGATGGCGACATCGTTACGCTGATCGACACCCGCACCGAGGCCGGCACGCGCGCCCTCTTCGGCGGCTCGAACCCGGCGGCCGTGCTCTATCTCAAGGGCGAATTCGCCGAGAAGAACCCGGTGACGACGCAAAAGCTCGTCAACGCCTTCGTCAAGGCGCTGAAATGGCTGGAGACGGCCAAGCCCGAGGATGTCGCCGACATCGTGCCGCCGGAATATCTGCTCGGCGACAAGCCGCTCTATCTGCGCGCGGTCAAGAACTCGCAGGAGAGCTATTCGCGTACCGGCATCTCGACGCCAGAGGGCCAGCAGAGCGTCTACGACGCGCTGAAGCTGCTCGATCCGGAACTGGCGACGTCGAATGTCGATCTGAAGAAGACCTTCATCGATACCTTCGCGAAGAAGGCGGCCTCCGGCTCCTGACCTCTCGACATTGGCCGGCGCGCTGGTCACACTCGCCTCTGACGCAAGGAGAGGCGAGATGACCGGGCGCGCTGCGATCGAGACCCTGATCAAGGATGCCTATGAGGCGCGCCATCGCGGCGACCTCGACGCCGTGATGGGCTATTTCCATCGCGATTGCAGCTATCGGCTCTCAGGAGCGTCTGCGCCCGCGCCGATGTTCGTGCAGCCGACCGGCCATGCCGCCGTGCGCGCGCAGATGGCAGAGCTGATCGGCGCCTTCGTCTTCAGCAATGTCGAGACGCTTGCGCTGACAATCGAGGATGACAGGGCGGCATTGCATTGGCGTGCGGATGTGCTGTGCGTCCCGAACGGGCGCAGCGCGGCCTTCGAGATCATGGACCTCTTCACGATCGCGGACGGCAAGATCCTGAGCCTGGTCCAGTTCACCGATACGGCTGGCGTCACCCAGCTGACTGGCTCGTGACCCTGAAGGCTTGATCGCGGCCATCACCGCTTTCGATTTGCGGCGAGGCGGGGCGAGCGGGTAGAGCTTTGGTTTCCGTCACCAAGCGCGTTGCCTCATGAACATCCTCTCGATCCAGTCGCATGTCGCCTATGGCCATGTCGGCAATGCCTCCGCCGTGTTCCCGATGCAGCGCCTGGGTGTCGAGGTCTGGCCGATCCACACCGTCCAGTTCTCCAATCACACCGGTTATGGCGCCTGGAAGGGCCGCGTCTTTGACGGCGGCATGATCGACGAGGTGATGGAAGGCATTGCCGAGCGCGGCGTGCTGCCGTCCTGCGACGGCGTGCTCTCCGGCTATATGGGATCGGCCGATGTCGGGCATGCCATCCTCTCGGCGGTGGAACGCGTGCGCGCGGCCAACCCCAAGGCGCTCTATTGCTGCGACCCCGTCATTGGCGATGTCGGGCGCGGGGTCTTCGTGCGGCCGGGCATCCCGGAATTCATGCGCGAGCAGGCGGTGCCGGCGGCCGATATCGTGACGCCCAACCAGTTCGAGCTGGAATTGCTGACCGATATCGAGGTCAAGACCATCGCCGACGCGCATCGCGCGGTCGAGGCGCTGCGCGACACCGGGCCGAAGGTCGTACTGGTGACTTCGCTATCGACCAATGAGACCCCCGACGACGCCATCGACATGATGGCCTCCGACGCCAAGGGGGCCTGGCGCGTGCGCACGCCGAAGCTCGATGTCAGCCTCAATGGCGCAGGCGACGCCATCGCGGCGCTGTTCTTCACCCATTATCTGCGCGAGGGATCAACAGCGGCGGCGCTCGCCAAGGCCGCGGCCTCGATCTACGGCCTGCTGAAGCGGACCAAGGAGGCGGGTTCGCGCGAGATCCTGATGGTCGCGGCGCAGGACGAGTTCGTGACGCCATCGCACCAGTTCGTGCCGGCGGCGATCTGAACCGGCATGAAGCTGCGCATCGGCACCTTCAATGTCGAGAACCTGCTGACGCGGCATCGCTTCGGGCCGAGCGGGCGGTTCGAGACAGATGCGGCGATGTCGCTGTTCCATTTTCCGCGTGCTGACGAACGCGACGTGGTCGAGCGCTCGCTGGCGGTCGCGCTGGAGGACGACAAGCGCCAGATGACAGCGCTCGCCATCGCCGAGGCGCAGGCCGATCTCTGGATGCTGCAGGAGGTCGATTCACTCGCCAGCCTCCAGGCCTTCTTCGCCAATTACGTCCACCGCAGCTCCGACCATCGCTACGGCCATTTCGCGTTGCTCGATGGCAATGACCGGCGCGATATCGACATCGGTTTCGCAGCGCGGCGCGACCTGCTGGCGCCGCAGGCGGTCACGGTGCGCTCCCACAAGGACCTGACCTTCGCGCAGGCCGGCGTGCATGACCGCGATCTTGCAGCCCTTGGCATCAGTCCCGACGGCAAGCTCTTCGCCCGCGATTGCCTGGAGGTCGCGCTCGATTTCGGTGGTCGCAAGCTCAGCCTGTTCGGCTGCCATCTGAAGTCGATGAACAATGGCCGCGAAGATGGGCGGCAGGCGACATTGCCGGTGCGCCGGGCCGAGGCGCAGGCCGTGAAGCAGATCGTCAAGGCGCGCTTCGGCGAAGGCTGGCGCGAGGCGAACTGGATCGTGCTCGGCGATCTCAACGCCTATCGCTATGGGCTCGGCCCTCTGGCCGAAATCGTCGACGAGGGCGAGAGCGGCATCGAGCCACTGCTGGAGGATTTCGCCGTCGATCCGATGGAGGCGCTGCCTGCGCATGAACGCTGGACGCATTTTCGACGCTTCTGGTCGGAAAGCCGGGAGAGGCTGATCGACAGCCACATGCCGCTCGACCACATCCTGCTTTCGCCGGCTTTGGCGGCGGCGAACCCCACACCGGCGATGCTGATGATCCGGCGCGGGCTGCCCTATCGCGTGCCGCTCGATCCGCGCGCGCCCGACCGCTCGATGGCGCGGCTCGCGACCTGCGCCGACCGCTATCCGCGCGTCGGCTGGGACCGGCCGAAAGCCTCCGACCACTGCCCACTGACCATCGATCTCGTCATTCCCGAAGGACCGTCTCCATGAAGCGCCGCTTCGTCACGCTCGACGTCTTCACCACCCGGGCGCATGCCGGCAACCCGCTGGCCGTGGTGCTCGATGCCGAGGGGCTCGACACCGAGGCGATGCAGGCGATTACGCGCGAGTTCAACCTGTCCGAGACGGTGTTCGTGGCGCCCCCAGTCGAAGCCCGCCATCGCGCCGCGATCCGCATCTTCACGCCCGGTCGGGAGCTGCCCTTCGCGGGACATCCGACGGTCGGCACGGCCGTGCTGCTGGCCTTGCGCGATGCGGCTGAGGGCAAGGGCTCCGATCTCCTGGTGCTGGAGGAGAAGGTCGGGCTCGTGCCTTGTGCGGTCTCGGTCGACGGGCCTCGGTCCGGCCGTGCGGTCTTCACCATGCCGCGCCTGCCGCAGGAGATCGATGCGGCGTCCGCAAACACCGCGCTCGCTGCCGTGCTCGGGCTCAAGGAGAGCGAAATCGGGTTCGAGGGGCATCGCGCGAGCGTGTTCTCGGCCGGAGTCCCCTTTACCTTCGTGCCGATGGCCGGCCTCGATGCGATCGGCAAGATCAAGCTCGACCTGTCCCGCTGGGACGCGGTGATGAAGCCCGCTGAGCATCCCAACGCCTTCGTCTACTGCCGGCAGACCGCTGAGACGGGGCATCACTACCACGCGCGCATGTTCTGGCCCGGCGCCGGGATCGCGGAGGATCCTGCGACCGGTGGAGCTGCTGCTGCCTTCGCCGGCGTGGTCATGGCCTTCGACCGGCCCGGCGACGGCGAGCATCGCTTCGTCATCGAGCAGGGCTATGAGATGGGCCGGCCCTCGCAGATTATGCTCGAACTGACGGTCGAGAACGGGGCGCTGGTTTCGGCGCGCATCGGCGGCTCTGCGGTGACGGTCAGCGAGGGCGTGCTGCTGTGACGTCCCTCGGACGAAACGGCATCGTCGATGGCGCGATTGTCGAGCTTGCGGGTCTGGAGGCGCTGATCGAGCCTTATGACTGGGTTTTCGCGCGGGAGCGGGCGGACGAGGTTGCGGCGCATTGGGCGAAGCTCAGCGCCGGCAAGCCGGCGATGTTCAACGGCAGGGTGATGCTGCAGCACCGCGCGGCGATCGTCGACGGCGTCTTCCGCGCCGGCTATTTCGAGACCGATTATGCCGCTTTCATCAGCTGGCGCGATTTCGGCCATCCGGGTCCCGTGGTGCGCAACGGCTTTGCGATGGCCGCCCTGCGCGCCGCGGATGGCGCGTTCCTGTGCGGCGTGATGGGGCAGCACACCGCCAATCCCGGCAAGGTCTATTTCGCCGCTGGCACGCCCGACCGCGAGGATGCGCGGCCCGACGGCACGCTCGACCTCGCCGGCAGCGTGACGCGCGAGCTTTGCGAGGAGACCGGGCTGAGGCTTGACGAGATCACGGTGGAGGAAAGCTGGACGGCGGTGATCCTGCCCGGGCGCATCGCCTTCATGCGGCCGGTCTCCATTGCCATGCCGGCCGAGGCGGCGCGCGCGCTGATGCTGGCGCGCATGGCGACGCAGGACGAGCCGGAGCTTGCCGACATCGTGATCGTCCGCGGTCCGGAGGATGCCGAGCGCCTCGACATGCCACTCTTCATGCGGCCTTATCTTGCCCATATCTGGCGGCAAGACTGATCCTACGAGTCTCGCGCGCCCGCATTCTGCGCCCTCAATTCAACCGGAAGCCCCGATGACGCTTGCCCCCGAAGCCCTGTCGCTGCCCGCCAGCAATCCGTTTTCGCGTGTCTGGGACACGCCCTTCGGCCTGCCGCCTTTCGCCGCGATCACGCCCGAGCATATCCGCCCGGCCTTCGAGGCGGCCTTGGTCAAGCACAGATCCGAGATCGACGCGCTGACCACTGCGGCCGCAGCACCGGACTTCGCCAACACCATCGAGGCGCTGGAGCGCGCGGGCAGGGCGCTCAGCCGCGTCGGCGGCGTGTTCTATAATCTCACCGGCGCCGATACCAACGAGGCGCTGCAGGCGATCGAGCGCGAGATGTCGCCGATCACCTCGCGGCACTGGTCGGCGATCATGATGGATCCGGCCTTGTTTGCCCGCGTCGCTGCGGTCTTCGCCAAGCGCGAGACGCTCAGTCTCGACGCCGAGCAGGCACGGCTCCTGGAACGAACGCATCGCGGCTTCATCCGTTCGGGCGCGCAGCTCGGCCCGGAGGACAAGACGCGGCTCGCCGCGATCAACGAACGCCTTGCGGGGCTCGGCACGCAGTTCAGCCAGAACGTGCTGAAGGATGAATCGAGCTATGCGCTGATCATCGAGGACGAGGCGGGGCTCGCCGGCCTGCCGGCCTTCCTGATCGCGGCGATGGCGCGCGCCGCCACCGACCGCGGTCATGACGGCAAACATGCGGTGACGCTGTCGCGCTCGATCATCGAGCCCTTCCTGACCTTCTCGACGCGGCGCGATCTGCGCGAGGAGGCCTTCATCGCCTGGAGCAAGCGCGGTGAGAATGGTGGCGAAACCGACAACCGCGCCATCGTCGCAGAGATGGTGAAGCTTCGGGCCGAGAAGGCGAAGCTGCTCGGCTTTCCGACCTTCGCGCATTTCAAGCTCGACGATTCCATGGCGAAGACGCCCACCCATGTCCGCGACCTGCTCGAACTGGTCTGGAAACCGGCCAAGGCGCGCGCCGCGCAGGAGGCCGCCGATCTCGCCGCGCTGGCGCAGGGCGAGGGCGAGAACGGGCCGATCCGCCCTTGGGACTGGCGCCATTATGCCGAGAAGGTGCGCCAGCAGACCTATGCGCTCGATGAGGCGGTGCTGAAGCCCTATCTCCAGCTCGACCGCATCATCCAGGCTGCCTTCGATGTCGCCGGCAAGCTGTTCGGGCTTGCCTTCGAGGCGAAGCCCGAACTCAAGGGCTATCACCCGGATGTGCGGATTTGGGAGGTCAAGGAGGCGGCGAGCGGCCGCCATATCGGCCTGTTCCTCGGCGATTATTTCGCCCGCGCCTCAAAGCGCTCCGGCGCCTGGATGAGCGCCTATCGCGGCCAGCGCAATTTCGAGGGCGAAGTGCGGCCGATCATCGTCAATGTCTGCAATTTCGCCAAACCCGCGGAGGGCAAGCCGGCGCTGCTCTCGATCGACGATGCGCGCACGCTGTTCCACGAATTCGGCCATGCCTTGCATGGTCTGCTGTCTGATGTGCGCTACGGCTCGCTCGCCGGCACCTCTGTCTCGCGCGATTTCGTCGAACTGCCCTCGCAGCTCTATGAGCACTGGTTCCTGACACGTGAGGTGATGCAGGCCTATTGCCTGCATGCCGAGACAGGCGAAGCGATCCCCGATGCGTTGATCGATAAGATCAAAAAGGCACAGACCTTCAATCAGGGGTTCTCCTCCGTGGAGTACACCTCCTCGGCGCTGGTCGATCTCGCCTTCCATTCGCTGGAGAACCCCGGCGAGATCGATCCGCTGGCTTTCGAGGCGGCGGAGCTTAAGCGGATCGGCATGCCGGCGGAGATCATCATGCGCCACCGCACGCCGCATTTCACCCATGTCTTCTCCGGAGACGGTTATTCGGCCGGCTATTACAGCTATCTCTGGTCGGAGGTGATGGACGCCGACGCCTTCAATGCCTTCATCGAGGCGGGAGACGTCTTCGCGCCCGAGGTCGCGGCCAAGCTGAAGCGCTACATCTACTCAGCCGGCGATACGCGCGATCCGGCCGAAGCCTATACGCTGTTCAGGGGCAGGTTGCCGACGCCGGACGCGCTGCTGGAGAAGCGCGGGCTGGCGGCGTGAGCCTTCCCTTCTCCCCATCGAAGTCGGCTGTTGCCGACTTCGACACTTAGGTCGCCCATCTCGGGCAAGCCCGAGATGGGTGGGAGAAGGTGCCTGCGCAGCAGGCGGATGAGGGCAGTGTGACTGGGTAAGACGAAGGCAGGTTTCGGCTGTCCTTCCCTCATCCGTCTCGGCTTCGCCGAACTACCTTCTCGCCCCAAGGGGAGAAGGAATCACCCCGGATAGCCGAACTTCGCCTTGGTCGCGTGGAGCTGCCCCATCGCACCGCCTTCATTGCCCGCGGTGCAGCTCGAGCGGGCGGTTGCGATCTCGGCGCTGACGCGGGCGTGGACGCCCTTGGTGGTGTGGCCGGTGGCGAGGTCGTTATCCATCACGGCCTGGAAGCGCTCGACCTCGCCAGAGCATCCCGAACCGCCCGGCATATGGAAGGTACTGGGCGTCACGCCGGGATAGGCCTGCTCCGGCGGCGGCGCCGGCGGTGCGACCGACCTAGTCTGACAGCCGGCGAGGGCGATGCCGAGGGTGGCGAGGAGAGCAAAAGCGCGCATGGCGGCATGTCCGATCGACGAAAGACGCGTGACCATGACCGATTCCGGGGCGGCCAACAACATGCCAGGCCGGGTGGCGCGACACACTCTCGACATGGTCGCGCCCGAGGTTGCTGGCGCTGTTGCAAGAGGAGCGCCCATGACGCCGGAGGCCACGATCGAACTCGCGATCTTCGCCGATTATTTCCAGTTCTACATCCAGGACGAGACGGCCAATGACGATTTCGGCTCGCTCTGGACGGACGAGGCCGTCGAGAGATTGTTTGCGGCATCGGTGCAGTCCGTCGGTGTCGGCACAGTGCGCAACATGACCGTGCCGGTCGTCGTCTCGCTCCATGCGCAGGAGCCGCCCGCCGATTTCGGCGAGTGGGACATGGTCAATGAGGGCTCCTTCACCGTCCGCTCCGGCAGCGTCGCGATTGCCGGCTGCACGGATTATCTGCCCGATGCGCCGCGCCTCAGCGTGCCGCCGGGAAGCTACCGGGTTCGCGCCTCCTATGCCGGCCTCGACACGGTGAGCGAGGACGGGCTTGAGGGCGACGACTTCTATCGTGTCCAGCTCTGGCCCGCGCCCACGGCCCCGCTCGCCGTGGTCAAGGCCCGCAGCGGCGCGGCGGTGTGAGTGAGGGCCGGGCGAGATGGAAAACCCTGCCTTGCCTTGCCCCCCCGCTATCGGTTATGCAGGTTTGGTCGATACGAGGAACGCCTGTGGCCGCATCCGCCACCCATGCCCTGAGCCAGAACCGCGCCGTTGCGCGGGCTGCCGGCATGCGCGCTCCGCTCGGTCTTGGACTGCTTCTTCTCCTTAGCCGCCCCTGAGGGCCGGCCGGGCATGCATGCCTGGGCGCTCAGGGGAGTGACGAGAACCGCCTTCCAGACATTCTGCGCCTGGCTTCAACCATAGCGGCGCGACCCTCTACAGGATCACGACCATGACCGATGCGACCCGGAACGCCTCCTCTCCCCAAGGCCGTTCGCCCAAGGACCGCGTGCTGATCTTCGACACCACCTTGCGCGACGGCGAGCAATGCCCCGGCGCCACCATGACCTTCGAGGAGAAGCTCGAGGTTGCCGACGTACTCGACGCGATGGGCGTCGACATCATCGAGGCCGGCTTCCCGATTGCCTCCGACGGCGATTTCGAAGCGGTCTCCGCCATCGCCCAGCGGATCAAGCGCGCGACCGTCGCGGGCCTCGCCCGCGCGATCAGCGCCGACATCGCACGCGCCGGCGAGGCGGTGCGCCATGCCGCCAAGCCGCGCATCCACACCTTCGTCTCGACCTCGCCGATCCATCTGGAGCACCAGATGCGCAAGAGCGAAGACGAGGTTCTGGAGATCATCACGAAGACGGTGGCCCAGGCCCGCAACCTGGTCGAGGATGTCGAATGGTCGGCGATGGACGCGACGCGCACCCCGATCGACTATCTCTGCCGCACGGTCGAGGCCGCCATCAGGGCCGGCGCGACCACGATCAACCTGCCCGATACGGTCGGCTATGCTGTGCCCGACGAGTATCGCGCCATGTTCCGCCAGATCCGCGAGCGCGTGCCCAATGCCGACAAGGCGATCTTCTCGGTGCATTGCCACAATGATTTGGGGCTGGCGGTAGCCAATTCGCTGGCCGGCATCGAGGGCGGGGCGCGCCAGATCGAATGCACCATCAACGGCATCGGCGAGCGGGCCGGCAATGCTGCTCTGGAAGAGGTGGTGATGGCGCTGCGCGTGCGCGGCGATGTCCTGCCCTACGACACCGGCATCGACGCCTCGCTGCTGACGCGCGCCTCGAAGGCCGTCTCGACCGCCTGCTCCTTCCCGGTGCAGTACAACAAGGCGATCGTCGGCCGGAACGCCTTCGCCCATGAGAGCGGCATCCACCAGGACGGCATGCTGAAGAACCAGACGACCTACGAGATCATGACGCCGGAATCGGTCGGCGTCTCCAAGACCTCCCTGGTGATGGGCAAGCATTCCGGCCGCGCCGCCTTCCGCTCCAAGCTGAAGGAGATGGGTTACGATCTGGGCGACAACCAGCTCGAGGACGCCTTCACGCGCTTCAAGGCCCTGGCCGACCGCAAGAAGCATGTCTATGACGAGGATATCGAGGCGCTGGTCGACGAGAACCTGGCCTCGGCGCATGACCGGGTCAGGCTGGTTTCGCTGACCGTGATCGCCGGCACGCGCGGGCCGCAGCGTGCGACCATGAAGCTCGATGTCGACGGCCGCTTCGTCACCGAGGAAGCCGAGGGCAACGGGCCGATCGACGCCGTGTTCAACGCCATCAAGGCGATCGTGCCGCATGAGGCGGTGCTGGAGCTCTACGACGTGCACGCCGTGACCGAGGGCACCGATGCGCAGGCTGAGGTGACGGTCAGGCTCTCGCATGAGGGCTCGTCGGTGACCGGGCGCGGCGCTGACCCCGATACGCTGGTCTCCTCAGCCAAGGCTTATCTGGTTGCGCTCAACAAGCTCGTCGCCAAGGGCGTACGCCTGCACGCGCAGGCCGCGGCGGAGTAGAGGGCGCCTTTGCGGAAAAGGGCGCGGGGAAGCCTCTCCACCTAGGGAGAGGGCAGGGTGAGGGGGCGGCCGTTCGACGTTTTGGCTGTGACCTCACCGCTGCATCGCTGCAAAGTTTCCGCGCCACTGGTCCACGGGCCGACACCTCACCCCTGCCCCTCTCACTGAACTCGGGCTTGCCCGAGTTCAGCACTCAAAGTGTCGAAGTCGGGTAGACCCGACTTCGATGCAGGAGAGGGGTTCCCCGCGCTTCGCTATCGATGTCCGGGCCCTTCACATCGGCTAGCCCTTATCCGGCTCGATCGTCGCCAGGACGAAGGAGGAGCGCATCTCGGCGATGCCGGGCAGCGTGCTGCCGTGCGACCGCTTGCTGCAGCGCGGCGACGGCAGCCATCACCTTGCGAAGATCGCTTCCTGAGGGCGCTGCAGGCTTGGTTTTCCCCTGAAATCGCGCGCGCCACGCCAGGGCGGGCTTGGCGTGGACAGGATCTTTGCCTGTAGTTCGGTCTCGGCGCGGCCGAAAGAGCGCGCGCCCGCTGGGGAGCGCGCCATGTCTTATTTTCCGAACTGGACCTTGAAGACCTCCGGCGCGGTGATGCCGGACGAGCGCCTGTCGACCGTCCAGACCTTCATCGCGGGTTTGCAGCATGTCGTCGCCATGTTCGGCGCGACCGCGCTGGCGCCGATCCTGATGGGGTTCGACCCCAATGTGGCGATCTTCTTCTCCGGCATCGCGACGCTGCTGTTCTTCGTGATCACGCGCGGGCAATTGCCGAGCTATCTCGGTTCGTCCTTCGCCTTCATCGGGGTGGTGATCGCGGCGAGCGGCTATGCCGGTTCGGGACCCAACGCGAATATCGGCTTGGCGCTCGGCGGCATCATCGCTTGCGGCGCGGTCTATGCCGCCATCGGGCTCCTGGTCCAGGGCGTCGGCATGGCCTGGATCGAGAAGCTGCTGCCGCCGGTCGTCACCGGCGCAGTCATCGGCGCGATCGGGCTCAATCTGACGGCGGTGGCGATGGGCATGATCTCGGCCAGTCCCTACACCAAATGGATCGCGCTGTTCACGGTCGTCGCGGTCGCGCTTGTGGCGGTTTATGGCAGAGGTCTCGCACAGCGCCTGCCGGTGCTGATCGGCGGCGCCGGTGCCTATATCCTCTACGCGGCGACAGCGCCGAGCTTCGGCGCCCCAGCGGTCGATTTCGGGCGGATCGGCGCCGCCGCCTGGCTCGGGATGCCGAACTTCGTCGCGCCGGTGTTCGATTTCAAGGCGATGGCGCTGATCGCTCCGGTCGCGCTCATCCTGGTTGCGGAGAATCTCGGACACATCAAGGGCATCGCCGTGATGACCGGGCGCAATCTCGACCCGCTGATCGGGCGCGGTTTCATGGCCGATGGGCTCGCCACCATGATCGCGGGCTCCGGCGGCGGCACGGGCGTGACGACCTATGCCGAGAACATGGGTGTGATGGCGGTGACGCGGGTCTATTCGACGCTGGTCTTCGTCGCGGCGGGAATCATCGCGCTGGTGCTCGGCTTCTCCCCCAAATTCGGTGCGGTCATCGGCACGATTCCGGTCGCGGTGCTCGGCGGGCTGGCGATCGTCGTCTTCGGCCTGATCGCCGCCACGGCGGGGCGAATCTGGGTCGAGAACCAGGTCGACTTCTCGAGCCCGAAGAATCTTCTGACGGTCGCTACCGCGCTGATCCTGGGCGCGGGCGATCTGAAGCTGCCGCTCTTCGGCTTCGAACTCGGCGGCATCGGCACCGCGACCTTCGGGGCTATCGCGCTCTATCACCTGCTGAATCGCCGGCCGGCATGACGCCGTCGTGCCTGGAGCCGGATGATTTCAGATCGGGTCACCAAGTGATCCGGTCTGAAATCTGAATCCGTCTCTCATCAAAGAGTTAGAGCAGGATCGACGTGAAAAACCGGTTCCCACTTTTTTGCATCCTGCTCTAGCGCCGAATTCATTTCGGCGGCTTGGCATATTTCTGTCGCAGATGGGTGGACAGGGCGGGGGGCGTTTGCTACATCGCCGGCCTGCCTGACGCGGCCTTGGCCGCAGCGATGGCGACGCTTCGTGGCGTATGGGTGATTAGCTCAGTTGGTAGAGCAGCTGACTCTTAATCAGCGGGTCGTAGGTTCGAGCCCTACATCACCCACCACGGACACTTCCTTAAAAACCAAAGCGTGGACAGACCGGCCGGCGACACAAAGCCGGGACGGTTCGTGTGTTTTGCATTTCATTTTGCGACTCCCACGCCGAACGCCGAAGCTCGTCCTGAGCGGCCTAACCGAAGCACCCTGAGTGTTTCCGGGGGGCGGAGAAGTATAGACGTGGCGCTGGAACGCTCTTGGCGGCCGGGCCGCGGCTCGGCGAGGCTTGAACGCGTCGCAGCCTGCCCGGTACGGTGAGTGGAACGATTCGACGCTCTTCGCGTTGTTGTTTGCCCGCCCGATGTGGCACGAGAGGATTCGCTATGAATAGGAAGTCTATCTTTGCCGGCTTCGTCGGTGCCATTGCTCTCGCGAGTGCTGCGATTGCTGCCTCGACTGCAGTCAACGCAGCCGAGACATTGCCCGCTACCGTGGCTCATCGACTCGACGGGCAGGCTGTCGCCTTCACCATGACTGCGGCCAAGGAGCGCCGCCTCATGATTATCGAAGAAACCCAGCGCCAGCAGCGTTACGGGCGCAGGGGTTACGGGCGCGAGCGTGGCTACGGATATGGGCCGCGACGCGGCTACGATGGGCCACCCCCCGGCTACCGCCGTTACGACAGGTACTGATCGAGCGAGGGGCCCTGACAACGGGGGCATCCTTTCGCTGCACTGTTTGCGGATTGGGGGGGCGCGCTGAGCGCCCCCTTTTTTGTTTGAGACTGGAGCCGAACCGCATCCAACGAAGAGACAGGCGGCGCGCGGCACCGAGTCAGCGTACGTGGCACTCAGCGTTGCCGATCTTGCGTCGCGCCGGCTCGAATCACGCTTCGCGGCAATCAGGCACCGAATGTGGCGAGAGACGCGCTCCGCGTAGCGCTCTGGGGTTCGCTGCCCTGCGTAACCTTGACCCTGCGGGCTGTCTGCGCGGCAACGATGTCGGAGGCACGAATACTACCGGGCGCGCGCTTCGGACAGGTGTTTGTGCGTCGGCAACATTGAGAAACTCGCGTAAGTTAAGAGATTCACGCCGATTTTCTCTACGCCCACCGGCGCGGGGCAGGCGATGCGCGTGATGGCGAGCGAAGCAAGACGTTGCGATGGATCGGTAAATCGCCGTCGAGCCGGCATCCGCGTGGTATTTCTGTAACGTGCCCACAAAAACGGCGGTCGTGATCTCGCTGGAGCCGGAGCGCACGCTGTCCGTTCTTGAGGAAACGGTAGCAAGAATTTGATTTTAATAGAATAAGCTGAAAACGGCACTTGCGTCAGGCATGCGAAAATCTGGCACTTCCAGGTTCTACCTTTTAGGCATGGTATTGACTTAAGGGGAGCAATCAGGGGATGGATTCAGGTGAAATTTTGTCGATTTGGCGGCCGAGTTGTTTCCACTTCGCTTCTCTCGGGCGCCAAGCCGACAGCACAGACACGCTGCAAATACGATCTCGAGGTCCTAGATGCTGAAGACGGCCGACGTTCTGGACGCCCGCAGACTGAGCGCGCCCATGCCGACCGGGACCGCTAGCGAAGGTTTGCGGCGGATCGTAGCGACAACCGCCCTGGCGACGGGCGTGATCGTCGGGATGATGCTGTTCCAGTCGAACGTGGCGCAGGCGCAGTCGGTCTGGGTCGGCACGACGGCCGACTACGGCACCGTGACAAACTGGAACCCCAACACTGTCGCAACGGGCGGCGTCGCCGGCATCTTCGACAACACAGTCGGGGCGGGATCGACGATTGTCGATCTGGGCGCGGCAGTATTCACGCCGAGCACCTGGACGATCAACGGAAGCACTGCATTCACGTTCCAGAACGGCACCGCGAATTTCACGGCGGGCGGTCTGACCAACAATTCGAGTGCGACCCAGACGATCTCGGTGATCCTCGGCGGCGCTGGTGCGGGCGTCACGCAGGCAGGCACCGGCACGCTGATCCTGTCAGGCGCCAACACTTATGGCGGCGCGACGACGATCACTGCCGGCACCCTCCAGCTTGGCGCGGCCGGGGTCATCCCGGATGGCAGCGCCGTGATCATCAATGGCGGGACGCTCAATCTCAACAATTTCACCGAGACGATCGGATCGCTGTCGGGCGCGGGCGGCACGATCGCTACGGGCGGCGCGACCGGCCGGCTGAATGTCAATCAGGCCGGCCCCGGCACCTATGCCGGCGGCTTCAGCGGCGCGACCGGCTCTGCTGTGGTCTATCTGGAGAAGCAGGGCGCGGGCACGCTGACGCTGAGCGGCACCAATACGACAACCGGCGCCGGCGCCGTGATCGTGAGCGCCGGCACGCTTGCGCTTCAGGGCGGCAATGCGATCGGCGACAACAATTTTCTTCAGGTTAATGCCGGAGCGATAGCCGACCTCCAGGCCAATGAGACGATCGGTACTGTCCTGGGCCCCGTTGGCGGTACGATCGCGCTGAACGGCAACACGCTGACGCTTGTTGGCCCTGGTGCTCCGGGAGGTGGGAACGCGTTCCTCACCATCACGGGAACCGGCGGCCTCACCATCAATGGCGCTGGTTTCAGTCAGGGCTTTACGCAGCCGCTCTCCTATACCGGGGCGACGACGATCCTGAACGGAAGGCTCGAGCTCGGCGGGAACAACATCATTGCCAATGGCTCGACCGTCGTCATCAACGGCGCCTCTGCCATCCTGGACATCCAGAGCTTCACCGACACGGTCGCCGGCGTTTCGCTCCAGGCAGGCTCGATCGCCGGCACGACCGGCGTGCTGACCAGCCTGACGGATATCGACGCTCAATCGGGTTCGGTCTCGGCGATCCTCGGCGGCGCGGCCGGCCTGACGAAGACGACTGCGGGCACCGTCATGCTGTCGGGCGCCAACACCTATACCGGCGCGACCACGATCAATGCCGGCACCCTGGCGGGCGGCGCAGCGAATGTGTTCAGCGCGGCGAGCGCGACCACGATCAATACCGGCGGTACGCTCGATCTGGGTGGCTTCGCGCAGACCATCAACGCGGTTTCGCTGGCGGGCGGCACGCTGACCAACGGCACGCTGACCGGGGCCGTCACCTCGACGGGCGGCACGATCAACGCCATCGCCGGGACCGCTACGGTGACGACGACGGCCGGGCTGACCACCGCGACCGGCGCCAACACCTATACCGGGGCGACCACGATCAATGGCGGCGAATTGCGGGTCAACGGCTCGCTCGGCAATACTGCTGTCGCGGTCAACAACACCGGTACCTTGTCCGGCATCGGCACGATCGGCGGCGCCGTTACCGTCAATAATGGCGGCACGCTCTCGGCCGGGCAGAGCCCGGGCACGTTGACAGTCGGCTCGCTGACCTTGAACGCCGGCTCCAATTCGGTGTTCGAGCTCAACACGCCTGGCACGGTCGGCGGCGTCACCAACGACCTCGTGATCTCCAACGGGCCGGTTCAGCTCGGCGGCACGCTGACCGCGACCGCCGCATCCGCAGGCTTCTACAGGCTGATCAACGTCGTCGGCGGTGGGGCGATCACCGGCAATTTCACCACGGTCACTGTCGCGGGCTTCACGGGGCAGGTTTACACCAACGCTCCGGGCGCGGCCGAGCAGGTGAACCTCTCGGTACTCGGCGTCGGGCAGGTCATGCAGTTCTGGGACGGGGCCGACACGCTCGGCAACGGCACGGTCGATGGCGGCGCGGGCACCTGGAACGCCGCCAATACGAACTGGACGGGCGTGCCGGGCCAGGCCGGGGTCAACGCTGCCTGGCTGAGTTCCGTCGGCGTGTTTCAGGGTACGGCCGGCGTCATCACGGTCGCGGGAACGCAGGCTTTCGACACGCTGCAGTTCAATGTCGACGGCTATGTTCTGAATGGCGGCCAGCTCGGCATCGGCGTCGCCGGCGGGGGCACGATCAACGTCAACGGCGCCGGGCTGACGACAACCATCAATTCGGCGATCGTCGATGGCGCGGGGACGAGCCTGACCAAGGTTGGCGCCGGCACGCTCAACCTCGGCGGCGTCAACACCTATACCGGCGGCACCACGGTCTCCGCCGGCACGCTCGGCCTGCTTGCCGGCGGCGTCCTGGCCTCGAATGTGACGGTCGATGCGGCCGGCACGTTCAACAATGCCGGTACGGTCAACGCCTCGGTGATCAATAATGGCACGACGAGCAACAGCAATCTGATTGTCGGGAGCGTGACCAATACGGGCACGCTGACGACGACCGGCACGATCCAGGGCGGTGTCACCAATAGCGGTACGGTCAATGCGGCCGGCGTAGTCAACGGCGCCATCGCCAACAATGCCGGAACCTTCACGGTGATCGGCGCGCTTGCCGGCAATGCTGCCTTCACCAATGCCAGCGGTGCGACATTGAACGTGACCGGCGGCAGCTTCACCGGCTTGACCAGCGTCAGCAACGCTGGAACGGTCAATCTCGGGGGAGGTTTCACGCTCTCGGCCCCGACGATCCTCAACAGCGGGAGCTTTGCCAGCGCGGGCACGATCAACGCCGCAACGCTGTTCAGCAACACCGGGGCGGTCAACGCGTCGGGCGCGATCAACACGGCCGAATTGCGCAACACGGGAACCTTCACGCTGACGGGCGCGCTCGGTGGCACGGTGACAGCGCTCAACAACAATGGTGGCACGCTCACCATCGGCAGCGCGAGCTTCTCCGGCATCGGGACGCTGACCAATAGCGGGCTCGTCCAGATCGGGGCGGGGTCACTGAGCGCCGCGACCATCGCCAATCTCGGCACCTTCAACAGCGCCGGCGCAGTGACTGCGACGACGGCCTTCAACAACTCCGGCACCGCCAATCTGAGCGGCACGGTGACCACGCCGGTCTTGAACAACAGCGGCACGCTGAACGTCGTCGGCGGCGACCTGACCAGCAATGCGCCGCTGATCAACAGCGGGACCGTCGCGCTGACGGCGGGGCGTAGCCTCTCGGTCGGCTCGTTCAACAATGCCGGAACGCTGAACCTCCAGAACAATGTGGCCAATAACGCCGTGAACATCGGCGGGGCCTATACCGGCAATGGCAATGTCCTGCTCGATGTCGATATCGGCGGTTCGCGGGCGGACCGCATCACCATCAATGGCGGCGGATCGAGCGGAACCGGCGTGGTCGCGATCAATCAGGTTCTGCAGGGCGGTGGCGGCATCGGCGTCTCGCAGAACGACATCCTGGTCGTCTCGGGCGCTTCGGGCGTGAAATTCACGGCGGCGAATGCCGTGGCGTCGTCGACGCCGAGCCCCTTTGCCGGCGGCGGTGGCCAACTCCTCTCCACCTCGAACTCGATCGTGCAGTACTGGTTCGGCGAGACCGCTCCGAATTCGGGCACTTACGTGGTGCGGCCGGACCTCAACGTGACCGCGGCTTCGTCCTTCGTGGCCTCGGTTTCGAGCGCGCTATCTTCGATCAACGCCTATAGCGAGCCGGCCTCGGCCTTCATCAGCGGGCCGAGCGACCCTGCGCCGAATACCTTGTCGTTCGGCTCCTGGGGCCGCGCCCGTGGCGGCCGGCTGGATACGGACTCGACTTCGCGAGTCAACAGCCCCGGTGGCGTCAGCCGCTCCTTCGATATGACGAACCGGACCGATTTCAACGGCTTCCAGCTCGGCCTCGACATGGGCCTGTACAACATCAACGGCACCGGCTGGACGACGAATATCGGCTTGCATGGCGGTAAGGTCGAGGCTCAGGTGCGCGCCACGGGTGTCGCGCTCGATCTCGAACAGCCCTTCTACGGCGCTTATGCAGCGGTGCGGAACAGCTCGGGCTTCGCCTTCGACGTGCTGTTCCGACGCGATCAGTTTGACATGAAGCTGACCTCGCAGGCCGCCAACCTGTCGAAGGAAAAGCTCAAGGCCGATGGCTATAGCGGCCTCGCCTCGCTGTCGCAGCGCTTCAACATAACCGATACGATCTATATCGATCCCTCCGTCGCCATCCTGTATTCGCGGGCCGAGGTCGATCGCCTGCGCGTTGGCGCCGACAGCTCGGTGGCCTGGCAGCCGATCGAGAGCATCACCGGCCGCGTCGGCGTCCAGATCGGCACCTTCTTCCAGCCGACCAGCGAGATCATCGTCTCGCCCTATGTCGCGCTCAGCGCCTGGCGCGAGTTCTCGGGCAAGACCGAGGCGGTCGGCTCCTTCGCCACCGTGTCCTTCCCGACGACGACGAACCGCATCGGCACCTATGGCCAGGCCAGCCTCGGCGCGGCGATCTCGTCGGTGACGCCGGGCCTCTCCGGCTTCGTGCGCGGCGATATCCGTTTCGGCGACCGGGTCGAAGGCTTCGCCTTCAACGGTGGTTTGCGCTACCAGTTCTGAGCGGCCTTTCGATCTGACTGAAGCTGACGGCCACGCCCAGGCGCGGCCGTTTGCTTGTCACCGCCGCTTGTTCGCTACCCTGGAGGAATTTCCGACCCGGCTGGAGCGTTCAATTGCTCTAGCTCTTCGTTTTAACGCGTTTTCCTCATGCGAGCCGGTGGTCACTTCGCTCGAAAGCGCTCTCGTTGCGAACTTTCGGTCGGATCAGGCGTTTCCTCCGGTGGAGGACAGTGCATGATCGATTTGCTCCGACACAGTGCCGCGGACCCGGGCGGTACGCCCGCGGTACCCAATCCGCCGCCCGAGGCGCCGCCCCTGACGCCGACCGAGATTCCGCCGGCGCCGCCGGTTGAATCGCCACCGGACGAGGCGCCAGCCGGCATCCCAAACGAGCCGCCCCCGGAACTGCCGCCGAACGCGCCGCCCGAAGGACCACCGGCGACGCCGATCGACCTGCCGCCTGGCCGCGATCCGCGCCAGCCGCAGGAGTAGCCGCCCGGGCCCTCAGACCGGAGGGGCCGAGCCGTCGCCGATGTCCCAGTAGAGCCCGGCCATCAGCGTCAGGCCCTCGCGGGCGATCGCGACGGGAAGGTGCTCGTCCGGCGCATGCTGCGAGCAGCCGGGATAGGAATGCGGCACCCAGATCGTGCGCAGGCCAAGCACATCCGCGAAGATGTCGTTGGGCAGAGAGCCGCCGAGATTGGGCAGGAGCGCCGGCTTCTTGTTGGTGCTCTTGGCGATCGAAGCGAGGGCGAAATCCACCCAGGGGTCTTCCGGGTCGAGCCGAGTCGCGCCGAAGATCGCCTCGCGCGACAGCGAAACCTCAACCATCGGGAAGCCGTTGCGCTGCAGGTGGCGGCGCAGGGCCGGCACGATGTCGTTCTGATCGATGCCGACGACGAAGCGCAGTTGGCAGCGCGCCCAGGCGCTCGGCGGCACGGCGTTGACCGGCGTTTCCGGCACGCCGGATTTCATCGCCAGCACATCGAAGGAGCACCAGCCGAAGACTTGCTCGGCCGGGGTCAAGCCAGGCTCGCCCCAGTCGGGGTCTATCGTCGGGCCGTCCGGGCCACCATCGATCTCGCAGCCGACCAGCGCCTTGCGCACGGCGGCGGGCAGCTCCTTGGGCACCCATTCATGGATGCGGATCTGGCCGCCGGGGGAGGTGATCGAAGCGATGGCGTGGGCGAGCTGGATCGCCGGGTCGGAGAGGATGCCGCCCCAATTGCCGGAATGATGGCCGCCCTCGCGGGCGACGATCGAGAGATCGAAGGTGACGCCGCCGCGCGCGCCGAGAAAAACCGTCGGCCGCTCCGCATTGAGGCGCGGCCCGTCGGAGGCGATCAGCACATCGGCCTTGAACAGCTCCTTTTGCTCGGTGCAGAGCTCGCGCAGGCCGGGAGAGCCCGATTCCTCGCCCATCTCGATCAGATATTTGACGTTGAAGCCGAGCTTGCCGCGGGTTTCGAGGACGGCGCGCAAGGCATTGATGTTGATGACATGCTGGCCCTTGTTGTCGACGACACCGCGGCCATACCAGCGCCCGTCTTTCTCGACGAGGCGCCAGGGCGAGAGGCCTTCGCTCCATTGCGCGTCGAGCCCGCGAATGACGTCGCCATGGCCGTAGCCGAGGATCGTCGGCAGGGCCGGGTCCTCGATACGGGTGGCGAGCAGGAAAGGTCCGCGCGACAGCGGGTGGGTCAGCGTCTGGCAGGTGAAGCCAAGCCCCTCCATGAGCGGGCGCATCTCGGTCTCGAGATACTCCGCCAGAACCGGGGCGCGGTCGGGATTCTGGCTTTCCGTCGGCATGGCAACGAGCCGGGCAAGATCGGCCTTGAAGCGGCCGGTATCGAAATAGTCTTGCGCATGCGCGATCGCCTGGGCGCGGGTCATCTGTGGTCTCTCCATCGGGATCGGCCGCGCCTGCACGCGGTCGGCGACGACTTTGCCGGTGGACGCGCGTCTCGGCCAGTGCAAAAGAAGGGCGGCACAGTCTCATCCACGCATCGCAGCCGGCGGCGCCTCATTTCGCAGCACAGAGCATGGCCGACGACGGCGTTTCCCCTCGCTTGATCCCCCACGCCCATCAGCTCGTCGCGCGCGACGCGATTCTGGCTGCGCGCGCCAAGGCTGCGCCGGGTTTCCTGCTCGGCGACCTGACCGGGCTCGGCAAGACGCTCTCGGCCTGGCTCGCGCTCTCGGCCATGCCGGAGGACGAGATATTGGTGATCTGCCCGAAGGGGGCGATCCCGCAATGGCGGCGGACGATGGCGCTCTCGGGCCTGCCGGCGAAACGCGTCACGCTGATGAATTTCGAGCGGACGAAGTCGCTGCTGGCGGCTCCGGCCGACAGCAAGAAGCGCTCGATCCGGGCGAAGAACAACGAGCTTGCCAAGCATGGCGCACCCAAGCGCGTCTGGCCGCTCGTCGTGATCGACGAGGCGCATCGCATCCGCAACCCGAATTCGCAGCAGGGCCTGGTCTGCCGCCAGATGGCCGCGGCCGCGCGCTTCACCATCTATATGAGCGCTACCGCCGGCCAGTCGCCGCACGAGCTTTCCTATCTCGGGCCGCTGCTGGCGCGCGCGGCGGGCATGCCGAGCGCCGATCTCGACGGGTTTCGCGTGCTGATGAAGCAGCTCAGGATCGGCCGGGCGAAAGGGCGCTGGAAGAACTGGAGCTGGGAGCCCAACGAGGCCGATCGCAAGGTGATGGCCGGGCTGCTCTATCGCGGCGAGCGCGCCATCGGCCTGCGCCGCCGGCCCGAAGAGATCGCGGGCTGGCCGGAGGTGCAGCGCGAGCTTGCGCCGGTGGCGTTGGATAGCGCGGCGCGAAAACTCTATGATGCGACCTGGCGCGAATTCCGGCGCGAATTGGGGCTGGCTGGAGGCTCGACACGCAAGCCGCAGGGCTGGGCGGCCGATCTGCGCTTCCGCCAGAAGGCGAGCCTGCTGCGGATTCCGGGAACGGTCGATTTCTGCGACGATCTGCTCGGCAATGACGAGCAGGTCGCGGTCTCGGTCGCCTTCCTGGAAACCAGCGCCATGCTGGCCGAGGCCTTGCGCGGGCGTGGCTGGACGGTCGGCGAGATCAATGGCGAGCGCTCCGGTGCGGTCAATGAGGAGACGCGCGTCGCCTTCCAGACCGGCCGCCTCGACGCCGTGATCTTCACTGTGACGGAATCGATCTCGCTGCATTGCGGCGAGATGCCGGGCGGCGAGCGCGAGCGCTCGCTGGTGATCCACGACATGCGCCACTCCGCGATCCAGCTCCAGCAGATCGAGGGTCGCTGCCACCGCGACGGCCAGCACGCGACGATCTTCTATGCCTATGCCGAGGACACGGTCGAGGAGGCGGTCGCCGGCACCGTGATCGCGCGCATGGCGGCGATGGAAGGGCTGGCGGGCGACGATACGCGCATGCTGGAGACGATAGCGGGCATCGTCGAGGCGCGTGCGGCGGCGTAGCTGCAGCTACCGAGCGCCTCACCGTCATTGCGAGGAGCGCCGCGACGAAGCAATCCAAAGGGACTGCGCGAGACCTCTGGATTGCTTCGCTTCGCTCGCAATGACGGATAGTGCGTCATGGTTCCTCGCGCGGCGGGCCGAGATGGCGCAACTTTGCCTGCACCCTCGGATCATCGAGCAGCTGCCCCGCCTCGCCGTCGAGCCGATGCCGCCAGTTCGGCTTCTCCGTCGTCGTGCCGGGCACGTTGGGCTGCGTCCTGATGCCAAGCGCGTCCTCGACCGGCAGCATTTTCAGCGTGCAGGGCGTCCTGGCGATATAGCGGATGGCGGCGTCGACCACCGGGTCCGTATCGTCGGGAGCCGGACGCTCGCCCTCGACCAGCCCGGCATTCTGGAAGGCAGCCCAGAGCACGCCGCGATCCCAGGCGCGCACGCTTTCCTGGTCGCCGCCGTCGTCGCGCGGGTCGAGATCGCTCCCGGCCCACCAGCCGGCGGTGGGCGGCAGGTCATGGGTCGTGGTCAGGGCGACCGCACCGGCATCCCATTGTTCGGGCGGCACATAGCTGTGCTGCGTCTTCTCGAAGCGCAGCACGCGCAGGCCGGCGACGCCCTGCGCGCGCAGGTCGTCGCGAAAGCCGTTCGGCAGCGTGCCGAGATCCTCACCGATGACGATCGCTTTGTGCCGCCAGGATTCGAGCGCGATCAGGCGAAACAGCGTCTCAGTGGGGAAGCTGACATAGGCGCCGTCAAGCGCGCCTGCGCCTTCGGGGATCAGCCAGAGCCTGCTCATGCCCATGACATGGTCGATGCGGATGCCGCCGACATAGCGCAGGCTCGCGCGCAGCGTCTCGATGAAGGGCGCAAAGCCCGATGCAGCGAGGCCGCGTGGCGAGAAGGTGGTCAGGGCCCAGTTCTGCCCCTCCGCCGCATAATAGTCGGGCGGTGCGCCGATGCTGAGGCCACCCAGCACCTCATGCTGGCGGCTCCAGGCATGGCTGCCGGAGCCGTCCATGCCGATGGCGAGATCGGCGACGAGCCCGACCTTCATGCCGCTCTCGCGGCAGACCCGCTGAGCCTCGCCATAGGAGCGGCCGGTCAGCCATTGCAGGAAGATCTGATAGGCGACCTCGTCCTGATGCTCGGCGGCGAAGGCGGCGACTTCGGGGCTGTCGGGATCGCGATAGGCCGACCGCCAGTCGCGCCAGTTCCTGACGGCCGGGTCGCGGCGCAGCTCAGCCGCGTGCAAGATCTCAAAGACGGCATGGGCCTTCAGAAGTGGCGAGGCCTCAGCCAGATGGCGTTCGAAATCGGCTCGCGGAGCCTCGGCCGTGCAGGCGGGATCGCGCAGGGCGTCGAACAGCGCGCGCAGCAGCGTCCAATGCTGGGGTGTCGCGGCAAGCCAGTCGACCTGCGGCAGGGATCCGAGCTTCGCCATTTCGTCGGCGAGGCCGAGCTTCGCGATCACAGCCTGAATCAGCTCGCCTGGAAGAACGGCTGCGGGGGCGGCGTGAAGCGGATTGTAGAACAGGCGCGTGGAGGGCGAGTAGGGGCTGAAGAGGGCGGGCTCGGCTCCATAGAGTGCATGGACAGGGCTGATCGCCAAGGCATCGGCTCCCTGCCTGGCGGCGCTTCGGCCCAAGGCCGCGACGCCGGCGAAGTTGCCGATGCCGCCATCGCCGGCTGTTCGCAGCGAATAGATCTGGGCCGCCAGCCCCCAGCCGGGGGCGCCCGCATTCAGGTCGGCGAAGGTGATGCAACGCTCGGGTGCGGTCGCAACGGAGAAATCGCCCTCCGAGGTCCGGACGGTATGATAGCCGGGCTCGGCGAAGGCCGGCAGCGTCAAAGCGCCGTCATAGCCCTCCTCGGAGGTCACGACACGATGCGCGCCGCCCTCAAGCATGATCTCGACCGTCGTCCCGCCCGGTGCGCTCAGTGGCAGGCTGACCGGCTGGCCGACGCGCGCCGTGGTGAAGCGCGAGGTCGCTGCCGCATTCACACCGCTCTCCAGCATCGAGAGCGAGTTGCGCAGGGCCGAATCGCCGTCGGCCGGCAGGCCGAGCGCCGACAGGATGGCGCGCAGGCTCTCGGGTGTAACCGCGCGCTCCGCCCCGGTCTGGTCTGTCCACTGCGGCGCAACGCCGGCCTTGGCCGCAAGCTGGCGCAGGGTTTCGTCGCTCATCGAAGTCTCCGCAAGAGAGTTGTCACGGCGTCAGGCTTTTGACCCTGCCGTTTATCCTCATAATCGCACTGCCATCCCGGACCCGAGGGCTGCGTCCGGGATGGCGGCGCGGTGTTTGGAAGGATGAGCATCATCCCTGGCGGCCGGCGCTGTCATGCTCGAGCACGAGCAGGCCGAGCGGCGGCAACGTCAGCGACAGGCTCTGGCGCTGGCCATGCCGAGCGGCTGGGCTCGTCCGGCATTGCCCGCCATTACCGATATCGGCGCCGCCATAGACACCCGCGTCGCTGTTGAGCCGCTCGCGCCAGAGGCCGCTCCTGGGCACGCCGATGCGATAATCGTGGCGTGGCACCGGCGTCATGTTGGCGACGACGAGGATGTCGGGCGTGTCCGCGCCGCCCGAGCGGCGGAAGGCGAAGACCGAGTTGGCGCGGTCGTCGGCAATGACCCAGGCGAAGCCTTCAGGCGCATGGTCGAGGCGGTGGAGGGCGGGCGTAGAACGGTAGAGCGCATTGAGATCGCGTACGAGTTGCATCGCGCCACGGCGTCGCGCGTCGTCGGGGTGAGGCCAGGGGAAGGGAGCGTCGACGTTCCACTCTTCATCGGCTCCGAACTCGCAGCCCATGAAGAGCAGCTTCTTGCCGGGATGGCTCCACATCAGCGCCAGGCAGAGGCGTAAATTTGCGAAACGCTGCCCGTCGTCGCCCGGCATGCGCGAGAGCAGCGAGCCTTTGCCGTGCACGACCTCGTCATGCGAGATCGGCAGCACGAAATTCTCGGAGAAGGCGTAGAGCAGCCCGAAGGTGACGTCGTCGCCATGATGGCCGCGATGGATCGGATCACGCGCGAAGAAGCGCAGCGTGTCGTGCATCCACCCCATGTTCCATTTGAAATGGAAGCCGAGCCCGCCATGGTGGACCGGCGAGGTTACGCCGGCCCAGGCCGTCGATTCCTCGGCGATGGTGACTGCGCCGCGCCCGCGCGCGCCGATCAGCGTGTTGAGTTCCTGGAAGAAGCTGACGGCCTCCAGATTCTCGCGGCCGCCATATTGGTTGGGCACCCATTCGCCCGGCAGGCGGCTGTAGTCGCGGTAGAGCATCGATGCGACTGCATCGACGCGCAGGCCGTCGAGATGGAAGGTCTCGACCCACCACAGCGCCGAGGCGATCAGGAAGCCGCGCACCTCGCGCCGGCCGACATTGTAGATCAGCGTGTTCCAGTCGCGGTGGAAGCCCTCGCGCGGATCCTCGTGCTCGTAGAGCGCGCTGCCGTCGAAGCGAGCGAGCCCGTGCTCGTCGGAGGGGAAATGCGCCGGCACCCAGTCGAGGATCACGCCGATGCCGGCGGCATGGCAGCGATCGACGAAGCGGGCGAAGGCCTCGGGCGGGCCGAGCCGTGCGGTCGGGGCGTACATCCCCAGCGGCTGATAGCCCCAGGAGCCACCGAAAGGATGCTCGGTGATCGGCATCAATTCGACATGGCTGAAGCCCATATGCTGGAGATAGGGGATCAGCCGGTCGACCGCCTCGTCCCAGGAGCCCATCTGGCCCCATTCCGTGCGCAGCCAGGAGCCGACATGGACCTCGTAGCAGGCCATCGGCTCTGCCATCGGGTGGGCGCGCTCGCGATGTGCGAGCCAGGCTTCGTCGCTCCAGTTGAACTCGGCGGGAGCGGCGACGACAGAGCCGGTACGCGGCGGCGTCTCGGTGCGGCGGGCCAGCGGGTCGGCCTTCCAGGGCAGGTGTTCGCCCGAGGCCGCGGTGATCGCGTATTTATAGACCGCGCCCGCCTCGACGCTGGGGATGAACAGCTCCCAGACGCCTGGGCCGAGCCTGCGGCGCATCGGATGGCGGCGGCCGTCCCAGCCGTTGAAATCGCCGACGACCGCGACATGGGAGGCGTTGGGAGCCCAGACGGCAAAGAGCACGCCCTCGACGCCGTCGATCATGCGCAGATTGGCGCCGAGCCGCGTCGCGAGGTCAAAATGGCGGCCCTCGGCGAAGAGATAGATGTCGTCTTCGGAGAGCAGCAGGCCGAAGCTGTAGGGGTCGGCGCTCTCGGTGATGCCGCCAGGCCATGCGACACGCAGCCGGTATGGCCCCTCGGCAGGGGCGGGCGCCTCGAACAGGCCGTTGCCCTGGCCGATCATGGCGACCGCGCCGTGCTCCTCGCCGGCGAGGAGTTCGGCATAGTTCGCACCGGGCAGGAAGGCGCGCACGACAGTGACGTCGCCCACGGTATGGCGGCCCAGCACGGCGAAGGCATCGGGGTGGCGGCCCTCGTCCAGAAGGGCGAGATCGCGCGCCGGCAGGCTGGGGAGGCGGAGCTGAATCTGGCGCGTCATCTATCCTGGTCCCATCGTGAACCGGACCCCACAGAGGGTTCGGAATTCTCGATGATGCAACGCAACAGAGTCACGTTGCGTTCCGCGTTGGAGTGATTGTGTTCGGTGCCGCGCTGGACATGGAACCAAGCTTTGCAATTGCGGTTGACACATGGCGCGGGCGGCGCGCGACAGGGAGACATGCGATGAGCCGAGAACAGATCGTTCGTGACACCGCTTATGCGATCTGGGAAGCGGAGGGAAAGCCCGAGGGGCGCGATCTGGCGCATTGGCGGCAGGCTGAAGCGCGCGTCGCAGCGAGCGCGGCTGCGAAGGCCAAGCCCGCGGCCAAGGGCAATGCGACCAAGGGCAAGGCGCCCGTCTCCATCGCGCAAGCCTCGGCCAAAGCCGCGCCACCCGCCAAGACAGCTGCAACCAAGACAGCAGCAACCAAGGCCGCGCCCGCCAGGAAGGGCTGAGCGGGAAAGCGCGCCAGGGCTTGTGTCCGGCGAGCCAAAGAGCGGGTGAATTCAAGCCGCGAGGGCCCTGGCATAGACATCGGCATAGCGATGGGTCGGGCGTGCCCAGTCGAAGCGCTTGGCCATGGCGTGCTCGCGCATCTGCTTGAAGGCCCGCTTCGTCTTGAATGCCTGCAAGGCGCGCGTCACGGCCGCGGTCAACCCGGCGCCGGTCGGCGAGGAGAACAGGAAGCCGGAGAGGCCGTCCTCGATGGTGTCGACCAATCCTCCGGTGCGGTAGGCGATCGGCAGCGTGCCGAAGCGCTGAGCGTACATCTGGCTGAGCCCGCAAGGCTCGAAGCGCGACGGCATCAGCAGGAAATCGCTGGCGGCGAAGATGCGCCGCGCCTCGGCATCGTCGAAGCCGATGCGGGCGGCGATGGCATGAGGATTTTGCCGGGCGAGCCGCTCGATCGCGTCCTCCAATCGCGGCTCTCCGCGCCCGGTGACGATGAGCTGGCCACCATTGGCGACGATGGTCTCGGCCGCCTCGATCGACAGATCGATGCCTTTCTGGTGGACGAGGCGGGAGATGATCGAAAACAGCGGGCCGCGCGATTGCGGCAGATCGAAGGTCTGGCGGATATCGGTCGCGTTCTTCTGCTTCCACTGACGGATCAAACGCGTAGGCGTCTTTTCTCCGGCGATCGGCGAGGTCCAGCTATCGTCGATGCCGTTGACGATGCCGGTCAGGCGGCCTTCGTCCATCCGCGTCTTGAGCAGTCCTTCGAGGCCGCAGCCATGCTCTGCGGTGGTGATCTCGCGGGCATAGGTCTCGCTCACCGTGGTCACATGTGAACCGTAGAAGATGCCGGTCTTCAGGAAGGAGATCTTGCCGTGGAATTCGGCGCCGTTGACCGAGAAGGCGAGGTCGGGAATGCCGAGCGCGCTCATGCGCGCCGGCTGGTAGAGCCCCTGATAAGCCAGGTTGTGGATGGTCAGGATCGAGGGGGTGCTGAGCCCCTTCCAGCGCAGATAGCCCGGCGCCAAGGCCGAGGGCCAGTCATTGACGTGGATGATGTCGGGCTTCCAGTTGGGATCGGCTTCGCCCGCCGCGATCTCGGCTGCGGCCAATGACAGCCTGGCGAAGCGGATATCGTTGTCGGTGAAGTCGCCGCCTGCGAAGGGGCCATAAGGAGAGCCTTCGCGGTCATAGAGCTCGTCGCATAGCACCGCGTAGATGGTAAGTCCGTCAGGCGTATTGAAGCGGCCGAGCGACCAGGGCGGCAGGCTTGCCGTGCGCGGCAACTGCGCGACAATGTCCATGGACGGCTTGGCAGCGCGCACCTTCCTGAAGCCGGGGATGAGGACGCGGACATCGCAGAGCGCGCGCAATTGGCGCGGCAGGGCCGAGGAGACCTCGCCGAGGCCGCCGGCCTTGATGAAGTCGCCCATCTCCGAGGTGACGAAGAGAAGTCTGGTGGCCGACGGCAGGACGGAACGGGGATCGGGGACTCCATCCTTGACTGCCGCAGCATAGGTCAAGGCGTGGCCGGAGGTTGCTGAACTGGTGTCGATCACGGCCTGCATAGGCACTTCGGACATCGTCGCAATTCCCGCCTGAACGCTGATTTCAGAACACTTCGGAAAGATTAAAGTTCCATGTTGCAATGCAAAATATTGATGCAAATTCCGGGCCGATCCCCGGGAACTGCTTGGGCGGGGAGACGTTGCAGATGTCGCGGCAGGTGTAACGCACGATGCGGCGGATAAGGAGCAGCTGCCGCTGCGACCGCCGCCGCGCCTGCTCCGCCGAGAGGGCAGGCATGGCTGACAATAATGGCGCGCGCTTCGATATCGAGGCTGGGCAAGCGGGAGATCTGGGCGCGGTCTTCGACGGAAGCGGTACGAATTTCGCGCTGTTTTCGGCGTCTGCCGAGCGCGTCGAACTTTGCCTTTTCGACGAGAGCGGGCATAGCGAGATCGCCCGTATCACTCTACCGGAATATACCAATGAGGTCTGGCACGGCTATGTGCCGGGCGTGAGGCCGGGGCAACGCTATGGCTATCGCGTCCATGGCCGTTTTGCGCCGGAAGAGGGTCACCGTTTCAACCCCAACAAGTTGCTGCTCGACCCCTATGCCAGGGAATATGCCGGCGATATCGCCTGGAACGACGCCCATTACGGCTATGACGTCAACACCGAGGTCGACAAGGATTTGAGCTTCAGCGAGCTCGATAGTGCGCCGTTCACGCAAAAATGCGTGGTTTGCGATCTGTTCGCCGATCCGCAGGCGCCGGCCAAACCGTTGATTCCGTGGGATCGGACGATCTTTTACGAAACTCATGTGCGCGGTTTCACCAAGCTGCATCCGGCGGTGCCCGAGGATATGCGCGGAACTTTCGACGGGCTCGGGCAACAGGCGATCGTCGACTACATCAAGAGCCTTGGCGTGACCTCGGTCGAGCTTCTGCCGATCCATGCCTATCTCGACGACCACCATCTCGTCGCCAAGGGCCTGACCAATTACTGGGGCTACAACACGATCGGCTTCTTCGCGCCCGGGCAGCGCTACGAGGGGCGGGCTGGATTGGCGTCCTTCCGCGACATGGTGCGCAAATTCCACGATGCCGGCCTCGAGGTCATTCTCGACGTCGTCTACAATCACACGGCCGAGGGCAACGAGCTCGGCCCGACGCTCTCCTTCAAGGGCATCGACAACTTCTCCTATTACCGCACGCTGCCCGACGAGCCGCGCTTCTACATCAACGACACCGGCACCGGGAACACGGTCAACACCAGCCATCCGCGCGTGCTGCAGATGGTGCTGGATTCGCTGCGCTACTGGACCGAGGTGATGGAGGTTGACGGGTTCCGCTTCGATCTCGGCACCATCCTGGGTCGTGAGCCGCACGGCTTCGACCAACGCGGCGGCTTTTTCGATGCGATGGGCCAGGATCCGGTTCTGCGCAAGGTCAAGCTCGTCGGGGAGCCCTGGGACATCGGGCCGGGAGGCTACCAGGTCGGTGGTTTTCCGCCCGGCTGGGCCGAGTGGAACGACAAGTATCGCGACACCACGCGAGCCTATTGGAAGAGCGAGGAGGGCATCATCCGCGATCTCGCGGCGCGCGTGACGGGTTCAGGCGATGTTTATGATCTGCGCGGGCGCAGGCCTTGGTCGAGCGTCAACTTCATCACTGCTCATGACGGCTTCACGCTGAACGATGTCGTCTCCTACAACGAGAAGCACAATGACGCGAACGGAGAGGACAACCAGGACGGGCACGGGCATAATCTGTCCTTCAATTTTGGCGTCGAGGGACCCAGCGATGACGAGAGCGTCATTGCCGCGCGCGAACGCCAGAAGCGCAATCTGCTCGCGACCCTGCTGCTCTCGCATGGCACGCCGCTGATCCTGGCAGGTGACGAGCTCGGCCATTCGCAGGATGGCAACAACAATGTCTACTGCCAGGACAACGAGCTCGCCTGGATCAAATGGGACGAGCTGACCGAGCGCGACAAGGCGCTGACCGCCTTCGTGCGCCGCATCACCAGCTTGCGCGCAGAGCACGCGATCTTCCGGCGCGCCAGTTTCCGCGATGGCTGCGTGCTGCGCTGGGTCAACCCGGCCGGCGGCGACCAGCAAGAGGAGCATTGGGACGATGAGGGCGTGCGCGCCATCGGGCTCCTGATGCACACGCCAGACGTCGAGCAAGGCGGCGACGAGGCGCTGATCCTGTTCAATGCCTTCGACGGCGAGGTGGTGTTCAAGTTGCCGACGCGGGTGAAGCAGGGGGCCTGGTCGGTTGTGCTCGACACCGAGACCGGACCAGGCTCGGATGAGGGGCGCAAGGGCTTGAAGGCCGAGAGCGAACTGACGCTCTCGGCAAGGTCCCTGATCGTACTGATGTAAGCGGGCACCTGAGCAGATCTGATCAGAGATTCTCAGCTCTGCGCGGAGTTTATCCTTGGGCCGATCGAAGATCGGACCCGAGGGCTTCGCCAAGGAACGGCGGCGTAGGTCAGGAGGTCTCTGCAAACAGCAAAACGCTGCGTGGCTGCAGCTGGGCTGTTTCTCCGGCGGAGGAGCTGCAGAAGACTTGGCGCCAGGCTCTTCGCGCCAAGGCGTCCGGCGGCACAAAGATTGCCGGTTCATCTCGGCGATTGAACGCGATCAGCACGGCGTTATCGGGGCCTGTAAGCAGCAGCCCAAAAATATCGAGCCCGCGCCAGTCGGCGTCGGCAAGGGGCGTCCCATCGGCGTGAATCCAGGTCGCATCCGGACGTTCCGAGCCCTCCGAAGGCTGCCCTGTCAGAAAGCTCTCGCCACGGATCAGGGCGTACTCTTCGCGCAGGGCGGCCAGCCGGGCGACGAAGGCGATTAACTCCTGATCCGCTCCCTGCCAATCCAGCCAGAACCGGTCATTGTCCTGGGCATAGGCGTTGTTGTTGCCGAACTGTTTCCGGCCGAATTCGTCGCCGGCCGTCAGCATCGGAATGCCGCGCGAGAGGAACAGGGTCGCCAGCAGCGCACGGATGTCGCGATCGCGCGCGGCCTTCACCGCCGCGTCGTCGCTGGCGCCTTCGATGCCGTTGTTCCAGCTGTGGCTGTCATTGTCGCCGTCGCGGTTGCTCTCGCCATTGGCCTCATTGTGCTTGGCAGCGTAGGCGACGAGGTCGGCGAGCGTGAAGCCGTCATGGGCGGCGAGGAAATTGATGCTGGCATTGGGCCCGCGATGCCGACTGGCGAAGAGGTCGGCCGAGCCCGACAAACGCGTCGCCAGCGCGCCTGCCGCCCCTTCATCGCCGCGCCAGAAGCGGCGGACATCGTCGCGATAGCGGCCGTTCCATTCGGCGAAGGGAGCGGGGAATTCGCCGAGTTGGTAGCCGCCGGGGCCGATGTCCCAGGGCTCTGCGATGAGCAGAGCATTGGCGAGGTCGGGGTCCTGCAGGATAGCGGCGAACAGCGGCGCTTCGGCTGAGAAGCCGATATCGGAGCGACCCATCACCGTGCCGAGATCGAAGCGGAAGCCCGCGACGCCGCAGGCCCGCCAATGCCGCAGCGCATCCGTCGCCATGCGCAGAACCGGCGCGCGGTCGAGCGCCAGCGTATGGCCGCAGCCGGTGTCGTTGATCAGCTTGCCTGGATCGTCCGTGGCGTGGCGGTAATAGACGGCGTTATCCAGGCCGCGCAGGCAGATCGTCGCGCCATGCTCGTCGCTCTCGGCGGTGTGGTTGAGGACGATGTCGAGGATGACGCCGATGCCAGCCTGCGCATAGGTCGCGCAGAGCGCGCGCAGATCGGCTTCGGCGCCGGGAGCGAGGCGCGGATCGAGCGCGAAGAAATTGACCGGGTTGTAGCCCCAGGCATTGCTCAGCCCGAGCGGCGGCAGATGGCGCTCATCCATCCAGGCCGCGACCGGCATCAATTCGACATGACTGACGCCGAGCCGTTGCAGATGGTGGAGGACGGGCTCGGCGGTGAGCGCCGCCAGGGTTCCGCGCAGGGGCTGCGGGACGCCGGGATGGCGCATCGTGAAGGATTTGACGCCGAGTTCGTAGATGAAGGCGGGCGCCCGCTCCCGCCCCGGCCTGATCTGGGCTGGCTCGGGTCGCACGACGATGCAGCGTGGTACGAGTGCGGCAGTGTCTGCCCCAGTCGAGGGTGGAGTCGCCAAGGCGGGATCCCAGCGAAAGGCCCGGTCGATCAGCGTCGCATAGGGATCGACCAGCAGCTTGGTCGCATCGAAGCGGTGGCCGCGTTCGGGCTGCCAGGGTCCTTCGACACGTAGGCCGTAGCGCAGGCCGGGTTTCGCGCCCGGCAGCAGGCCGTGATGGATGTCGCCGCTGCGGCAGGGCAGGGGCAGGCGCGCAATCTCGCGCTCGCCGTCATCGTCGAACAGGCAGAGCTGAACGCTGTCGCCATTGCGCGAGAACACAGCGAACGCGACGCCGTCCTGCGTGATGCTCGCGCCCATCCGCGCCGGCAGGGCGCAGGGCGCGAGCCGCCGGGCCTCGGCCAAGCGGGTCAGCCTTGCGGCGCCGGGCGCGCCGGCACATGCCAGATGCGCTCGGCATATTCGCGGATCGAGCGGTCGGCGCTGAACCAGCCGCAATGAGCGGTGTTGATGATGGAGCTCTTCCACCAGCCCGCCTGGTCGGTCCAGAGCGCATCGACGCGGCGCTGTGCCTGACGATAGCTCTCGAAATCGTTCAACACCATGAACCAGTCATTGGCGCGCAGGCCCGCAATGAGGCCCTGATAGCGGTCGCGCTCGCGCGGCGAATAGGCGCCGCCGGCGACGGCGTCGAGCACGCCTTCGAGATGCGGGGCGGAGCGGATGACCTCCTCAGTCGGGCGCGGATCGCGCTTGGCGGCCTCGACCTCTTCTGCGGTCATGCCGAAGATGATGATATTATCGGCGCCGACGCGCTCGCCGATCTCGATATTGGCGCCGTCGAGCGTGCCGATGGTCAGTGCGCCGTTGAGCGCGAACTTCATGTTGCCTGTGCCCGATGCCTCCATGCCGGCAGTCGAGATCTGCTCGGAGAGGTCGGCGGCGGGAATGATGATTTCGGCTGCGCTGACATTGTAGTTCGGCAGGAACACGACCTTGAGCCGGTCGCGGGTGGTGATGTCGTTGTTCACCACATTCGCGACGTCGTTGATCAGGTTGATGATCGCTTTCGCCGTGCCGTAGTTGGAGGCGGCCTTGCCGGCGAAGATCTTCACGCGCGGTGCCCAGTCACGATAGGGCTCGGAGCGGATCGCGTCATAGAGCGCGATCGTCTCCAGGATGTTGAGCAGCTGGCGCTTGTATTCGTGGATGCGCTTGATCTGCACGTCGAACAGGGCCGCAGGATCGACCGCGACGCCGGTCTCCTGGCGGATCACCTGCGCCAGCTTCAGTTTGTTCTGGCGGCGGATTTCGACCAGGCGCTCATGCAGGGCGGTATCTCCGGCATGAGCCGCGAGCTTATGGATCTGGGTGATGTCGTCGCTCACGCCTGGGCCGCAGACATCCTGCAGCAGCTTGGTCAGGCCCGGATTGGCGCTGAGCAGCCAGCGCCGCGGCGTGATGCCGTTGGTGACGTTGGTGATGCGGTCGGGGAAGATGGCATGGAGCGGCGCGAAGACCGTCTCCTGCATCAAGCGCGAATGCAGGGCCGAGACGCCGTTGACCGTATGCGAGCCGACGAAGGCGAGATGAGCCATGCGCACGCGCCGGCCATGGGATTCGTCGATCAGCGAGATCGTCGAAAGCTCGACCTTGTCGCCGCCGGTCGAGCGGCGCACGCCGTCGAGGAAGCGCGCATTGATGCCGAAGATGATCTGCATGTGGCGCGGCAAGAGCCGTTCCATCAGCGCCACCGGCCAAGTCTCGAGCGCCTCGGGCAGGAGGGTGTGGTTGGTGTAGGAGATCGTGCCGTTGGTGATCGTCCAGGCGTCCTCCCAGGAGAGGCCGCGCTCGTCAATCAGGAGGCGCATCAGTTCGGCGACAGCGAGCGCCGGATGCGTATCGTTGAGCTGGATCGCGGCCTTGTCGGGCAGGTTGTCGAGCTCGCCGAACTGGCGGTAGTGCCGGCGCACAAGGTCCTGCAGCGAGGCCGAGGTGAAGAAGAACTCCTGGCGCAGGCGCAATTCCTGTCCGGCCGGCGTCGAGTCGTTCGGATACAGAACCTTGGAGATCGCCTCGGCGCGGTTTCGCTCGGCCACGGCCCCTATGAGGTCGCCCTGGTTGAAGGCGTCGAGTTTCAGCGGGTGCATGGCGCGGGCGCGCCAGAGCCGCAAGGTGGTGGCGTCGCGGCCGCGCCAGCCGATGATCGGTGTGTCATAGGCGACGGCGAAGACTGTCTCTTCCGGCTCCCAGACGACCTCTCCCGGCATCTCCGTACCGGAGACCGAGCCGCCGAAGCCGATCTGATAGGCGCTTTCGCGGCGTTCGAACTCCCAGGGGTTGCGGAAGGAGAGCCAGTCCTCGGGCACCTCGACCTGCTTGCCTGCGTCGATCACCTGCTTGAACAGGCCATGGTCGTAACGGATGCCGTAGCCAAGCGCGGGAACGCCGGTCGAGGCCATGGCCTCAAGATAGCAGGCGGCAAGGCGCCCCAGGCCGCCATTGCCCAGCGCCGCGTCGGGCTCGATCGTCTCGATCGCGCCGAGATCGACGCCGAGATCGGCCATGGCCTGCGCCACCGGACCGGTGAGGCCGAGATTGTTCAGCGCGTCGGCGAGCGAGCGGCCGATCAGGAATTCGAGCGAGAGATAGTAAACCCGCTTGCGGCCGGTCTGGTAGCTCTCATGGGTCGAGCGTTGCCAGACATCGACGACATGGTCGCGCACGGCGAGGATGACTGCGGTCACCCAATCATGCGGCTGCGCGACGGAGGGATTCTTGCCGAGCGAATAGGTCAGCTTCCTGACGATCTCGGCCTTGAGCGTTTCGACCAGATCTTTCGATTCAACGGCGGATGCCGGCCTTGCTTCGGAGACTGTCTCGGTCAAGCGTGGAATCCCGGCTGTTTCGCTGCCGCGAGTGTCGAGGCAACGCCCGATCAAGTCCAGCCGAAACCACCGCACTGCAGCATCTTTCGCAGGGGCTCGGCCAAGCGGATGAAAACCGGCGACCATCCGGCTGCCGGCTTTTCGCGGATGCACTCCGCTCAGTTGGTCTGGCTGCGGGGTTCCTCGCGCGCTGCCCCGCTCATGTTCTTGGCGTTGGTCACCGCTGAATCGGCGAGGCCGACGATGCTGGTCCAGGCGCTACGCGTATAGGCGCCTTGATGCACAACCGCATCATAGCCGATCGCGAGAACCGCGATGATCAAAAGAAGCCGGAACATCAACTATCCCTCCCATGTCTACCCATTACGATCAACGCGCCCCGGCCCGGACAGTTCCTTTCCAGGTCAGCGGGCGGGCTGTTGACCCGCCCGGCTTCGCGGTGTCCCCTCGCTACGGGGATGGAAACAGGGAACCGGCATGTTCGAGGATCTGAAGGGCAAGCGCGTGCTGGTGACGGGCGCGTCGTCGGGCCTGGGCGCGCATTTCGTCACGCTGCTGGCGGGGCAGGGCGCCGAGGTCGTGGCGGCAGCGCGACGGCTCGACCGGTTGAGCGCGCTGGCGCGGGCCTGCGAAGGCCTTCCCGGTAGGGTGAGGCCGCTTGCCCTGGATGTCGCTTCCGTCGCTGCGATCGAGGCCGGGCTTGCCGAGGCGAGTGCGGCGATGGGCGGGCTCGACGTGCTGATCAACAATGCCGGCGTCGCCGAGCCCGAACGCGCGCTCGAGCTGAGCGAGGCGCAATGGGATGCGCATCTCGATGTCAATCTGAAGGGCTGCTTCTTTGCCGCGCAGGCCGCGGCGCGGATCATGGCGAAGCAGGATGGCGGCGGCGCGATCGTCAACATCGCCTCGATCCTGGGCGAGCGGGTCGCGATCTCGGTCGCGCCCTACGCGGCGGCGAAAGCCGGCCTGATCCAGCTCACCAAGGCGCTGGCGCTGGAATGGGCGCGCCACAAAGTCCGGGTGAATGCGCTGGCGCCAGGCTATGTCATCACCGATCTCAACCGCGATTTCTTCGAGACCGAGCCGGGACAGGCGCTGATCAAGCGCATCCCGATGCGCCGCGCCGCCGATCTCGGCGATCTCGACGGAGCGCTGCTGCTGCTCTGCGCCGATGCCTCGCGCTTCATGACCGGGTCGGTCATCGCTGTCGATGGCGGGCATCTGGTCAGCGGGCTGTAGTTTACGTCACGGTGGCAGTGAGGCTTGGAACCGCCGGGAACCCTCTCCAATCCAAGTCGGATGTTTCCGACTTGGGTCAATATCTCTGCCAATCTCGGGCAAGCCCGAGATTGGTGGGAGAGGGCAGGGTGAGGGGTAGGCCGTTTGACGTTTTGGCCGTGCGCCAACCGCTGTGAGGCTTCCACGCAACTGGTCAAGGGGCCGACCCCTCACCCCTGCCCCTCTCCTTACAGAGACCTTTGCATAACCGGCAGTGTCGTGATTCCCTTTGGATAAAGGGGATTGATCGCGATGCACCGGGTTTCAGGGCAGCCGAGTTTTCTGGAC